>DEQR01000019.1:0-15659 GCA_002360535.1 Thiobacillus sp. UBA3361
ACCTCGGTCTTGCCGCTGCCGGTGACCCCGTGCAGCAGCCAGACGGCGAACTGCCCGGCGCTGCCGCGGATGGCGTTGACCGCCGCGGCCTGTTCGGTGGTCAGTTCGGGCGGCCGGGCGGCGGGCGGCCCGGCCGGCGCCGGCCGGGCAGGTTCCAGCCAGCCCTTGCGCAGCCAGTCCCGCGCCAGGGAGCGGTCTTCGTCCCTCTGATGTACATCCACCGCCCCGGCCTCCAAGCGGGTGGCCAGCGCCCGCTGCCGGGTGGCGCGGGCGGGCAGTCGGGATACGGCATCGCGGCCCGCGGGGGTGAGGGCGTAGGCGGCAGGCTGCGGCAGGCGTGGCGGGCGGGGACGCTTGAGGACCGGCGGCAGGACGCCGAGCAGGGCGGCACCCCGCGGATGGTGGTAATAGTCGGCGGCGAATCCGGCCAGGGCGAGGATTTCTTTGGGCAGGGGCGGCAGGCCGGGCCCCAGCGGTCGCGCGGGCTTGATCTGCTCGGCGGGCAGGTCGCTCGCGTCGGTCAGGGCCAGCACCACGCCGACCATCAACCGCCGCCCGAAGGGTACCAGCACCCGCCTGCCGACCGGGTCGGCGTCGGCCTCGGCCACCTCCCAGCGGTAATCGAACAATTGGGGTAGGGGTACTTCGAGTGCGACTTTGGCGATCTTCATCAAAGGCTCGGATAGGCGACGAAGCTCATGTGAATTCTCATTAGTGCGAATGAACTGCCGGATATTCGACAGCTTTTTTCGATTGTCCACGAAACCTGTGGATAACTCTGTGGGCAAGGTGTCATTTATCGGCAAAGAAGCCTGTGCGAAGGCGCCTCGGGAGGCTTAGCCTAAAAAACGAACAATGCCACAAGTTGTTTTTAATCAATGCATTACATATATGCTTGGGAGCGTGACAGAACACTTGACCCGTTCCGGAAATTGAGTTTGGCCGGCTGTGTATAAGTGAATGATGAAATTCTAGGGTTTACTGCTTAAGGACAGGGAAGGCCCAACCGATCAGGGTGTCCTGAACGAGGGCACCGTGGGGTGCCCGGCCGTGGTTGATCAGCAGCACCAGGATGTGCCGCCGCCCGGTGTCATCCATGAAATAGCCGGCCAGGTTGCGCGCGCCGTTCAGGGTGCCGGTCTTGAGCCAGGCGCGGCCTGCGGCGGGACTGTCCGGCAAACGGTTTTTCAGGGTGCCCTCCTGGCCCAGGGCGGGCAGGGAGGCGACGAATTCGTGGAATGCCGGCCGCGTGGCGGCGAAATTCAGCAGCCGGGCCAGGGAGGCGGCGCTGATGCGCTCGATGCGGGACAGGCCCGAGCCGTTTTCCAGCACCAGTTCGGGAAACTTCAGGCCGTGGTCCGCCAGCCAGGCGCGTACCGCGTCCTGGCCCTTCTGCCAAGTGGCCGGGCCGCCGAAGCGGTGCGTGCCCAGGTTGAGGAACAGCATCTTGGCCATGACATTGTTGCTGTATTCGTTCACGTCCAGGATCAGCCGACCCAGGGGCTGGGAGGCGAACTCCAGGACCGTCCGGGCGCCATCGGGGGCGGTGCCGGGCCGCACCCGGCCGCCGACGCTGCCGCCCAGTTCCCGCCACAGGCTCAGGAAGACCGCGGCGGTGTTTTCCTCCGGATCGAGCAGGTTCAGCCAGGTCTGCCGCTCGCCGCAGCCATCAGGGTAAAGGCCCTCCACGCGCAGGGTGTCACCCTGCCGGGTGAAGCGCAGGTCCTTCTGCCAATCGCCGCAGCGTTCCTGGGACACGGTCTGGGCGGCCACGTCGAGTTTCAGGGCGGGGGGGTCCAGTTGTCCTTCCACGGCGGTGGCACGCGGCCCGAGGCGCAGGCCCAAGGCATTGTGGTTGACCAGCAGGGCGGCCGGCTGGGCGTTGTAGGCCCGCAGGGGCTCCTGGTCGAAGGCGCCGGGGTCGGCGGGTTCGATGGCATACAGGCCGTTGTCCAGGATCACGTCGCCCTGGATGTGCTGGATGCCGCGGGCGCGGATTTCCCGCAGCAACAGCCAGAAACGTTCCAGGGTCAGGCCCGGATCGCCGCCGCCCTTGAGAATCAGGTTGCCCAACAGGCGGCTGTCCTTGACCGGAGCGTCGGCCAGGACGGCGGTATGCCAGGTGTGTGCCGGGCCGAGGCGGTCCAGGGCGGCCAGGGTGGTCAGCAGCTTCATCACCGAGGCCGGGTTGAAGGAGCGTAGCTCCCCGTGCGCTAGGCGCGGCTCGGGGGCGCCGACTTCCTGGAGGATGAGGCCGATGTGGCTGTCCGGGATGCCGGTGAGCTGCAGCGCCGCGCTCACGGGAGAGGGTAATTCGGCAAGGACAGCGGCGGGCGGCAGGGCCAGGCAGAGACCCAGGCCCAGTTTGATGATGCGTTCAGGGGCGCGGCGCAAGGTCCGCCACGTACCAGTCCATGGCCTCCTCCAGGCCTTCCTTGATGCGGTGGGTGGGTTCATAGCCCAACAGGGTACGTGCTTTGCTCACATCCGCAAGGGAGTGGCGCACGTCGCCGGCGCGGAAGTCCCGGTAGCTGGGTCGGAATTCGCGCAGATGCGGGAAACGCGGTTCCAGGATGGAGCGGATGGCCTCGAACAGGTCATTGAGCGTCGTGCGGTCGCCCACCGCTATGTTATAGACCTGGTCGGTCGCGGCCTCGTCTGCCACCGTGGCCGCCAGCAGGTTGGCCTGCACGGTGTTGGCGATGTAGCAGAAGTCGCGGCTGGTCTCGCCGTCGCCGTTGATCCACACGGTCTCGTCGTGGATCATGGCCGCGGTCCACTTGGGCACCACGGCGGCATAGGCGCCGTTGGGGTCCTGGTGGGCGCCGAAGATGTTGAAGTAGCGCAGACCGATGGTCTTGAAGCCGTAGGTGCGGGCGAACACCGCCGCGTATTGCTCGTTGACCAGCTTGGTCACGGCGTAGGGCGACAGGGGATTGCCGATACGGTCTTCCACCTTGGGCAGTCCGGGGTGGTCGCCGTAGGTGGAACTGGAGGCGGCATAGACGAAGCGCGCCACCTTTGCGTCCCGCGCCGCCACCAGCATGTTGAGGAAACCGTCGATGTTGGCGCCGTTGGTGGTGATCGGGTCCTCGATGGAGCGCGGCACTGAGCCCAGGGCGGCCTGGTGCAGCACGTAGTCGGTGCCGGCGCAGGCGCGGCGGCAGTCTTCCAGCCGGCGGATGTCGCCTTCGATGAACGTGAAGCGTGACCACTGCGCCGGCGTGACCGCCGCCCGAATCTGCTCCAGGTTGTGGCGATGGCCGGTGGCGAAGTTGTCTAGCCCCACCACCTGCTGATCCAGCCTGAGCAGGGTCTCCAGCAGGTTGCAGCCGATGAAGCCGGCCACGCCAGTGATCAGCCAGGTTTTCGGTGTGCCGGGCAGGCGGGCGGTCAGATCGGTGTAGGCGCTCATGGTGTGCTCGGAAAGGCCGTCAAGCCGGTGCGGGCCGGATGCCGGGCGGTTTCCCCCGGTCTCCCGCGTCGCCCGGAACGGCGGGGATCTGGATCAAAGCCGCCAGAGCGTATAGCCAGCAGCAGCTACCGCCGCCGGATCGTAGGCCGACTTGACGTCCACGAAGGTGCCGCCTTTCCTGAGTTTTCCGGTCAGCTCAGGGAAGGGCATACCCAGGTATTCCTTATGGGCCACGGCGGCGACGAAGGCGTCGGCCTCGGGCAGTTTGTCCCAGGGGGTGAGGGTGATGCCGTATTCGTGCTCGGCCTCGGGCGGCTCGGCGATGGGATCGTGCACCGCTACGTCGCAGCCGAAGTCCTTCAGCTCGCGCACCACATCGGCCACCTTCGAGTTGCGCAGGTCGGGGCAGTTCTCCTTGAAGGTCAGGCCCAGCACGGTGACTTTGGCACCCTTCACGGCCGATCCGGCCTTGATCAGGTACTTGACCGTTTGTTGCGCGACGTAGGCTGCCATGCCGTCGTTGATCCGTCGGCCGGCCAGGATGACCTGGGGGTGGTAGCCCAGCATCTCCGCTTTGTGGGTCAGGTAATAGGGATCGACACCGATGCAGTGGCCGCCCACCAGGCCGGGACGGAAGGGCAGGAAGTTCCACTTGGTGCCGGCGGCCTGCAAGACCTCCAGGGTATCGATGCCCAGGCGGTCGAAGATCAGCGCCAGTTCGTTCATCAGGGCGATGTTCAGGTCGCGCTGGGTGTTCTCGATTACCTTGGCGGCCTCGGCCACCTTGATGCTGCTGGCGCGATGCACGCCGGCGGTGATCACCGATTCGTACAGGTCGCCGACGATCTTCAGGGTCTCCGCGTCGTCGCCGGACACCACTTTCACGATCCTGGTGATGGTGCGCTCCTTGTCACCGGGGTTCACACGCTCGGGGGAATAGCCCACATGGAAGTCGCGCATCCACTTCATGCCGGAATGCTGTTCCAGCAGGGGGATGCACACCTCTTCGGTGGCGCCGGGATAGACCGTGGATTCATAAACCACGATGGCGCCCTTCTTCATGTATTTGCCCACCGTGGTTGATGAACCGACCAGGGGCGAGAAATCGGGGATGTGCGCCTCATCCACCGGCGTGGGGACGGCGACGATGATCACGTCGGCCTTGCCGATGGTGCTGGGATCGGTGGATACGGTCAGGCGGGTCGCTGCCTTAAGGTCCTCGCTGCTCACCTCGCCGGTGGGGTCGCAGTAGTTCTTGTAGTTGGCGATCTTGGCCTCGGACAGGTCATAGCCTATGGTTTCGAACTTCCTGCCGAATTCCACGGCGAGGGGCAGGCCCACATAGCCCAGGCCCACGACGGCGACGGTGGTCATGTAACACTCCTTGTTGATGGTTGGCGCATTTTACAGTGGTGGGCGCGGCAGGAACTGCGTGGCACCATTCAGCCTGTCGGAACCCTCACAGTACGCATGCGCTTCACGACCCCACTAATAGCGGCACTCCTTTGCATGCACTTAAACGCGCGCGCGGGGGATATCGTCGATCTGTTGCCGCGCATCAAGCCTTCGGTGGTGGGTATCGGCACCCTGCACCCCACCCGCAACCCGCGCCTCAAGCTGGCCGGGACCGGCTTCGTGGTGGGCGACGGCCGGCAGGTGGTCACCAATGCCCATGTCCCGCCCCTGCTGCTGGACTTGGAACACAAGGAAACCCTGGCGGTTGTCGTCCGCCGCGGCGAGCAGGTGGAGATCCGCTCCGCCGAGCGTGTCGTCGCCGACGAGGAACACGACCTGCTGTTGCTCAGGGTGGGCGGCACGCCCCTGCCGGCGCTGACCCTGGGTGATTCGGACAAGGCGCGCGAAGGCCAGACGCTCTATTTCACCGGCTATCCCCTGGGCGCGATCCTCGGCCTCTACCCGGCCACCCACCGCGCCGGCCTGGCGGCCATCGCCCCGGTATTCAGCCCGCCGGGGGGCGCGAAAGGCCTCACCGGCAAATTGATCCGCCGCGCCCAGGAACCCTTCCTGATCTTCCAGTTGGATGCCACGGCCTATCCTGGCAACAGCGGCAGCCCGCTGTACGACCCGGATACGGGCGCGGTGCTGGGCATCGTCAATTCGGTATTCGTCAAGGGTGCAAAGGAAAACGCGCTGACCAATCCCAGCGGCATCAGCTATGCGATTCCGGCGCGTTATATCGACAATCTGCTCAAGCAGTGACCCGCCCATTTTCGGGATACGGGGCAGCCTTGGGTGGATTCCCGAAGCGCTTCTCCGCCACAGCGGACATGGCCGTTGCCAGGGGCGACGGGGGCGGATCGCAAGCCGGCCCCGGGTGTAAGATCAAAGCCATGGCGCATCCCAGCCCACGCATCCGCCACACCCGGCCGGACGACATCCCTGACCTGATCGCGCTGCAGCGGCGAGTCTATCCCTACATCCCGCCTTTCTCGGAACACAAGTTCCGGCACCAGCTGGAGGTTTTCCCCCAGGGGCAGATCATGGTGGAACTGGATGGCCGGCCGGTGGGCGCGGCCAGTTCCCTCATCGTTTCCTGGGACGAGTGGGCCGGGCCCCACACCTGGAAGGAGGTCACCGCCTCGGGCACCTTCGACAACCACAACCCGGCGGGGCGCACCCTCTACGGGGCGGAGGTGTTCGTGGACCCGGCGCTGCGCGGCCACGGCCTGGGCCATCTGCTGTACCTTGGCCGCCAGCGGGTGTGCCGGGCCATGAACCTGAAACGCATCATCGCCTGTGGCCGGCTGCCGGGCTACCACCGGCATGCCGCCGACCTGACCCCGGAGCAGTACGCCCAGAAGGTGGTGTGGGGCGACATCTGCGACCCGGTGCTGGGCTTCCAGATGCACGAGGGTTTCCACTATTGCGGGGTGATCGAGGATTACCTGCCGGAGGATCGGGAGTCTCTGGGCCACGCCTCCCTGATCGTCTGGCTGAACCCGGATTTCGACCCGGAACGGCCCACCGTCATTCCCGAGGAGGTTCCCCTATGAGCACCGTGCGCATCGCCGCCGTGCAATACCTGCTGCGCCAGATCCGCGACTGGGACGGGTTCGAGAACCAGGTGCGATTCGTGCTTCAGGCCGCCGGGGATTACCGGCCCCAGTTCGTGCTTCTGCCGGAGATCTTCACCACCCAGCTGCTGTCCTTCATGGACACCCGGGACATCCGCAATGCCGTGCGCCACATGCACGAGTACACCTCCCTCTACCTGGACCTGATGTGCGACCTGGCGCGGCAATGGAAGGTGTATCTGGTGGGGGGCAGCCATCCCACCCTGCGGGAGGGGAAGCTGTACAACACCGCCTATCTGTTCACCCCCGGCGGCGAGATATTTGAGCAAGACAAGATCCACCGTACCCGCTGGGAGCGGGAGAAGTGGGACACGCACCACGGCGACCAGCTGCGCCTGTTCCAGACGCCTCATGGCCGCATCGCCATCCTGATCTGCTACGACATCGAGTTCCCTGAGCTGGCGCGCATGGTGAGCGCGGCGGAGGCGGACATCCTGTTCGTGCCCTCCTGCACCGACGACCGGCAGGGCTTTCTGCGGGTGCGCTACTGCTGCCACGCCCGGGCCATCGAGAACCAGGTCTATGTGGCCATGACCAGCACGGTGGGCAGCCTGCCGGTGGAGGGCCTGGGGGTGCACTATGGCCAGGCGGGCATCATCACGCCGTCCGATTTCCCCTTCGCCCGCGACGGCATCGCCGCCGAGGGCACGCCCAACGTGGAGCAGATCGTCATCGCCGACGTGAACCTGGACAACCTGAGCCGCAACCGCATCAACGGCACCACCATCCCCCTGTACGACAAGCGCCACGACGTCTATGACAACCCGGTGGAGCTGATCGAGGTGCGATGAGCCGGCTCGACCAGCTCCTGGTGGCGCGGGGGCTCGCCCCCTCCCGCACGGCGGCGCGGCGGCTGATCGAGGCGGGGCGGGTGCGCCGGAGCGCGGGCGCCGGCTGGGAGTCGGCCTCCAAGCCCGCCCTGGACCTGCCCGACGATACCCCCCTGGAAGTGACGTCCGACCCGGCGGACCGCTTCGTCTCCCGGGGCGGGCTGAAGTTGGCCGGCGCCCTGGCCCATACCGGCCTGGACGTGACGGGCCGAACCTGCCTGGACGTGGGCCAGAGCACCGGGGGCTTCACCGACTGCCTGCTCCAGGCCGGCGCGGCCCGGGTGGTAGGGGTGGACGTGGGCCACGGGCAATTGCATCCCCGTCTGCGGGACGACGCCCGGGTGGTCTGCCTGGAGGGCGTCAACGCCCGCACCCTGGCCCCGGCCGACCTGGGGGACGCCTGGCCGGCGGGGGGCTTCGACCTCATCGTAGCGGATGCCTCCTTCATCTCCCTGACCCTGCTGCTGCCCCGTTTCCCCGCCCTGCTGAGGCCGGGGGGCGAGGTGCTGGCCCTGGTGAAGCCCCAGTTCGAGGTGGGGCCGGAGGGGGTGGGAAAGGGAGGATTGGTGCGCGACCCGAGCCTCTACGGGGCCGTGGAGGTGAAATTGCGGGCGGCCGGCGAGGCGTGCGGGATGTGGGTGCAGGACTGGTTCGCCAGCCCCATCACCGGCGGGGACGGCAACCGGGAGTTCTTCGTCCGGCTTGCGTGCTGAGCGCCCCCAGGGCCAGGCTGCACCAAGCCCGCCCCCCGAGGGGGAAGCAAGAAAACTCGGGGCGGCCCATCATTTTCTTGTGAGGGGCTTCAGCCGGCGGCCGGCCGCGTCAGACTTCGCACTCGGCCACCCGCTCGGCGTGGCCCTCGTCGTCCACGCTTTCCATGCGCACGGTGTAGCCCCACAGGCGGGCAATGTGGCGCAGCATCTCCGGGGTGGATTCGCCCAGGGGGCGGCGGTTGTGCATGAAGTGGCGCAGGGTCAGGGAGCGGTCGCCATAGACGTCCACGTTCCACACCTGGATGTTGGGTTCCCGGTTGCCCAGATTGTACTGGTCGGCCAGCATCTGGCGCACTTGCCGGTAGCCGGCGTCGTCGTGGATGGCGGCGATCTCCAGCTTGTCTTCCCGGTCGTCGTCCAGCACGGCGAACAGCTTCATCTCCCGGATCAGGTTGGGCGACAGGTACTGGGCGATGAAGCTCTCGTCCTTGAAGTTGCGCATGGCGAAGTCCAGGGTCTTCACCCAGTCGCTGCCGGCGATCTCGGGGAACCAGCGGCGGTCTTCCTCGGTGGGGGTTTCGCATATCCGGCGGAGGTCGCGGAACATGGCGAAGCCCAGGGCGTAGGGGTTGATGCCGCTGTACATGCGGCTGTAGTAGGGCGGCTGATAAACCACGTTGGTGTGGCTTTGCAGGAACTCCAGCATGAAACCGTCGCTGACCTTGCCCTCCTGGTGCAGGTGGTTGAGCAGGGTGTAGTGCCAGAAGGTGGCCCAGCCCTCGTTCATCACCTGGGTCTGGCGCTGGGGATAGAAGTACTGGGCGATCTTGCGCACGATGCGCACGATCTCGCGCTGCCAGGGGGCCAGCCGGGGGGCGTTCTTCTCGATGAAGTAGAGCAGGTTCTCCTGCGGCTCGGGGGGGAAACGCTGTTCCCGCAGTTCCGCCTCGGCCGCCTCCTTGGGCGGCAGGGTGCGCCACAGCAGGTTGACCTGGGATTGCAGATAGGCCTCCCGCTCGGTCTGGCGGGCCTGTTCCTTGGCCATGGACAGCTTGGTCGGCCGCTTGTAGCGATCGACACCGTGGTTCATCAGGGCGTGGCAGGAGTCCAGCACCTCCTCCACCGCCTCTTCGCCATAGCGTTGTTCGCATTCGGCGACGAAATTGCGGGCGAACACCAGGTAGTCCAGGATGCCCTCGGCGTCGGTCCAGGTGCGGAACAGGTAGTTGCCCTTGAAGAACGAGTTGTGGCCGTAGCTGGCATGGGCGATCACCAGTGCCTGCATGGTCATGGTGTTCTCTTCCATGAGGTAGGCGATGCAGGGGCTGGAGTTGATGACGATCTCGTAGGCCAGGCCCATCTGGCCGCGCTGGTAGCCCTTCTGGGTGGCCACGAACTGCTTGCCGAAGCTCCAGTGGTGGTAGCCCACCGGCATGCCCACCGAGGAGTAGGCGTCGATCATCTGCTCGGAGGTGATCACCTCGATCTGGTTCGGGTACGTGTCCAGGCCGTAGCCGGCGGCGATGCGGCCGATCTCCCGGTCGTAGTCGCGCAGCAATTCGAAGGTCCATTCCGAGCCTTCCGAGATCAGCAGGGGCTTGCCGGAATCGGTGGGTTTGGGGGTGTCGATTACGGGTTCGGACATGGTTTCCCTCACGCGGCTGCTTTCTTCTTGAACAACTCCCGGAACACGGGATAGATGTCCTCCAGCCCCAGGATGCGCTGCATGGCGAAGCGCCGGCTGGCGGCGGCCACCTGTTCGTAGGCGTGCCACAGGCTTTGCGGATCGCGGGCCTCGATCTCCACGTAGGCGTAGTACTGCACCAGGGGCAGGATGTGTTGCACCAGCAGGTCGCGGCATAGGGGCGAATCGTCGTCCCAGTTGTCCCCGTCCGAGGCCTGGGCGGCGTAGATGTTCCAGGCCTGGCTGGGGTAGCGCTCGCGGACGATCTCTTTCATCAGGTCGAGGGCGCTGGACACCACCGTGCCGCCGGTCTCCCGGGATCCGAAGAAGTCCTCCTCGTCCACCTCCTTGGCCACGGTGTGGTGGCGGATGAATACCAGGTCGATGCGTTCATAGGCGCGGGTCAGAAACAGGTAGAGCAGCATGAAGAAACGCTTGGCGATGTCCTTGCGGTTCTCGTCCATGGAACCCGATACGTCCATCAGGCAGAACATCACCGCCTGGCTGGTGGGCTGGGGCTGGTCGCTGCGGTTGGCGTAGCGCAGGTCCCAGGTGTCGATGAAGGGCACCGCGGCGATGCGCGCCTTGAGGGTTTCGATCTCCTCGCGCAGCTCGTCCGCCTCCGGGCTCTGGCCCTTGCCCTGGGCTTCCAGTTCGGCCAGGGCCTCTTCCGCCTCTTTCAGGGCCTCTCGGGGACCTGCCCCCATGGCCAGGCGGCGACCGATGGCCTGCTTCATGGATCGCACCACGTGCAGATTGGAGGGGTTGCCCTGGCTGACGAAGCCGGAGCGTACCCGCTTCACCTCGGGCACGGCGGTGAGCTGCTTCTTCACCAGGTCCGGCAGGGCCAGATCCTCGAAGAAGACGTTCATGAACTCTTCCTTGGAGAGTTCGAAGACGAATTCGTCCATGCCCTCGCCGTCCTGGGAGGCGCCGCCGCCGCCGCCGCCTTGGCCACCCTCTGGCCGATCCACGCGGTCTCCGGTGACGAACTCCTTGTTGCCCGGGTTGACCGCCCCGCGCCGGCCACCGGGGCCGTGGTGGAAGAAGGGCTCGGTCAGGTCCTTGGAGGGGATGGAGATTTCCTCGCCCCGCTCCAGGTCGGCCACCTTGCGGCCTGAAATGGCCTTGCCCACGGCCTGGCGTATCTGCCCCTTGTAGCGGCGCAGGAAGCGCTGCCGGTTGACGGCGCTGCGATTCTTGCCGGAGAGACGGCGATCGACGAATTGGCTCACAGGGACACCCGGGTCACGACGCCTTCCTGGCCCTGAGATACCACTCGGCCAGCAGGCGCACCTGCTTGTCGGTGTAGCCCTTGGCCACCATGCGCTGCACGAACTCGCCGTGCTTCTTCTGCTCCTCGCTGGAGGCCTTGGCGTTGAAGGAGATCACCGGCAACAGGTCCTCGGTGCTGGAGAACATGCGCTTCTCGATCACCGCGCGCAGCTTCTCGTAGCTGGTCCACAGGGGGTTCTTGCCGTGGTTCTGTGCCCGGGCGCGCAGCACGAAGTTGACCACCTCGTGGCGGAAGTCCTTCGGGTTGGCGATGCCGGCGGGCTTCTCGATCTTCTCCAGTTCGGCGTTGAGCTGCGCCCGGTCCAGGATCTCGCCGGTGTCCGGGTCGCGGTACTCCTGGTCCTGGATCCACATGTCGGCGAAGCTGACGTAGCGGTCGAAGATGTTCTGGCCGTACTCGGAATAGGACTCCAGATACGCCGTCTGCAACTCCTTCTCGATGAACTCGGCGTAGCGTGGCGCGAGGTACTCTTTGAGGAACGCCACGTAACGCTGCTCCACCTCGGGCGGGAACTGCTCCTGCTCGATCTGCTGTTCCAGCACGTAGAGCAGGTGCACCGGGTTGGCCGCCACCTCCACGTGGTCGAAGTTGAACACCCGCGACAGGATCTTGAAGGCGAAGCGGGTGGAGATGCCGGTCATGCCCTCATCCACCCCGGCGAAATCCCGGTATTCCTGATAGGACTTCGCCTTCGGGTCGGTGTCTTTCAAGTTCTCGCCGTCGTAGACGCGCATCTTGGAATAGATGCTGGAGTTCTCCGGCTCCTTCAGCCGGGTGAGCACCGAGAACTGGGCCAGCATCTGCAAGGTACCGGGGGCGCAGGGCGCCTCGGACAGGGAGCTGTGGCGCAGCAGCTTGTCGTAGATCTTCACCTCGTCGGACACCCGCAGGCAGTAGGGCACCTTGACGATGTAGATGCGGTCCAGGAAGGCCTCGTTGTTCTTGTTGTTGCGGAAGGCGGTCCACTCGCTCTCGTTGCTGTGCGCCAGCACCACGCCGTCGAAGGGGATGGCGCCGAAGCCCTCGGTGCCCTTGTAGTTGCCCTCCTGCGTGGCGGTGAGCAGCGGGTGCAGCACCTTGATGGGCGCCTTGAACATCTCGACGAATTCCATCAGCCCCTGGTTGGCCAGGCACAGGCCGCCGGAGTAGCTGTAGGCGTCCGGGTCGTCCTGGGAGAATTTCTCCAACTTGCGGATATCGACTTTGCCCACCAGGGAGGAAATGTCCTGGTTGTTCTCGTCGCCCGGCTCGGTCTTGGACACGCCCACCTGGCCCAGCACCGAGGGCCAGCGCTTGATGACCCGGAACTTGGTGATGTCGCCGTTGAACTCGTGCAGGCGCTTCACCGCCCAGGGCGACAGCACCCGGCTGAGGTAGCGGCGCGGGATGCCGTATTCCTTTTCCAGGATGTCGCCGTCCTCGTCGGCGGAGAACAATGCCAGGGGTGAATCGTTCACCGGCGAGCCCTTGATGGCGTAGAAGGGCGCCTTTTCTATCAGGTGCTTGAGCTTCTCGGCCAGCGACGACTTGCCGCCCCCCACCGGGCCCAGCAGGTAGAGAATCTGTTTCTTCTCCTCCAGGCCCTGGGCGGCGTGGCGGAAGTAGGACACGATCTGCTCGATCGTTTCCTCCATGCCGTAGAAGTCCCGGAAGGCCGGGTAGAGCTTGATGACCTTGTTGGAGAACAGGCGCGACAGGCGCGGGTCGGTGCGGGTGTCCACCATCTCCGGCTCGCCGATGGCCGCCAGCATGCGCTCGGCGGCGGTGGCGTAGGCGATACGGTCGTTCTTGCAGATGTCCAGGAACTCTTCGAGGGAGTATTCCTCCTCCACCCGTCGATAGCGGTCGATGTACTGGTTGAACAGGCTCATGTCGCGTCTCCAGGTTGATGACTGAAAGCAGCCTACCTAACGGCTATAGCAACGGTTGTGCCAGAAGAAAAGACACGTCCGGCGTGTGGCAATTCGACCGCTGGTCGCGGGTTTGGTGCCGCCGGGGAAGATTCGTCCGCATCCAGACGTTCCGACATGCACCGAATCAGGGCTTGGCGTGGTGCGGGCTTGTCATCACTAACGGCAGGAATGCACCCGAATTGAACCCGGCCGTTCGTCGAGTGACGGAAGGCGGATGGTTCAGGTTTTCTTCTTGGCGCGCGGGTGGGCCTGGTCGTAAACCTGGGCCAGGTGCTGGTAGTCCAGATGGGTATAGACCTGGGTCGTCGATAGGCTGGCGTGGCCCAGCATCTCCTGCACGGCGCGCAGGTCACCCGAGGATTGCAGTACGTGAGAGGCGAAGGAATGGCGCAGGGCGTGGGGATGCACCCGTTGGCCCACGTCCCGCGCCAGGGCCAGGCGCTTGAGCCGAGCCTGCACCACCCGCGGGGAGATGCGCTGGCCGCGGGCGCCGACAAACAACGCATGTTCATCCCGACTCACCTGCGCACGTACCGCCAGCCAGACCCGCAGGGCCTCCAGGGCCAGGCGGCCAACCGGCACGATGCGTGTCTTGCGGCCCTTGCCGGTGACCGTGGCCTCGCCCTGGGCCAGGTCGATGCCGCCCAGGTCCAGGCCCACCAGTTCGGCCAGGCGCAGGCCGGAGGAATACATCAGCTCGAACATGGCCCGGTCGCGGCGGGCCATGGGGTCGTCATCGGTCACATCGGACAGCATGCGGCCCATCTCGTCCGGCGACAGGGTGTGCGGCAGCCGCTTGGGTCCCTTGGGCGGCCGCACCCCCAGACAGGGGTTGGCCCGCACCCGGCCCTGGCGGCCCAGGTGGGCATAGAAGCCGCGCCAGGCCGACAACATGCGCGCCAGGCTCTTGGCGGCGTAGCCCTTGCCGTGCAGGCCGGCGAGTGCTCTGCGAATGTCGTGGGTGGTGACGGATTCCGGCGCGATGTCGGTCAGGATCGCCGCCAGCCGCCGGATGTCTTCGTCATAGAGGGCGATGCTGCGCGGGCTGTAGTTGCGGCCGCGCAGGGTGGCCAGGTAGTCGTCCAGGGCGGCCCGGAACAGGGGCATCAACCCACGAACCGGCTCACGGCCGCGGCCGCCTGCTCCGCCAGCCACGACAGGTACAGGGTACCCATCTCCGGATAGAAACGCTTGGCATCCTCCGAGGCCAGTACCAGCAGCCCCTGCACATTGCCCTCCCTGAGGGGGGCGAGGGCGAAGGAACGCAGGTTGGGGCTGGCTTCTCCGAACCACAGGCGCACCTCCTCCGGCGCTTCGTGGCCGCAGCGGGGCTGCTGCAATTCGTCAGCCAGGGTGCGCAGCAGATCGCTGGCCGGCGTGAACTCTGTCAATTCAGGCGGCGTACCGGCGGTCCACAGGCGCAGACAGGCGTGGGGCACGCTGAAATCCTCGCGCAGGCTCAGGTACAAGGCCTGCAGAACGGCCTCCAGACTGCGCGCGCGCAGCAGGCCCAGGCCCAGGCGGTGCAGCTTCTCGCCGATGGCGTCGTTCTCTTCGGCGAACTGGATGAACTCCCTGAGTTTCACCTCCAGGCCGCGCGCCCGGTCGCGCAGGATCATCACCTGGCGTTCGCCCAGGGAGATGGTCTGGCCACTGTAGGGGTGGGGTACGCTCAGGGCGGTGAGCAGGTCGGAATGCTGGCTGAAGAAGTCCGGGTGGTCCTTGAGGAACTGGGCCACCTGGTCGTGGTTGATGTTCATAGCTCGATCTCTCCCTCGAAAACGGTTTCCGCCGGGCCGGTCATATATACGGGGGATTCGCCGCCCGCCCAGGCGATGGTCAGGTCGCCGCCGCGGGTGTGGACGGTGACGGTGTTCTCCAGCAGGCCGCGCAGGATACCCGCCACCACGGCCGCGCAGGCGCCGGTGCCGCAGGCCAGCGTCTCGCCGCTGCCGCGTTCGTACACCCGCAGATGGATCTCGTATGGGGAGACAGGCTGCATGAAACCCACGTTGACCCGTTCCGGGAAGCGGGCGTGCGCCTCGATGGCCGGCCCCAGGTCGGCCACCGGCGCGCGCTCCACGTCGTCCACCAGCAGCACCGCGTGCGGGTTGCCCATGGACAGGGCGGATATCTCCACATAGCGCTCGCCCACGGTCAGCCAATAGGTGAGGGCCTGCTCGCCGGCGATGAAAGGGATTTCGGCGGGTGCGAGGCGGGGCGCGCCCATATCGACCGTGACCCGGTCGTCCCGCTCGACGCGCAGGGTGATGATGCCGGCTGCGGTCGCCACCCGGATCACGTCCTTCTTCGTCAGGCCATGGTCGCGCACGAAGCGCGCGAAACAGCGGGCGCCGTTGCCGCATTGCTGCACCTCGCCGCCGTCGGCGTTGAATATCCGGTAGCGAAAGTCCGCGTCGGCCTGGCCGGGGTCCTCCACCAGCAGGATCTGGTCGCAACCCACGCCGAAGTGGCGGTCGGCCAGGCGGCGGGCGAGTTCGGGGGTCATGGCCACGACCTGGTTGACCCCGTCGAACACCACGAAGTCGTTGCCCAGGCCGTGCATCTTGGTAAAGCGCAGCAGCATGGTCGCTTACTCCGGCAGCAGGCTTTCGCCGGCATAGAGTTCCTCGAGCGTCTCGCGACGGCGCACTTCGAAGGCCTGCTCGCCATCCACCAGCACCTCGGCGGCGCGGCCGCGGGTGTTGTAGT
>DEQR01000019.1:15735-15909 GCA_002360535.1 Thiobacillus sp. UBA3361
CCAGGCCGTGCATCTTGGTAAATCGCGTCATGGCGGAATTATGCCCTCCCCTCCCTCTTCGCGGGGAGGTGCCGGAGGCGCGGCCGGCTCACATTTCGCCAGCGTCGGCGCGAGCAGGGCCATGACGCGGCCGGTGGCCCCGCGCTGGGACTCGGTGTAGGCCAGCCCGGCGGT
>DEQR01000064.1:0-33993 GCA_002360535.1 Thiobacillus sp. UBA3361
CAACCCCTGCTGGGTTGTGAAATTCACGCCATGCTGTTAAACAAATGACCCGCGCAGCCGAAATCAAGGCCATGATCACCAACGTCATGCACCACAACGTCCACCGCCTGCGCGGCCGCCAGGTCATCCTGTTCGGCTCGCGGGCAGCCGGGCGCGCGCGGGCGAATTCCGACTTCGACATCGGCGTCATCGGCGACACCCCACGGCCCCTGCAAGACTTCTACGCCATCGAAGACCAGCTCGAAGACCTGCCCACCCTGTGCAAGATCGACTGGGTGGACTTCAACCGCGCATCCCCCCGATTCCGCGAGCGGGCCATGCAACAGGTGGAGCTGATACATGGCTGAAGTGAAACAACCTCAGCCTCCCCGGAGCGCCGCTTGCGGCGCGAACGGTTCGGCCCGCAAGCAGGCCTCCTACCGGTGCTCCTGTTTCATGCGTCGCGGGTCGCGCGATGCGCTGTGGAGCAACTTGAGATGAACTGGATCGCCGACGACTTCGCCACCGCCCAATCCCACATGGAAACCGCGCTGGCAACCCCCGCCGAGAACGATTTGATCAAGGCCGGTTGCATCCAGTACTTCGAATTCACCTTTGAACTCGGCTGGAAGGCATGCAAGCGGGTCACCGCCGAACAGGGGCTGCCCGACTGCCTATCCCCAAAAGTCTGCTGCGCCAAGCCTTTGCCGCGGGCTGGGTCGATGACGAGACGATCTGGCTGGAAATGCTCGACGCCCGTAGGGCGCTGGAAAGCTACGAATCATTGCCGAAATACCGCGGCGTGCTTGGAAAACCATTGGTAGGCCCGCAATCTTTGTCCAATCAATGATCCGATACCGATACCTGAAATAGAGAATTGCACCAGGAGTCATCCACATCATGAAAACGATCAGTACTGGCTTTTTTATCATAAGGGTGGGTTCCGAGGATGTTAGGAAAATTCTAGTAGGCGCAGCCATGCTGATGGCTGCGCTAATTGCGCTCGCGATGACTCCTGATAAAAATCTAGCGGAATCGAGAAATTATATTGATTTAGAGCAGGTAATACCCAAGGAATTCGGTGACTGGAAGATTGATGAGGCATTAAGGGTGGCAGTAGTGAATCCAGAAGTGCAGGCGAAAATTGATGCCATATACAGCCAGAATTTGATGAGGACCTATATCAATTCCAGGAAACAACGAATAATGTTGTCCATAGCCTATGGGGGCAATCAACTTTCCGAAAAAATGCAAGTGCATAGACCCGAGTATTGTTACAAATCGCAAGGTTTCAACTTGTCAAGGGTCGAAGAGCGGGAACTGATGACGCCATCCGGCAAAATACCTGTCAGAAGGATGATTGCTGTACAAGGCCGACGCTTCGAACCGATTACCTACTGGATTACTGTCGGCGAGGTCGCCACATTGCCGGGATTCGGTAGAAAATTGGCACAGATTTCATACGGCCTGACTGGAAAGGTACCCGACGGAATGCTTGTCAGAGTATCCACAATCGGGTTGCCACTGGATGAGGCTTATCGCCTCGAGGATGGCTTTATATACAAAATGCTTGAATCGATGCCTTCTGCGATACGTGTCCGCGTGGCGGGGACATGACTTGGGTGACTGCTCAAGGAGCTATTGGATCAAGTCGTGCACGACTGACTTCATCTCATGCAGTGACTTGGTTGTGGTGGGGCCGTTGCATAGTATGCATCGAGTCTTTATGAACCCTTGGTTGGGGAAATGGGCGTGTTGATTGAATATCCCAGCCAGGTATTGAATTAATGCAATGATCAAGAAGATAGGCCTGGTCGCATTCTCTCAGGTGCTGATGAGTCTGTCGAATCTGCTTATCGGTATCCTGCTGATTCGTTACACAAGTTCTGAAGATTATGGACTTTATGTTACCGGATTCGCCACGGTCTTGTTTGTCGCCGGAGTACAAAATGCTTTGATTATTATTCCTGTGACAGTCAGATCCGGGGCATTTGATATCGAACAGAAAAGATTGTATTTGCGGTGGAATGGATCAATCCAGAATGCTGCGCTGGTGTTGGCGAGCTTGGCGGTGGTGGTGGTCTGGTTGGTTTTTCTGATAGCGGCCAATGGCTGGAGATATCACTATATTGTGCTTCCCGTTACCATTGCCAGTCTGGGATGGGCGTGGAGGGAATATTGCCGCACCGATGCATTGGCCCGACGCGATTATCAGTTCCTGTTGCGTCTTGATTTGGTTTATGTCTCCATGCTAAGTGTTCTAATTACATTGTCTTGGGTGTTTGATGCGTTCACGGCAGCCCATTTTCTAGTGTATATCGGCCTGGCGGGCATTGTGTCGTCCAAGTCAAGTAAAAAATCAAGGTGGCGTATTACAACAAATCTGAAAAGAATGGTAAGGGGATTTATCTATTGGTGGAGAAAAGGTAGATGGTCTCTCCTGTCAGAGAAAGTGTCATGGGTACAGTCGCAGTCCTACATATACATACTGGGTTCCGTGGTGGGGCTTGCATCCGTGGCCCGTGTATCCGCAGCCAGGCTTTTTTTTGCGCCTATGCAAACATTGTTAGTTGCTTGGGTTTCTTATGTGCTCCCTATTTTGTCCCGTCAAGTTGCAGATTCGGATTGGCTTGGTTTCCGTCGTAATTTATGGCTGGGAAGTGCTGTTTTTCTCGGCTTTACGGTAATATGGCTTGGGGCCATCTATCTGTCCGAGGACTGGATATCGGCTATGCTGCTCAAAGGGAAATATCCTGATCTGCATTCGTTGATCGTGCTGTGGTCGATAGCGTTTTATGCCACCGCCCTTAGAACGGTATGGCTTGCGGGTTTGCGTGCGTTCGGTAACTATAAGATGCAATTCCGCGGCAGTGTTATCGGAGCAGTGACGGCCATTGCTATTATGGTGGTGGGACTGCCTATCTTTGGGGAGCAGGCCGCAGTTGTGGCGCTGGCGGTATCCGATTTCGTTGTGTCTGGAATTCAATACAAGGCTGTATCCAAGGCAATGACTATTATCGAAGGTGAAGTATGAATCCTATGAATTCATCAACATCCACGCCGGCAAGTTATTCTCTGTCGCTCTCTACTTATGCCTTGACGATCATTGCAGCCATCGGAGTGGTTCTGGTGGTTTGGATGTTTGTATCCCCGGAATTGTCCTTGTTTGTCTTCCCAGTGATAATTTTTACATCCGTGGCCGGATTCATAGTATTGATTCGAACACTGGCGCTTGGCCGGGATATTGCGATCACGATGCTTTTTTCTCTACTTGTTGTCGCCATTGACTTCACGCTCCAGGAAACTTTTACCACGGGCGCTTCGAAAATAAATACCGAGATTGCCGTAAAAGCCTTTCTCTACGGAACAGTATTTTTGCTTGGATTGATTCATGGCGTGAAACGTGGATTAACCCTTCCTGTGTTTCCGGTCCTGCTTGTCTATTCAATAATCGCCCTCGCGTCGGTTAGTTATACACCCCTTGTGCATTTGGCTATCAGTAGTGGTCTTGCCTTACTGGGCATCTTTCTTTCTGCTGCCGTCCTTTCGGATTGGACGCCTGATCGGATACACCGCCTCTGGACATGGCTTTTTGTTGCGCTATTCATTCTCGCCTTGGGTTCTATAATCGAGTTCGCTATTTGGAGGGAATCGGCAATTGCTCACGGGATCGCTGGCACCGGACGACTCAGAGGTTTGACCGGACATCCGAACAGTTTGGGTCCCCTCATGGGTATTGGCATCATCGTGGGTATCTTCTTGTGGCGGACTGGACTGACACGGAGTTGGAAATGGACTCTGGTGATCGGCATGGCCATTATGTGCATTGACTTGGTGCTCACGGACAGCCGCACCGCCCAACTGAGCTTGATATCGGGGCTCATACTGCTGGCCGTTGTGCATCGTCCATTCTGGACTTGGTTTTTTCTCGTCATGCTGACGATTCTGGCTTGGGTGCTTCTCAGCGGCATCATCGATACCTTGCTAGCGTGGACCGCGGTAGGTTACGCCCGTTCAGGTGGGGCGCACGAGGTCTATACCTTTACCGGGCGGACCGATATCTGGGCATTCTGCTGGGAGAAATGGCAGGAAGCGCCATGGTTCGGATTTGGCATTGGCAGCCCGCGGGTCGTTATCCCGGCAGGATGGGCGAACTTCTGGGGGCAATCCGTGGGCACGGCACATAACCTGCTGCTTGAAAGCCTTCTTTCGCTGGGTTTGATAGGTACGGGCCTCTTGCTCATAGCCGTCGGCTGGCTGGCTATTGGGCTTGGGAAATTGATTGTCGAGCGCAGATATCTCGATCATCCCGATAGATTGCTCGTGCAATTTGCGTCTGTCATGCTGCTTTTCATATTCATGGATGGACTGATGGAGAAATCCTTTTCCGGCACAGTCCATCCCAACGTGCTCATGCTGGCAATAGTCATGGGGATATATGCCAGCGTGAACAAACGTTACCTGCAAGCGGTTGTTGCCAAGAAAAATACCGATGTGGATCGGGGGCGTATTGCATCGTAGATCAATGGCCATTGCCATTGCCGCCCTGTGTCTTGCGGCACTGGCATTCGTAACCACGCACGGCCGCACCGAAACGTTTGGCAATCCCGATACTCGATCCTTAGGCCGGGATTTTGTCGGTCTGCACATGCATCGGGCGTTTACACGTACACCATGGCCCGATATCGGATTCGGTTCCTGGCGACTGTGGGATGCGTATGTCCAGTGGGCGCACCTGGAGCCGCAACGTGGCAAGTGGGATTTCCGCGTGCTCGACAAATATGTGGCGATGGCTGAGGAGAAGGGCGTAAAGGTCCTTCTGCCATTGGGGCTCACCCCGCGTTGGGCATCAGCCCGCCCCGATGAGCCATCGTCATATCAGGCAGGGTGGGCCGCAGAGCCGGCACATGCCACCGACTGGCACAAGTATGTCCGTACCATTGTGGAGCGGTACCTCGGCCGCATCCGTGAATACGAGATTTGGAATGAACCCAATCACACTGGATTCTTCACAGGCAGCATGGAGACCATGTTAAGGCTGTCCTGCGACGCCTATTCAATCATCAAGAGCATCGATCCATCCGCCATCGTGGTTTCTCCCGCACCCACCCATATGGATGAAGGCGTCGAGTGGCTCGATGCCTATTTGGAAAGGGGTGGTGGACGCTGCGCGGATGTCATCGGTTTCCATTTTTATCTCAATATGCACGAACCGCCGGAGCAACTTCCCAGACTCGTCAACAAGGTTCGCGAAGTATTGAAAAAGCATCGCATAGAGGGGATGCCCATCTGGAATACGGAATCCGGCTGGCAGTTGGCCCATTCCAGATTGCCGGTTAAAACACGTTGGCATGTGGTGCCCACCGATGAAGCGCCGGGTCTGGTCGGCAGGGCACTCGTACTCGGTGCCGCAAGCGGGCTGAGGCGGTTTTACTGGTATGCCTGGGATAACGAAACCATGGGTGCAATGATAGAGCCCGACACCATGGAAACGAAGGATGCAGGACATGCCTTGGGGCAAATCGGCCAGTGGTTGGATGGCGCTGTCGTTTCCGCCTGCGCCCAGGGCTCGGCCGGCGTCTGGTCGTGCAGCGTGTCAAAGCCGGCCACGGGCAGAAAGGGGTGGATTGTCTGGCACCCCAGGAAATGGGTCACCTGGCGCCCGCCGATAGCCTGGGGAGTCAGGTCAGTCAGCCGGCTCGATCCCGATCGGCATCCCCGGCACCTCGCCGCGGACGGCACAGTTGACATCGGCCCGAGCCCAAGCCTGTTGCACGGAGATTTATGAGTCTGAGCGGGATAAGGCTGCGGGTAGTCATCGTCACTAATATCCCGGCGCCCTACCGTCTTCCTATCTACGCCTTACTGGACAGGCACGCCGCAATAGACCTGCATGTTGTCTATTGCAGCGGCCGTGAGCCCGACCGGGCGTGGAATCTGGCGGAGGCGCGCTTCGCGCATACCTATCTGCACGAGCGCATGGTCACCTACAAGGGCCGGTTCATCCATTTCAACGATGACATCTGGGCCGTGCTCGATGGGCTCAGGCCTGACGTGGTGATCACCACGGGTTTCAATCCCACCCATCTGCTGGCCTATGCCTGGTCCCGCCTGCGCGGCGCCGCCCATGTGCCCATGACAGACGGCACCCTGGAATCCGAGGCCCAGTTGACGCCGCTCCACCGCTGGATCAGACGCAGGGTCTATGCACGCTCCGCAGCGTTCATCGCCGCCAGCGAGGGGGGCAGGCGGCTGTATCGGGCCTATGGCATCCCAGACGGAGACATCCGCAAGTCGCACCTGTGCGCGGACAACGCCCGCTTTTTCGCCGAAGCGGACGTGCCCAAGCGCTATGACTTCGTCTTCTGCGGCCGCTTCGTGGCCATCAAGAACCCGGTGTTCGCCCTGGAGATGGCCCGCGATGTGGCCGGGCAACTGGGCCGCCGCGTTTCCATCGTGCTGGTGGGTTCGGGTCGGCTGGAAGCCGAGATGCGGGCCTTCGCCGAGTCGGTGGCGGATCGCGTCGAGGCGACCTTCGCGGGTTTTGCCAGCCAGGAGGCACTTCCACGCTGGTACGGTGCGGCACGGGTATTCCTGTTTCCGACATCCTGGGACCCCTGGGGGGTGGTGGCCAACGAGGCCTGCGCCGCGGGGGTGCCGGTGCTGGTTTCCGAGTCTGCCGGCGTGGCGGGCGAGTTGGTGCGGGACGGCGAGAACGGCTATGTGCTCCCGCTCGACAAGGCCCGGTGGGTGGAGGCGGGCGTCCGGCTGCTGAACGATGACGCCCTGCGCGCGGCCATGGGTGCCCGGGGCCGGGAACGGGTGGCCGAGTACAGCTACGAGAACGCCGCCCGCGGCATCGCCGAGGCGGCGGTGGCGGCGGACCGGGCACGGCCGGCGTGGGGTTCGCGACGGCCCGTATCCCGCCCCAGGGTGCTGGTGGTGCAGCGGCGTCTGACCCATTACCGGGTTCCCCTGTTCAACCGCATGCGCGAGCTGCTGGATGCCGCCGGCGTGGAGCTGGTCGTGGCCTATGGCGACCCCACCCGGGAGGAGTTCGTCAAGGCGGATGCCGGGGAGTTGCCTTGGGGGGTACACATCCCCACCCGTTATTGGCTGGGCGGCAGGCTGTGCTGGCAGAACGCCCTGCCGGCGGCACGCCATGCCGACCTGGTGGTGGTGACCCAGGAGAACCGGCTGTTGTTCAACTATCTCTGGGCACTGGTGCGCGGCGACCGGAAATGGGCCTTCTGGGGGCATGGGCGCAACTTCCAGACGGATTCGCCGACGGGTTTCAGGGAGCGCTTCAAGCGCTGGCTGTCCACGCGCGTGGATTGGTGGTTCGCCTACACCGCCCGGTCTCAGGAAGTCATCCTGGAGAGCGGCTACCCCGGCGAGCGGATCACGGTGCTGAACAACGCCATCGACACCGGCCGGCTGGCGGCCGAGTTGGAAAACATCGGGGCCGACGATCTGGAGCAGGCGCGGCAGGCGTTCGGCATCGGGCCGGGCCGGGTGTGCCTCAGCCTGGCTTCGCTGCATGCCGACAAGCGGCTCGATTTCCTGTTCGAGGCCGCGCAACGCATCCGCGCCCGCGTGCCCGATTTTCGGCTGGTGCTGGTGGGCGACGGCCCCCAACGTGATTTCGTGGCTCGCACGGTGGCGGAGCACCCGGACTGGATGACCTGGCTGGGGGCACGCACCGGCCGCGACAAGGCGTTGGCTCTCGCCATGTCGGACCTGCTGCTGAATCCCGGCATGGTGGGGTTGTCGATCCTGGATGCCTTTGTGGCGGGTGTGCCGATGGTGACCACCGCCCATCAACTGCACTCGCCGGAGATCGCCTATTTGCAGTCGGGAATCAACGGTCTGATGACGGAGGACAGTCCGGATGCCTTTGTGGATGGGGTCGTGGGCCTGCTGTCCGACTCGGCCGCGCTGGCTGCCCTGCGCGAAGGTTGCAGGGTATCGGCGCAGGACTATTCCATAGAAAATATGGCCGACAGGTTTTGCCGGGGCATCCTGGCCTGCCTGTCCGGCCGGGATGCGGCGGCGGACTGATGCCGGCCGACCAACCACGACTCACGCATGGAGTGCCTTTGAAGTTCACGTTCTCGAAAGCAATGCTGGCGTTCTGCCTGGTGCTCATGGCCGGCATCGCCTGGCTGGATTACGCCACCGGCAAGAATCTGGCGGTTTGGGCCCTTTATCTGATTCCGGTGGGGCTGGCAGGATGGCTGGCGGGTTTCCGCCTCGGGTTGGGGCTGGCGTTTGTCGCCGCGCTGCTGATTCTGGCGGCCGGTCTGTTGGGCGGCAACATGTTCTCCGGGCCGGGCTGGTTCGCGCTGGCCATTGCCAACCGTTTCCTGGCACTGGCGGTGGTGGCCTGGCTGGCGTCGCGCCTGTATCAGAATCAGATGCTGGAATCGACTCTCCACTCTTATGAGGAATGTCTCGACTACTATCACGTCACACCCGAAGACAGCGGTAAAACGGGTGACGTGGCAGGAAGGTCAACGAAGGTTAGCAGGCCGGATGACAAACCTGGATATTCTGGATCGGAATCTCACACATGATTAATCACAGTTCTTGCCCAGTTTGCCATGGCGCCATGACCCAACGAGTCTGGGGGGTCAATAGTGAGCAAGCTGCCCAGCATTTCGTATTGCGAGAACAGTTTCCCGAGAGGCATGAGATGTTGGCGTCGCATATTAGGGTTCTTTGGGGGCAGGACTATTGCGAAGTCCGGCGGTGCGAAGACTGTGGATTTTGCTTTAGTGCACCATACATTGCTGGAGATGCCACTTTCTATGGACTTGCATATGAGCGATCAGGTTATCCAACCTGGAAGTGGGAGTACCAGGTTACCTTGGATGTCCTGAAGTCTGCGTCTGGCCGTAATTTGAGGTTGCTTGAAGTTGGCGCTGGCGATGGTGCCTTCATAAGGCGAGTGATCGACAATATTCTTCCCCGAGAAAGTATTTTTTGCACGGAATATTCCGATTACGGAAGAAGGAAGATAGAGAAAATGGGTGTGAGATGTGTTTCCGAGGATATTAGAGAACTTGCTGAAGTGGATGTCGGTGGCGCATTCGATATCGTCTGCATGTTTCAGGTTCTGGAGCACATGGACAGACTGGGCGAACTATTCGAAAAGCTTGGCACTCTGGTCAGACCGGGAGGCAGTCTTTTCATTGCGGTCCCTAATCCGGTCAGAATCAAGTTCAACGAAGAGAACGGGGCGCTGCTGGATATGCCCCCCAACCATATCGGCAGATGGAATAAGAAGTGCTTTGAGATCATGGGCGACCGAAGCGGATTCCGGTTGAAAGAGCACATGGTCGAAAAGGATGGATTGTTGGCTGGGGTTAGGCAATTTCTGATTTATCGATTCCTACGCAAATCGCAGGTGAACGGCAGTTTTGAGAACCGAATTCAATCCATGCATACCGGCTATTTACATCGCTTAATGCAGTTTGTTGGTTTGGTGGGGGGCTCTTTCAGTGCTATTCCTTATTTAGGCAAGGAAGGTTTTGGTTCGGGCGATTCACTATGGGTGCATCTCCTCAGAGCGTGAGTACTCTTGGATCATTGCGCGGTCTCGATGACAGAAGTCCGAAATGCGTGTCCTGATTGCCCATAACGCTTATCAACAAAGGGGCGGCGAGGACACGGTGGCGGAGTCGGAGGTGGAGCTCCTGCGCCACTACGGGCACGAGGTCGAGACCTATACCCGCCACAACGATGAGATCGTAGGTATCGCCCCCCATGTCCTGGCACGGCAGACTTTCTGGTCGGGACGCACGACGGCGGAGGTGGACAGGCTGATCCGCGCCTGGCGGCCGGATATCCTCCATGTCCACAACACCTTCCCCCTCATCTCGCCCAGCCTGTATTGGGCGGCGGCGCGGGCGGGGGTGCCGGTGGTGCAGACCCTGCACAACTTCCGATTGCTGTGCCCCCAGGCCATGTTCCTCCGGGACGGACGGAATTGCGAGGACTGCCTGGGCCATCTGCCCTGGCGCGGGGTGGCGCGGCGCTGCTACCGGGGTTCCGCCGCCCAGTCCGGGGTGCTGGCCGGTATGCTGTCCGTGCACCGCGCCCTGGGCACCTATGCCCGCAAGGTGAACCGTTATATCGCCCTGAACGGGTTTTGCCGGGACAAGTTCGTCCAGGGCGGTCTGCCGGCCGGGAAGATCGCCGTCAAACCCAATTTCGTGGCCTGGGACGCCGGGCGCCCGGATCAGGCCAGCCCCGGACGGGACAACGGTTTCCTGTTCGTGGGCCGCCTGTCTGCAGAGAAGGGTGTGGATACGCTGGCGCGGGCCTGCTCCGGCCTGAACAGCTCCGCCTTGCGGGTTGCGGGAACGGGACCTGAGACTGAACGCCTGAGTGGCCTGTCTGGGGTGACGCTATTGGGTGCGCTGTCCCATGAGGAGGTACGGGCAGAGATGGGGAACGCTCTCGCTTTGGTTATGCCAAGCATTTGGTATGAAACATTTGGTCTTGTTGTCATCGAAGCCTATTCCTGCGGCCTTCCGGTGATCGCCAGCCGTCTGGGGGCCTTGGCGGAACTGGTGCGGGACGGCGAGACCGGCCTGTTGTTCGAGCCCGGCAACGCGAGGGACCTGGCGGAGAAGATGCGCTGGGCCCGGGCCAACCCCGAGGCCATGACGGCCATGGGGCGGGCGGCGCGGGCCGAATATGAGGCGAAATACACGCCGGAGATCAATTACCGGCAGCTGATGGCGATCTACGAGGCGGCGTTGGGGGATGAATCGGCATAAGCGATGGTGTATTCGGCAACTGTAGTTATGCTCAAATGACGAGAGAACTGGATTGGAGAATATTCCATGCGCCCATCCGTAGTTTTCGAGGCCCACCGCCAAGCCGTGCGAGAGACGACAAGCCGTTTTCATGTCGCGAACCCGCGCGTGTTTGGATCAGTGTTGCATGGCACCGATCAGGATGGCGGTGATCTTGATCTGTTGGTGGATGCACTGCCGGGCGCGACCCTTTTCGACCTTGGTGGGCTGCAGGCCGAACTGGAAGAACTGCTGGGCGTGCCGGTCGATCTTCTGACGCCGGAAGACTTGCCACGCAAGTTTCGTGATCAGGTGCTCGCCGAAGCACGTCCGGTATGAGTGACAACCGTCTTTCCGACTATCTCGATCACATGCAACAGGCAGCCGCGGATGCATGCAGCTTCGTCGAGGGGTTGAGCAAAGCGGAGTTTCTTGCCGACAAGCGTACTCAGCAAGCGGTCATCCTGAACCTTGTGATTATTGGAGAGGCGGCGACCAAACTGCTCTCCGACCATGCGGTTTTTCTCGATCGGCACAAACATGTGCCGTGGCGCAGCATGAAAGGAATGCGTAACCGCATCGCCCATGGCTACTTCGACATCAACCTCGCAGTCGTCTGGGAGACGGTTCAAACAGCCTTGCCCGAGCTGCTTTCAAACCTGCCTGATATCCGCAAGGATGCGGAGGGTGGTCGTGACAATGCCAATACTTGATTTCATGGCCGCTGTTACGGCAATCCCCAATTCACTGCCAGGCACACAGCCTGGGAAGGAATTGATCAATTCCGATTCTGTCATTCATGCGAAAGCCGGAATCCAGAAACATCAAAGATCTGGATCCCGGCTTTCGCCGAGGTGACGAGGAAAAAGCGGTTTCCCGGCGGCGCGCCCGTTACGGGTAGCTCTGGCTCAGAGCGCATCCCACGGCGTTGACCATCTGCCCTGGGGGCGTCGCGATGCAGATGTCCTGGGTGTCGGCGATGCCGTCCGAATCCCCGTCGATCAGGGTTTCGTCACGGGAGTAAATGATTTCCGAATCCCAGGGTGCGATGGCGAGCGGCCAGACGACGGCATCGGTGTCGGCGAAATGCACGTATTGATCACATAAGGCCGAATTGGTTTGTGAATCCGGACATTCCTCGTACAGGAGGCTGTCGGAAGGATTCACGAGCACGTGGGTACGCAGGGAGGATTCGATGGCCGTAATGG
This sequence comes from Thiobacillus sp. UBA3361, assembly GCA_002360535.1. Taxonomy (GTDB): domain Bacteria; phylum Pseudomonadota; class Gammaproteobacteria; order Burkholderiales; family Thiobacillaceae; genus UBA3361. The sequence goes on from DEQR01000064.1 coordinate 11,993, forward strand.
GTACAACCTCCAGTTTCGCGACCGAAATGCTCTGGCCGGGCATCAGGTTCTGAAAATCGATCCGCGCGCCGTTGTCCAAGGTGACGGGATCTTTTTTGTTGACGGTTTTCAGTGCCTTGAAGGTATAGCTGTGTCGTTTCCAGCCCGTCGAGCCGATGACCTTTTCATCGCTGCCGGCCAGGGCTTCGTAATTGTTTTGTCCGCCTCCGCCGCGCCGTACCAATACCGAGACCAGTTGATTGTCCGCGCCGGTCTTGAAGTCGAAGCTGACGCGATAGACGTTGTCCTTGACGACGGAGAAGTTGGGGCTGATCAGCAGGCTGGCGGAGGCGCCGGCGGTGTAGTGCAGACAATAGCCGACGGCGCAGGGCTCCCAGCGCATGGTGCCGTAAGGGGCGGTCTGGTTCCAGGCGCTCCAGCCGTAGGTGCCGAAGCGCAGGTCGCCGTTGACGACGATGTTGCCGCCGGTGGTGCGGTAGGCGGCATAGCCCAGCTGTTTCACCTCGCGCCCATTGGGATCGAGGTAGCGCGGCAGGCCGTCGCTGGTGCGTGCGCTCTGCCAGGCCGGGAGGGTGTGCAGCGTTTCGCCGCCGGGCCAGCTTTCCCGTGCCATATAGGGGCTCAACAGGGTCGAATAGATATTGTCGTCGAATGCCCCGAATGCGGCGGTCGTTTTGATACTGCTTTGCATCAGCAGGTGGGTATTCGCGGCGGAAGACAAAGGGAAATGCTGATTGCCGATGATGAAATTGTCGTGCAAATCCCCATTGGTCCGGAGTTTATTGGTCTGTTCCTGCAGCCAGATTTGCGATTTGCGATTGCCGTAGAATTTGTTGTTCTCGATTGCGTTGTTCGCGGCATTGTGCAATTGAATGCCATTGTCGGCATTGATGATCGTATTGTTCCTGACCGTCACCAGACTGCTCAGGTCATCGAGCATGATGCCCTGGCCCTGGGTGGGATAGCCGGTGGATTTACCGTCCGGCGAGCCGAGCACATTGCGAATGATGTTGTTGCGGATGACGCTGGCGTTGTTTTGTCCGTTGACATAGATCGCGCCGCAATCGTCCAGGATCAGACAGGTGTTTTCGATCAGGTTGTTGGCGATCCACCCCCGCGCAAAGGCTCGGATGCCGATATAGGCCGAGCCGTCGATGACATTGCCGGTGACGGTGGCATCGTCGCCGACTGTCACGGTGGCGTCGAACTTGATCGGCAGGTTGGTGATGGCGCCCTGGGAATAGAGCACGCCGCTTTCGCTGATGGTGTTGTGCCGCACACCGATGCGCGAGGATGACCCCGGACCATGGGCGGCCCAGATGGCATCGCCACCGGTGCGCTCGAAGCGGCTGCGCTCGACGCTGCCATCCGTGGATTGCAGCGCGTCCACGCCGTCGCCCAGGGTGTCGCTGACGCTGGCGTTCCTGAGCGCGACATTCACCGTGTTGCGCATGTTCACGCCGGTGGTGACGTTGCGTAGGGCGATGCCGTCGATGACCACGTGGCTGCGGCCGCTGACGTCGATGCCCACGTCCCGTTGCGCGACGGACACCCGGCTGCCGGGCGGCTGGTCGTCGGGCATGCGCACGAAAAGCTCGCCCGCCGCGGTGTCGAAATACCATTCTCCCGGCTCGTCAAGCATCCAGCGCTGGCCATACAGGTAATAGCCCCAATCTTTTTCCACCGGGTAGGAGGTGGGTTTGTCGAAGTAGAGGCGGGCGCCGCTTTGGGAGGCGATCTTGCGGTCGTCGATCATCCAGGAATTGACCCGGATGCGGATGCCGGTGTTGGCGGCGAGGCTGGCGCCGGCCGGCAATTGCAGGTCGGAACCGGCGGTCAGATAGGTGCTGACCACGCTGCCTGAACTGTTCGTGACGCGATCCGCGTTTTCGGCGATGGTCAGGTAGAGGGAGGTGGGGCTTTGCGGGTTGTAGCCCCGGTTGGGGTGGTGGGCGATGTTGACCGTCTTGCCGTCGCTGAATAGGCCTTGCACGTCGGCAACCGTCACCGAGGCGTCGATCCGCACATTGTCCAGGCTGATGTCCACGTAGGCGGTGGGGACCTCGAACTCGATGCGGGCATTGCTCAGGGTGGCGGTGGCGGTGAAGGGCAGCTTGTAGCTTTGCCAGGATCCGGTGCCGGTGACGGAGCCATAGAGACCCACGTTGTCGTTGGGTTGGGTGCTGCGGCGCAGGGCAGGGCGGATGATCGTGCCTTTGGGGGCCTTGAGGGAGAAGCTGAGCTGATAGCCGACGCCGGCCTGCAGGCTGGTGTTCGTGCTGAGGAGCAGGTTGTAGCCGGTGCCTCTGCCGCTGAGGAAGCGCAGGCAGGTGTCGTAGGGCTCCGGGCAGCTGCTGGTGAGGAACAGCATGCCGTCCTGGTTGGGGGACCATTTGGTCCAGCCGTTCAGGCTGCTGCTGAAGGTGCTGAGGAAGGATTGGGTCTTGCCGAAAACGGCTTTGTAGATGCCGGCCGACTGATACGTCCAGCTGCTTGCGGGGATGGGGGTCGAGCCGTCGATGACGGGTTTGGCGCCGCAGGTTTCCGGGTAGGTGCCGATGGTGATGGGCATGCCGGGGATGCCGGATGAATTGATGCGCAGGCTTTCGCGCCAGACTTCACCGCATTTGAGGAGGACCTTGTCGCCGGGCAGGAGGAAGGCCGAAGAGATCTTGCCGAGGGTTTGCCATGGGCCGATGGTGGTGCCGCTGACGGTGGCCGACTTGCCGTCGTGGGTGTCCTTGCCGATGGTGGGATCCACGTAATAGGTCTCGGCCTGCGCCGCGGTGGCGAGCAGTGCGATCAGGATGATTGGTGTCGTCTTCATGGCGCCGGGCTCCCTCGATTCATTCCAGCTTAGGTCGAATAGTACTTTTCTTTTCCGCTTTATACAAAACATTGGGCGATATTTATTGGCAATAAGATTCTCGGCACTGTATAGCAATGTTGATATCTCGACGGTCTTTGTTAGACTTTCAACTCGCGCAATGGAATGGAATTGCAAGCTATTGAAATAATGAGATTTTCATTGTTCGTGTATTTGGCACGATGAGTGGATGCCTGGAAAACCCACGATTCGTCGTCCCCGCGAAGGCGGACCCAGTAAGTAGAATGACCTGGATTCCCGCCTGCGCGGGAATGACGGGTTGCCCTTCCCGGGACAGATTGTCAGGATAATGTCCGTACAATAACATGGGTGCCCTATTCAATTCGGGGATGGCCATGAGTACCTTGAACCTTTCGAAAAGCGAGCGCATCGATCTCCGGACGAACAGCTCCGTCAAGCAGTTGCTTCAGGAAGCCGCGCGCGTTTGTCACAAGAATGTCAGCGAGTTTCTGCTGGATGCGGGGGTTGCCGCGGCCAACCACGCGTTGGCGGATCGCCGCCAGTTCGTGCTGGACGACGCGCAATGGCAGGCCTTCCAGCAGGCGCTGGATCGCCCGGTGCCGGCCAAGCCGCGCCTGAAGAAATTGCTTTCCGAACCCGGGACGCTGGATTGAGCGGTGCATATGACCCGGTTCGCAAACTGGGTGCCACCGACAGCGTCGATGGATTCGACTGCGGCCAGCCGGCGCTGAACCAGTTCCTGCAGCGCTACGCGCTTATCAACCAGAAGGCGAACAGCGCCCAGTCCTACGTCTGCTGCAAGGCTGGCACCGGCGAAGTGGTTGGCTTCTACAGCCTTGCCGTGGGTAGTGCCGTTCCGGAATCGGCGCCGGCCAGGGTGACGAAGGGGCTGGCTCGGCATCCGGTGCCGGTGATGATTCTGGCCCGGCTGGCGGTGGACAAGGACCATCAGGGGAAGGGATTGGGCCAGGCACTGCTGAAGGATGCCCTGTTGCGCACGGCGCAGGCCGCGGACATCGCGGGCATCCGCTGTCTGCTGGTGCATGCCAAGGATGAGGCCGCGCGCAAGTGGTATGCGTCGTGGGAGTTCGAGCCCAGCCCGACCGACCCTTACCACCTCCTCCTGATGCTGAAGGACCTGAACGCTCTGCTGGATGACTGACGCGGCCCCGATCACCAAGGTCCGAAATGCGTGTCCTGATCGTCCATAGCCTGTCCATGCATTGCCCATGAAGCGATTGCCGGCCATTATTGCTTCATGATCCGAAGCGAATAGGACATGCAAACGCCCCTCACCTGGATGCGGCCTACGGGCAAGGGCGGTCGCAGCCATGGGTATGAAATTCTTTGCTGAGGTGCGCGCGCCCTTTCTCACAGCCTCTCTCCCCGAGGGAGAGGGAAGAAGAATCGGGCGTCTCCTCCTGCACTATTCCCCTCGCCTTGGGGAGGGGCCTGGGAGGGGGGCGGAGGAAAAGGAAGGGAGAAGGTGAGGCCGCTTAAGGTCTGTCCGTTTCCGTTCGATATAGCAGCAATGAAGCAGGAACCGCCCGCGTTACCATATGCCGTGCAGCTTTCTAAAGACGACCGAATCCCTTGTCCGTGGCATCGCATTTGCGGCGCGGTCCACACCGAATGCGTAACCCTCTCCCATTACCGGCGGCGGACGGCTTGGCCGGTCCATCCCGGATCGCTACCGGGATGCTGACCGGCGGCACGGCTTCGCACCGGCGCGGCGCCGGGGTGCTGGGGGCGTTCATAGATGCCCTGGGCTGGGATGACACCCTGGCGCGCATCGAAGGGTGGGCTGCCGGGCGCGAGTCGCGCTATGTGTGCATCTGCAATGCCCATTCCGTGGTGACGGCCCATCGCTGGGTCGGGCACCGGCAGGTGATCAACGGGGCGGACATGGCGACGCCAGATGGCGCGCCCGTGGCCTGGATGCTGCGCCGCCTGGGGTTCGCCGGCCAGCCGCGCGTGAGCGGACCGGATTTGATGTGGGCGCTGTGCGAGCGGTGCGCGGTGAACGGCCTGCCTGTCTATTTCTACGGCAGCTCGCAGGACACGTTGGATGCCCTGGCCCTGCGCCTCGGGCAGGCCTTCCCCGGATTGCGGATCGTCGGGGCCGAGTCGCCCCCTTTCCGCCCTCTGGCTGATGGGGAGGATGCGAAGGCGGTGGACCGGATCAACCGCAGCGGCGCCGGCATCGTGTTCGTCAGCCTGGGGTGTCCCAAGCAGGAGGCGTGGATGGCGGCGCACCGGGGCAGGATCAACGCCGTCATGATCGGCGTGGGCGCGGCGTTCGATTTCCATGCCGGGACGGTGCGGCGGGCGCCCGTCTGGATGCGTGAGCATGGCCTGGAATGGCTGCATCGCCTGCTGTCCGAGCCGAGGCGTTTGTGGCGGCGCTATTTCGTGACCAATTCGCTGTTCATCCTGGGGGCGATCAGGCAGTTGGTGTTCGGGCGGGACTCATGAGCGGCGCGGTTGCCGCGCAGTTGCCCCGGCATGTTTCAGGGGCGGTGTTGGCCGGCCCGTGGGAGGGAAAGCTCCGGCTTGCTGTGAGGCACGATTGCCAGCTTGGCGGTGGCAGGATGTGGTAAGAATGTAATGACCGCCTTACCGGAAATGCCATGACCGCCATCGGAAAAATTACCGCCAAGGGGCAAACCACGATTCCGTTGGAAATCCGGGTTGCACTGAACGTCAAACCCGTTGATCTGCTGGCTTGGATCTGGGCGAAAACGGAGTGGCGCGGGTACGCCGGGTTCAACCTAGAAACGGCAGTTGGACGTGGAGTACCTGCGTGCTTTGGACGGGACATTGAGCGAATGGAGCGACGTGGCGGACGAGGCGGCTTACCGTGAGCTTTGAGACTTTCGACGTGGTGCGCGTGCCCTTTCCGTTCATGGATCGCGAGGCGCGAAGAACCGTCCGGCGTTGGCGCTTTCCGCCCGACGTGTCGGCCTGAAGGCCGACCGACGGCTGGTTTTACTTTCCAAATCCTAGGCAACTGAGAACCCGAAATGGAACAACGAAAAATCGCTCTGATCACCGGCATCACCGGCCAGGATGGTGCCTACCTGGCGGAATTCCTGCTCGACAAGGGCTATGAGGTGCACGGCATCAAACGCCGCACCTCGCTGTTCAACACCGACCGCATCGACCACCTCTACCAGGACCCCCACGAGACGGGCCGCCGCTTCATCCTGCATCACGGCGACCTGACCGACAGCTCCAGCCTGATCCGCATCATTCAGCAGGTGCGGCCCCACGAGATCTACAACCTGGCGGCTCAGAGCCATGTGGCGGTGAGCTTCGAGGAGCCGGAATACACCGCCAATTCCGATGCCCTGGGGGCGCTGCGCATCCTGGAGGCGATCCGCATCCTGGGGCTGGAGAAGCAGACCCGCTTCTACCAGGCTTCGACCTCCGAGCTGTTCGGCAAGGTGCAGGAGATTCCCCAGAAAGAGACCACGCCCTTCTACCCCCGCAGCCCCTACGCGGTGGCCAAGCTGTATGCCTACTGGATCACGGTGAACTACCGCGAGGCCTATGGCATGTACGCCTGCAACGGCATCCTGTTCAACCACGAGAGTCCCGTCCGCGGCGAGACCTTCGTCACCCGCAAGATCACCCGCGCCCTGGCGCGCATCAAGCTGGGGCTGCAGGACTGCCTGTACCTGGGCAACATGGATGCCAAGCGCGACTGGGGCCACGCCAAGGATTACGTGGAGATGCAGTGGCTGATGCTGCAGCAGGAGCAGCCCGAGGATTTCGTCATCGCCACCGGGGTGCAATACAGCGTGCGGGATTTCGTCGACGCCGCGGCCGCCGAACTGGGCATGGACATCCGCTGGGAAGGGCGGGGTGTGGAGGAGAAGGGCTACTGGGTCCACCCCTCACCCTCGGGGGGAGGGGATGGGGGAGAGGGCGGCCGTTGCATCGTCGCCGTGGACCCGCGCTATTTCCGCCCCACCGAGGTGGAGACCCTGCTGGGCGATCCGGCCAAGGCACGCGAGAAACTGGGCTGGACGCCGCGCATCCGCTTCGACGAGCTGGTGGCCGAGATGGTGCGCGAGGATCTGAAATCGGCCGAGCGCGACGAGCTGGTGAAGAAGCACGGCTACAAGGCGATGGATTATCACGAGTAAGGCAGATGCAAGGTTCAAGAGGCAAGATGCAAGCAACACCCCATGGCCAGGTTTGAGGAACTTGAGGTCTGGAAGCGGTCGGCGAGGTTGAGTGCCGAGCTTTACAAGGCGTTTGCGGAATTGCGGGATTATGGATTTCGTGACCAGATTACCCGTGCCGGGCTGTCAATTCCCTCAAACATCGCCGAGGGACATGAACGGGACTCTGAAAGGGAAATGGCGACCTTCATGAATTATGCAAAGGGTTCTGCCGGCGAGTTGAGGACACAGATTTATATCGGTATGGATATCGGTTACATCGAGCGTGAACAAGGTAAACGCTGGCTGGCGGAGGCTGAAGAAATATCCAGAATGTTGTATGCGCTGATCCGTGCCATCCGCGCCAGAACACCATAAGACCCATACCAACTTCTTGGATCCTGCATCTTGAATCTTGAATCTAAAATCTACGTCGCCGGCCATCGCGGCCTGGTGGGTTCGGCCCTCTTGCGCAACCTGCGCGCCCAGGGCTACGCCAATCTGCTCACTCGCACCCACGCCGAACTGGACTTGACCGACCAGGCGGCGGTGGAGGCGTTTTTCGCCGCCGAGCGCCCGGACCATGTGTTCCTGGCCGCCGCACGGGTGGGCGGCATCCACGCCAACAACGCCTATACGGCGGAATTCATCCGCGACAACCTGGCCATCCAGACCAACATCATCCACGCCGCCTGGAAGAGCGGGGTCAAACGCCTGCTGTTTCTGGGCTCCAGCTGCATCTATCCGAAACTGTGCGCGCAGCCGATGAAGGAGGAATACCTGCTCACCGGCCCCCTGGAGCCCACCAACCGGGCCTACGCCCTGGCCAAGATCGCCGGCGTGCAGATGTGCTGGAGCTACAACCGGCAGTACGGCACCCGCTACCTGGCGGTCATGCCCACCAACCTTTACGGGCCGGGCGACAACTATCATCCGGAAAACAGCCATGTCATCCCGGCCCTGATCCGCAAGTTTCACGAGGGCAAGGTCAACGGCAGCACCACGGTGACCGTGTGGGGCACCGGCACGCCGCGCCGGGAGTTCCTCTACAGCGACGATATGGCCGATGCCTGCGTCTATCTGATGAACCTGCCCGACGAGCGTTTCAACACCCTGCTGGGCAGCGACGAGGTGGCCACCGGCGTCTTCATGCCGCCCCTGGTGAACATCGGCGTGGGCGAGGACCTGACCATCCGTGAGCTGGCGGAGACGGTCAGGCGGGTGGTCGGCTTCAGCGGCGGGATCGTCTTCGATGCCGGCAAGCCGGACGGCACGCCCCGGAAGCTGATGGATGTCTCACGCCTGAACGCCATGGGCTGGCGGGCGCATACGGGGCTGGAAGAGGGGCTGCGCAAGGCGTATGCGAATTTCCTGGAACAGCTCGGAACGACGAAGGCCGGCTCTTAAGCGGCAGGTGGTTCACCGCCGCGCTGCTGTGGTCAGCCCGTTGTTTCGATGATCAACGCCGCCGCCACCCGCCGGCCTTCCGCCGCCAGGATGTTGTAGGTTCGGCAGGCCGCGCCGGTGTTCATGATCTCGATGCCGATGCCGGCGCGGATGAGATCGGCATACAGGGAAGGATGCGGGAAGCTCTGGCGCGCGCCGGTGCCCAGCAGCACCAACTCTGGTGCCAGGGCCGCAAGGCCGGCGAAATGCTCGGCCGCCAGTTGACTGAAGCCGGCCACCGCCCAATCGGCCAGCAAACGATCGGGCAGGATGACCAGGCTGGTTTCGTGCCGCTGGCCGTTGACCGAGACGTAACCCTCTCCGAAGGCGGTGACGGTTTGCAGTCCGGGGGTGTGGGAAAGGTGCAATTTCATGCGTCGGTTGGCCTGAATGCCGGTGGTTTCGTTGCCGCGCCCCATGGCACTCGCTAAGATTACACGCTTTCCCCGACCCCGATTCCCATGTCCTCCCCCGAGATGGAAGATTTCCCCCGCATCAAGCGCCTGCCGCCTTACGTGTTCAACATCACCGGCGACCTGAAGATGGCCGCCCGGCGGCGGGGCGAGGACATCATCGACTTCGGCATGGGCAACCCGGACCAGCCCACGCCCAAGCACATCGTTGACAAGCTGATCGAGACGGCGCGGCGCGGCGACACCCATCGCTATTCCATGTCCAAGGGTATCCCGCGCCTTAGGAAGGCCATCTCCACCTGGTACAAGACCCGCTACGACGTGGATATCGACCCGGAGAAGGAGGCCATCGTCACCATCGGCTCCAAGGAGGGCATCGCCCACTTGGCCCTGGCCACCCTGGATCGCGGCGATATGGTGCTGGTGCCCAACCCCAGCTACCCCATCCACATCTATGGTCCGGTGATCGCCGGCGCGGACATACGCCACATCCCCATGACGCCGGGGGTGGATTTCTTCGACGAGATGGAGCGGGCGATACGCAATCATTGGCCCAAGCCGAAGATGCTGATCCTCAACTTCCCGTCCAACCCCACCACCCAGTGCGTGGAACTGGAGTTCTTCGAGAAGGTGGTGGACATGGCCAAGGAATACGGCATCTGGGTGGTGCACGACCTGGCCTACGCGGACATCGTGTTCGACGGTTACAAGTCCCCCTCCATCATGCAGGTGAAGGGCGCCAAGGATGTGGCGGTGGAGTTCTTCACCCTGTCCAAGAGCTACAACATGCCCGGCTGGCGGGTGGGCTTCATGGCCGGCAACCCCGTCCTGTGCGCGGCCCTGGCGCGCATCAAGAGCTACCACGACTACGGTACCTTCACCCCCATCCAGGTGGCCTCCATCACCGCCCTGGAAGGCCCGCAGGATTGCGTGCACGACATTTGCGAGATGTACCGCAAACGCCGCAACGCCCTGGTCAAGGGACTGAACGAGGTGGGCTGGAAGGTGGACGCGCCCAAGGCCACCATGTTCCTGTGGACGCCGATCCCAGAGCCCTACGCGGAGATGAAGTCCCTGGAGTTTTCCAAGAAGCTGTTGCTGGACGCCAAGGTGGCGGTCAGCCCCGGCATCGGCTTCGGCGAATACGGCGACGACCACGTGCGCTTTTCCCTCATCGAGAACGAGCACCGCACCCGGCAGGCGATCCGCGGATTACGGGATATGTTCCGCAAGGATGGCTTGATCAAGTAGGGCGCGCATTCTGCCGACAATGCCTGGTGGCATGGAAATGCCGCCCCAAAACCAACTGGAGCGAAGCGACAAATGAAACCGATCAATGTAGGCCTGCTGGGCATCGGCACGGTAGGCGGCGGCACCTGGACCGTCCTGACCCGCAACCAGGAAGAGATCACCCGCCGTGCCGGCCGGCCGATCCAGATCAGCGTGGTGGCCGACCGCAACCTGGAGCGCGCGCGGCAGATGACGGGCGGCGCGGTGAAGCTCACCGACGACGCCTTCAGCGTGGTGGATGACCCGAGTGTCGATATCGTGGTGGAGCTGATCGGCGGCTACACCGTGGCCAAGGACCTGGTACTGCGCGCCATCGCCAACGGCAAGCACGTGGTCACCGCCAACAAGGCCCTGCTGGCCAACCACGGCAACGAGATCTTCGCTGCCGCCCAGGCCAAGGGCGTCATGGTCGCTTTCGAGGCGGCGGTGGCCGGCGGCATCCCCATCATCAAGGCCCTGCGCGAGGGGCTCACCGCCAACCGCATCCAGTGGATCGCCGGCATCATCAACGGCACCACCAACTTCATCCTGTCCGAGATGCGCGACAAGGGCCTGGCCTTCGCCGACGTGTTGAAGGAAGCCCAGCGCCTGGGCTATGCCGAGGCCGATCCCACCTTCGATATCGAAGGCGTGGACGCGGCCCACAAGGCCACCCTGATGTCCGCCATCGCCTTCGGCATCCCCATCCAGTTCGATCGCTGCCACATCGAGGGCATCAGCAAGCTGGACGCCGCCGACATTCGCTACGCCGAGCAACTGGGTTATCGGATTAAATTGCTGGGCATCACCAAGCGCAGCGAGCGGGGCGTGGAACTGCGGGTGCATCCCACTCTGATCCCCGCCAAGCGGCTCATCGCCAACGTAGAAGGGGCCATGAACGCCGTGCTGGTGTGGGGCGACGCCGTGGGTGCCACCCTCTATTACGGCAAGGGCGCAGGCGACGAGCCCACCGCCAGCGCGGTGATCGCCGATCTGGTGGATGTGACCCGCCTGCACACCGCCGACCCCAACCACCGGGTGCCCCACCTGGCCTTCCAGCCCGACCAGCTCACCGACGAGCAGGTCATCCCCATGGACGCCGTTCGCACCGCCTACTACCTGCGCCTGCGCGCCCAGGACAAGCCCGGCGTGCTGGCCGACATCACCCGCATCCTGGCCGACATGAACATCTCCATCGACGCCCTGCTGCAACGGGAGCCGGAGGAGGGCGAGGAGCAGACCGACATCGTCGTCCTGACCCATGTGGCCTTGGAAAGGGACGTGAACACCGCCATCGCCCGCATCGAGGCCCTGGACAGCATCGCCGGCAAGGTGACGCGGATTCGGATGGAGGAGTTAAAGGGCTGAATGCCGGGGCGACGCGGTGAAAGTCGCCGAGGTCTTGCGGTTGTTGCAGGAGGGTGGCTGGTGCCTGGTGGCGACTCGGGGCAGCCATCGCCAATACAAGCATCCTGGCAAACCGGGTCGGGTGACCCTGGCGGGAAAGCCCAGTGATGATTTGGCGCCCGGGACACTAAACAGTATTCTCAAACAGGCTGGCCTGAAGAAGTGAGACACCCATGCGATATGCCGTCGTGATTGAACATGGCGGGGCGAACTACTCCGCGTTCGTGCCCGATCTGCCCGGTTGCGTAGCCACCGGCGCATCCCTCGAAGAGACCGAGCGTTCCATTCGGGACGCCATCGAATTCCATCTGGCGGGGCTGAGGGAGGATGGTCTCCCCATTCCGCAACCTTCCAGCACCATCGAATACGTGGAGGTGGCGGCCTGATGAAATACATCAGCACCCGCGGCCAATCCCCCGCCCAGTCCTTTCTGGAAATCCTGCTGGGCGGCCTGGCCCCCGACGGTGGCCTCTATCTGCCGGAGACCTATCCCCAGTTCTCGACAGCCGAGCTGGCTTTCATGCGCGGCATGGACTACCGGCAGCTGGCCTTCACGGTGCTGTCCAGGCTCATCGACGACATGGACCCGGACGACCTGAAGGCGCTGATCGACAGGACCTACACCACCGCCACCTACAGCCACGGCCGGCCGGATTCGGATTTCAGCCAGATCACGCCGACGCGCAAGCTGGAGGAGGGGCTCTACCTGCTGGAACTGTCCAACGGGCCGACGCTCGCCTTCAAGGACATGGCCATGCAGCTCCTGGGCAACCTGTTCGAGTACGCCCTGGACCGGGCCGGCCGCGATATCAACATCCTGGGCGCGACCTCGGGCGACACCGGCTCGGCGGCCGAGTACGCCATGCGCGGCAAGCACCACGTGCGGGTGTTCATGCTGTCGCCCGAACAGGGCATGACCCCCTTCCAGCAGGCCCAGATGTACAGCCTGCAAGACGCCAACATCTTCAACATCGCCGTGCGGGGGGTGTTCGACGACTGCCAGGACATTGTTAAGAATGTCTCCAATGATCTTGAATTCAAAAAGAAATACAAGATCGGCGCGGTCAACTCCATCAACTGGGCACGGGTGGCGGCCCAGGTCATCTATTACTTCAAGGGCTACTTCCAAGTTACTGAGAACGAAGGCCAGCAGGTCAGTTTCTGCGTGCCATCGGGCAACTTCGGCAACGTCTGCGCCGGCCACATCGCCCGCATGATGGGCCTGCCGATCAGGAAACTCGTCGTCGCCACCAACGAGAACGACGTGCTGGACGAATTCTTCCGCACCGGCGTCTATCGGCCGCGCACGGCGGCTCAGACCCTGCACACCTCCAGCCCGTCCATGGACATCTCCAAGGCCTCCAACTTCGAGCGCTTCATCTGCGACCTGACCGGACGCGACACCGCGCAAGTGGCCGAACTCTGGCGGGCGGTGGACCGGGGCGACAGCTTCGACCTCAACCCGGTTGGCCTGTTCGCCAGGGTCAAGGATTTCGGCTTCGAATCCGGGTCCAGCAGCCACGCCCACCGGGTGGCCACCATCCGCCTGGCCTGGGAGAGGTACCGGACCATGATCGACACCCACACCGCCGACGGCCTCAAGGTGGGCCTGGAGCACAGGGAAGCCGGCATCCCCATGGTTTGTCTGGAAACGGCCCTGCCGGCCAAGTTCGAGGACACCATCCGCGAGGCCCTGGGCCGCCGCCCGGAGAGGCCCGCCGGTCTGGAGAACCTGGAAGACCTGCCGCGCCGGGTGGAGGTGATGGATGCCGACACCGACGCCATCAAGGCCTACGTCGCCCGTCATGCCGGCGATGCCATCTGACCGGCCACCGCCGAAGCGCAGCCCGGAGGAGCGGAGCGGGTCCGGGGAACTCGGCTTTCCCGGACTCGGCCTGCCGGCGTCCTCCGGGCTACGCCTTGCCGCGTGCCTGTTGGCCACCCTGTTGCTGGCGTGGATGGGCTTGGCCCAGGCATGGTCTTGGGGTGGACGTCCCGCCGAACCCGCTTCCGTCCAACTGGCGCAACTGCCCCCCGAGGCGCGCCAGACCCTGACCCTCATCAAGCGCGGCGGGCCGTTCCCCTATGCCAAGGACGCTTCGGTGTTCGGCAACCGGGAGGGCCTGCTGCCCAGGCAGGCGCGGGGCTATTACCGGGAATACACCGTGCCGACCCCCGGCGCCCGCGACCGGGGCGCCCGACGCATCGTCGCCGGGCGGGGCGGCGACTACTGGTACACCGCCGACCATTACCGCAGTTTCCAGCGCATCAGGGAGTAAGAACCGCATGCCCACGCCCCGCGAGATTCTGGACGACGCCGACCTGAACGGCGTCTATCGCCTGCAGACCCCCGTCCCGGAGACGTCCGACCTCGTGCGCCTGGATGCCGCTGCCTGGGCGGACCGGGACGCCATGCTGGCCGCCCTGGGCTTCGCGCTCAACTTTCCCGACTACTACGGGGTGAATTGGGACGCCCTGGAGGAATGCCTGTTCGACCTGTCCTGGTGGCAGGGCCCGGTGCACCTGCTCATCGAGCACGCGGATGCCCTGGCCCGGGAGGACTTGGAGACCCTGGCCGATGTCTGGGGCGAGGCGGCGGCTGCCTGGAAGGAGTTGGACCGCGGCTGTGTGCTGCTGCTGTCCGGGGAGGGGTTGCCAGAGGTGGGGCGGGTCCTGTAGCAGGGTCCGATGATCCTAAATGCCTCACCCCGGAGACACAGAGGCACGGAGAACCCCGATGAATCATGAAATTACGGCTTGTTAGTGGATCACCCATTGGGTGAGACCTGGCGCGGATATTTCATGAAAACCCTAAAATCCCCTGTAGGAGCGGCTTCAGCCGCGATTGAAGCGTTTGCAGCCGCGCAGACCGAATTCGCGGCTAAAGCCGCTCCTACATGGGGGCGATCCGTTTATGAAACATCCCGGCTATAAAACCAGCGACTCATCGTTTTATCTCTGTGTCTCTGTGCCTCCGTGGTTCCAACTGCTTATTCCAGGATGATAGAGTGCTTCAGGCCGCCGAGCGGACCGCCTCGCGGCCGTTGTCCAGGAAGGCCTCGAACTGTTCCGCGGGCAGGGGCTTGGCGTACAGGTAGCCTTGCAGGTAGTCGCATCCCTCTGAACGCAGGAATTCGCGTTCCGCCGGCTGTTCCACCCCTTCGGCCACGATCTTCATGTCCAGGGCGTGGCCCATCTGGATGATGGCCCGGCACAGGGAACGGTAGGACTCCTGCTCCGTGATGCGCATGACGAAGGAGCGGTCGATCTTTAGCACGTCGGCGTTGAAACTGCTCAGGTAGCTCAGGGAGGAATAACCGGTACCGAAGTCGTCGATGGCGATATGGAAGCCCAGCCCATGCAGCTGGTCGAGTCTGGCGGACATGTCCTTCAGGTCGTCGATGAAGCCGCCCTCGGTGATTTCCAGTTCCACCCGTTCCGGGGGCACGCCGCTGGCCCCGACCGCTTCGCTGACCCGGTCGATGAAATCCGGGTGCCTGAATTCCCGCGCCGAGATGTTCACCGCCATCCTGGGTGGGGCGATGCCCGCGTCCATCCAGGCGCGGAACTGGGCGCAGGCCAGTTCCATCACCCGCATGCTGATGGGCTCGATCAGACCCGACCGCTCCGCATAGTCGATGAAGGCGCCGGGCGGCACCAGCCCCCGCTCCGGGTGGTTCCAGCGGATCAGCACCTCCGCGCCGCTCAGGCTGGCGTCGCCCAGGTTCTGCTGAGGCTGCCAGAAGACCACGAACTCGTTGTCGCGCAGGGCGCGCCTCAGTTCCTGATCCAGGCGCGTATCGGCCAGGACGCGGGTGTTCATCTCCTCCTCGAAATAGACGTAGCGCCCGCGCCCCGCCTCCTTGGCCCGGTACATGGCGATGTCGGCGCAGCGCACCAGTTCCTCGCCCCGGCTGGCGTCCTGGGGGCAGAAGGCGATGCCGATGCTGGCGTTGATGTTGTGCTGGAAACCGGACAGGGTGTAAGGCTGGGACAGGGTCGCCAGCAGATGTTCCGCCACCGTGCCGGCCTGGGTCTTCTCGCCGAGGCTGGGCAGGGCGACGATGAATTCGTCCCCGCCCAGCCGGGCGATCAGGCTGTCGCCGCGCACCGCGCCCTGCATGCGCGTGGCCACTTCCCGGAGCAGTTCGTCCCCGGCCCCATGGCCGCGGCTGTCGTTGACCATCTTGAACTGGTCCAGGTCGATGAACAGCAGGGCCAGCGTTTCGCCGGAGCGTTGCGCGCGCCGGGTCTCCCGATTCAGCCAGTCATGGAACATCAGGCGGTTGGGCAGGCCGGTCAGGCTGTCGTAGTGGGCCTGGCGGTACAGCATCTCCTCGCGGGCGAGGGCCGAGAGGGCGACGCCGATGCGCCCCGCCACCTCTTCCACGTGCCGCCGGATGCCCGGCGCCAGCCGGTCGGCGGCGGCGAATCCCAGGCCCAGCACGGCCACCAGTTCGTCCTTCCAGCGCACGGGCAGGTAGAGGACGTGCGGCTGGTCGGGCCAGGGGGGCAGGCGGCCGCCGCCAGGGGTGGCACGCTCAGCCATCAGGCCTGCTTCAAGCCCGTTCAGGCCTGCCAGGGTATCGGGGCCGAATTCGATGCGTTCCACCGTCAGCCGGTCGCCGGTCAGGCAGTGCAGCTGCGCCCGGTCCCCCAAAGCACGTTCGATGGCCGCCACGCACAGGCTGTCTGCCGGGACCACGTCGTGCAGGCCGCGCAGCACGGTCTCCAGGACGCGTTCCAGGTTCAGTTCCGTGAGGATCATGCGGTCGATGCGGCTTTGCGCGTCCAGCACGAGGAATTTGGTCCGCAACTCGCCCGACATGGCGTTGAAGGCCTGGGCCAGTTCGGTGAACTCGTCGTTGCGCGCCGACACGGGCAGGGGGGTGAAATCCTGCCGGGCCAGGCGCCGGGTCCCGTCGATGAGGTTTTCCAGGGGCACCAGGGTGCGGCGGATCTGCATCACGCTGAGGAAGGCCACCAGCAGGATGGCCAGCAGCGCCACGGAGATGAAGATGTGGTTCATGGCGTCCAGGCGCGAACGGGCCTCGGGTGCCGGCTGCATGGCCAGCACGCGCCATTCCGGCGCGGCGAAGGAGCCGCGCAGGAAGAGCTGGAAGGACTCGGAGATGAGGCCGCTGTGCGGCATGAGCCGGCCGGCGGCGATGAATCCGGCCTGGCCGGGGTTGGTGCAATGAAGCAATTTCCCCGCCTGGTTCGTGATGCAGAAGTCGGTGAGATAGGGGAGGGTATCGCGGCTGCCCCATACGTATCCGGGCCGCAATTGGGCGACGAGGTAACCGCCGTGGGCGGAGGGATGGACGAGCAGCAGTTCGCGGGTATCCAGGCCTTCCGAAGCGTTCACGAGCAGGCTCATGCCACGCCCCAGGTGCTCCCGGTCTTCCTCCGACAGGTTGACCCGCCTGGTGACGCCGCCGAGCAGGGGGATCTCCCTTGGTCCCCGTATCCAGGTCAGCGATGCGTAACGGCTGGCATCACGGTCTTGCAGATGATGGGTGATGTCCTGTTCATCCGCATGCGCCGCCAACAGGTTCAGATCGTCGTCGGCCAGCTTCAGTCGCTCGTAGAGGGACATGGCGTAGGTCTTGGCGGCCTGGCGCAGTTCCTGGGATAGGCTGCGCTCCATATCCTTGTTCAGCTCCCGCAGGCTGAGGCCCAGCATGAGGGCGATGGGCAGCAGGGCCGAGAGGACGAACAGGAAAAAGATGCGCCGGGCGACCCCGCTGCGCAGGAAGGTGGTGTCGATGCGCATCAATACTCGGCCGCCGGCCCCACCCAGCCGCCGTTGTTGGCGCGCACGACGTCGTCGCGGCTGGCCTGGGCGGTCAGGGGCTTCTGGCTGGCGCCGTCCGGCCCCATGCTGTACAGGTCATAGTCCGTGTTGATAGGCACCAGGTTGTGGTCCTTGCGCGACTGGCCGTTGCCATTGACGCTGCGCAGTTCCTGATACACGTAGGCCCGGCCCCAGGGGTCGGTCATGCCACCCATGCCCACCGCCGCCAGGTCGGCGGGCAGGGCATCGGCGTTGTTGACGCGAAAGCGCTCGATGGCCCCCTCGATACGCAGGATGTCGGCGATGGCCTGCTTGTTCCGGGCGTCCTCGATATGACTCATGTAACCGGGTATGGCGACACCGGCGAGCACGCCGAGGATGACCAGGGCCAGCAACAGCTCGATCAGGCTGAAGCCGGCTTGCGTGAGAGGGGTGAAGCCGGCGGATCGGCGAGTGGGCTGCAACATGTCGGTGGCTGGGCGGCTGAAGATGTGCATGACCTGAGCACTATCGGCAACACCGCTGCCCAACTTAAGGCATTACCCGTGTCCCTCGTCCCAAGCCTCTTTCGCCTTGAGCGGAGGACGGAGGACTGGAAATCGATGGGGGAGCGGGTTTGCTGGCGATGGCACAGCTTGACTGCGGGCAAGCCCGCTCCCGGACCGGCCCTTATCGACTTGCCATCGCGGGCAGGATCGGCCTGCCGGCCCGCTTCCGGAACGGCAGACGGTTAACGGAGGCGGGCCGCGCTCAGCGGGTGGGGCGGGCGTGGCCGTGCACGCGGCCGCTGGGTTTGCCGTAGCCGGCCTTGCCGTAGCCGGGCTTCCAGCCTGAGGGTTTGCGGCCGTTGCCCGCGGCCGGTTTGGCCGTTCGTGCCTTGGGTTCCAGACCGGGCAGGATGGCCACCGGGATGGCGCTGCCGGTGTAGCGCTCGATGCCCTTCACCTTGCCGAATTCCCGGTGGTGGGCCAGGGTGAAGGCCCGGCCTTCGCGGCCGGCGCGGCCGGTGCGGCCGATGCGGTGCACGTAGTCCTCGGCCTGCATGGGCAGGTCGAAGTTCACCACGTGGCTGATGCCGGGCACGTCCAGGCCGCGGGCGGCCACGTCGGTGGCCACCAGGATGCGTACGCGACCGTCGCGCAGGGCCTTCAGGGCACGGTTGCGGGCGCCCTGGTTCATGTCGCCGTGCAGGGCCTCCACTGCGTGGCCCTGTTCGCCCAAGCGGGTGGCCAGGTCCTCGGCGCCTACCTTGGTGCCGGTGAACACCACCGCCTGGGTCAGGGCGACATCGCCCAGCAGATGGTCCAGCAGGCGCAGCTTGTGGCTATGATCGTCTGCGAACAGGAGCTTTTGCTCGATCCGGGGGGTGGCCTCGGGGGTCTTGGCGATCTCGATGCGCCGCGCGTCGCGGGTCATGCGCTCGGCCAGCTTGCCCACCACCCCGTCCAGGGTGGCGGAGAACAGCAGGGTCTGGCGCTGGGCCGGCAGCCGGGCGGCGATGGTTTCCATGTCCTCGATGAAGCCCATGTCCAGCATGCGGTCGGCCTCGTCCAGCACCAGGGTTTGTACCTTGGACAGGTCCAGGCGGCCGCGCCCCATGTGGTCCATGACCCGGCCGGGGGTGCCCACCACGATATCCACGGGGCCCCGGAGCATCTTCAGCTGCACCGCGTAGGGGGCGCCGCCCACCAGCAGGGCCACGCGGGGGCCGCGCTTGCCGCCGAAGTCCATGGTGGCCTTGGCCACCTGCTGGGCCAGCTCGCGGGTGGGGGTGAGCACCAGTACCCTGGGCAGTTTGGCCGGGCCGGCCTCCATGAGGCGCTGCAGGCAGGGCAGCATGAAGGCGGCGGTCTTGCCGCTACCGGTCTGGGAGGAGACCAGCAGGTCATGGCCATCCAGGGCCATGGGGATGGCCTGGGCCTGCACGGGGGTGGGTTGGGTGTAACCGGCGGCGGTCACGGATTCGAGCATTTTCGGCGTCAGGCCGAGGGCATTAAAGGCTTCTGATGCAGCCATGGGTACTTCCTTTCGACACGGTCGGGCCGGGCAAGCCGGCAAAGCGAGGCCATCGCATGGAAATGCGGGCATCGCGGCAATTCATCGGCGTGGACCTGTTTGCTACGCCAATGCCGTGTGAAGGGACAAACGCGGGGGAGGTCTGGGACGATGAGGCAGGCACGCCCTGGGACGTGCAAGGCCGCGCACTATATCGGAATCCGGCCGGGCCTGCCCTAGTATTTTCAGGGGGTCTCATGGCCGCGGGCTGTGCCGGGCGTGAAACAACCTGTAACACCTGCTCACCGGCGGGAAACCCGGCGGGAACCGGCGCTGCGTAATCTGTAAACGTAGTCCAACCAAGGAGCGCATCATGAAACGCAGATTCCTCGCCCCCGTCCTGCTGCTGGCCGGCCTGATCGCCTTCGGCAACCCCGCCGCCCAGGCCTCCGACGAACTGGCCGGTGCCCTGCTGGGCGCCGGCACCGGCGCGGTGCTCGGCCACGCCCTGGGCGGCCGCGATGCCGCCGTCGTCGGCGGTTTCATCGGCGCCATGGTGGGTGTGGCGGTGGCCGATGACGATGATCCTCGTGAGGTGGTGCGGCGCCCGCATCACATCCGGCATGCGCCGCCCGCGGTGGTGGTGTATGAAGTGCCGCGTCACCGCCATGCGCCGCCGCCCATCTGGGCCCCGTCCAGGCATGAGCACCGCGATTGGCATGGCAGCTGGGACGGCCGGCCCGGCCACCCCCATCGTATCGAGCGGGGGCCCTGGGCCGAGCGCGGCTGGTAGCACCGGAACGGGGTGGCGCAACGCCACCCCGGCATCCCTGTTCGGTGGATCAGCCCACCAGCCGCATGGACAAGTCCAGGGCGCGCAGGTTCTTGGTCAGCGCGCCGATGGAGATGCGGTCCACGCCGGTCTCGGCGATGGCCCGCACATTGTCCAGGGTGATGCCGCCGGAGGCCTCCAACTGGGCGCGGCCGGCGGCCAACCTGACCGCGGCGCGCAAGCCGTCGGTGTCGAAGTTGTCCAGCAGGATCAGGGTGGCACCCGCGTCCAGTGCCTCGCGCAGCTGATCCAGGGTCTCCACCTCGATCTGAACGCTGATCGCCCCTCCCCCTCGGGGGGAGGGGCCGGGGGAGAGGGAAGCCGCCAGAGCGAAGGCCTGGTCCAGGGCCGCGCGGATGCCGCCGGCGGCGGCGATGTGGTTCTCCTTGATCAGGATGCCGTCGTACAGACCGATGCGCTGGTTTTCGCCACCGCCGCACTTCACCGCGTATTTCAGGGCCAGGCGCAGACCGGGTAGGGTCTTGCGGGTGTCGTAGATCTTCGCCCGCGTGCCGGCCACGGCGGAAACGTAGTCGCGGGTGGCGGTGGCCACTCCGGACAGGGTTTGCAGGAAGTTCAGCGCCGGCCGCTCGGCGGACAGCAGGGCGCGGGCATTGCCGCGAATCTCGCACAGCATGTGGCCGGCGCGGATGGTCTCGCCGTCCGCCGCCTGCCAGAGCAGGCGCACCTGCGGGTCCAGGGCGCGGAAACAGGCGGCGAACCAGTCCTGGCCGGCCAGCACGGCGTCCTGCCGGGTGATGACCCGCGCATGGGCCGTGGCATCGGCGGGGATGAGTTGGGCGGTGAGGTCGCGCCGCCGGTCGCCGTCTCCCAGGTCTTCCGCCAGGGCGGCGGCCACGTTGGCGGCAATGGCCATATTCAGGATGTCTTCGTTCATGGGCCGATTATAGAACCGCGCCCAGGCCGGCCTGCCCACCCTTGAAATGACCTGTGCCCGCCCCACTTAGGCAGCAAGTGAAATCCGTTGTAGGAGAAAGGTTTATGCGATTCGACAAGCTGACGACGCCGTTCCAGGCGGCCATCCAGGAGGCCCAGAGCCTGGCGGTGGGCAACGACAACCCCTACATCGAGCCGCTGCACGTGCTGGCGGCCCTGATCAACCAGGAGGACGGCAGCGCCAAGGCCATCCTGCAACGGGCCGGGGTGCGTGTGCCGGCCCTGGTGACCGGCATCCAGCAGGCCCTGGACCGGTTGCCCAAGGTGGAAGGGCAGGGCGGCGAGGTGAGTATTTCCCGCGAGTTGAACAACCTGTTCAACCTCACCGACAAGGCGGCCCAGAAGCGCGGCGACACCTACATCGCCAGCGAACTGTTTCTGCTCGCCTGTCTTGAAGACAAGGGCGACGCCGGCAAGCTGCTCAAGGAACACGGCGCCAATGCCCAGGCGCTCACCGCCGCCATCGACGCGGTGCGCGGCAGCGAGGGCGTGCAGTCCCAGGAGGCGGAAGGCCAACGCCAGGCCTTGCAGAAATACTGCCTGGACCTCACCGACCGGGCCCGCCAGGGCAAGCTGGACCCGGTGATCGGCCGCGACGACGAGATCCGCCGTTCCATCCAGGTCTTGCAGCGGCGCACCAAGAACAACCCGGTGCTGATCGGCGAACCGGGCGTCGGCAAGACCGCCATCGTCGAGGGCCTGGCCCAGCGCATCGTCAACGGCGAGGTGCCCGAAACCCTGAAGGGTAAGCGCGTGCTGGTGCTGGACATGGCCGGCCTGCTGGCCGGGGCCAAGTATCGCGGCGAGTTCGAGGAACGCCTGAAATCCGTGCTCAAGGAAGTGGCCCAGGACGAGGGCCGCATCATCC
>DEQR01000064.1:34207-35295 GCA_002360535.1 Thiobacillus sp. UBA3361
CACACCATGGTGGGCGCCGGCAAGGCGGAAGGGGCCATCGACGCCGGCAACATGTTGAAGCCCGCCCTGGCCCGGGGCGAGCTGCACTGCATCGGCGCCACCACTCTGGACGAGTACCGCAAGTACATCGAAAAGGACGCCGCCCTGGAGCGCCGCTTCCAGAAGGTGCTGGTGGATGAGCCCAGCGTGGAGGACACCATCGCCATCCTGCGCGGGTTGCAGGAGCGCTACGAACTGCACCACGGCGTGGAGATCACCGACCCGGCCATCGTCGCCGCCGCCGAGTTGAGCCACCGCTACATCACCGACCGTTTCCTGCCCGACAAGGCCATCGACCTGATCGACGAGGCCGCCGCGCGCATCAAGATGGAGATCGACTCCAAGCCCGAGTCCATGGACAAGCTCGACCGCCGGCTGATCCAACTCAAGATCGAACGCGAGGCGGTGAAGAAGGAGAAGGACGAGGCGTCCAGGAAGCGCCTGTCCATGCTGGAAGACGAGATCCGCAAGCTGGAGAAGGAATATTCCGACCTGGAAGAGGTCTGGAAGGCCGAGAAGGCCGTCGTGCAGGGCGCGGCCCACATCAAGGAAGAAATCGACCGGCTGCGCGGCGAGATGGCCGACCTGCAAAGGAAGGGCCTGTTCGACAAGGTGGCCGAGATCCAGTACGGCAAGCTGCCCGCCCTGGAGGCCCAGATGAAGCAGGCCGAGGCGGCCGGCGAGGGCAAGCGCGAGTTCAAGCTGCTCAGGAAGGAAGTGGGCGCCGAGGAGATCGCCGAGGTGGTGTCCCGGTCCACCGGCATCCCGGTCAGCAAGCTGATGCAAGGCGAGCGCGACAAGCTCTTGCAGATGGAGGACCGCATCCATAACCGTGTCGTGGGTCAGGATGAGGCGGTGCGGGTGGTGTCCGATGCCATCCGCCGCTCCCGTGCGGGACTGTCCGACCCCAACCGGCCCTACGGCAGTTTCCTGTTCCTGGGTCCCACCGGCGTGGGTAAGACCGAGCTGTGCAAGGCCCTGGCCGAATTCCTGTTCGACAGCGAAGAACACATGATCCGCATCGACATGAGCGAGTTCATGGAGAAGCA
>DEQR01000064.1:35441-77943 GCA_002360535.1 Thiobacillus sp. UBA3361
TTCAACGTGCTGCTGCAGGTGCTCGACGACGGCCGCCTCACCGACGGCCAGGGCCGCACCGTGGATTTCCGCAACACCGTGGTGGTGATGACCAGCAACCTGGGCAGCCAGATGATCCAGCAGATGGCCGGCGACGATTACCAGGTGGTGAAACTGGCGGTGATGGCCGAGGTGAAGAACTACTTCCGGCCCGAGTTCCTCAACCGCATCGACGAGACCGTGGTGTTCCACGCCCTGGGCGAGGAGCACATCGCCAGCATCGCCCGTATCCAGCTCAAACTGCTGGAAAAGCGCCTTATGCAGCTGGAGATGAAGCTGGAGGTGAGCGACGCGGCGGTGGCCGAGCTGGCCAAGGCCGGCTTCGACCCGGTCTATGGTGCCCGGCCGCTGAAGCGCGCCATCCAGAGCGAGCTGGAAAACCCCCTGGCCAGGGAAATCCTGTCCGGCCGCTTCGCGCCCAAGGACCTCATCCGGGTGGACGTGGAAGGCGGGCGTTTCGTGTTCGAGAACGTGATCGAGGCGGAGGCGGTTTGAGTCATTCTGGCGGGGTTGGAGACAGGCCATGCGGCCGAAATCGCACCGTTGATGATGGTGATGTCCGCGCCCGTTCGTCGATGCCCGTTTAGAATGCGGCCATGTCCGCCATCCGCCTGCTGCCCGATCTCCTCGTCTCCCAGATCGCCGCCGGCGAGGTGGTGGAGCGTCCAGCCTCGGCCCTGAAGGAACTGGTGGAGAACAGCCTCGACGCGGGGGCGGGGGAAATCCGGGTGGAGTTGGAGGAAGGGGGCATCCGACTGATTCGCCTGTCCGACGATGGCGTGGGCATCCCGCCCGACGACCTGCCCCTGGCCCTGGCGCGCCATGCCACCAGCAAGATCGCCAGCCTGGAGGACCTGGAGGCGGTGGCCAGCCTGGGCTTCCGTGGCGAGGCCCTGGCCAGCATCGCCGCCGTGGCCCGCCTGGCGCTGACCAGCCGGGCGGCGGGGGCGGAGCATGCCTGGCGGCTGGCGGCCCAGGACGGGGCGTGTGGGAAGCCCGAGCCCGCGGCCTTGAACCGGGGCACGGTGGTGGAGGTGCGCGACCTCTTCTTCAACACCCCGGCGCGGCGCAAGTTCCTGAAGACGCCGGCCACCGAGTACGGCCACTGCGACGAGGCCCTGCGCCGTGCCGCCCTGGCCCGGCCGGGGGTGAGTTTCGAACTGCGCCACAACGGCCGCGTGGCCTGGCGCCAGCCGTCCTCCGACTGGCAGGGTCGCGCCCTGGCCGTGATGGGCGAGGATTTCGGACGAGCGGCCCGTCTGCTGGACGAGTCCGCCGGCGAACTGCGCCTGTACGGCCTGGTCGGTCTGCCGGCCTATTCCCGCGCCGGCCGCGATGCCCAGTATCTGTTCGTCAACGGCCGCTTCGTGCGCGACAAACTGCTCGGCCATGCGGCCCGCCAGGCCTACCGGGACGTGCTGCACCACGACCGTCAGCCGGCCTACGTGTTGTTCCTGGAACTGCGGCCGGAGCAGGTGGATGTGAACGTGCATCCGGCCAAGACCGAGGTCCGTTTCCGCCAGGCCCAGGCGGTACACCGCTTCGTGGCCCAGGTGCTGGAAAGGGCACTGGGGCGGCAGGGGTCGGAAGACCGGGAGCGGGGTACGGGCGGCGGATCGCCCCAATGGTCTTCGGTGAAGGAATCGACGCTTGGTGGGTACCCCACGCGGGAGGGGGCGGGTCAGGGCAGTCTGCCGCTGGCTGCCGAGCCGCGCGCCTACTATGCGATGCTGGCGGAGGCGTTGGGTGGGGGGCGTTCGGGGGATGGGCTCGTCCCCGGCGCGTCCCCGTTTGCTGAAGAGGCCCTGGGAGGAGAGCCGTCCGGCGCGATACCGGTATCCGACACGGGTGCGGACGTCCCCCCCCTGGGCTACGCCCTGGCCCAGTTGGGCGGTGTCTATATCCTGGCGGAGAACGCCCGTGGACTGGTGCTGGTCGATATGCACGCGGCCCACGAGCGCATCGTCTATGAAGGCCTGAAGACGGCCCTGGACGAACGCCGCCTGGCCGCGCAGCCCCTGCTCATCCCGGTGGTGTTCCAGGCCACGGCGCTGGAGATGGCCACCGCCGAGGAGAGCCGGCCGCTGCTGGCGGAGATGGGTTTCGAACTGGCCCCCGTGTCCCCCACCCATCTGGCGGTGCGGGCCCTGCCGGCCGTGCTCAAGGACGCGGATGCCGAGCGCCTGGCCCGCGAGGTGCTGGCCGAGATCCATCAGGTGGGGGCCAGCCAGGCCCTGCGCGCGCGGCGCGACCAATTGCTGGCCACCATGGCCTGCCACGGCGCGGTGCGCGCCAACCGGAGGCTGACCCTGCCGGAGATGAATGCCCTGTTGCGCGACATGGAGCGCACCCGGCGGGCGGATCAATGCAACCATGGACGGCCGACCTGGTTCCAACTGACCATGGCTGACCTGGACCGGATGTTCATGCGAGGAAAATGATGACCGACCCCACCAAGCCGCAAGCCGGCAAACCTTTTCCGATCCCCGTCAAGCCGGCCGTGGCGCCGCCCGAGGGGCTGGGCCTGGAAACTTCCAGCTGTGCCGGCGCGGAACCCTACGCCCTGATGGTGCTGGGCGACTCCATGCAGCCCGAGTTCGTGGAGGGCGAGATCATCGTGGTGGAACCCGAGGGCTATGCCAAGGACGGCTCCTACGTGGTGGCCTGGGTCAACGACGAATACATCTTCCGCCAGCTGGTTCGCCACCCGGAGGGTTGGATGCTCAAGCCCCTCAATCCCGTCTATCCCAACATCCCCATCGATTCGCCCGAAGGCACTGTGAAAGGGGTGGTGGTGCTGAAGAAGAAGCCCGGCCGGCGCAGGGAGCAGAAGTCTTACGTCTGAGGCTGCGGGCATGCCAGCCACGCCCGCCGAATACCCGCCGTAGAGGGGTGGTTACGATACTCCCGAAACCGTGACCCGGTTGCGCCCCCCGGTCTTGGATTGGTAGAGGGCCTGGTCGGCCCGCTCGAACAGGCTTTCGTGGTCGTCCTCGGGGGCGCGCATGGCGACGCCCAGGGAGATGGTGAAGGGGTCCAGGGTCAGGTTGTCGTGCTTGCGGGTCAATCGCAGCGCCTCGATCCGAGTGCGAATGGCCTCGGCCACCTTCACCGCGCCATCCAGGGGTGTCGATGGCAGCAGCACCATGAATTCCTCGCCGCCGTAGCGCACGGCGACGTCTTCGCCGCGGATGCATTTGCGCATGGTGTCCGCCACATGGCGGATGACCACATCGCCCACCGCGTGCCCATAGGTGTCGTTGATGCGCTTGAAATGGTCGATGTCCAGCAGCAGGACGGCCAACGGTCGTTCTTCGCTCTCCGGCCAAAGGCTCTCCAAATGCTGCTCCAGCGCGCGGCGGTTGAACAGGCCAGTGAGTGGATCGATGAGCGCGTCGCGCCGGTGCTGCTCGAGCTCGTCGCGCAACTGCTCGGCCTCCTGGCGGGTCGCTTCGAGGTTGGCCTGCAGGGACTGGTTGTCGCGTTTGGCGATGATGGCGGCCTCCAACAGGTCGGAGGCGATTTCCTTGAGGGTATGGCTGCCGTTTTCATCGTCCAGCAGGCCGATGTTGTGCTCCAGCCGTTCCCGGTAGGCCTCGGCATGGCTGTCCGCGGTGCCGATGGTCTGCATCAGGGTTTGCAGGATGCCCTGCATATCGTTGCGCATGGTGTTGAACTGCCGCACCCGGTCGGAGGCGACGTGACGCTCGTAAATGTCGCGCAACAGGTATTCGTCCAACGCCTTGCCGTTCTGCAATTGGGCATCGAGCAGCTTGTGCAATTCGCCGCCGGCCCCCGCGTGATATTCGAAGGCTACCGCGTAATTCACCGGCATGGGCGGCAGCCGGTGGCTATGCAACAGCGCCATCGCCTGTTGGGCACAGCTCTCGGCGGTTTCCAGCGGCAGACTTGTAGGTGCGATGCTCATCGGCGGGTTTCCTTGGGCCGGCTCGAGCCAGTATTCTGGCTGCGAATATCACTATGTATTAATTTTTACAGTTTATATCCCATTAGTTATATGAATTCCATTGCTTTGTATGTGTGTCAAGCGAGATGTTGCGGTATCGGTAAGCCATCGCAGGGGGGAACATGAGCCGGCTGCCGCCGGCCATCTTTCTGATGGGGCCCACCGCCAGCGGCAAGACCGACTTAGCCGTGACCCTTCACGATCGCCTGCCGGTGGAGGTGATCAGCGTTGATTCGGCGCTGGTCTATCGGGACATGGACATCGGCACGGCCAAGCCGGGCGCGGTCACCCTGGCCGCCTGCCCGCATCGTCTCATCGATCTGCTGCCCCCCACCGGGCGCTATTCCGCCGGCCGTTTCCGCAGCGATGCCCTGGCGGCGATGGCTGAGATCGCCGCCCGCGGCAAGGTACCGCTGCTGGTGGGCGGCACCATGCTCTATTTCCGCGCCCTCAAGCAGGGGCTGGATGCCCTGCCGCAGGCCGATGCCGATTTGCGCCGCCTGCTGGATGCGCGCGCCGCGCGGGAGGGCTGGCCCGCACTGCATGCCGAACTGGCTCGCCTGGATCCGCCGACCGCCGCGCGCTTGAGGCCCACCGACGCGCAACGCATCCAGCGCGCCCTGGAGGTCTGTCTGACCTGCGGTGAGCCCATGTCAGGGCTGTTGGGCAAGGGTGGCACGGAACTGCCCTATAACTTGACGGAGATCGCCCTGCTGCCGGAAGACCGCGGCTGGCTGCACCTGCGTATCGAGCAGCGATTCGACCAGATGCTGGCAGCGGGTTTCCTGGACGAGGTGCGTGGCCTGCGCGAGCGCTATCCGGGGCTCGATCCCGATCTGCCCTCCATGCGCAGCGTCGGTTACCGGCAGGCCTGGGCCTATCTGGCGGGCGAGACGGATTTTGATACCTTCCGTGACCGTGCCATCGCCGCCACCCGCCAGCTCGCCAAACGGCAGATCACCTGGCTACGGGCCTGGCAGGGGGCGGTTCGGCTGGACCCCGCCCGCGAGGACATCCGCGGGCGGGTCCTGGATGCGGCGCGGGAGGCGCTGGATCGGCCGGCCGACCGCGGCCGATCTTAATCTTCCCGTTTGGCCTCCACACGGGCGGCCAGTTCTCCCCGGCGCAGGGTGACGGACAGCGCATCCCCGACCGCCACGGTCCGGCTGTCGACGATCACCCGCCCCCCGGTGTCGCGCACGATGCCATAGCCGCGGGCCAGGACGGCGTCGGGATTCAACTGGCCCAGCTGCGCCGTCAGGGCGGCCAGCCGTTCGGATTGCCGATCCAGCTTCAAGGCCATGCGTTCGCGCAGGCGGCCATGCAGGTGTGCCAAGCTCCGCGCCCCATCCGCGGGACGGGGCCGGCCGGCCTGCAAGCGGGATTCCAGCAGGCCGAGGGCCATGGCCGAATGCCGCTGTCCGGCCTGCCAGGCCAGGTCCAGCCGGCGGGCCAGCTGGGCCACCTGCCGCGTCCGCGCGGTCAGACGCTCCGCGGGATGGCGCAGCCGGGCGCTGCCGGCGTCCAGGCGCTGGGCATGCAGGTGCAGGCGCCGTCCCATCTGGGCGGACAGATGCCGTGCCTGTCGGTGGATACGGGCGAGCAGTTCTTCGCCGTCCGGCGTGGCCAGCTGGGCCGCGCCGGTGGGTGTGGGGGCGCGCAGGTCGGCCGCGAAGTCGGCCAGGGTGACGTCGGTCTCGTGGCCTACGCCGCACACCACCGGCACCGGGCTGGCGGCCACCGCCCGCACCACGCTCTCCTCGTTGAACGACCAGAGGTCCTGCAGGCCGCCGCCCCCGCGCACCAGCAGCAGCACGTCGCACTCGCCGTCCGTGCCGGCCCGCCGGAGGGTGGCGGCGATGGCCTCGGCGGCGCCTTCCCCCTGCACCGGCGTGGGATAGATGCGCACCGGCACCAGGGGCCAGCGCCGCCGCAGGGTGACGAGCACGTCGCGCAGCGCGGCGGCCTTGGCGGACGTGACCACGCCGATGCAGGCCGGACGGGCGGGGAGGAGACGCTTGCGCGCCGGATCGAACAGCCCTTCCCGTTCCAGCTTGTCCTTCAGGCGGGCAAGGGCCTCATACAGGGCGCCCAGGCCGGCATGGCGCATGACCTCCACAGTGAGCTGGAACTCGCCGCGCGGTTCGTACAGGGTGGGCTGGGCGCGCACTTCCACCTGGTTGCCGTTGGCTGGCAGCCAGTCCTGGAATTGATTGCGGTTGCGGAACATGGCGCAGCGCACGCTGGCGCCTGCGTCGCGCAGGGTGAAATACCAATGGCCGGAAGGGGCGCGGGTGAAGCCCGTCACCTCACCCGCGACCCATAGCAGGGGCAGGCCGGTTTCCACCGCCAGGCGGACACGCCGGTTCAGTTCGCTGACGGTGAGGAGGGCATTGTCCGGTGGCATGGCACGATTATCCCGGAAACACGCGCAGGGGTCCGGCAGGATACTTTTCAGGGTGAGGATTCGGCGCCGAAAAAAAGCCGTATGGGGCTTGACTTCCAGGCGCCACGGGGGCTGCGGCGGGGTTCGCGGTTGGAGTTGTATCCACAGTCACCAATAATTCATAAAGTTTGGCGGCTATCTCACTGACTCGACAGGAAATTTATGTAAGCCATTGATTATTCGTTACGTAATCGAGTGCCTGAAAAATAGCCGGAATGAGCAAATCGGTTCGGCAACCACCACTTAGGTCGGCTTTACCCAAGTTGTTCACATACTTATCCACAGGAATTGTGGAATTCTCGGCACTTTCGACACTACCGCCCTTTCCCGGGCCGCATACGGGCTCGCGATGGCGGCTTCGGTTTTCCTGCCGCGCCGACCTAGGTATAGTTACTGCTTTTTTTCCGCCCTGATGGAACGCGGGGCGCGCCGGAAACCGACCATGGCCGACCACCTGATGCAGACCTATGCCAGACAGCCCGTCGCCTTCGTGCGCGGCGAGGGAGTGTGGCTCTACGACGAGAACGGGGGCAAATACCTGGATGCCCTGGCGGGCGTGGCGGTGAACGGCCTGGGCCATGGCCATCCCAAACTGGCGGCGGCCCTGTGCGAGCAGGCCGGACGGCTGATCCACACCTCCAACATCTACCGCATCCTGGAACAGGAGCGGCTGGCCGACCGGCTGTGCGCCCTGTCGGGGCTGGATCGGGCCTTCTTCTGCAATTCCGGCGCCGAGGCCAACGAGGCGGCCATCAAGCTGGCGCGGCTGCATGGCCACAACCGGGGCATCGACAACCCGGCCATCGTGGTCATGGAAAAGAGCTTCCACGGCCGTACCCTGGCCACCCTGTCGGCTACCGGCAACCGCAAGGTGCAGGCCGGTTTCGAGCCCCTGGTCACCGGTTTCGTGCGCGTGCCCTTCGGCGACGCCGAGGCGGTGGAAAAACTGGCCGAGCACCACAACAACATCGTTGCCGTGCTGGTGGAGCCGTTCCAGGGCGAGGGCGGCGTGCAGATTCCGCAGATCGACTACCTGAGCCGCCTGCGTGCCATCTGCGACCGCAACGAATGGTTGCTGATGCTGGACGAGGTGCAGACCGGCATCGCCCGCACCGGCACCTGGTTCGCGTTCCAGCACACGGACGTGCTGCCCGACGTGATGACCCTAGCCAAGGGTCTGGGCTCCGGCGTGCCGGTGGGCACCTGCCTGGCTCGTGGCGCGGCGGCGGAAGTCTTTACCCCCGGCAAGCACGGTTCCACCTTCGGCGGCGGCCCGCTGGCCTGCACCGCTGCGCTGACCACCCTGCGGGTCATGGAAGAGGACGGCCTGCGGGAGAACGCCGCCCACATCGGGGCCTATATCCGCAACGATTTGGCGCAACGGCTGCAAGGCGTGAACGGCCTCGTCGATATCCGCGGCCAGGGCCTGATGATCGGCATCGAACTGGACCGGCCCTGCGGGGAATTGGTTGGGCGCGCCCTGTCGCAGGGACTGCTCATCAACGTGACCGCCGATACGGTCGTGCGGCTGCTGCCGCCGCTGATCCTGAGACAGGAGGAGGCGGCCATCCTGACCGAGAAGCTGGCCGATCTCATCCGCGGCTTCCTGGCCTGAACGCATGTCCTCTCAAGCGGAATCAGCATGACGGACAAGATCAAGCACTTCCTGCAGTTCCGGGATCTGAGCCGGGGCGAGCTGGAACACCTGTTCGAGCGCACCCGCATCATCAAGGAGCGCTTCAAGCGCTACCAGCCCTACCATCCGCTGGTGGACCGTACCCTGGCGATGATCTTCGAGAAAAGCTCCACCCGCACCCGCCTCTCCTTCGAGGCGGGCATGCACCAGCTGGGCGGGGCGGCCATCTACCTGAACACCCGCGACACCCAGCTGGGCCGGGGCGAGCCGGTGGAGGACGCGGCCGAGGTGATCTCGCGCATGGTCGATATCGTCATGATCCGCACCTACGAGCAGGAGATCATCGAGCGCTTCGCCGCCCATTCCCGGGTGCCGGTGATCAACGGCCTGACCAACGAATACCACCCCTGCCAGATCCTGGCCGACATCTACACCTACATCGAGCATCGCGGTCCCATCCGCGGCAAGACCGTGGCCTGGATCGGCGACTCCAACAACATGTGCAACACCTGGTTGCAAGCCGCCGAGATGTTCGACTTCAACGTGCATGTCTCCACGCCGCCGGGCTATGAGGTAGAGCCTGAGCGGGCCGGTCTGTACGGCACCGACCACTACGAGGAATTCGCCGACCCGATCGAGGCCTGCCGCGGCGCCCACCTGGTGACCACCGATGTATGGACCAGTATGGGTTTCGAGGCCGAGAACGAGGCGCGCATGAAGGCA
Source organism: Thiobacillus sp. UBA3361 (assembly GCA_002360535.1). Classification (GTDB taxonomy): domain Bacteria; phylum Pseudomonadota; class Gammaproteobacteria; order Burkholderiales; family Thiobacillaceae; genus UBA3361. Next base: position 44,253 of record DEQR01000064.1, read on the forward strand.
TTCGCCGACTGGCGCGTGGACGCCGAGATGATGGCGGTGGCCGCCGGGGATGCCGTGTTCATGCACTGCCTGCCCGCCCACCGCGGCGAGGAGGTGGACGCGGAGGTCATCGACGGGCCCCAGAGCGTGGTCTGGGACGAGGCCGAGAACCGGCTGCACACCCAGAAGGCGCTGATGGAGTTCCTCCTGCTCGGGCACATAAGGGAGCAGACATGAACCTGGCCTATTTCAAGGACATGGATTCACTGTATATCGAGCTTTCCCCGGAAGACCCGGCCCATGCCTGGGAGGCCCAGGAGGGTGTGGTCATCAACCTGTCCGGGGACGGCAGGGTAGTCGGTATCGAAATCCAGCACGCCAGCAAGAAGACCGACCTGTCGCTGCTGCGGGTGGGCAACTTTCCCGGCGAGGTGCATGCGGTGGAAGGTTCCGCGCATTAAGCGTTTTCCAGCCCGGTGTCGATCGGGTTCGTAATCCAACGGGTGAATACATGAGCGAAGTGAAAAGAGTGGTGCTCGCCTACTCGGGCGGGCTGGATACCTCGGTGATCCTGAAGTGGCTGCAGGACATGTACCAGTGCGAGGTGGTCACCTTCACCGCCGACATCGGCCAGGGCGAAGAACTGGAACCGGCGCGCGAAAAGGCCATCAAGCTGGGCATCAAGCCCTCGCAAATTTATATAGAGGACCTGCGCGAGGAGTTCGTGCGGGACTTCGTGTTCCCCATGTTCCGGGCCAACACCATTTACGAGGGCGAGTACCTGCTGGGCACCTCCATCGCCAGGCCCCTGATCGCCAAGCGGCTGATCGAGATAGCGGCGGAGACGGGCGGCGACGCCATCGCCCACGGCGCCACCGGCAAGGGTAACGACCAGGTGCGCTTCGAGATGGGCGCCTACGCCCTGAACCCGGACATCCGCATCATCGCCCCCTGGCGCGAGTGGGACCTGCTGTCGCGCGAGAAGCTGCTGGCCTACGCCGAGAGCCACGGCATCCCCGTGGAGATGAAGCACAAGAGCGGCGGCAGCCCCTATTCCATGGACGCCAACCTGCTGCATATCTCCTACGAGGGCCGCGTCTTGGAAGACCCGGGCCGCGAGGCGGAGGACGACATGTGGCGTTGGACCGTGGCCCCCGAGGCCGCCCCCAACGAGCCGGAATATCTGGAGATCGAATTCGAGCGGGGGGACGCAGTGTCCGTCAACGGCCTGCGCATGGGTGCGGCAGAGCTGCTCGCCAAGCTCAACGAGATGGCGGGCAAGCACGGCGTGGGCCGCCTGGACATGGTGGAGAACCGCTACGTGGGCATGAAGAGCAGGGGCTGCTACGAGACCCCCGGCGGCACCATCCTCCTCAAGGCCCACCGGGCCATGGAATCCATCACCCTGGACCGGGAGGTGGGCCACCTCAAGGACGACCTGATGCCCCGCTACGCCAGCCTGATCTACAACGGCTATTGGTGGAGCCCGGAGCGCATCGCCCTGCAAACCCTCATCGACCACACCCAGCAGAACGTCAACGGCTGGGTGCGGCTCAAGCTCTACAAGGGCAGCGTCAGCGTGGTGGGCCGGGATTCCAAGACCGATTCCCTGTTCGACCCGGCCATCGCCACCTTCGAGGACGACGCCGGCGCCTACGACCAGAAGGACGCGGGCGGCTTCATCAAGCTCAACGCCCTGCGCATGCGAATTGCTGCAAAACTCGAAGCGGCGAAACTGGACAAGCGGAGGAAGTGACCGTGTCCCAATTCGACAACGTCAGCGTGGTCAAACAGGCCAACGTCTATTTCGACGGCAAGTGCGTGTCCCACACGGTGATGTTTCCGGACGGCACCAAGAAGAGCGTGGGGGTGATCCTGCCCGCCACCCTGACCTTCAACACCGGCGTGCCCGAGACCATGGAATGCGTGGCCGGCCGCTGCAAGGTGCGTTTGAAGGGGGAGAGCGAATGGAGCCACTACGGGCCGGGCGAATCCTTCAGCGTGCCGGGCAACTCCAGCTTCGACATCGAGGCCCTGGAGCCCTACCACTACGTCTGCCATTTTGGATAAACGCCTGAAACCTTTGGATTCCGGCTTGTGCCGGAATGACGGACAAGAACCATGACCACCATCGCCGTCGTCAAGAAGGCCGGCCGGATCGCCATCGCCGCCGACACCCTCACCAAGTGGGGGCTGGGCAAGGAATCGGCCGCCTACATCGTCAACCACACCAAGCTCATGCAGGTGGGTGACAGCTGGCTGGCGGTGTCCGGCAACGCCACCTTCAAGCACGTGCTGGACGACTGGTTCGTCCACCCCACGCGCAAGAACACCCCGTTGCGCAGCGCCGGCGAGATCTTCACTGCCTGGCAGAAGCTGCACAAAGCGTTGAAGGAGGACTATTACCTGCGTCCCGAGGAGCAGCAGGATGATGCCCTGGAGTCCTCACGCATGGATGTGCTGATCGCCAACCCCTGGGGCATCTTCGGCGTCTCGGGCATGCGCACGGTGCAGGAATACGCCCGCTTCTACGCCTACGGCAGCGGTACCGAGATCGCCCTGGGCGCCTTGTTCGCCACCTACGATCTGGCCGACCGGGACGCGGAATCCCTGGCCCGGCTGGCCATCGAAGCCGCCGCCGAGTTCGACGACGGCACCGGGCTGCCCATCGAGACCCGCGTCATGGCGCAACAAGCATAGGAGCCAAGCCATGCCCTCCTTCGACATCGTCTCGGAAGTGGACAAGCAGGAACTGAAAAACGCCGTCGATCAGGCCAACAAGGAGATCGCCAACCGTTTCGACTTCAAGGGCTCCGACGCCCGTGTCGAACAGGCCGACTATGTGCTGACGGTCTATGCCGACGACGATTTCAAGCTCGACCAGGTGCGCGAGGTGCTCAACGGCAAGCTGGTCAAGCGCGGCATCGACGTGCGCTGCCTGGACGCCGCGGAGAAGAGCGAGAAGGTGTCCGGCAACAAGGTGAAATTGCAGGTCAAGGTGCGCAACGGCATCGAGACCGAGGTGGCCAAGAAGCTGGTGAAACTCATCAAGGACAGCAAGCTTAAGGTCACCGCCAGCATCCAGGGCGAGGTGGTGCGGGTCTCCGGCGCCAAGAAGGATGTACTCCAGGATTGCATCGCCCTGGCGCGCAAGTCCATCGACGAAGTCCCCCTCCAGTTCCAGAACTTTAGAGACTAGGGGGCGGCCCGCCCCCATTCAGGACGGGTTCAATGCCCCACCGGGCCGGTGGCGCGGGCATGGGCCTCGAAGCCGCCCTTGCGCTTCCACTCCTCGAAACCGCCCTGAAGCAGCCGGGCGTTGTCCCAGCCGGCGATGCGCAGCGCGAAATAGGCCTGGGCGGACAGGGAGCCCGAATTGCAGTAGAGCAGCACCGGCCGATCGCGGGGAATTTCATTGCGCCGGGCCAGCACCCTGCGCCATTCGATATTGATGGCGCCCGGGATGTGATCTTTTCCGAACTGCCCCGCGTCGCGGGCATCGATGACCAGGAAGCGCGGCCATTCGGCCGCTGGGATCTGTTCGGCGAAGATCACCCCGCCGCCGTAATCCACGAAATCCAGGTATTCCTCCATGGCCGTGATGGCCGGGTTGCCTTGCGCCCATACGGGTGCCTGCACGGCGAGGATGAGGGGTAGGGCGAAACGGGCGAAGGCGGACATGGCGGTGTGAAGAGGGCCTGAAACGCGACCAAGATAACAAGTGGCGGTTCGCAGCGGATGCGCGTTTTGTACCAGGCCGCCCATGCCGTCGGCGCGGCGGACGCCCATTCAAGAAATTGGGGCAGCCTGCCGATACCGTTGCTAAACGGGACGAGGCTGTCTGCCGATTCCTGATCCCCCCGGTCACCATGTCCGAAGGCATCATCGATCCTCCTGTCAGCCGCTTTTCGCCACGGTGGCTCCTGATCCGCTCCGGAGACGCAATGAGCCGCATGAGACGGCGCGTGTTGATGTATTGATATCGGAGGTAGAGATGAACTTATTGCGCAACCTGAACATACGCACCCAGTTGTTCCTCACCCTGGCCATCGTGTTCGGTCTGTTCCTGGCTTCGGTGGTGGTGTCGCAGCAGGCCCTGAACCGGGCACGGGAGGGATTCACCGACTTCATCAGACAGGACCAGCAGGTGTTGCTCAACTTTACCGAGCTGTACGCCAACGGCCTGCAGATGGGCCAGGCCCTGCGCAATATCATCCTCGATCCGCAGAACCCCAAGGCCTACAAGAATTTCGACAAGGCCAGCGGAACCATGGATGAGGTCCTGGCCGCCACCATCCAGTTGGCCAGAGGCGATCAGGCGGTGAGCGAGGCTCTGGCGCAGGTACAAGGCCTGCGCACCACCCAGAAAGGCATGCAGGCGGAGATTCGCGGCCTGGTGGAACAGGGCGGGATCGAGGCGGCGGTGGGCAAGCTCAACAGCGAGGAAACGCCCGAGTGGCGCAAGATTCGCGCGATCCTGCTGGATCAGATCAAGGCGCAGAAGACGCGCATCGAGGCGCAGGAGGCGGACATCCAGGCGGCCACCGCCCAGGCGCAGCACATCAGCATGGCCTTCGGTGTGTTGGCCGTGGGCCTGGGCCTCGCCGTGGGCATGGTCATCGCCCTGGGCATCAACCGGGATATGCGGCGACTGTCCGAATCCATGGCCGGACTGGCCAGCGGCGAGGGCGACCTGTCGGCCCGCCTGCCGGCGGAGGGCAACAACGAGCTGGCCCAGGTGGCCGCGGCCTTCAATACCTTCGTGGACAACCTGCAGGCCATGGTGAACGGCATCAAGGCGCAGGCCAACCAATTGCATGGTTTGTCCGGAAACCTGGCCCAATCCTCGGCCAACCTGCGCCAGTCGGGCCATCAGCAGTCCAGCGCGGTCACCTCTACGGCCTCGGCCGTGGAGCAGATGACCGCCAGCATCGCCTCGGTGGCCGACAATACCGATCAGGTGCGGCGTGTCTCCCAGGAGAGCGCCAGTTACTCCGGCGAGGGGTTGCAGCGCATGGAACGCCTGGCCGGGTCCATGGCCGGCCTGCAGTCCGCAGTGCAAGAAATGTCCGGTTCCGTCGGCCAGTTCCTGGACAGCACCCACAGCATCATCGGCGCCACCCAGCACGTTAAGGACATCGCCGACCAGATCAACCTGCTTGCCCTGAACGCGGCCATCGAGGCGGCGCGGGCCGGCGAACAGGGGCGCGGCTTCGCGGTAGTGGCCGATGAGGTGCGCAAGCTGGCGGAGAAGACCGCCCAATACGCCAATGAGATCAGCCGCGTGACCGCCGAGCTGGAAAGCCGCTCCGGCCAGGTGGAACAGGCCATCCGGCAGGGCGAAGCGGTGCTGCAGGACAGCGCGCGCTGCCGCGGCGAGGCCTCGGAAATCGTTGCCAAGGCGCACGAGTCGGTGCGCCACGCCTCCGGCGGCGTGGAGGAAATCGCCCATACGGTACGCGAGCAGACCCAGGCCAGTTCCCAGATATCCATCAACCTGGAACGCCTCTCCGGCCTGGCCGTGGACACCGAGCAGGCCATCAATGCATCCGATCGGACCGTGCAGGAAATGAAGGCCCTGGCCGATGCGCTGCACGCCACGGTATCGCGTTTCAAGAGCTGACGACATATTGCGGACGGCCCGGCCGGGGCTGCGGAACCCCGAAGGGGCAGTCCGCCTGTTTTGGTGATCCGGGGCCCCCGCGACGGGCTCCGGAAATTTTTTCCGGCCGGGTGATCGGCGTATGCCGGCCATCCCGATCCATGCGAACATAGCCAGGTTTTCCCCAGCCGCCCTTCTGGCGGCCGAGCCACGCAGTCCGCGTTACCCCGAGTCGAATCGCCCAATCAACCGAATGGAGTCTGACCATGCATAGATTCATGCCTCTCATCGCCGCCCTGGCCGTCAGCGGGCTGGCCCAGGCCGCCGAACCCGCCGCCGCGACCCCCGCCACGCCCCAGGCCTGGGCGGAAAAAATGGTGGACCTCAGTCAGAACGCCTCCGCCTTCAAGGACCCGGCCGCCTTCGCCCAATGGACCGGCGCCATGATGAACCCTGCCACCTCCATGGCCCTTATGCAGCAGGGCATGGACCCCAACGCCTACGCCCGCATGATGGCCGGGATGATGAATCCGGCCGCCATGCAGAACTACATGCAGTTCCTCGACCCGGCCGTGTCCATGAAATGGATGGCCGCCGGCATGGACCCCCGCTTCTACACCAACCTGCTGGGCCAGGGCCTCAACCCGGCCAACTACATGAACTGGATGACCCTGCCCATGAACCCACAGATGTGGAACATGGGCATGCAGATGCTCAACCCGGCCATGTACACCAACATGATGACCGCCCCCATGAACCCGGCCATGCTCAACAGCATGATGGCGCCGCTCAACCCCAACACCTACATGAACTGGATGGGCGCGGGCATGAACCCGGCCACCTACGGTTCCTGGGGCGGTATGCTGGCGATGCCCGGCATGCCTTCTGCCGCACCTATGGCCGTACCCTTCGACCCGGCGGCACTGCTGAGGATGATGCCGGTACCCGCACCGGCACCGGCCAAATAAACTTTCACCGTTCAGAGACCCCGGTCATGTTCGGATTGACCGGGTTTTTTTTATCCGGGGCCCGCAATGCGTGGCCTGATCGGCAGCCAGGTGACCGATCGGGACATGGGGAGTGGTCCACGATGAGATGAGTATCCGTCGGGAAGACATCGATGGCCTATTACAGCAATACCAATCCCGATCTGCTGGCACGCATTCCGCTTTCGGCCCGTCATCTGCTGGAAATCGGCTGCGGGACGGGCGGCCTGGCGCAGGCCTACCTGGCCCGCAACCCCGCCGCCCGCTATGTCGGCGTCGAGTTGTTCGCCGATGCTGCCCGACAGGCGGTCGGCATCGTTCACCAGGTTGTCGTCGGCGACATCGAGCAGGCGCCTGTCCTGGCCGAGTTGGATCGGGTTCGCGCGGGCGAACCGTTCGACGTGCTGATCTTCGGCGACGTGCTCGAACACCTGCGCGACCCTTGGCGGGTGCTGGCCGAATTGCGGGCACGCATGACGCCCGATGGGGTGTGCGTGGCCTGCATCCCGAACGTGGCCCACTGGTCGGTGCTGCAACAGCAGCTGCGTGGTCGCTGGGACTACGCCGACGCCGGCCTGCTGGATCGGACGCATCTGCGCTTCTTCACCGTGGACACCATGGCGGAACTCTTCACCAAGTCGGGCTGGTCGGTGCTGGACGCCAAACCGCGTGTCCTGTGGCCGGCCAAGACCGAGGCGGCGCTGAAGGCCTTCGCCCCCCTGGCGGGGACGCTGGGCATCCCGCCCGACAAGCTGCGCCGCGATCTCGCCGCCTTCCAGTGGGTGATCCGCGCGGTGAACGGGCCGGCGCCGGCCGTCGTCCACATCGCCGCCCTGGGGCTGAAAAAGTTTGCCGGCGTCACCGAGGCGCGCGTGGATCATCCGCTGACGGCGCTCTCCGCGTCGCCGTCGGTACGGACCCAATGGGGGGAGGGTGGGATGTCCGTTCCCCGTGACTGGCCGCCCGGCGTGTTCATCCTGCATCGCCAGTTCATGAATGACCCGGACTTCAACGCGCGGGTCGAGCGCATGATCGAGCGCGGCTGGGTGATGGTGGCCGATATGGACGACGACCCGCGTCGCTGGAAGGAATTCGTCGCGAACGATTTCCGCGCCTACCGGGGGGTGCATGCGGTGACGGTGAGCACCGAGCCGCTGGCGGAGATGATCCGGCAGTGGAACCCGAACGTTCAGGTCTTCCCCAACGCCATACCGGCGCTGCCCCAGGTCGCGCCGGCCACGCCCAAGCAGGGGGCGCGGCTGCGGGTCTTCTTCGGCGCGCTCAACCGCGGCAAGGATTGGGCGGCGGTACACGCCGGCATCTTGGACGCGGCCCGGCAACTCGGGGACCGGGTGGAGTGGGTTGTGGTGCACGACCGGGCCATCTTCGATACGTTGCCGGCCGAGGTACCCAAGGAATTTCACCCGACCCTGCCCCACGACCGCTACATGCGGGTGCTGGCGACCTGCGACGTGGCCCTGCTGCCGCTGTCCGACACGCCCTTCAACCGCCTCAAATCCGACCTGAAGTTCATCGAATGCTGCGCGGCAGGCGTGGTGCCCATCTGCTCCCCGGTCATGTATGCCGAACGGGCCGAGCATGGAGAGATCGGCCTGTTCGCCGCGACGTCGGATGATTGGCGGCAAGGCTTGCTCAGTCTTTGCGGCGATCTTCCCGACATTGCCCGCCGCCGCGCGCTGGGGCTGGACTACGTCAAACGCGAACGCATGCTCAGCGGGCAGACGGTCGAGCGGGAGGCCTATTACCGGGGCCTGCTGGCCAGGAGGACGGAACTGGAACGCCAGCGGCGGGCGCGGCTTGCCCCCTTGGCCTGATCAAAGCTCCCCGTTGGCGGCGGCGCGCATGATGTTGTCCATCTTGACGCGGATATCGACGGCACCCTGGATCAGCTCGGGGCTGAGGCCCAGAGTGCCTTCGTAGCCGGCCACCCAGTCCATGCTCCAGTCCAGCATCATCACCCAAATGTTCTTGTCCGCATCTTCCATGATGGCGATGCGGCAGGGCAGGAAGACCAGGAATTCCGGGCTGATCTTGAGCAGGTCGCGGCCCACCGCAATGTCGCAGAAGCTGTGCACCTCGATGCGCGGCGATTCCTTGTCGCCCAGCACGGCGTGGAAGTCCTTCCACATCAGGTTGGAGCCGACGAATTTGAAGTTGAGCTGATTGGCGCGCAGCATCATGGACTCCACCACGTCGTCGAACGTCAGGCCCGGCTTGGCCTTGTACTTGTGGGCGAACCAGTTCATGGCGTCGGGCATATCCATGCGCATGAAGCTGGTCATCATGGGCATCATCATCTGCATCATTTGCCGCTTGGTCTCCGGCGGGATGGTAGGGCGCATGGTGTAGGCCCGGGTGGGTTTCGGCTGCAGGGTGCCCAGCAGGGGGATGGGCATGCCGGCGAAGGGCAGGGTGAGGAAGCTACCCGAGGCGCTGGCCGGCAGATAATGGGTCCACGGGTTGGGCGCGCCCAGGCCCGGCAGCACGGGAATGAACTGGGGGTAGGCCGGCGGCTGCTGGGCCGGGGCGGGCAGCGACAGCAGGCCGGCCAACATGGCCAACAGGCGGGTGGCGAGGGTCTTGCGCATGGTTCTCCTCCTTCAACGTGGGCACAACAGGGTCAAATGATAGAGGGCCGCCGGCGCCCGTGTCTTGGTGTCCGGTGCGGTACGCCCGCGGGCCGGATCAATCCACCCGCTCGAAGATCAGGAAGTAATTCTCGCGCAGCAGTGGCGCATCCTCGGCCAGCCGGAAACGGGCCGCCTCCACTTCCCGGATCACCGCTTCCTTGCCCGCCCGCACGTGGTCCAGGACCCATCCGGAGGACAGGCCGGGCACCCGCTCGAAATCCACCACCACGAAACGGCCGCCGGACTTCAGGCTGCGGTGGATGGAGGCGAGCATGCTCCGGGGGTACTCGAAGTGGTGATAGGTATCGGAAGTGAAGATCAGGTCCAACTCGCCGGGCGGCAGGGCGGTGCGGTCCGGCGGATTGACGATGCCTTGTATCCATGTCTGTCCGTCCCGCCGGGCGCGGCGCAGGATATCGGCGACGAAGTTGCGGGCGATGTCCACCGCATAGACCCGGCCCTCGGGTCCCACCCGCTCGGCGAACAGGCGCACGAAGAAACCGGTGCCGGCACCGATGTCCGCCACCGCCATACCCGGTTTCAGGTTCAGGGCGGCGACGATGGCCTGGCGCTGGTCCCAGATCTCCCGGCCCTCGCGCTCGAAGATGCCGACCCAGTACTGGACGTCGGCGTTCTCATAGGGGGCGTTGATCCCCGGGCGGACGCTCTGTTCAATAGCGCCGGCCGGCGGGCAGGCCATGCCAGTGAGCAGCATTGCCAGCAAGGCCGCGGCAAGCCCGCGCGGAAGGAGACGGTAAGCAAAGACAAGCATGGCTGGCCGACCTCAAGGCACAAATTCCCTGAAACCAGCATAGCAGCCTGTGGCCGCTGGGCGAACCGGGCTTGCTTACAGCTCCAGGCTTTCCGACCAGATCAGGGCGTTCACGTGCGCCAGGTTGATCTCGTCGGGCGGGATGCCCAACTGGTCGGCCCAGCGGGCCACGGTGTCCTGGTCGAATCGCTCGCAGGCCCTGGCCAGGGCCAGGTATGGGGCATAGGGGCCGGCGTTGGCCTGCAGCACCGAGACCACCGCCTGGGGCAGGCGCAGGTTGGCAAGGGCCTGGGCCATGGGCACGTTGAGCAGCGCATCCAATATGGACAAGACACCGACCAGGAACAAGCCGCCCCGCTGGTCGGGGCTCAGGCGCTCCTGGCCGAGGATTTCCAGCAGGCGCGCGCGGGTCAGGGCGGTGCGGAACAGGGCGAGGGTGCGCGCATCCCCCTGATCGCCGGAGAAAAGCAGGAAGGTCAGCCAGCGGTACAGGTTGTCGTGGCCGAGCATCATCAGGGCATGGCCGATGGACTGTATTTCGTGGCGGATGCCCAGGGCGGGCGAGTTCATGAAGCGCAGCAGGCGGATGGAAAGGGCGGCATCCTGCTTGAAGGCAGCCTCGATCTTGGGCAGTTCGGCATGCTTCATCACCATGTTCAGCAGGTCCATGACCCGCATGCGGTTGCTGTCCAGTTTGTGCGGGGCGGCGGGCCGCAGCTGGGTGAAGTGGTGGCCCTGGAACAAATGGAAGGGCAGTTGCCGGCAGGCATCCAGCGCCTCTTCGTTTTCCACGTTGCCGGCGATCAGGCGCACTTGGCCGGCGTTGCGCAGATGCAGGGCGAGGTGGGAGAGGTTCAGGGCGTCGAGGCGGGTGACGTCCAGACGGGCGTACTCGAAATGCTGCAGGAAACCGATCTGGTCGATGTCGCCGGAGTAGTTGTCGAACACGAAGATGAAGCCGGCATCGGCCAGGGCGGCGACTCGCTCGGCGATGCGGGGCGTCAGTTCGTCGGCCTGGAGGGCCAGCAGGGTACGTTCGCGGGCGAGGGTGTCCAGCAAGGGGTTGTCCAGGGTGCCTGTGGAAAGGCTCAACAGCACCAGACGGTTGCCCAGGGCGCGGCGGAAGTCCAGGTCGGCCACGCAGGTGATCAGGTATTCGTCCCCGATGTTTGCCTCGTCGCTGGCGCCCGGCAGTACCGGTAGGGGCACGTCTCCGCGCACGCCGAGTTCGTAGCCGATGATGCGGTTGCCGGGGTCCAGGATCGGCTGTCGGGTCAGGAAGCGATGCGCCAGGGGGCTTTCGGCGGCCGACTCCTCCGGCCGCGGGGCCTCTTCAAGGGCATCATGACGGTCGGTGGCGTCACGCCTGGCGAAGGCGGTTGCGAACTTGAACATGGTTATTCACTCCCCACGGCCACGGTCTGTTGCAGGCGTTCCAGTAGATTGTTCACTGCCCGGTCCATGAGCGGCACGTTGTCGATGACCTGAACGCTGCCGTCGCGGAACTTGGCGGCCAGACCTTCGGCGTTGATGGACATGGCCCGTTGTCCGAGCCGGTTGGTAAACAGGTAAACCCCTTTGAGAGGACTGACCCACGCCAGCTTGGCGCGCACCATCTCTCCGTCTTCCTGGCGGTACTGGATCCAGGCGCCCCGCTTCAGGGTGTGCACCCGGTCGGAATGCTCGTCGCTTTCGCGGTATTCGCCGCCGGACAGCCAATGCACGTCGCTGATGGTGATCTCTTCCACCACGTCCTGACGTTCCTCGCGCACGGCGGCGATTTCCCGCAGCAAGTTCGGGCTGGGCATCAGGTCCTCGCTGGCGATGGGCACTGACTCGAAATCCATCGGCCCGGCGGGGATTTCCGGCTGCGGCGGCGGCACTTCCGCCAGCGTTTGGCCGGCGGTCTGTTCCTGGACGCCGGTCGGGCCGGATTGCATCCCCGCCCGCACGGCCTCGGCGTGGCATTTCACCAGGCCGGTGAAGAACCGGTCACGCGCCTCGCCCTCCGCACCGATGCCGCGCAGGCCCTGGTCAAGCCGCTTGAGCAGCTTCGGCAGGAGTTCCACCAGCTTCTTGCGTTCGTTCTGGACGTGTTTCGGCTCCACGCTCCAGATCAAATCCTCCATGGTGGCCACGGCCTCTTTCCAGGCCTCGCCGTTTTCACCGTCCCTGCCCTGGATGCGGGCCAGGACCTGGACCCATTGCCGGCTCAGGAAATCGCGGATCAGTTCGGGCACGGCCTGTTCCAGCAGGTGGCCGTGCACCGTGTCCCGTGCCAGGGCCTGGGCATGCTCGTTGCGCTCCAGCGACTGGATCACCTGCGCGCTGCGGCTGGCGGCCTCGGCCATGCGCTGGTTTTCCTCGCGCAGATACTGTTCCAGTTCGGTCTGACAGGTCTCGAAGATGTCCACCTGGTCTTCGAACTGGGTGACGATGCGCTGCACCAGTTCGTCCACCTTGCGGTACAGGTTGCTCTGATGACCCTCCTGGGGGTCCCAGCCCATGGCGGCGTCGGCCAGGGTGTCCAGCAGACGGCGCACGATGTGTTGCTTCTGGGAGAAGAAGGCGCGATCCAGCATGGCCACCTTCAGCACCGGAATCTGCAACCTGCCGATCAGGGCCTTCATGGCGTCGGGGATGCGGCTGTCGTCCAGGATGTAGTCGAACACCATGGCCACGATGTCCAGGACCATCACGTCCATCTGGCCCATGCCTTCACCCGCCGCGTGGCTGCGCAGCTCGCGCAGCACGTTGACCTGGCCGTTGGTGATCTGTTCCGCCGCCAGCCGCGGGTTCGGGAACACGCCCGTCTGGCCCCGCTGCAGGTTGGTCAGGTTTTGCAGAAAGGCCGCGGCGGCAGGAGACTGGGCCGTTGCACCGGGCGCCGCGGCCGCACCCTCGCCGGATTGGGCGAACATCTCCCTGAGGGACTGGGGCATGGGCTGGCGGCCGGGCAGGCCCGGCATGGCAAAGGCCGGTGAGGCCCCGCCTGCGTTCAGATCCAGCATGTGCTGCAGCACGGCCAGCAAGTCCTGGCCGGCGCCGGGTTGGCCGCCTGGTGCCGCATCACCCGCGCCGCCTTCGCGCAAGCTGTCCGGGGCTGCGGCCGAGGCATGCTGAGGCCGCTTCAGGCCGACACGGATGGTGGGCAGCACGCCGCGTTCGATGAGGTCGCGGTTGATGTCCTGATAGATATCGCGAACCTGCTTGGGCAGGTGTTTGCCGATCAGGGGGACCAGGGCCAGGCGCAGTTTGACCTGCTCGGTATGTTCGCGCAGGGCATCCATGACCGCGGCACCGATCACCTCCGGGCCGATGGGGTTGTCGCCGAAACGCAGTTCCGGGTCGTCGAGCAACACGCCCATGCGCTTGGACAGGCCGAACAATTCCTCGCCGCAGATGTTGCCGATGGCGTGCGCGATGTTGCTGGCGGCCAGTGATTCCTCCAGGTCTTCCGGTTCCACCAGGCTGAGCTGGGACATGTCCAGTTCATCTCCACGATCGCCGCGGGACTTGTCACGCCGGCATTCCCGCTTGAACTGCAGGAAGAAATGCCGCTTGGTGGCGCCTTCCACGGCCGCCGCCTTGTCCCTGGTGAATTCACGCGCCTCGCCGTACAGGCGGCGCATCTCATAGCCGGTGACGTGGTCGATGAGTTCCAGCAGATCGTCACCGCTGCGTTTGAGCGTCTTGGTCAGGGCCTGGCCGAGGCGCAGGGCCATGGTCTCGCCGCACTCGTCCAGCAGCTGGCTGCCGTGGGCGCCGGATGCGGCGTGGGGACGGCTGTACTGGCTCAGCTCCACCACATTCAGTTTCGAGTCCTGCATGACCTAGCCTCCTGGCGACCCAAACCGCCTTCAAAACCGTCAATCAATGCCGCCGGCGACGGTTTCCCACGCCGGCACGGCCCAGGGGCAAAGACGGGAAGGGCGGCAGGAGCGACTTCTGTCGATCCAGCCCGCGTGTTCCACCTGGCAGTCCCGCTGTCATAGGGCGGACTCGCCGCCCCTTAGACCGGAAACTTTGCGTCGCCGCCTTTCAACGGCTTTGCCCCGATCAGGTACGCCCGACACGCAGGCGCATCCCGCATATCGGCAGGTCATTGGAAAACTTTAATGTTGCCTGCCGATGAAGGCGCAGGCTTTACAGACCGGCGGCCCGGTCGCCAACGAAGGGGTTGTCCTGGCGCTCCCGGCCGAAGTCGGACATGGGACCGTGCCCCGGCACGAAACGCACCTCGTCACCGAGGGGAAAGAGCTTGTGACGGATGCAATGGATCAGGGTTCCGTAGTCGCCACGGGGGAAATCCGTGCGGCCGATGCTGCCCCGGAACAGCACATCGCCCACGAAGGCCAGGCGCGCATCGCGGGCGAAGAACACCACATGGCCGGGGGTGTGGCCGGGGCAATGCAGCACCTCCAGACTCAATTCACCCACCCGCACGGTGTCGCCATCCTCCAGCCAGCGCCGCGGCCGGAAGGCCTGCGCGAGGGGGAAGCCGTACATCTCGCTCTGCCGGGGCAGGGCGTCGAGCAGGAAGGCATCTTCCCGATGGGGGCCCTCGATGGGGATGTCCAGGCTCGCCGACAGCGCGCCTGCCGCGGCCGCATGATCCACATGCCCGTGGGTCAGCAGCAGCTTCTCCAGTCGGACCCCTTCCCGCTCGGCCAGATCCAGCAGCCTCTCCGCTTCACCACCGGCGTCGATCAGGGCGCCCAGCCCGGTCCGTTCACACCAGATCAGGGAGCAGTTTTGCTGGAAGGGGGTGACGGGCAGGATGCGGTACTGCATCAGGCCACGGCCCAGACCCGGTCCCAATCGACAGGGGCGTGGCGTTCGGGCAGGTAGGTGTAGTCCCGAATGGCGTGGAAGCGCCGCCCCGTGTGCCGCCGCTCGGGCCAGCGCAGAGCGTCGCCGGACGGCCGCAGCAGGCTGACCACGTAGTCCGGATTGGATCGGTTGGCAAACCAGCGGGTAACCAGGGCGGTTTCCCGGTTGGCCAGGCGCACCAGGGTGCCGGGCGGGTAACGGCCCATCAGCTTGCGCAGGGCGAGGACCACCGCGTCGTCCAGGCGGCCGCGCTCGCGCTGGAAGAGCACGCGCAGGGCATGGTTGGGATAGCGGCCGATGCGGTTGTGGCGATGGGCGGCCAGCGCGCACCAGACGTCGGCGGCGCGCAGCACGCGCGCCTCGGGGAGGATGGCCTCGCCGGGCAGGCCGCGCGGGTAGCCGCTGCCGTCAAGGTTCTCGTGGTGCTGCAGCACGCTCTGCAGCCATACGGGGTCGTCCACCCCGGCGTCCAGCAGCATCTGGGCGCTGTCGGCGGGGTGCGACCGGAGCAGCCGGTATTGCTCCGCGTCGGGTTGCACGCCGCAGGTGAGGGTGTCCTGTAACGCATGGCTGCTCAGGTTCATGGTCAGTGCGGCGCAGGCCACCGCCTGCTCGGCCTCTTCGCCCATGTCCAGGCTGCGTGCCAGCAGGGTGGCCACCATGGCCACGAACAGGCTGTGGCGCTGGGAGGCGCTGGGCAGGGTCAGCCGCAGGGCCATGCCGATGCCCAGCTCGGGGTAGGCCTGCATCACCAGACGCAACCCGCGCGCGACCCTTTCGATGCCCTCGGGCCTGAGTCCGGCTGTGTCTTCCAGCACGTGGCTGTAATGGCTGCCGAGGTCCTGCAATTTCTCCAGGGGGCTGGCGAAGGGCATGTCGTGGGCATCCTGGCGCCTGTAGATACCCTGTCCGGCCAGCTGGGCGAGCCTGCGCGGATCGTCGATGACGCTGCCGCGCGCGGCGATCAGCACGCCCTGGCGGTTGTACAGGTTGTCGGCCAGGGGGATACCCGGTGCAAGGTCTTCGGGATCAACGGGATGCAAGGCGGACATGGCGCGGACTTCATAACAGGATTCCACTCATTCTAGTCCACGTCGCGGGCAGAGATCGACGAGCGGGCAGGATGCGCAGCGGGGTTTGGGCCGGCAGAAGTCCTTGCCCAGGGCGACGATGAGGGCATGGTATTCGTTGTATAGCGCCGGGTCCGGCGGCAGCCGGTCCATGAATGTCCGGCGGATGTGCGCATAGGTCTCGGCGCCGCCGATCAGCCCGAGGCGGGCGAAGATGCGCCGGGTGTAGGCATCTACCACGAAGCTGGGCAGTCCGAGGGCATAGAGCAGGATGGAATCGGCTGTCTCCTCGCCCACCCCGTTCACCTCCAACAGGCGTTGGCGCAACGCCGGCAGGCGGCCACCCCTGGCCAGCCGGACGGGGTCGCCGCCCACACCTGCGCGTTCTAAAAAGCCGCATAGGGCCTTGAGCCGGCGGGTCTTGACGTTGAAGTAGCCGGCCGGCCGGATCAGCGCTGCCAGTTCGCCATCCCCCAGTCGGAGAATCGCCGCCACCGATAGGGCATCGGCCGCCTTCAGGTTGGCGATGGCCCGCTCCACATTGCTCCAGGCGGTGTTCTGGGTGAGTACGGCACCCACCATCACCTCGAACGGGGTCTCTCCGGGCCACCAGTGCTGCGCGCCCAAGGCGGCCAGCAGGCGGTCGTGGACCGCGAGCCAGGGGGCGGCCTCAAGGTGCTTGGGCATCGGGTCGTCGGGCTTCCAGAAAGGTGGTCAGGGCCTTGCCGGTATGGGTGGCGGCGGCGGCCACCCGTTCGGGTGTGCCTTGGGCGACGAGGCGGCCGCCGGCCGCGCCCCCTTCGGGACCGAGGTCGAGTATCCAGTCCGCTTCGGCCATCACGTCCAGGTTGTGCTCGATGACCAGCACGGTGTGGCCGGCGTCGGTGAAGCGGTGCAGCACACCGATCAACCGTTCCACGTCGGCCATGTGCAGGCCGACCGTGGGTTCGTCGAGGATGTAGAGGGTGCGTGGCGGGGTGGCGGACTTGGCGTGCCCGCGCTTCGGCACCGGCGCGCCTGTCTTGGCGAGTTCGGCGACCAGCTTGATGCGCTGCGCCTCGCCGCCGGACAGGCTGGGGCTGGCCTGGCCCAGGGTCAGATAACCCAGGCCGACCTCGCGCATCAGAGACAGGGGGGCGTGGACGGGCGGATGGGCGGCGAAGAAGTCCACCGCCTCGTCCACTGGCATGGCCAGCACCTCGGCGATGGTCTTGCCCTTCCAGTCCACCAGCAGGGTTTCCGGATTGAAGCGCGCGCCGCTGCAGGCCTCGCAGGTGAGCTTCACGTCGGGCAGGAAACTCATCTCCAGGGTGGTCACGCCCTGGCCTTCGCACACCGGGCAGCGGCCGGTGCCGGTGTTGAAGGAGAAGCGCGCCGCGTTCCAGCCATGCATGCGCGCCTCGGTGGTGCTGGCGTAGAGCTTTCGGATGTCGTCCCAGAAGCCGATGTAGGTGGCGGGGCAGGAACGCGGCGTCTTGCCGATGGGGGTCTGATCGACTTCAAGGACGCGGGCGATGGGCTCCCAGCCCTTGATCTCGCGGCAGTGCGGCGGCCCTCCGGCCGAGTTTCCGGCGGGCGAGGGGGACAGAAGCGCTTTCACGCCGCCGTGCACCACCTCCCGCACCAGGGAAGACTTCCCCGACCCCGACACCCCGGTGACGCACACCAGCCGCCCCAGGGGAATGACCACGTCCAGGTCGCGCAGGTTGTTCAACCGGGCGCCGACGACTTCCAGGCGGGGCATGTCTCCGTCCACCGGCCGGCGCGGATGGCTGGGCCGGGGCGCGGGGTGGCGCAGGCATTGGCCGGTCACCGACGACTCGCTGGCCAGGAGATCCTCCAGCGTGCCTTCCGCCACCACCTGGCCGCCCTCGCGTCCAGCGCCCGGCCCCAGGTCGATGACGTGCTCGGCGCGGCGGATGGTGTCCTCATCGTGCTCCACCACCACCACGGTGTTGCCCTTGCCCTCCAGGCCGCGCAGGGTGTCCAGCAGGCGGCCGTTGTCGCGCGGGTGCAGGCCGATGGTGGGCTCGTCCAGGACGTAGCAGACGCCCCGCAGGTTGGAGCCCAGTTGCGCGGCCAGGCGGATGCGCTGCGCCTCGCCGCCGGAGAGTGTGGGCGCGGCGCGGTCCAGGCTCAGGTAGTCCAGGCCGACGCGCGCCAGGAAGGCCAGGCGCTGGCGGATCTCCGGCAGCACCTCGCGGGCGATATCGGCCTCGCGGCCGAGGAATTCCAGTTCGTCGAAGACCCGCGTGGCCTGGCTGATGGTGAGGGCCGCGTAATCGGCGATGCTCCGCCCGTGCAGTCGGACGGCGCGCGCTTCGGCGTTGAGGCGGTCGCCGTGGCATGCCGGGCAGTGGCCGGCGTGCGCCAGATCGGCGTCCTCGGCCTCCAGGTGCGGGTCCTCGGGCGGCTCGGCCAGGGCGCGGCCGGTGCCGTAGCAGGTGCCGCACCAGCCGTGCTTGGAGTTGTAGGAAAACAGGTGCGGGTCGGGTTCGGGGAAACTTTTACCGCAGCTCGGGCAGGCGCGCTTGATGGAGAAGGCCACCTCGCCGCCGTCGGCGGTGGTCTTCTTGCGGCCGTGCGCAGTGGGCTGGGGAGCGCCGGCCGTGCGCGCCTTGACCACGCCGCGCCCGTAGAACAGGGCCCGGCCGAGCGCTTCGCGCAGTTCCGCCTCGCTGCCGGTGCCCACCTCGATCTCGCCCAGGGGCAGGTCGATGGTGTGTTCCCTGAAGCGCGACAGTTCCGGCCAGGGGTCGGTGGGCACCAGTTCGCCATCGACGCGCAGTAGGGTGTGGCCCTTGCGGCTGGCCCATTGGGCCAGTTCCTTGTACAGGCCCTTGCGGGCGGTGATCAGCGGGGCGAGGAGTTGCACCTTCTGCCCGCGCCAGTCGGTCAGCAGGCGCTGGAAGATCATCTCCCGGCTCTGCGGGGCGATGGGCACGCGGCATTCGGGGCAGTGCTGGGTGCCGAGTTTGACGAACAGCAGGCGCAGATAGTGGTGGATCTCGGTCAGGGTGCCGACGGTACTTTTCCAGCCGCCCCGCGAGGTGCGCTGCTCAATGGCCACGGTGGGCGGAATGCCCAGCACCGCGTCCACGTCCGGGCGGCTGGCCGGCTGTACCAGGCTGCGCGCGTAGGCGTTGAGGGATTCCAGATAGCGGCGCTGGCCCTCGTTGAACAGGATGTCGAAGGCGATGGTGGATTTACCCGAGCCCGAGAGGCCGGTGATGACGGTGAACTTCTCGCGCGGGATGGCCAGGCTCACGTCGCGCAGGTTGTGTTCGCGGGCGTGGAGGATGCGGATGCTGTTCTCCCCTCTCCCCCGACCCCTCCCCCCTGGGGGATGTGGGGGGTGGACTCTCCTCCCTCCCTCGGGTAGAGAGGGCCGGGGAGGGGAGAGGTATGCCCGCAAGGCCCGCCCCGTGTGGCTTTCCACGCAGGCCATCACCGCCGCCTGGGTTCCCGCCACCACCACCCGGCCGCCGTCCTCGCCGCCTTCCGGCCCCAGGTCGATGAGCCAGTCCGCCGCCGCCATCACGTCCAGGTTGTGCTCGATGACCAGCAGGCTGTGCCCGGCGGCGAGCAGGCGGCGGAAGGCGCGCAGCAGCTTGGCGATGTCCTCGAAATGCAGGCCGGTGGTGGGTTCGTCGAACAGGAACAGGGTGCGCCCGGCCTCGCCGGCCAGGGTGTCGGTGAGGTGCTTGGCCAACTTCAGGCGCTGCGCCTCGCCGCCGGACAGGGTAGGCACCGGCTGCCCCAGCCTGACGTAGCCCAGGCCGACGGCCTGCAGGGGCTCCAGGGCGCGGGTGACGTCCGCGTGCGCCGCGAAGACACTCATTGCCTCGTACACGGTCAGTTCCAGCACGTCGAAAATGCTCCGCGCCTTGCCGTCGGCGCCCAGCCATTCCACCTCCAGCACCTCGGGCCGGTAGCGCCTGCCGTCGCAGTCCGGGCAGCGCAGCCAGACGTCGGACAGGAACTGCATCTCCACGTGCTCGTGGCCGGCGCCCTGACAGGTGGGGCAGCGGCCGGTGCCGGAGTTGAAGCTGAAAGTCCCGGCGGTATAGCCGCGCTCCTTGCTCAGTTGTTCGGCGGCGTAGCGCTTGCGGATGGCGTCGAAGGCGCCGACGTGGGTGGCCGGGTTGGCGCGCGCCGATTTGCCGATGGGGGATTGGTCCACCATCACCACCGTGTCCAGGCGCTCGGCGCCTTCCAGTCCGGCATGCGCGCCGGGCGCCTCCGTCGGCTTGCCGAAGTGGCGCAGCAGGGCGGGGTGGAGCACGTCGTGCACCAGGCTGGACTTGCCGGAGCCGGAGACGCCGGTGACCACCGCCAGGCGGCGCAAGGGGACGGCGACGTCGATGTGCTTCAGGTTGTGCTCGCCGGCGCCGCGCAGGGTGAGCCAGGGCGTTTTCTCGTCCGGCGGACGCGGCGGGTCGCGCATGACCCGGCGTTCGCCGTTGAGGTAGGCGGCGGTCAGCGAGCGTTCGTCCTGGAGCAGTTCGGCCGGCGTGCCCTGGAAGACGATGTCGCCGCCACGCTCGCCGGCGCCGGGGCCCATGTCCAGGATGCGGTCGGCGGCCAGCATGACCTGCGGGTCGTGCTCCACCACCAGCAGCGAATTGCCGGCCACGCGCAGGCGGTCCATGACCGTGACGATGCGACTGACGTCGCGCGGGTGCAGGCCGATGGACGGTTCGTCGAGCACGAACAGGGTGTTGGTGAGCGAGGTGCCCAGGGCGGTGGTCAGGTTGATGCGCTGCACTTCGCCGCCGGACAGGGTGCGCGATTGGCGGTCCAGGGTCAGGTAACCCAGGCCGACCTCCACCAGATAGTCGAGGCGGGTGCGGATCTCCTTGAGCAGCAGGTCGCAGCCCTGGGCGAGTCGCGGCGGCAGAACGAGATCGGCGAAGAACTGCCGGCAGCGGTCGATGGGTAGGGCCAGCAGTTCGTGGATGGCCGGGACGGTGGCGTGAGGCGTGAGGCGTGAGGCGTGAGGCGTGTTTTCGCCCAGCCGCCAGAGCAGCGCCTCGGGCTTCAGTCGCGTGCCGCCGCAGGCCGGGCACTCCGTATAGCCGCGGTAGCGGGACAGCAGCACGCGGATGTGCATCTTGTAGCTCTTGGTCTCCAGCCAGTCGAAGAAGCGATCGACCCCGTACCAGGTGCCGGGCCAGGAGGTCTCCCAGTCCACCCAGTCCGGTTCGCCGTGCAACACCCAGTCGCGTTGCCCGGGCGTCAGGTCGCGCCAGGGGACATCCAACGGGATACGGCGTTTGCGGGCATAGCCGCGCAGGTCGTCCTGGCATTCCTTGTAGCTCTCCGTCTGCCAGGGTTTGATGGCGCCTTCGGCCAGGGTCTTGGATGCATCCGGCACCACCAGGCCGTAATCGACCCCGATCACCCGCCCGAAGCCTCGGCAGGTCTCGCAGGCGCCGAGCGGCGAGTTGAAGGAGAACAGGTTGGGGGAGGGTGCGGTGTAGTGGATGTCGCAGTCGGCGCAATGCAGGTCGGAGGAGAAACGTCGGCGTGGCGCTCTCTCGCAGGAGGGAGGGGGGAGGAGCGCCACGTCCACCCGCCCGTGGCCCACCTTCAGCGCCGCTTCCAGCGCCTCCAGCAAACGCCCCCGGTTGTCCTCGGTCAGCCGCAGCCGGTCCTGGACCATGCGCAGGGTTCCCGCCTCCTCCGCATGCACCCGGTCGTAGCCCTGCGCGGCGAGCATCTTCAGCACTTCCTCGGCGCTGAAGTTGTCCGGCACCGCGACCGGAAAGGTGATCACCGCCCGCTCGTCCGCCGCTTCCGCCAGCAGCCGGTCGGCGATGGACTCCGGCGTATCGCGCGTCACCGGCCGGCCGCAGCCCCGGCAATAAAGTCTGGCAGCGCGGGCATAGAGCAGTTTCAGATGGTCGGTCAGTTCGGTCATGGTGCCGACCGTGGAGCGCGAGGTGCGCACCGGGTTGACCTGGTCGATGGCGATGGCCGGCGGGATGCCCTCGACCTGGTCCACTCGGGGCCGGTCCATGCGGTCGAGGAACTGGCGAGCGTAGGGGGAGAAGGTCTCGACGTATCGGCGCTGGCCCTCGGCGTAGAGGGTGTCGAAGGCCAGGGAGGACTTGCCCGAGCCGGAGACGCCGGTGATGACGATGAACTCGCGCAGCGGCAGGCGCAGGGACAGGTTCTTCAGGTTGTTCTGGCGTGCGCCGCGGATGATGATGGCGTCGCCGGCCGGCTCATCCGGCACCGGGGCCACCGTGGTCATGTGCGGCGGGGGGAGGGGGATGGGCTGGGCATCAGGCGCGCGGCCTGCTCAGGCGCGCCGCCAGCCAGGTCAGGGCCACCGCGGCAGCCAGCAGGCCGAAGGCCACCAGCAGGTTGTCGAGGCGTTCCGGCGCCAGCAGGAGTAGCAGGCCCAGCCCCAGCATCATCAGCCCGGACAGCAGCTTGAGCAGACGGCCTTCCCGTTCGGTCAGCTTGCGCGCGCCCATGGTGCGCACGAAGGCCAGCACGATGAGCAGCAGGGGCAGGATGTAGATGACGTTGTACAGGGCCAGGTACAGGTAGTGCTGGGTGGGGCTCCCCACCTGCAGGGTGAGCAGGCGGGTAAAGACCATGGGGAAACCCGCGGTGCAGAGCAGTTCGTAGAAGTTGGCGGCGATGGCCAGCAGCACGGTGGCGGTCAGCATGGCGGGCAGGTTGCCGGCCGACAGGATGGCCCGGCCGCGGCGGAAGATATCCGCCTTGCGCGCTTCGGGGATGGACAGGGAGAGGCCTTCCTTGAAGGCGAAGAAGTCCTTCACGTTGACGATGCCGATGAATAGGGCCAGCCCGCCGGCGGCGGCGGTGACCCAGGGCAGGCTGCCCATGACCCGGAACAGGCCCAGCCAGGCGGCCATGAAGGCGAAATACATGAGGCCGGAAAAGAGCACGAACACGCCGCCGATGATCAGCATGCGCCGCCGGTCCTGCTGGTGCACCAGCAGTGAGAGCAGGAACAGCAGGACGAAGAAGGCGCAGGGGTTGAAGGCGTCCATGCCGGCGATGACCACGGTAAGCATGGGCAGGGACAGATCGGCGGCGTTCAGACTGCCGAGCAGCGGCAGGTCCAGGGTCGTGCTCGGGGCGCCGGCCGAGGGCGTGGCGGAGCCCTCGCCGGCCGCCTGGGCGCGGCAGGTCTCCAATGCCCGCAACAACTCGGCGCCGGTGGTGTCGGCGCTGTGCCAGCCCACCCGCAGCTGGCCGCAGAAGATGAAACCGGGCACCGATTGCGCCTGCTCGCCCAGGGCGGCGGCCATGTTCACGTAGCGATCCACGTTTTCCGGGTGCCGGGTCAGTTCCAGGGAGTGGAGCCGGATCCAGGGATGGGTCGCCGGCAGGGATTCGATGTGCGGCCGCGCCTCCAGGCAGTGGGGGCAGCGTGCCGACCAGTAGAAGTAGAGGTGCACCTCAGGCTGGCCGTCGGTGCCGGGGGTGGCCCAGGCGTAGGGAACCTGCGCCGGGGCGGCGGCCGGCCAGAACAGCAGGCCGAGCAGGATGGTCAGCCAGCGCGCCCGGCTCATGCGGGCATGCCCTTTGACCATTGGATGATCTGTCCGCGCGTCGCCCGGCTGTCCGGTCCCATCAGCCAGGCCAGGTAGGCGGCGAATTCGTCCACACCGGGCAGGCCGTCCTTGACCTCGCCGGGATGGGTGCGGGCGCGCAGGGGCGAATGGATGGGACCGGGGATGACCAGGTTGACACGCAGGTTGGGCAGTTCGGCCCATTCTTCCGCCTGGATGCGGGCATAGGCCTCCAGCCCTGCCTTGGACACCGCGAAACTGCCCCAAAAGGCCTTCGGTTCGTGGCCGTGGGTCTCCCCCAGCAGGATCACCGAGGCATCGGGCGATTTCGCGAGCAGGCCCTCGCAGGCCCGGTCGATGGCCGCCGGGGCCATCAGGTTGACGCGCAGGTGGGCGTTCCAGTCGGCCAGGTCCTGCATGTTCAGGGGCGACAGCTGCCGGTATTCGGTGGCCGCGTGCAGGATGCCGTCCAGCCGTCCCAGTTGGTAGCCGATGGCCTGGGCCAGGGCCTCGCAGTCGGCGTCGGTGGCCGCCGACAGATCGACAGGAAAGATGGCCGGCATGGGTCCGCCGGCCGCGGTGATGGCGTCATAGGTCTGCTCCAGCTTGGCGACTGTGCGGCCCAGCAGTACCACGGTGGCACCCAGGCGGGCGTACGCGATGGCGGCGGCGCTGCCCACGCCCTGGCCGGCGCCGGTGACCAGGATGACACGGCCGGCGAGCAGGCCGGCGGGAAGGGTATAGGGCATTCGGGTAGGTCCTACGAGGATTCCAACAGCAACCGGGCCGATTTTACGCCGCTTCGCACGGCCCCTTCGAGGGTGGCGGGATAGTCTTCGGTGGGGAAGTCGCCGCCGGTGTAGTCGCCGGCCAGGACCAGGCCGGGCAGGGGGGTACGGTTGCCGGGCCGGGATAGACCGGGGGTGCAGGCGAAGGTGGCGCGTTTCTCGACGATGGTCTTCCAGGCCTGCAACTCCGGCAAGGGACCCAGGGCGCGTCCCATCAGGTCCAGGAATTCCTCGCGCAGGGTCTCCGGGGGGCGGTGCAGATGGGGACCTTCGGCGCTGATCACCACGGCGGCCAGGCCGGGTGCCACGTCGCCACGGTCGAACACCCAGGGCCCCTGACCGGGCGCCAGCCCCAGCATGGGGAGGGGAAAGGACAGGGGGGCGGCAAATCGCATCCAGGAGGTGAGGATGGGTTGCCAACCGAAGGCGCTGACCTGTTCCCGCACCGCCGCCAGTTGCGGCAGCTGGCCGAGCAGATCGGGCAGGCGGACGGGATGGATGGCCAGTACGACGGCGTCGAAGTCTTCTTCCCCGCCTTCCCCGAAGCTCATCCGGTAGTTTTTTCCGATTCTTTCGATCCCGCCGACGCGGCTGGACAGTCGCACCCGGCAGCCGCGCGCCTCCAGCCAGCCGCGCGCCGCCTCCGGCACCAGCCTGCCCAGGTGGGCGCGCTGATAAAGCAGGTCAGAGTCGGCCCGGGAGCGGGCCAGGCTGTCGCGCAGCACATTGCAGAACACCTGCGCCGAGGCCAGGCGCAGGGGCGTGTTCAGGGCCGCGACGCAGATGGGTTCCCAGAGTTTGGCCACCAGCTCGGGCGGCTGGCGGTGCCGGGCGAGCAGTTCGTCGGCCGGGCCGTCGGCGGGCAGCAAAAATCCGTTGCGCTTGAGGGCCTGCATGAAGCCCGCCGCGGCGAGTTTGTCTTTCAGGCTCAGGCCCTCGGCCATCAGCTGGCCGATGATCAGGTTCAGGGGCGCGGGCAGTTGCGGCAGGCTGAGGCGGAAATCCGGCACGCTTAATTCCAGCGGCCGCCGGGCCAGCAGGCTGTCGGTACCCAGGGTGCGCATCAGCGCCAGGGTCTCCCGATAGGCGCCGATCATCAGGTGCTGTCCGTTGTCGATGGCCAGACCCTGCCAGTCCACCCGCCGGGCGCGTCCGCCCAGTTGCCTGGCCGCTTCGAACAGGGTGACCGGCCGGCCCGCCTCGGCGAGTCGGACGGCGGCGGCAAGCCCGGCCCAGCCGCCGCCGACGACCGCGATCCGCTTCATGCCCTAAACGCCCAACCAGGTCCGCCAGGCGAGCCACAGCTTGCGCAGCGGGGGTAGGGCGGTGCGCCCCTCCAGCACTTGGAATCCGTCGCGGCGGATCTCCTCCAGCAGGGTGCGGTAGATGGCGGCCATCACCAGGCCGGGACGCTGTGCCTTGCGGTCGGCGGCCGGCAGCAAGGACAGTGCTTGGGCGTAGGTTTCCTCGGCACGCCGACACTGGAAAGCCATCAGGCTGCGGAAGGCGTCGCTCGGCTGGCAAGCGAGGATGTCCGCCTCGCTGACCCCGAACCGCGCCAGTTCGTCCTGGGGCAGGTAGATGCGGCCGCGGCGTGCATCCTCGCCCACGTCGCGGATGATGTTGGTGAGCTGGAAGGCCAGTCCTAGGGTGGCGGCATATTTCAGGGTGGCGTGCTCGGTGGCGCCGAAGATGCGCGCGGATATCTCGCCCACCACCCCGGCCGCCCGGTGGCAGTACAGGCGCAGGGACTTGAAGTCGGGGTAGCGGGCCTGGGTCAGGTCCATCTCCATGCCGTCGATGATTTCCTCGAACTGCTCGCGGGGCAAGCCGTCGCGCTCCACGGTCTCCAGCAGGGCGCGAGTCACCGGATGGGAGGGGGTGCCCGCGTACAGCCGGCCCAGTTCCTGCCGCCACCAGTCCAGCTTGGCCTGCGCCACGGCCGGCTCGCGGCATTCGTCCACCACGTCGTCCACCTCACGGCAGAAGGCGTAGAAGGCGGTGATGGCGCGGCGCTTGTCGGCGGGCAGGAAGCGGAAGGCGTAATAGAAACTGGAGCCACTGGCGACCGCCTTGTCACGGCAATACCGGTGGCAGGCTTGCAGGTCCACGCTCAATGCCCGCAGCCGCCGCTGCCGCAGTCATGGCCCCGCCGGCTCAGCCCGGTGCCGGGGAACAGGGCGCGCCTCAGCATGTAGAGCCAGTCGCCGGGGCCGAGTGTGGGCCGATGATTGAACACGTCGCCTTGGGTCTCGTGCAGTTTTTGTAGCATGCGTTCGCCGCCTAGGATGATGAGGCGCGTCTCCAGGCCGATGCGCCCCTTCAGCGCCCTGCCCAGAGGTGCGCCGGCCGCCAGCATGCGGTGGGCGCGCTCGATCTGCCGCTTCATGAACTGTTGCCACAGGAAATCCACCCGGCCCTGGGCGATCTGTGCCTCGCTGACGCCGTATTTCGCCATCTCGTCCTGGGGCAGATAGACGCGCCCCTTGCGATAGTCGATGGCCACATCCTGCAGGAAGTTGATGATTTGCAAGGCCGAGCAGATGCCGTCCGACCAGGCCAGATGGCGGGCATCGTCGTCACCATAAAGTTTCAGCAGCAAACGGCCGATGGGATTGGCGGAGCGGCGGGCGTAGTCCATCACTTCGCCGAAGTGGGCATAGCGGGTCTTGACCACGTCCTGGCTGAAGGCATCCAGCAGATGGTGGAACGGCTCAAAGGGGAGGCCGTGGAGGCGGATGGCCTCACCCAGGCGCTCGAAGATGGGGTCGCCGGCCGGTTCGCCCCGCTCCAGGGCGTGCAGCTTCGCCCGGAAACGGGCCAGTTCAGTCAGGCGGGCATCCGGCCCCGCGTCGCCCTCATCCGCGATATCGTCGGCGGCGCGGGCGAAGGCGTAGATGGCCCGCACCGCCGGCCGCAGCCTGCCGGGCAGCAGCACGGAGGCCACAGGAAAGTTTTCGTAATGCCCCGCGTTGACAAGATTACCCCGCGGGGCCTGGCCAGGAAACGGCTGATTCATGAATATATATTTGTAATCATCAGGTTACAAATAACCTGGAAAGGGCGTCAGGTAGCATGGGCCGGGGCGGTATATTACACTTCAGCGTTTTCGCGAAAGTGGCGGAATTGGTAGACGCACTGGATTTAGGTTCCAGCGCCTCGCGGCGTGGGGGTTCGAGTCCCCCCTTTCGCACCAGTGGAGTAATTGAATAGGAAAACTCATGTCCGCAAGCCTTGAAACCCTGGACGGCCTGGAGCGCCGTCTGACCCTGAATCTGAATGCCGCCGCGGTGGAGACCGAGGTGAACAAGCGCCTGCAGCGCTTGGCCCGCAACGTCCGCCTGGACGGTTTCCGCCCCGGCAAGGCGCCCATGAAGATGGTGGCCGCCCGCTATGGCAGCGAGGTGCGCGGCGAAGTGTTGGGCGAGAACCTGCAACAGGCCTTCGGCGATGCCATCCGCGAACAGAATCTGCACGTGGCCGGCTACCCGCGCTTCGCACCGGTGCAGGGAGAAGGCGCCGGTGGCGCCTTCACCGCCACCTTCGAGGTGTTTCCGGAGATCAGGGTGGGCGACCTGTCCCAGATCCAGGTCACCCGCCCGGTGGTGGAGGTGGCGGACGTGGACATCGACCGCACCCTGGATATCCTGCGCAAGCAGCGCCTGCACTACCACGCCGTGGAGCGCGCCGGCCAGGAAGGCGACCGGTTGCACATCGACTATCTGGGCAGGATAGGCGGGGAGCCCTTCCCTGGGGGCGAGGCCAAGGATTTCCCGGTGGTGCTGGGCGAGGGCCGGACCCTGAAGGACTTCGAGGGTGCCCTGGCGGGCATGAAGGCCGGCGAGAAAAAGACCTTCGACGTTGTATTCCCGGAGGACTACTTTGCCAAGGACATCGCCGGCAAGACGGCGACCTTCGAGGCGGAAGTGAAATCCGTCCATGAACCCCATCTGCCCGAGGTGGACGAGGCTTTCGCCGCCAGCATGGGCATCCATGAGGGTGGCGTGGCCAAGATGCGCGAGGAGATCGCCAACAACCTGCGTCGCGAGGTGAAGCGCCGCGTACTGGCCAAGGTCAAGGAACAGGTCATGCAGGGGCTGCTAGACACCAGTCCCTTCGATGTGCCCAAGGGCCTTGTCACCATGGAGATCCGCGCCCTGATGGAAAAGGCGGTGGCTGACCTGAAGGCGCGTGGCATGAAGGAACAGGACATCAAGCTCAAGGATGAAATCTTCGAGGCCCAGGCCAAGCGGCGCGTGGCGCTGTCCCTGCTGCTGTCGGAGATCGCGCGCGCCAACGACATCAAGGCCGGCGTGGACCAGGTGAAGGGCATGGTGGAGGAATTCGCCCAGAGCTACGAGGACCCCTCGGATGTGGTCGCGTGGTACTATCAGGACGCCCAACGTCTGCAGGAGGCGGAGTCCCTGGTGCTCGAAGAAAACGTGGTCAATTGGGTGCTGGGCCAGGCCCAGGTGACCGATGAAAACATGTCCCTCGACAAGCTGATGGGGAGAGCCTGATGACGGAGCACATCAACACCATGCCGGCGCCCTCCATGCTGGGCTACATCCCCATGGTCATCGAGCAGAGCGGCCGGGGCGAGCGGGCTTTCGACATCTATTCGCGCCTGCTCAAGGAACGGGTGGTCTTCCTGGTCGGACCGGTGAACGACACCACCGCCAACCTGGTGGTGGCTCAGCTGCTGTTCCTGGAGTCGGAAAACCCCGACAAGGACATCTACTTCTACATCAATTCCCCGGGCGGTTCGGTCACTGCGGGCATGGGTATCTACGACACCATGCAGTTCATCAAGCCGGACGTATCCACCCTGTGCATCGGCCAGGCCGCCAGCATGGGCGCCTTCCTGCTGGCCGCGGGCGCCAAGGAAAAGCGCTTTTGTCTGCCCAACTCGCGGGTAATGATCCACCAGCCCATGGGCGGTTACCAGGGTCAGGCCTCCGACATCGAGATCCACGCCAAGGAGATACTTTATCTGCGCAGCCGCCTCAACAGGCTGCTTTCAGAGCATACGGGCCAGCCCCTGGAGGTGATCGAGCGGGATACCGACCGGGACTATTTCATGGGAGCCGAAGAATCCGTCAGCTATGGTTTGGTGGACAAGGTTCTGGCCAAGCGCAGCGACGCCGGGTAAACTCGACTAAAACGTTAGGGTATTGATAGGGCACCATCATGGCGGATAAGGGTAACGACAAACTCCTCTACTGTTCTTTCTGCGGCAAGAGCCAGCAGGAGGTGCGTAAGCTGATCGCCGGGCCCTCGGTGTTCATCTGCGACGAGTGCGTCGAGCTGTGCAACGACATCATCCGCGAGGAGGTGTCCGGCAAGGACGGCAAAGAGGAAGGCGAGCGCCTGCCCACCCCCATGGAGATCCGCGCCGTTCTAGACCAGTATGTGATCGGCCAGGAACTGGCCAAGCGTGCTCTGGCGGTGGCGGTCTATAACCATTACAAGCGTCTGCGCACCCCGGCCTCGGCCAAGGACGACGAGGTGGAGTTGTCCAAGAGCAATATCCTCCTCATCGGCCCCACCGGTTCCGGCAAGACCCTGTTGGCCCAGACCCTGGCCCGTCTGCTCAACGTCCCCTTCGTGATCGCCGACGCCACCACCCTCACGGAGGCCGGCTACGTTGGCGAGGATGTGGAAAACATCATCCAGAAACTGCTGCAGAAGTGCGACTACGATGTGGAAAAGGCCCGATCGGGCATCGTCTATATCGACGAGATCGACAAGATTTCCCGCAAATCCGACAACCCCTCCATCACCCGCGATGTCTCCGGCGAGGGGGTGCAGCAGGCCCTCCTGAAACTCATCGAGGGCACGGTCGCTTCGGTCCCGCCCCAGGGCGGGCGCAAGCACCCCAATCAGGAATACATCCAGGTCGATACCACCAACATCCTGTTCATCGTCGGCGGCGCCTTCAGCGGCCTGGAAAAGGTCATCCGCAACCGCACCGAGAAGTCCGGGATCGGCTTCGGCGCGGAGGTGAAGAGCAAGGATAACGCCAAGGACGTGGGCGAGGTGTTCCGCATGGTGGAGCCGGAGGACCTGATCAAGTACGGACTGATCCCAGAGTTCGTCGGCCGTCTGCCGGTGATCGCCACCCTTCAGGAACTCGACGAGCAGGCCCTGATGCAGATACTCACCCAGCCCAGGAACGCCCTGACCAAGCAGTTCCAGAAGCTGTTCAAGATGGAAGGCGCTGAGCTGGAATTCCGCGAGGAGGCCCTGCTGGCTATCGCTAACGCCGCCCTCAAGCGCAAGACCGGCGCCCGCGGCCTGCGTTCCATCATCGAGCATGCCCTGCTGGACCTGATGTTCGAACTGCCCAGCCAGGAAAACGTGGTCAAGGTGGTGGTGGACGAAAAGACCGTCACCGGCGAGGGCAAGCCCATCCTGATATATGGGGAAACGGCCCAGGCCACCGGCTGACGCCGGACGATTCGCGTCCGCCGGGTTGAAATCGATCTCGGCGGCATCACCTAAGGCTTATCTTCACGACTGCTTCGTTGGAGCGCCCATACCATGAGTCAATCCACCCTGTTCACCGGCGCCGTCAGCCTGCCCCTGTTGCCCTTGCGGGACGTGGTGGTGTTTCCGCACATGGTCATCCCCCTCTTCGTGGGCCGCCCGAAATCGATCAAGGCCCTGGAAACGGCCATGGAGGCAGGCAAGCACATCATGCTGGTGGCTCAGAAATCGGCCGCCAAGGATGAGCCCGGCTTCGAGGATATGTACCAGGTCGGGGCTATCGCCAGCATCCTGCAGATGCTCAAACTGCCCGACGGCACCGTGAAGGTGCTGGTCGAAGGCAACCAGCGCGCCAACATCACCGAATTCATCGACGAGCAGACCCATTTCTCGGCCCGGGGCGAGCCTCTGGCCGAGGACCTGGACGAAAACACTGAGATCGAGGCCATGCGCCGGGCGCTGCTGGCCCAGTTCGACAACTACGTCAAGCTGAACAAGAAGATCCCCCCCGAGATACTGGCCTCCCTGGCGGGCATCGACAGCGGCGGACGTCTGGCCGACACCATCGCCGCCCATTTGCCGCTCAAGCTGGAGCAGAAGCAGGCCATTCTGGAGATGTTCGACCTCAAAGGCCGCTTGGATCACTTGATGGGCTTCATGGAGACCGAGATCGACATCCTGCAGGTGGAGAAGCGCATCCGCGGCCGCGTGAAGCGGCAGATGGAGAAGAGTCAGCGCGAGTACTACCTGAACGAGCAGGTGAAGGCGATCCAGAAGGAACTGGGTGACGTGGACGAGAGCGCCGACCTGGAAGAACTGGAGAAGCGCATCGAAGCGGCGCATATGTCCAAGGAGGCGGTCAAAAAGGTCCAGGCGGAGCTGAAGAAGCTGCGCATGATGTCGCCCATGTCCGCCGAGGCTACGGTGGTGCGCACCTACATCGAAACCCTGGTCAACCTGCCCTGGAAAAAAAAGACCAAGATCAGCAAGGACCTGAAAAAGGCCGAAGATATCCTGGAACACGACCACTACGGTCTGGACAAGGTGAAGGAGCGCATCGTCGAATACCTGGCGGTGCAGCAGCGGGTCGATCGCCTGAAGGGGCCCATCCTGTGTCTGGTCGGGCCGCCCGGGGTCGGCAAGACCTCCCTGGGCCAATCCATTGCCCGCGCCACCAACCGCAAGTTCGTGCGCATGGCCCTCGGCGGCGTCCGTGACGAGGCCGAGATCCGCGGCCATCGGCGCACCTACATCGGCTCCCTGCCGGGCAAGATCCTGCAGAACATGAGCAAGGCAGGTGTGCGCAACCCCATGTTTCTGCTCGACGAGGTGGACAAGCTCGGCCAGGACTTCCGCGGCGATCCGTCTTCTGCCCTCTTGGAAGTGCTCGATCCCGAGCAGAACCACACCTTCCAGGACCACTACGTGGAGGTGGATTTCGACCTCTCCGACGTCATGTTCGTGGCCACCGCCAACACCCTGAACATCCCCGCGCCGCTACTCGACCGCATGGAGGTGATCCGCCTGTCGGGCTACACCGAGGACGAGAAGATCAACATCGCCATGCGTTACCTGGTGCCCAAGCAGATGAAGAACAACGGTCTGACCGAGGCTGAAGTGCAGATCTCGGAAAGTACCCTGCGCGATATCGTCCGCTACTACACCCGTGAGGCGGGTGTTCGCAGCCTCGAACGCGAAATCGCCAAGCTGTGCCGCAAGGCCGCCACCGCCATCCAGATGGGCAAGGCCAAGGGCAAGGTGAGCATCACCGCCCGCAACCTGGACAAATACCTGGGCGTGCGCCGCTACACCTACGGCCTGGCGGAGAAGGAAAACCAGGTGGGGCAGGTCACCGGCCTGGCGTGGACCGAGGTCGGCGGCGAGTTGCTGACCATCGAGGCCACCGCCATGCCTGGCAAGGGCACCATCATCCGTACCGGCCAGCTCGGCGACGTGATGAAGGAATCCATCGAGGCGGCGCGCACGGTCATCCGCAGTCGCGCCAAGTCGCTGGGCATCGCTGCGGACGCCTTCGAGAAGAACGACATGCACATCCACTTGCCCGAGGGGGCAACGCCCAAGGACGGCCCGTCCGCCGGCATTGCCATCAGCACCGCCGTGGCCTCCGTGCTGACCGGCATCGCCGTGCGCTGCGACCTGGCCATGACCGGAGAGATCACGCTGCGTGGCGAAGTCCTTCCCATCGGCGGCCTGAAGGAAAAGCTGCTGGCGGCACACCGCGGTGGCATCAAGAAGGTGCTGATCCCCGAAGGCAACGTCAAGGACCTTACGGACATCCCCGACAACATCAAGAACCGTCTGGAAATCCAGCCGGTGAAATGGATCGACCAGGTTCTGGATGCTGCTTTGGAGAGCAAGCCGCAGCCCTTGACCGAGGAAGTGGGCGAAGCCGTCAATCCGCCTCCGCCGGTAGCCGAGAATCAAGCTGTGATCAAGCATTGACGGGCGTTTTCGGCCTACAAAGCGCTTGACACCGTGATTTTCGGGTTGCTATAAAGCCTGCGCAGGCCATCGACGCTGCGTTCCGTCCACTGAAAGGGGGTTTTTTAATGAACAAGTCTGAGTTGATCGACGCCATCGCCACCTCCGCCGACATCTCCAAGGCCGCCGCCGGTCGTGCCCTGGATGCGGCCATGGATGTGGTCAAAAAGGCCCTGAAGAAAGGCGATATGGTCACCCTGGTAGGCTTCGGTACCTTCTATGTTGGCAAGCGCGCCGCTCGTACCGGCCGCAACCCCCGTACCGGTGCATCCATCAAGATCAAGGCGGCCAAGGTTCCCAAATTCCGTGCTGGCAAAGCGCTGAAAGATGCTATAAACTAGCGCGCTTTGCTGGGTGCTTAGCTCAGTTGGTAGAGCGTCGCCCTTACAAGGCGAATGTCGGCGGTTCGAACCCGTCAGCACCCACCAGCAGGTAGAGATTCAAGGAGTGGTAGTTCAGTTGG
>DEQR01000064.1:78073-147926 GCA_002360535.1 Thiobacillus sp. UBA3361
GAGTCCCGTCCACTCCGCCAATAATCAAAAAAGGCGAACGCGAGTTCGCCTTTTTTTTCGCCACGCAAACGGATCATGCTAGAAGCAATACGCGAACACGCCCAAGGCTGGATTGCCAAGATCATCCTCGGCCTCATCGCCCTGACCTTTGCCGTATGGGGTGTCGATTGGTATTTCCAGGGCAGTGCCCAAGGCAAACCTGCCGCGGTGGTCAACGATGCCGAGATTTCCGAGCGCGACTTCCTGCAGGCTTTGCAGCAGCAACAGGAGGCCGCGGGCATCAATTCCTCGCAAAGCGAGCAATTCAAGGACTTGCGCCAGCAGGTGATCGAGCAATTGGTGAACACCCAGTTGTTGCAGGAGGCGGCCGCGGGCGCCGGCCTGACCGTCACCAATGAGCAGTTGAACGCAGTGCTGGGGAGCCTGGAGCCGTTCCAGGACAATGGCGCCTTCTCGGAGGCCAAACTGGATAACTGGCTGCGCAGCCGGGGCATGTCCCGTCCCCAGTTCATCGGCATGCTGCGCCAGGATGTGCTGCTGCGCCAGTTGCAGTTTGCTGTCGGCGAAGGATCGCTGGTGCCCGCCCAGCGTGCCGCGATGCTTGGCAAGCTATTGAGCCAACAGCGCGAGGTGCAGGAGGCGGTTTTCGATATCCAGGCTTATCTGAACACCATCCGCATCGACGATGCTGCCGTCGAAAAGGAGTATGCGGCCCACAAGCAGGATTACGCCACGTCGGCCCAGGTGCACGTACAGTATCTGGTGCTTTCTCCGGACAGCCTAAAAGGGCAGATCAACGTGACCGAGTCCGATGCGAAGCAATTTTACGAAGCCAACCGCGCCCGCTATCAGGAGCCTGAGCAGCGCCGCGCCAGTCATATCCTGATCCGTCTCCAGGGCAGTGGTCCTCAGGCGATGGAGAAGGCTCGCGCGCAGGCCAAGGATCTGTTGAACCAGCTGCGTGCCGCGCCCGACCGTTTCGCGGAACTGGCCGGCAAGCATTCCCAGGATCCCCTGTCAGCTGCTCAGGGCGGCGACTTGGGCAGCTTCACCCGCGACACCATGGTCAAGCCCTTCGCGGACACCGTGTTCGGCATGAAGGTGGGCGACACCAGCGACCTGGTGGAAACCGAGTTCGGCCTGCACATCATCCGCCTGACCGGCATCACGCCGGGTGCCAAGCTGGGCTTCGACGTGGTCAAGGGCGAGATCATGGAGGAGCTGACCGGTCAGGCCGCCCAGCGTCACTTCGCCGAGGCGGCCGAGCGGTTCAGCAACCTGGTGTACGAGCAGCCTGACAGCCTGGAACCCGCGGCCAAGGAATTCAAGCTGGCGGTGCAGGACGCCGGCTGGGTCGCCCGCAAACCCAGTCAGCCCGGCATCATGGGTAACGAGCGACTGCTGGATGCCCTGTTCGCCGAAGAAGTCCTGCGGAAGAAGCAGAATACCGAGGCCATAGAGGTGGCCGCCAATACGCTGGTGGCCGCCCATGTGCTGGAACATCGGCCCGAGGGCCTGCGTCCGCTGGCGGAAGTGGCGGCCGAGATTCGCCTCAAGCTGACCGCCGAGGCGGCTCGTCGCAAGGCCGTAACGGAGGGCGAGGCGGCTCTCAAGGCGGCGCGGGCAGGGCAGGCGCCCGCCGGCATGGGCGCGCCCATGACCGTGTCGCGGATGAAGCCGCTGAACATGACGCCCGATGCCCTGAAGGCCGTGTTCCGGGCAAGTGTGGAGAAGATGCCCCAATACGTGGGTTTGGAGAGCCGCGAAGGCTATCGGCTGTACCGGATCAACAAAATGACGCCGGCTGAGGTGGCCGGGGACCAAGTGCAGATGATCCGGCGCGACTTGCTGCGGCTGGCGGCCCAGGAGGAATTCCGCGCTTACCTGGACCATGCCCGTGCCAATGCCAAGATCAGCATCAATCAGGAAGTGGTGGCCCAAAAGTCCGAGTAAGGCTTGTCGCACCCAGACATAAAAAAAGGCCGGCATTGCCGGCCTTTTTCATCACCCCTGTTCCGGGTGGTCAGGGATCCACCGCCAGACCGGCCGTACTGTTGAAACCCGCATCGACGTAGGTGATCTCTCCGGTCATGCCCGAGGCCAAGTCCGAGAGCAGAAATGCGGCGGTGTTGCCCACCTCTTCGATGCTGACGTTGCGGCGCAGGGGGGAATGCTGCTCACCCCAGGCCAGCAGCTTGTTGAAGTCGGAAATGCCCGCCGCCGCCAGGGTCTTGATGGGGCCGGCCGATAGGCCGTTGACCCGGATACCCCTGGGGCCGAGGCTGGCGGCCAGGTAATAGACGCTGGTTTCCAAGCTGGCCTTGGCCAGGCCCATGACGTTGTAATGCGGCACGGAGCGCACCGCGCCCAGGTAGGTCATGGTCAGCAGGGAAGCATTACGTCCCTGCATCATGGGCAAGGCGGCCTTGGCCAGGGCGGTGAAGGAGTAGCTGGAGATGTCGTGGGCGATGCGAAAATATTCGCGGTTGATGTTTTCCAGGTAGTCGCCGGCCAAGGCCTGCTTGGGCACGAAGGCGATGGAATGCACCAAGCCGTCCAGACCGTCCCAGTGCTTGCCTAATTCGGCGAACAGGGCGTCGATTTCCGCGTCGTTGGCCACGTCGCAGGGGAAGACCAGGTTGGAGCCGAACTCGGCCGCCATTTCCGCCACCCGGTCGCGCACCCGCTCGCCCTGGTAGCTGAAGGCCAGTTCGGCGCCTTCACGGTGACAGGCCAACGCGACACCGTAAGCAATGGAGCGGTTGGAGATCAGTCCGGTAATCAGAATCTTCTTGCCGGCAAGGAAGCCCATGGGTGTGTCCTGTGTCATAGTCGGTTGACGGGCATTATAGCGTGACGCCGCGAAGGCACTGTCGGTACACTGCCGCCCCATGCGCCCTTGGCCTGTCCCCGTTTTCCTCCTCATCCTGGCTGCCCTGCTGGCCGCCTGTGGCGGGCCGGCCAACAATCCCCATCCGGCCGGTCAGGCGGGTGGGCGCATCCTGTTCTCCGCCTTCGAGTCCCGCCCCAAGCATCTGGACCCGGCCCGTTCCTACAGCGAGAACGAGGTGGTGTTCACCGGCCAGATTTACGAGCCACCACTGCAATACCACTATCTTAAGCGCCCCTACGAACTGGAGCCGTTGACCGCCGAATCGATGCCCAAGGTGACCTATCACGGCGCGGACGGCGGTGTCTTGCCCGATAACGCGGCTACGGAAGCCATTGCCTTCACCACTTACGAAATCCGCATCAAGCCGAGTATCCGCTACCAGCCGCACCCTGCCTTGGCCACGGATGCGGCGGGCAAGCCCCGCTACTTCCCGATCTCTCCTCGGGAATTGGTGGACATCGACGATTTCCAGGATTTCACCGCCACCGGCAGCCGCGAGTTGACCGCCGAGGATTATGTCTATCAGATCAAGCGCCTGGCCAATCCCCGCCTCAACTCGCCCATCTTCGGGCTGATGGGCGAGTACATCGTCGGTCTGCGCGAGTACGGCAAGCAGTTGGAAAAGGAGGCGGCCGCCCTGCCCAAGGATGCGTACCTCGACCTGGATCGTTACCCCCTGGAAGGCGCGCGGGTGGTGGACCGCTACACCTACCGCATCCGCATACGCGGCAAGTACCCGCAATTCGTCTATTGGCTGGCCATGCCCTTTTTCGCGCCGGTGCCGGCCGAGGCGGAGCGCTTCTATACCCAGCCGGGCATGTCCGAGAAGAACTTCACCCTGGATTGGCAGCCCGTGGGCACCGGCCCGTTTTACCTGGCTGTGAACGATCCCAACCGGCAGATGGTGCTGCGCCGGAACCCCAACTACCACCCGGACGCCTATCCCACGGGGGGCGATCCCGGTGACGCGGATGAAGGCCTGCTGGCGGACGCGGGCAAGCCGCTGCCCCTGCTGGACGAGGCGGTCTATGTGCTGGAGAAGGAGGACATCCCGTACTGGACCAAGTTTCTTCAGGGCTATTACGACACCTCTGGCATTAGTTCCGACACCTTCGACCAAGCCATCCGCCTGGGCCCCGACGGCCAGCCGGACCTGACCCCGGACATGGGCGAGCGCGGCATCGAGTTGTCCACCGCCGTGCGCACTTCGCTTTGGTACGTGGGCTTCAACATGCTCGATCCGGATATCGGTGGCACCGGGGAGCGGGCCCGGTTGATTCGACAGGCGGTGTCCATTGCCCTGAACTACGAACAGTTCATTTCCATCTTCCTCAATGGACGCGGTATTCCCGCCCAGGGGCCGTTGCCGCCTGGCATATATGGCTATCGGGAGGGCGAGGCGGGCATCAACCCGGCGGTTTACCGCTGGGAAAACAACAGGCCGGTGCGGCGGGGTCTGGACGAGGCCAAGGCCTTGCTGGCCCGGGCCGGTTATCCCAACGGCCGCGACGCCGCCACCGGCAAGCCGCTGACCCTATATTTCGATACCATGGCCAGCGGCCCCGACGCCAAGAGCCGCCTGGACTGGTACCGCAAGCAGATCGGGGCACTGGGCGTGCAACTGATCATTCGCGACACCGACTACAACCGCTTCCAGGACAAGATGCTCAAGGGCAACGCGCAAATCTTCGAGTGGGGCTGGAACGCCGATTATCCCGACCCGGAAAATTTCCTGTTCCTGCTCTACGGCCCCAACCGCAAGGTGGAGAAGAACGGCGAGAACGCTGCCAACTACGCCAACCCGGAGTTCGACCGGCTGTTCCTGCAAATGAAGGACATGCCCAACGGTCCGGCGCGCCAGGCGGTCATCGACCGCATGGTGGAAATTGTCCGCCACGATGCACCCTGGGTGTTCGCCTTCTACCAGAAGAGCTTCGGCCTGCGCCACGGCTGGGTGAAGAACGGCAAGCCCAACCTGATGGCCAACAATACCTTGAAGTACCGGCGGGTGGAGCCGGCGGCGCGGCATGCCTATCAGGCACGCTGGAACCGGCCGGTATGGTGGCCGCTGGCGCTCATGGCGGCGGCGCTGGCGGCGCTGGTGGTGCCGGCGACGCTGGCCTACCGGCGGCACCTGCGGGCCACGGCGCGGGGGGCGTGATGCATCGGCAACACAACAATGCCAGCGTAGCCCGGAGGAGGGCAGCGATTCCGGGGTTCCCCCGGCCATGCTTGGCCTCGGACTCGCGATGCTCCTGCGGGCTACATGTGGTGGGGCCGTTGGCATGCTGAACTACGTCATCCGCCGTGTCCTCTACGCCATCCCCATCCTGATCGGGGTCAACCTGATCACCTTCGCCCTGTTCTTCGTGGTCAACACTCCGGACGACATGGCGCGCATCCACCTGGGTGCCAAGCACGTCACCCCGGAGGCCATCGAGCGCTGGAAGGTGGAACATGGTTATGACCGGCCCTTGCTGTTCAATCAGGAGGCCGAAGGCACCGGCAAGCTCACCGAGACCCTGTTCGTGAACAAGTCCCTGGCCCTGTTCGCCCTCGATTTCGGCCTGGCCGACGACGGCCGCGACATCGCCCGCGAGATCGGCACCCGCATGTGGCCCAGCCTGGCCATCGCCCTGCCCACCTTCCTAGTGGGGCTTGCGGTCTATATCAGCTTCGCGTTGACCCTGGTGTTCTTCCGCGCCACCTATCTGGACCTGACCGGGGTGGTGCTGAGCGTGGTGCTGATGTCCATCTCCGGCCTGTTCTACATCATCGGCGGCCAATACCTGCTGGGCAAGCTGTGGCATCTGGTGCCGGTGTCCGGCTACGCGCCGGGCTGGGGAATGTTCAAGTTCCTGATCCTGCCCATCGCCGTGGGCGTGGTTTCCGGGCTGGGCGATTCCAGCCGCTTCTACCGCACCCTGTTCCTGGAGGAGATACACAAGGACTACGTGCGCACCGCCCGCGCCAAGGGCCTGTCCGAGCGGGTTGTGCTGTTCCGGCACGTGTTGGGCAACGCCATGATCCCCATTCTCACCGGCGCCGTGGTGGTCATCCCACGCCTGTTCCTGGGCAGCCTGATCGTCGAGTCCTTCTTCGGCATCCCTGGCTTGGGCAGCTACACCATCGAGGCCATCCAGGCGCAGGACTTCGCCATCGTCCGTTCAATGGTCTTCCTGGGCTCGGTGCTCTACATCGTCGGCCTGCTGCTGACCGATTTGTCCTATACGCTGGTCGATCCGCGGGTACGCCTGGAATGACGCTGAGCTTCCGGCCCGAAATTTTGTGGAGCGATGCGCTCCTCTTCCTGCTGCTGGCCGCGCTGGCGGTCTTCGCCTGGCAGGTCGGCCGCCATGAGCACCTGCGCGAGCCCTGGCGACGGGTAGGGCGCAGCCGCATGGGCATGGGCGCGGCGGTGCTGCTGGCGGCCTATGCGCTGGTCGGCATCCTCGATTCCCTCCACTTCCGCCCGGCCCTGCCCGCCGAGCCCGGCCAACCGGTGCACTACGCGGCCGAGGTCCATTCCGTGCTGGATACCCTGGTGGGACCGCTGCGCACTCAGGTGGAAGAAACCTATTCCGCACCCCTGGCCCTGCATCTCTATGCCAAGGAGACCATGGAGCTGCCCGACGGACGGCAGGTGCGCGACTTTCCGCGGCTCAAGTTCGGCGGCGCTCATCTGGCGGGCGTCGAGGCGCGGGCCGGGGACATCGCCGGACACATCGGGATGGGGCTGCTGGCGGGTGGGGTGGCGTCGGCATTGGCCCTGGGCCTGGCGCTGGTGTTCGTCGGACTCGGGGCCGGCCCGCAAGGACCCTCCGGATCGCCGGGCCATCTCGGCATCACGGGGGCCTGGAGCGCATTGTCGCGATCCTCTTCCCTGGCCGGCCTGCGTGCCGGGCTGATCGTCCTGTGCCTGCTGCTGCTGCTGGCCGCCGCCGTCATCCAGCTAGCGCCCCATTACCACATCCTGGGCACGGACAAGGTCGGCCAGGATGTGTTCTACCTGTCTTTGAAGAGCGTGCGCACCGGCCTTCTCATCGGCACCCTGACCACCCTGATCATGCTGCCGCTGGCCCTGTTCCTGGGCGTTGCGGCGGGCTATTACGGCGGACGCGCCGACGACGCCATCCAGTATCTGTACACCACGCTGAACTCCATTCCCGGCGTGCTCCTGATCGCCTCCGCTGTTCTCGTGGCGCAGGTCTATATCGAGACCCATCCGGAGCTGTTCGACACCGCCGCCGCCCGCTCCGACCTGCGTCTGGTCTTCCTGTGCCTGATCCTGGGCATGACCAGTTGGACCGGTCTGGCCCGGCTGCTGCGCGGTGAAACCCTGAAGCTGCGCGAGATGGACTACATCCAGGCCGCGCGAGCCTTCGGTATCTCCCACCTGCGCATCCTGGGCCGGCACATCCTGCCCAACGTCGCGCATCTGGTGCTGATCGCGGTGGTCATCGACTTCTCCGGACTGGTGCTGGCCGAGGCGGTCCTGTCCTATGTGGGGGTCGGCGTCGATCCGGTGACTGCCAGCTGGGGCAACATGATCAACGGCGCGCGCCTGGAACTGGCCCGCGAGCCCATCGTCTGGTGGCAACTGGCCGCCGCTTTCGTGTTCATGTTCGCCCTGGTGCTGCCCGCCAACCTTTTTGCCGATAGCGTGCGCGAGGCCTTCGATCCCCGCGCGGGGGGGCAGGCGTGATGGCCATGAATGGCGGCCTGTCGGTGCGCGGCCTGCGCGTTGCCATCCACCACGAGGGCGGGGACCGCGCGATGCGGCCCGTGGATGGTGTCGATTTCGAGGTGGCACCGGGTGAATGCGTCGTGCTGCTGGGCGAGTCGGGCTGCGGCAAATCCCTCACCGCCCTGGCCCTGATGCGCCTGCTGCCAGACGGTCTCGAACTGGCGGGCGGGCAGGCCAGGCTGGGGGACACGGACCTGTTCGCCCTGCCCGAGCAGGACATGCGCCGGGTGCGCGGAGGGCGCCTGGCCATGATCTTCCAGGAACCCATGCTGAGCCTCAATCCGGTGCTCACCGTCGGGCAACAGATCGGCGAGGCCCTGGAGGCCCATCGTCACCCCACCGCGGAGCAGGCGGCGGCCGAGACCAGCCGACTGTTGCAGGCCGTCGGTCTGGAGGACCGCCACGGGACCAGCTACCCCTTCCAGCTTTCCGGCGGTCAGCGGCAGCGGGCACTGATCGCCACCATGCTGGCCGGCGAGCCGGAACTGCTCATCGCCGATGAGCCCACCACCGCGCTGGACGTTACCGTGCAGGCGCAAATCCTGCGCCTGCTCAAACAGTTGCGCAGTGAGCGGGGCATGGGCCTGCTGCTCATTACCCACGACCTGGACGTGGCCCGCGATATGGCAGACCGGGTGGTGGTTATGTATGCCGGTCAGGTGGTCGAGGTTGCCAGCCGCGAGGCCCTGTACGCGCGCCCTTTCCACCCCTATACCCGCAAACTGTTCAGCGTCCTGCCCTCGGCCCATCAACGACACGAACGCCTGGAGCACATTCCCGGCAGCGTGCCGCCGTTGGGTACCGTCTTCACCGGTTGCCGGTTTGCCGAGCGCTGTGCCCTGGCCTGGGAACGCTGCCACGCCGAAGCCCCGGATTCCCAGACTCTGGACGATGGCCATGTCGCGCGCTGCCATCTCGTTTCGGCGCCCCGGCCCGAAAACGCGGCGGGGGCGGGGTATCCGCCGGAGACGGGCCGAAAGACGGCGGAGGCGGAACAGGTCGCTGCCGAACTGCTGGAAGTGACCGATCTGGCGGTGCATTTCCCGATCCGTAAGGGACTGCTGCGGCGCACGGTAGGCCAGGTCAAGGCCGTGGACGGGGTGTCCCTCAGCCTGAAACGGGGGGAGACCCTGGCCCTGGTGGGGGAATCCGGATGCGGCAAGACCACCCTGGCCAAGGCGGTGCTGCGGCTCATCGAGCCCACCTCCGGCAGCGTCAGGCTGGAGGGGACTACCCTGGATCGGCTCGATGGCAATGCCCTACGGGTCGCGCGGGCGAGCATGCAGATTGTCTTCCAGGACCCGTTTGCTTCTCTCAACCCGCGCATGCGCGTGGGAGAAATCCTGGAGGAGGGGCTGCGCAGCCTGCGGCCCGAGCTACACCGCGGACATCGGGCGGATGTGGTGGCCGGTTTGCTTGAGAAGGTGGGCTTGGGCAGGGACGCGGCGCTGCGCTACCCGCATGCCTTTTCCGGCGGCCAACGGCAGCGTATCGCCATCGCCCGCGCCCTGGCGGTGGAGCCGAGACTACTGATCTGCGACGAACCGACCAGCGCCCTGGACGTCTCGGTGCAGGCACAAATCCTGTCGCTGCTCCAGGATTTGCAGGCCGGCCAGGGGCTCGGCTACCTGTTCATCACCCACAACCTGCCGGTGGTGGGCTATCTGGCGCATCGGGTGGCGGTCATGTACCGGGGCCGCATCGTGGAGGAGGGCGTGGCACAGGACCTCATGGGCCGGCCGCTGCATCCGTACACGAATCTGCTGCTGGATTCCGCGCCCGGCCGGGGGCTGCCCGAGGTGGCCGCAGCGCCGGCCGGCCGGCCCGAGGCGGGAGTCGGATGCAGCTTCGCGGCCCGCTGTCCCATGGCCGTGGCGGAGTGCGCACAGGCTGCGCCCGACACATCAACCCTCGCGGGCGGACGGCGGGTCGCCTGTCATCGGGTGGTCCCGGAGTAGGGGCGGCGTGCCCGGATGGGCTTTCAGGTATCGTTCCGGACGGCGGGCTGGCCGCCGTCCCTGTCCTGATTCGCCAATTGCCGGTCGCCCTTGTCCAGGCCGGTCAAGGTCATTTTCTCCGGACTGGTCTTGGTGGGGACGACGAGGGTGGTGGGCTTGCTGAGCTTGCCCTTGTAAACCTTG
Source organism: Thiobacillus sp. UBA3361 (assembly GCA_002360535.1). Classification (GTDB taxonomy): domain Bacteria; phylum Pseudomonadota; class Gammaproteobacteria; order Burkholderiales; family Thiobacillaceae; genus UBA3361. Next base: position 87,855 of record DEQR01000064.1, read on the forward strand.
ATGCTGTTGCGGGACTTGAGCCACTCGATGCTGACCCCGAACTTGCCGGCGATATCCCCGAGCAGTTCGCCCTTGCGCGCGGTGTAGCTGGCCAGGCCCCCGGCACCGCGGGCGGCCGGGTTCTTGTCCTGACGCTTGAGATTGGCCTGGAATATCTCCACGCGGTCGGTCGGCAACAGCAGCACGCCCGTATGGTCGGAACGGATGAGTTGACCACGGTAACCGGGGTTCAGGGTGAATACCTCCTCCACGCTGATCTCCGCCAGGTTCGCCACCTGTCTGGCTTCCATATGGCGATTGAGATTGACCTGCATGAAGTAGGGCTCGTTGGCCACGTCCTCCAGCACGATGCCGTATTGTTCGGGGTTCCGTAGGACGTTGCGGACGGCCAGGAGCTTGGGTACGTAGTGCTTGGTTTCGGTGGGCAGGCGCAGCTTGGCGTAGTCGGCTTTCGCGGAACCGCGGCCCAGCGCCCGGCCCATGCAGCCTTCGCCGCAGTTGTAGGCACCCAGGGCCAGATCCCAGCGGCCGAACATGGCGTACAGGTCTTCCAGGTAATCGAGGGCGGCGCGGGTAGCCTCCAGGACGTCTCGGCGACCGTCATAGCCGGCCGACTGCTTCAGCCCGTAGATGCGTCCGGTGGACGGGAGGAACTGCCACATGCCGGAGGCCTTGCGGGGCGAGATGGCCAGGGGGTTGAAGGCGGATTCGATGGCCGGCAGCAGGGCGATCTCCATGGGCATGCCGCGCTTCTCGACCTCATCGGCGATGTGATAGAGGAACATGCGGCTGCGTTCCAGGGCGCGCTGCAACGTAGCGGGGTGGCGCTTGTACCACTGCTCGTAGGTACGGACCAGTTCGGGGTTCACCTCGTCCATCTTGAAGCCGGAGCGGATGCGATCCCACAAGTCGTTGGGCTTATAGACATCCAGGTCGGTACTGCCCAGGCTGGCCAGGGTATAGCTGATGCGCAGCTCGGGCTGGATCTGGGGGGTGCCCGTGAGCGCGCGTCCGTCCGCGAAGGCATGTACGGCAAGCAGGCCGGTCAGGGCCAGAAAGAGTGTTTGCCAGGCACGAATTCTTGTTGCGAGAAGGCTCATTGGTGTTGTTGGCGCTGAGGCGTACAACGCGAAGAATGAGTAACGGGGCCAATCCTATTTCAAAACAGGGGTTAAATCAACCCAAAATAAACATGAAGTTACGTGATTTTGTTGATATCAATTGTCGCAATTGGATTTAATCGGATGTTAGAAAACGTCTTTTAGCGCGCGTAATTGTGTGAAAGTGGCCTGCGTATCGGCCGGTATTTTTCCGGTCAATTCCCCGATCCGGGAAACGATGCTTGACTCATGGCAACGCAGAAACGGGTTGGTGCGCTTTTCCTGGCCGAGTTCCACGGGCAGGGTGGGCAGGTCATCCACCCTGAGTTGGCGTGCCCGGGTTTCCCATTCGGTCAGGGCCCTGTTGTCCGGGTCCACATGGCGGGCAAACCGGATGTTGGACAGGGTGTATTCGTGGGCACAACAGACCAGGGTTTCATCCGGTAGCGCGGCCAGCCGGTAGAGGCTGGCGTGCATCTGCGCGGGCGTGCCTTCGAACAGCCTGCCGCAGCCGCAGGAAAACAGGGTGTCGCCGCAGAACAGCCAGTTGCCCGCCAGATAAGCCACATGTCCGCGGGTGTGTCCGGGCACCGCGAGCACCTTGATCTCACCGAGCAAGCGGTTCGGGATGCGCATGCCGTCCCGTGCGGCGTGGCTCCGGTGCGGGATCGGTTCTCCAGCCGGGCCATAGACGGGGCAGGGATGTGTGTCCAGCAGCTCGCTTATGCCGCCCGTGTGATCGCCGTGGTGATGGGTGACCAGGATGCCCTCCAGGGGCATCCCGTGATCTTCCAGCCAAGCTAGAATAGGTGCCGCCTCGCCGGGGTCCACTACCACCGCCCCAGCTTGATCGTGCAGCAGCCAGATGTAGTTGTCCTCGAAGGCGGGAAGGGGAAGTAGCGCGGGATACCGTTCAAACATGGTCATTTACCGTTCTGTGACTGTCGGGGCCTTATGAAAAAGGGAGTCAGCGGGGATTGGTTTTCCGGGGAACTGGGTCAGCATGTGATCGAGCAGGAATTGGCTTGGTTCGATGCCAATTGTGCCGACGTTTTCGGCTTCAATGCCATGCAGGTCGGTCTTTGCCAGTTGGACTACCTGCGCGCCAACCGCATGCCCCAGCGCTTCTGCGCCGCTCCCCATCGGGGCGCGGTGCGCTGCTACCCGGAACTGTTGCCCATCGCCGGCCAATCCATGGACCTGCTCGTGCTGGCCCATGCCCTGGAATATTCCCCCAATCCCCACCAGCTGCTGCGCGAGGTGGACCGGGTGCTGCGGCCGGAGGGCCATCTGCTGCTGGCGGGTTTCAACCCGGCCAGCCTGTGGGGCCTGCGCAGGATGTTGTCGCCACCCGAGGCGGGCTATCCCTGGAATGGCAAATTCCTGCACTTGTCCAGACTCAAGGATTGGTTGTCCCTGCTGGGTTTCGAACTCCAGGCGGGAAGAATGATCTGCTACTCGCCTCCCCTCAAGCAGGTCAGGTGGCTGCGCCAGTTCAGGTTTCTGGAGGCGGCGGGCGATCGCTGGTGGGCACTCGGGGGCGGCGTCTATCTGCTGCACCTGATCAAGCGGCGTCACGGCATGCGGCTGATCGCGCCCAAGTGGGACAAGACCTGGCTGACCAGGCCGGTGCTGACCCAGCCGACGCCCCGTGTCACGACCTGGGAATAGCGCCATGCGGCTGAATACCGAGGACACGTCCGCCGCCTGTGTCGATATCTACACCGACGGCGCCTGCAAGGGCAACCCCGGGGTGGGCGGCTGGGGGGTGCTGCTGCGCTACGGCGACCGGGAAAAGACCCTGCACGGCGGGGAGTCCCTGACCACCAACAACCGCATGGAGCTCATGGCGGTCATCCAGGCCCTGCGCGCCCTCAAACGCCGCTGTCGGGTGCGCCTGCACACCGATTCCCAATACGTCCAGAAGGGCATCAGCGAATGGCTGCCCAACTGGAAACGCCGTGGCTGGAAGACCAGCGGCGGCGGGGCCGTGAAGAATCAGGACCTCTGGCAGGCCCTGGATGAGCTGGCGGCCGGCCACGACATCCAGTGGTTCTGGGTCAAGGGTCACGCGGGCCATGCGGAGAACGAGCGTGCCGATCATTTGGCCAACCTGGGGGTCAGTGAATTGACGACCGGCAAGGCCAAGGGAGATGCGTGATGCGACAAGTGGTGCTGGATACGGAAACCACCGGCCTGGACCCGGCCCTCGGGCACCGGATCATCGAGATCGGCGCCGTGGAGGTCATCAGCCGCCGGGCCACCGGGGAGGTGTTCCACGTGTATCTGAACCCGGATCGGGAGATCGATGCCGGTGCCATCCAGGTGCACGGGCTGACCAATGATTTCCTCCAGGACAAACCGCGCTTCGGGGATATCGCCGAATCCTTCCTGACTTTCGTGGCCGATGCGGAACTGCTGATCCACAACGCCCCCTTCGACGTGGGCTTCCTCAATGCGGAACTCAAGCGCATGGATGCAGGCCCGCTCGCCGGACGCTGCGCCGGGGTGCTGGACACCCTGAAACTGGCCAAGGAGATGCACCCTGGCCAGAAAAACAACCTGGATGCCCTGTGCAAACGCTACGAGGTGGACAACTCGGGACGCAGCTTCCACGGTGCCCTGCTTGATGCGCAACTGCTGGCCGAGGTCTATTTGGCCATGACACGTGGCCAGGAAAGCCTCGCCATCGCCACCCTCATGCCGGAGCGGGTGACCGCAGGCAGGACCTTGCGCACGGGTGGCCTGCGTGTCGTGCGCGCCGGCGAGGCGGAACTGGATGCCCATCGGGCATACCTGGCGGGCATGGCTAAGGAGTGTGGCGAGATACCTACCTGGTAAGGGAGACTTGAAATGAAGCATGGGCATGCAAGAGGGGCCTGTCTGCTGGCCACGGCGCTGTCGGCCGGAATGGCGGGCAGCGCGGACATCAGCGAGAAGGATTTTTTCGCCGACCTGCCGGTGGTCCTGACCGCCAGCCGCCTGGAACAGCCGCTGATGGATGCGCCGGTGGCCCTGACCGTCATCGACCGGGACATGATCCAGGCCTCCGGTTTCCGTGAACTCGCCGACCTCATGCGCCTGGTGCCCGGATATTACGTGGGCCAGGTCAACGGGTGGTTCCACTACGTGACGCACGGTTTCGGGGAGGACTATGCCCGGCGCATGCAGGTGCTGGTGGATGGCCGCTCCATCTTCCTGCCCACCATCGGCGGTGTGCGCTGGGATGCCGTGCCGCTGGATATCGAGGACATCGAGCGCATCGAGGTGGCGCGCGGGCCCAACGCCGCCACCTATGGCGCCAATGCCTTCACCGGCATCGTCAACATCATCACCCGGCACGCCGCCGACGTGCCCGACAATACGTTGTCCGTGAAGGCCGGGCGCAAGGGGCTGTTCGAGGTCTACGCGCGGCATGCGGGCGGCGAGGGCGATAACCGCTACCTGTTCACCCTCAGCCATCAGGAAAGCGACGGCTACGACCTGCAGGCCGACACCCTGCGGGCGCCGAGCGCCACGTTGCGCTGGGACATCAGACCCGCTGCCGGTGACAGCCTGTCCCTGCGTGCCGGCTACAAGGGTGGCACTCGCCGGACGGGCGAGGTGAATTCCGCCCAGGACAACATGCCCCGGGACCAGTCGATCGACAGCCACTACCAGCAGCTGGATTGGCAGCGGGAACTGGATGTCTTCAGCAGACTGGATTTGCGGTTGGCCCACAGTCATACCCGGCACAGCGAGGTCATACCGCCACCGGTGAATTTCCGGGTGCAATTGGCCGCCGACCGGTGGGACACGGAATTGCAGTACAAACGCGAACTGGATGCCAACCTGCGTATGGTGGCGGGGGCCGCGTTGCGTCAGGACAATGTCTGGTCGCCCCAGTACTATGGGCGCCAGGATCACCTCACGACCCTGTCCCAGAGTTTGTTCGGCCATTTCGAATGGCGGCCCGTGTCGGACTGGCTGCTGAACGCCGGGCTGATGCTGGAATGGCACGACATCGCCGGCCGGCGGGCCTCGCCCCGATTCTCCCTGCACTGGCAGCCCCAAGCCTTTCACAGTCTTCGGTTGGGCGCCTCGCGTGCCTACCGCAATCCCCTGCAGTTCGAGGAGAACGCCAATTTCCTGGTGTTCTTTGTCAGCAGGCCGCCGAGCCTGAAACCGGAGGAGGTCACGGCCACGGAACTGGGTTATCTCGGGCAATGGCCGGATATGGACTTGTCGTTGGACCTCAGGGTGTTTCGCGATCGCTATCGCAATCTCATCACCAGCACGGCCGGCGCTTTCAAAGACTTCAACAATACCGACGAGGCCACCCTGGAAGGCGTGGACGGCAGCCTGCAATGGCGCCCGTCGGCCGACACCCGGATCATCCTGAATTTTGCCCAAACCCATAGCCGCAGCACCGACACACCCATTTATCCGGTAACTGGTCTGCCGTTCGAGTATTTCAGCAATTCCACCCCGAACAGTCTGTATGGATTGCTGGTGTCACATCGTTTCCCCGTAAGGGTGGATGTCAGCGTGGGCTACTACCTGACCGCTCCGGTCCAGGTCATCGGCACCGGCGCGGGTTCGATACCCGAGGCGAGGCGAATGGATATACGCATCGGCCGCGATTTCAAATGGGCCGATGCGCGGGTCAATCTGGCGCTGGTGCTGCAAAACGTGCTCGATCCTTACCAGGAGTACGACGTGCGCTCCACCTATGCGGCGTACAACCAATTCGACAGGCGAGGTTATGTCAGCCTCAAGGCTGAATTTTGAGCATCATCGCCAACTGACGCGCGGTTTGCTCTATTGCCTTTTCGCCCTGGCGGGGTGGCTGGGGCACTGTGGGCTGGGCCTGGCCGGCACCACCATCCTGGCCGTGCTGAGCGATGGCGCTGAGACCTACGAAGAAGCGGTACGCGGGTTGAGGGAGGGCCTGGGTGACCGCGCCAGGGTCAAGGTTGGCACCGTGGATGGCCTGGCGGACGCGGACCTGGGGCTTCATCCGGGAGACAACCTGCTGCTGGTCCCCATCGGCATGCGGGCGGTCCGCTTCGTGGCGCGGAATCTGCCGGCCGGCGCTTCCGTCCTGGCCTTGCTGGTACCCAAACAAAGCTTCTCGGCCATCGTCTGGCCCGCGGGCACCGGCAGACACCAAATATCGGCGGTGTATCTGGATCAGCCTCTGCAACGTACCCTGCAACTCATCCAGTTCATGGATCCCAGGCTGAAAAGGGTGGGGATCGTGGTGTCCGAGCCTGCCCCGGATGCCGACGACGCAGGCCTCGGTGAACTGCCACGCGATGCCCAGGCCATGGCGCGGGCCAGCGGACTGAGTCTGGCGACGCAGACCGTGGACAACGGCAAGGGGGTGGCCGAGGCCTTGCGGCACCTGCTGCCGCAAGTGGACGTGTTGCTGCTGTTGCCCGACCGGCTGGTGGTCAACAGCGCCAATGTGCAGCATGTCCTGCTGACCAGTTACCGGTATCGCGTACCGGTGGTGGGTTTTTCGCCGGGATTGGTGAAGGCGGGGGCGGTGGCGGCGGTCTATTCCACGCCGGGACACATTGGCCGCGAGGGCGGCAGGATGGCGGCCATCTGGTATGGGGGGGGTGATTTGCCCGCGCCGCGCCATGCCGGCGGCTTCGATCTTGACATCAACGAACGGGTGGCACGTTCCCTGGGCCTGGTTCCGCCCGACGAGCGTCTGCTGCGCCGTCGGTTGGGTGGGGAGCGCTGAGGGTAAGCGTTTCTAGCCGACCACCTGGTAACCGCCGTCCTGGATGGCTGACTTCAGGGTGTCGGGGTTTGCCTGGGCAGGGTCGTATTCGACGTCCACCCGTCCGGCGGCCAAGTCCACCACCACCCGGCCGACGCCGCTGACGGCGCCCAGCAGGTTCTTGACGCTGTTCACGCAGCCCATGCAGCTCATGCCCGTGACGCGGAGGGTGATCGTTTGCATCGTTCTCTGCTCCTTGCCCCGTATCAAACTTCGTCGATCATGCGGTGCCTGGAGAATACCCCCAGGCTTTGTCCATCCGCCCCGTAGAGGCCCCCATGCCGGGTGGCGTCCTGCAGGATTTGCAGGGCGGCATGGTTGTGGCGCATCTGTTCCCGGATGAGCTTGCCGTTGACGGCGTTCAGGCGGCCCACCTCGCGGGCGCGGCTCTCCGCGTCGGACCACAGGCGCGTGATTCGGGCATCTCCCATGGCGGCGATCCGCTCGCCCAGCACATCCGCCGAGACGTCGCCGGCCAGGCCAAGGCCCTGGGCTAATCCCTGCCACAGCCGGGCGATCTCCGCCAGCACGGGCACCTTGCGGCCGATGAGGTCCGGCAGGTCGTCGGCATTGCCCCGGGTCAAGAGGTGGGATTCCGTCTCCAACTCGGCGCGCAAGCCCTCCAGGCGATCGATCAGGGCCTGGATGTACGGCTCAAGCTGGGTCATGGGGTCTTGCCGGCATGCTGGAGGTTCTCCATGGTGTCCTCCACCAGCCGTTCGGCGACCACTTCCTCATCCACCGCGAAGCTGCCGTCGGAAATGGACTGGCGCACGCTTTCCACCTTGGCCACGTCGGTGTCCGGCAGGGCGGCCAGGGAGGCCTCCAGGGACTGCATGATGGTGGCCTCGGAGGTCAATGCCACGTTGTCCGAGACACCCGAATGCTGCTGCTCCTCGGGACGGCCCTTCACCTTGCCGGCCTTGGCCTCCTGGGTGCGGGAGTTGGTGATGTTCTTGAGCCCGCTGTCAATCTTCATGTTGGACTCCGCTCAAATATCAATGGTGGGCGCGGTGGGCATCGCCATCCATGGTCAGGGAACCCGAACTACCCCATCGGCGTCCGCCACGCCCTGGATGATGCGCCCGGAAGGCATCTTAACTCTAACCGTGTCGCCCATGTAGGCCGCATTCTGTGCCGTGCCTTCCTGGGATATCTGGAAACCCCGTCCCCTGGCGACGATGCGTACCCGCTGGTTGGGCAGCACGGCGAAACGGCGCTTCAGGACATCCAGGCTGATGGCCTGGCCGGCGGCAATGGGCCGAGCGGCGGCGGTGCCGCGCAATTGGTCCGGGTGGCGGAAATAGGCCCCCGGCGGTTGCTCCAGCTTGATGCGCCGCAATTCCAGGTCTGCAGGCAGCAGACTCTGGCTTGCGTGCAGTGGCCGCTTGGCCACCAGCACCTCACCGCTCAGGACGATGCGATAACTCAGATACAGGGTCCACTGTCCGGGTTCCCGGCAGCGAATGCCCAGGCTGCCGCTGCCGTGGGGCTGGCTGCCGGTGGTCAGGAAGAAATCCGGTTCCGGGCAGTGGCGCAGGCGCAGACGTGGGTCCAGGGTCCCCAAGGCGACCTGTGCCTCCATGCCTGGGTAGGCCTGGCCGGCCTGGTCGCGCAGAAAGTTGTCGGCCCCGTCGCGCAGCAGGTCCAGGGCCTGCGGGTGTTCCGCCCCCGCGGCTGACATGCCCATGCCCAGCAGGGCCACGCCGAGCAGCCCGCGGCGGAGCCGTTTGATCATGCGTATTGGCAAGGCGGTAAAGTGGATACAATCATTTGGTAGAGGTTAACCCGATCCATGAAACAACCCAACCAGCCCACCGACATCGCACGCGCGGCCATCAAACTGCTGGCCACGCGCAAGCTGGCGCCCACACCCGAGAACTATCGGCGGGCCTACGGCGAAGTTTCGGGGCTGCAAGCCCAAAGCCAGGTCTGGGCGCATGCCATCCGCGAGCTGATCCGCGAGTGGGATGCCTATCAGGAGGGGCTGACCCAGGCGCGCAAGCGGGAAATGCTGGAGCGGGTGCTGCTGAATTTTGGCGCGGACGCCGAGCAGTTGTTCGAGAGGGTCGCCAACCTGGCCAGATCCTGGGCCGAGAGCCCGCACACCAATCGCGGCGTCGGCGACAATGGGACACCGCTGCCTGTCGCCGCGGCAATCGGCATCGGCGGACCCGGGGCGGCCCACCCGCAAACCGATCCCTCCGCCTGGTCGCGTAGCCTGGGCTTGCTGGCCGACGGGCTGGAAAACCGCTGGGAGGACCTGGCGAAACGTTGCCGCGACCTGGCGGCGCACACCGATTGGCCGCAGGCAGAGTTCCATGCGGAGTGGGATTCGGTCTGGCGGGAGATCCTGCTGCGCGCCGAGGACGACCATGAACTGCTGCGCGGCATGCAGCGCCTGGTACGTCTGTTGTTCGAGAACATCGCCAGCCTGGTAGGGGAGGATGCCTGGCTAAGTGGCCAACTGGTCGCCATGCGCGCCCTGATGGCTGGCCAGCTCAACTCTCACACCCTGTTCGAGGCCGAGCGTGGCTTGAACGAGATCGTGGCCATGCAGGGCAAGCTGAAGGACAACCTGCAGGATGCCAAGACCAAGCTCAAGTACCTGATCAGCACCTTCATCGACCGCCTGGGGGAGATATCCTCCAGCACCGGCAGCTATCAGGAACGGCTGGCCGCCTATTCCGAGCGCATCGCCCAGGCGGACGACCTCTCCCAGCTGGCCGACGTGGTGGACAACCTGACCAGCGACATGGGCGATATCCAGACGGTGCTGCGCCAGAGCCACGAGGAACTGATCGAGGCACGCAGCCATGTGGTCCAGGCCGAACTGCGCATCTTCACCCTGGAAAAGGAACTCGACCAAGTGTCCAACCTGATCCGGGAGGACCAGCTTACCGGCGCCCTCAACCGGCGCGGTCTGGAAGAGGCCTTCGTCCGGGAACTGGCCCGCGCCGAGCGCATGCAGGCGCCCCTGAGCCTGGCGCTGCTGGACATCGACCATTTCAAGCGGCTGAACGACAGCCTGGGCCACCATGCGGGCGACCAGGCCCTGGTTCACCTGGCCAGGGTGATCCGCGACATGCTGCGTCCCACCGACTCCCTGTCCCGCTACGGTGGCGAGGAATTCCTGATCCTGCTGCCGAATACCGATCTGGACGAGGCGACCCAGGTCATGCGCCGTTTGCAGAGGGAATTGACCAAGGCCATCTTCCTGTACGACCACCAGAAGGTCTTGATTACCTTCAGTGCGGGGGTGGTGCAGTGGCGCGGAAAGGAAACCCGCGAGCAGGTCATCGCCCGCGCCGATGCCGCGATGTACCGTGCCAAGGCCGCCGGCCGCAACCGCGTCGTACAGGAAACCTGAGTCCCCGCGCCGGGGGAGACCCCGGCAAGACTTGCCGCACTTGCCGTCTCTGTTACCTCGATTGCCGCCCCGGGTCCATGCCCGGTTTCTCGGGATGTCGCCAATAGACTGAATCCAAAACGCTTTTTCTCTCGCCGCCGATGACTCTCCGGGTGGCACGGGCTTTGCTGAATAGGGGCTAGAGGAATGCCCATGCTCAGCCGACTCGACAACGATCTCGCCTTCGTACAAACCGCCCTGAAGCTGCGCGCCCAGCGCCAGGAGGTGCTGGCAGCCAATCTGGCGAACGCCGACACGCCCAATTTCAAGGCGCGGGACGTGGATTTCGCCGCCGCCCTGAAAGGGGCCGTGGGTGGCGGGGGTGGCGGCCTGGAGCTGGCGCGTACCTCGCCGCGCCACCTGGGTGGGGCGGGCGGTTCGACCGGACTGGCCGCCGAACTCAAGTATCGCGAGTCCGTTCAGCCCAGCCTGGACGGCAATACGGTGGACGCCGACGTGGAGCGCGCCCACTTCAGCGAAAACGCCCTGCACCTGCAATTCCTGCTCGACCGGGCACGCTCCACCTTCAGCACCGCCCGCATGGCCCTGGAGGGCGGCAACTGATGGCCCTCGGCAACGTCTTCCATATCGCCGCCTCGGCCCTGACCGCCCAGTCCATGCGGCTCAATGCCGTGGCCAGCAACCTGGCCAACGCCGACGCGGCGCACGCCTCCACCGGCGAGGCCTACCGCGCCAAGCACGTGCTGTTCCAGGCCACACCCGTCAGCGGCGCCGCCCCCTGGGCGCAAGGGGTGCGCATGACCCAGGTGGTGGAGGACCCGCGCCCGCCGCGCCTGGTCTATGACCCCAGGCATCCGCTGGCCGATGCCCAGGGCTATGTGGCCTATTCCAACGTGGACGCGGTGGAGGAGATGGTCAACATGATCTCCGCCCAGCGCTCCTATCAGACCAACGCCGAGGTGATGGCCACCGCCAAGACGCTCCTGGAGCGCACCCTGGCCATCGCCCAGTCCTAAGGAGAGTTGAATGGCCGTCTCTGCCGTCCAGACCGACACCTCATCCCTGCTCGCCAGTCTCTCCGCCAGCACCGGCGGCAGTGCCAGCAATGCCAAGGCGCTCAGCGACCGTTTCCTGACCCTGCTGGTCACCCAGCTGAAGAACCAGGATCCCATGAACCCCATGGAGAACGCCGAACTGACTTCGCAGCTGGCACAGCTCTCGACGGTGGAGGAGATCGGCAAGCTGAACACCTCCATGACCGATTTCGTCACCCAGTTCAAGGCCGCCCAGAGCCTGCAGGCGGCCTCCCTGGTGGGGCGCCAGGTGCTCACCGAGGGCGATGGCATCCAGCTGAGCGACCAGGGCGGGGTGGGGGCGGTGGACCTGGCGGCGGCAGCGGAGCGGGTGAGCGTGAATATCTACGATGCCGACGGGCAATGGGTGCGCACCCTGGAGTTGGGCGCCCAGCCCGCCGGTCTGGCCCGCTTCGTCTGGGACGGCAAGGACCAATTCGGCAACGCCCTGGCAACCGGCGGCTATGTCTTCGGCGTGAGCGCCAGCGAGGCCGGCGAGGCCGTAGCCGGCACCGCCCACACCTTGGCCCGGGTTCTCAGCGTCACCCTGAATGCCGACGGCGCCGAGGTGGAGGTGAGCGGTGAGGGTACCCGCCAGCTTGCCCAGATTCGGCAGATTTATTGACGCGTATCAACAATGGCGGAAGGCGCTGCGCATTTCCGCCCGACACCACCGAGTACCGGTTGACGAGGAGTAAAGCAAATGGGCTTTCAGCAAGGTTTGAGTGGCCTGAACGGCGCGGCCAGAAATCTGGACGTCATCGGCAACAACATCGCCAATGCCACCACGGTGGGCTTCAAGTCCTCCTCCACCCAGTTCGCCGACGTCTATGCCACCTCCCTGTACGGCGCCGGCGGGCTGCAAGTGGGGATCGGCACCAAGGTGTCCGATATCGCCCAGCAGTTCAACCAGGGCAACATCACCATCACCAACAACCCCCTGGATCTGGCGATCAGCGGAGAGGGTTTCTTCATGGTGAACCAGGGTGGGGCGACCGCCTACACGCGCAACGGCCAATATCACCTGGACAAACCCGACGCCAACGGCCTGAGCCATATCGTCAACAGCGAGGGCCGGCAGCTGATGGGCTACGGGGTGGATACCAACGGCAACATCGTCGCGGCCAGTCCGGCCCCGCTGCAAATCACTTTCGCGGACATCTCCCCGCGGGAAACGGGCAATGTCTTTCTGGTGGCCAACCTGGATTCGACCCAGAGTCAGCCCGGTGTAGCCTTCGCGACCAACAACGCCGCCAGCTACAACGACTCCACCTCGATCACCGTGTACGACAGCCTGGGTAACTCCCATGCCATGACCCTGTATTTCGTGAAGGCCGCGGCGCCCAATACCTGGAGCGTTTACGGCGACGTGGATGGCACCGGCATCGCCAACGTGGACCTGGGCGCGGGAGCGGGCACGCCGATCAGCGTGGCGTTCAACGCCAGCGGCACCCTGACCACGGCCATGCCCATCGCCGACGTGGACCTGACCATCATTTCCGGCGCCACGAACCCCCTGGATTTCAACCTGGATCTAACCGGCACCACCCAGTACGGCAGCGCCTTCGGGGTGAACTCCGTGTCCCAGGACGGCTTCGCCTCCGGCCGCCTGGCCGGCCTGACGGTGGGCGAGGACGGCACCGTGCAGGGCCGCTACACCAACAGCCAGTCCAAGGTGCTCGGCCAGGTGGCCATGGCCTATTTTGCCAATACCCAGGGCATGCAGGCCATCGGCAACAACCTGTGGGTGGACACCGCCGAGACCGGCCAGGCGGTGATCGGCGCGCCGGGCACGGGTGTGCTGGGGGCCATCCAGTCCGGCGCGGTGGAGGACTCCAACGTCGATCTGACCGCCGAGCTGGTGAACCTGATCGTCGCCCAGCGCATGTACCAGGCCAACGCTCAGACCATCCGCGCCCAGGACCAGATCCTGCAGACGCTGGTGAACCTGCGCTGATGACTGATCGCTGAGAGCTGACCATGGACCGCGCCATCTACATCGCCATGACCGGTGCAAGGGAAATCACACGCCAGCAGGCGGCCGTGGCGCACAACCTGGCCAACGTCTCCACACACGGCTTCAAGCAGGAGCTCAATGTCTTCCGCGCCCTGCCGGTGGTGGGGGAGGGGGCGAAGACCCGCGCCTATGTGCTGGAAACCACCCCGCGCACGGATTTCGCCAGCGGCGGCATCCAGCACACCGAGCGGGCGCTGGACGTGGCAGTGCGCGGGCCGGGCTGGATCGCCGTGCAGGACGTCGCCGGCAACGAGGCCTACACGCGCATGGGCCACTTGCAGATCAGCGTCAACGGCATCCTGCAAACCACCAACGGCCTCAACGTGATGGGCGACGCCGGCCCCCTGGCGGTCCCGCCGGACCAGGACATCCTGATCGCCAAGGACGGCACCGTCTCGACCGTGCCGGTGGGTCAGAACCTGAACGCAGTGGCCATTGCCGGACGCATCAAGCTGGTCAACCCGCCGGAGGCCGACCTGGAGCGCAGCGGCGACGGCCTGTTCCGGCTCCGGAGCGGCCAGCCGGCACCGGCCGACGCCAATGTCACCCTGATCTCCGGCGCCCTGGAGGCCAGCAACGTCAACCCCGCCGAGGCTCTGGTCAGCATGATCAGCCTGGCCCGTCAGTTCGAGACCCAGATGCGCGTGCTGCGCGCCGCCGAGGACATGGACCAGGCGGGCGACCGGGTGCTCTCCGCGAGGGCGTGATGAACCATCTCAAGGCAGGGGCAAGGGACAAGGAACAAGGGGCAAGGAAAACCTGTGGGTTGCCTCTCCTTGCCCCTTGCAGGCGCGCAGCGCCGACCTTGCCCCTTGCCCCTGCTTCCAAAGGAAACTAAATGCTTCGTTCCCTGCACATCTCCCGCACCGGCCTGGATGCCCAGCAGACCCAGCTGGACGTGATCTCCAACAACCTGTCCAACGTCAGCACCACCGGCTTCAAGAAGGCCCGCGCGGTGTTCGAGGACCTGCTGTACCAGATCATCCGCCAGCCCGGCGCCCAGTCCTCCCAACAGACCCAGCTGCCCAGCGGCTACCAGCTGGGCGTGGGCGTGCGGACGGTGGCCACCGAGCGCATCCACGTGCAGGGCAGCCTGCAATCCACCGGCAACACCCTGGACGTGGCCATCAACGGCCGCGGCTTCTTCCAGATCACCCTGCCCGACGGCACTACCGCCTACACCCGGGACGGCTCGTTCCAGGTGGACAACCAGGGCACCCTGGTCACCGCCAGCGGCTATGCGGTACAGCCCAACATCACCATCCCCGAGGACGCCCTGGTGGTGTCCATCGCACGGGACGGCACTGTTTCCATCACCCGGCCGGGTAATCCTCCCGTTGTACAAGTTGCCGGGGAGATTCAGCTGGCTACTTTCATCAATCCCGCCGGCTTGCAAAGCCAGGGTGAGAACCTATACATCGAGACCGCTGCCTCCGGGACCCCGCAGCCGAACACGCCAGGCACCAACGGCCTGGGGGTGCTCAACCAGAGCTTCATCGAGACCTCCAACGTCAACGTGGCCGAGGAACTGGTGAACATGATCATCGCCCAGCGCGCCTTCGAGCTGAATTCGCGCGCCATCACCACCTCCGACCAGATGCTGCAGCGGCTGACGCAGATCTGAACGTGAGGGGCAAGGAGACAAGAATGTCGAAGACCATCATTGCGCAACTGCTGTTGATCGGCTCTCTGGCCGGCTGCTCGGTGGCCCCGTCCACCGACATCAAGCAGCCCCTCACCGCCAAGCCCAAGCCCCCGGTTTCGGCAACGGAAAACAACGGTGCCATCTTCCAGCCCAACAAAGCGGTGCGCCTGTTCGAGGACCGCCGCGCGCGCCAAGTGGGCGACACCCTGACAGTGAACCTGGTGGAAAACACCTCCGCGACACGCAAGTCGGAGACCACCGAGACCCGCGAAGCCAGCGCCGACATCAACGTGCCGACGCCGACAGTGCTGGGCCGCACCCCGCCGGGCATCCTGGCGGGCGACACCACCTGGAACCCCGAGTCCGACAGCACCCAGACCTACAAGGACAACGAGACCAACAGCAACACCTTCAAGGGCTCCATCACGGTGACGGTGACCGAGGTGCTGGACAACGGCAACCTAGTGGTGGCCGGCGAAAAGCGCATCGCCATCAACAACGACTCCGAGTATCTGCGCCTGGCCGGGGTGGTGAATCCGGCCTACATCACCTCCGCCAACACGGTGAACTCGACCCAGCTCGCCGACGTGCAACTGGAATCCAAGAACAGCCAGGGCATCGACAAGTCCCAGCTCAGCAGCATGCTGGCCCGCTTCTTCCTGATCCTGATGCCGTTCTGAGGACCGAGGAGCAGACATGAAACTCGCCAAACTGATTGCCTTCACCCTGCTGCTGGGCCTGGGCACCGCCCACGCCGAGCGCATCAAGGACATCGCCAACATCGACGGGGTGCGCAACAACCAGCTGGTGGGATACGGCCTGGTGGTGGGCCTGGACGGCAGCGGCGACCAGACCACCTCCACCCCGTTCACCGTCCAGAGCCTGCAATCCATGCTCGCCCAACTGGGCATCCAGCTGCCGGCCGGCAATCTGCAATTGAAGAACGTGGCCGCGGTGATGGTCACCGCCACCCTGCCGCCCTTCGTGCGCCCCGGCCAGCAGATCGACGTGACCGTCTCCTCGATGGGCAATGCCAAGAGCCTGCGCGGCGGAACCTTGCTAATGAGCCCGCTGAAGGGCGCGGACGGCCAGATCTACGCCATGGCCCAGGGCAACGTGCTGGTGGGCGGCGCCGGCGCAGCCGCCGGCGGCAGTTCCACCCAGGTCAACCACCTGGCCGCCGGCCGTGTGCCCCAGGGCGCCACGGTGGAGCGGGCGGTGGGCAGCCGGGTGGGGCAGGGCGACTTCATCCACCTGGAGCTGAAGGAGTCTGACTTCACCACCGCCAGCCGCATCACCGACACCATCGACCGCAGCTTCGGACGCGGCACCGCCCTGCCCCTGGACGGTCGGCTGATCCAGGTGAAGGCCCCCGCCGACCCGGGCAGGCGCATCGCCTTCCTGGCGCAGCTGGAGAATCTCAACTTCAACCCCGGCCAGCCCACCCCCAAGGTGATCATCAACGCCCGCACCGGTTCCGTGGTGATGAACCAGCTGGTGCAGGTGGACAAGTGCGCCATCGCCCACGGCAACCTCACCGTCACCATCAGCTCGGAGACCCAGGTCAGCCAGCCCGGCCCCCTGTCCGGCGGCCAGACCGTGGCGGCCCAGCAGGCGGACGTGCAGGTCAAGTCGGACAAGGGCGAACTGGTGGTGGTGCCGGCCGCCGCCTCCCTGAACGACGTGGTCAAGGCGCTCAATGCCGTGGGCGCCACCCCCCAGGACCTGCTCGCCATCCTGCAAGCCATGAAGGCCGCCGGCGCCCTGAAGGCGGAACTGGAGATCATCTAGATGCTCGCTACGGCCCAGCTGTCCGACCGCCTGTCCGTCGATCTGCAGAACCTGCAGGGCCTGCGCGCCAAAGCCCAGGCCAACGACCCGGAAAGCCTGCGCGAGGCGGCCCGCCAGTTCGAGGCGCTGATGGTGCAGACCATGCTCAAGACCATGCGCGATACCCGCTTCACCAGCGAGGATGATCCTTTCGCCGACACCTCCAGCCTGCGCATGTACCGTGAACTGCTCGACCAGCATTGGGCGCAGAAACTGGCCGAGGGGCGCGGCCTGGGTTTCGCCGAAGCGATGGTCAGGCAGATGCAGCGTTATGCGGGCGCGCCCGCGGCGGAAGGCACCGGGGTCCGGGCGGACGGCGCCGCTGCCCCGGCCAGGCCATTGCCCGCCGCCCCCGCCGCCGAGTCGCCCATCCTGGTCACGCCGCCGGTGCCGGCAACGGTCAATCCCGGCCAGGCCGCCGGGGTGCCCTCCGAAACGACTGGCGGCCCCGTCCAGGACCGGAAGCAGAGCTTTCTCGATCGTCTGCGTCCCCATGCCGAGGCCGCCGCCCGCCAGACCGGCGTGCCGGCCCATTTCATCCTCGGCCACGCCGCCCTGGAGTCCGGCTGGGGAGCGAAGGAGATCGCCGGCAAAGACGGCGGCGCCTCCCACAACCTGTTCGGCATCAAGGCCGGGGCGGGCTGGCGCGGCCGGGTGGCGGAAACCCTGACCACCGAATACCAGGCCGGCCTGCCGGTGAAACGCACGGAACAGTTCCGCGCCTACGGGGATTACACGGAGGCCTTCGCGGACTATGCCCGCCTTCTAAAGGAACGCTACGGCGCCGCCCTGAACACGGGGAACGATGCCCAGGCCTTTGCCCGCGCCCTGGCTGGCGGCGGCTACGCCTCCGACCCGGACTACGGGGACAAGCTTTCCCGTGTGATCGCCAGCGTGGCCCGTGCGGGCGCGTGATGTGGCAGTGATGCGGCAGATAAGATAGGAAAGGAGACCGGCCATGCCATCGGGAACTCTGGGAGTCAGCCTCACCGGCCTCTATGTCGCCCAGGCCGGCATCCGCACCACCCAGCACAATATCGCCAACGTCAACACGGTGGGCTACCGCCGCCAGGAGGCGGTGCAGACCACCCAGGCGCCCCAATACGCCGGCGGTGGATTCCTGGGCACCGGGGCGGCGCTGGAGACCGTGCGCCGTGCCTTCGACCGCTTCCTGGACAACGAGGTGCTGCTCAACCAGGGCCAATTGGCCCGCCACGAGGTGTATGCCACCTACGCCACCGAGGTCGATCGGCTGTTGGGCGACGAAGACAGCGGCCTGGGCACCGGGCTGGACCGCTTCTTCGCCGGCGTGGATGAGGTGGTCAACGACCCCGCCTCGGTGGTCGCCCGGCAGAGCCTGCTCAGCGCCGGCCAGGGCCTGGCCGCCCGCTTCCGGGCGGTGGATGGGCGCCTGCGCGACATGCAGCAGGCGACGGATGACGAAATCCGCACCCTGGTCGATCAGATCAACACCTATGCACGGCAGCTCACCCAGATCAATGCCGCCATCGCCCGTCTGGAAAGCGTCGGTGGGGACCAGGCCAACGACCTGCGTGACCAGCGCGATCTGCTGGTGGCGGAGATCAACAAGCTGGTGAACGTGAACGTGGTCGAGCAGAGCGACGGTTCGTTCAACCTGTTCATCGGTTCGGGCCAGACCCTGGTGCTGGGGGAGACGGCATTCCAGATGGTCACGGTCGCCGATCCCAGCGACGGCGAACACATCCTGCCGGCCATCCGCCTCAGCCCCGCCAACAACCTGGTGCTCAACGGGGACCTGTTTTCGGGCGGCCGTCTGGACGGCCTGCTCGACTTGCGCGAGCAGGTCATCCAACCGGCCCTGGATGACGTCAACCAACTGGCGGTCAGCCTGGCCTCGGCGATCAACACCGTCCATCGCGCCGGCTTCGATCAGGCGGGCAACACCGGGGTCAATTTCTTCACCGATCCCGTCACCGCCGCCGCGGGCAACACCGGCACCGGGGTACTCGGCCTGACCCATCTGGGCGTGCATCAGGCGGTGTTCAGCCAGTACACTCTGACCGACAATGGCGCCAACTACACCCTGACCCGCGCGGCGGACGGCGCCACCCGTACCGGCACCCTGGCCCAGGTGGTGGACCTGGATGCCGACGGCAGCAACGACGTGGGTTTCACGATCGGCGTTTCCGGTGCCCCAGCCGCCGGCGACAGTTGGACCCTGGACCTGCGCGACTACGCCCGCCGCATGACGGTGGTGCCGACCGCCGGCTCCGGCATCGCCGCAGCCAGCGCCGCCAACCAGCCCGGCAACAACGTCCAGGCCCTGGCAATGGCCGCCCTGGGTACCACTCCCATGATGAACAATGGCACGGACCACCTGAACGGATTTTTCTCCGGTGTCGTCGGCCGCACCGCCGTGCTGGCCAGCGACGCGGATCTATCCGTCACCTCCTACACGGCCCTGGTCGAACAGTCGCAGATCGCCCAGCAGAGTGTCTCGGGGGTCAACCTGGACGAGGAGGCGGCCAACCTGATCCGCTATCAGCAGGCCTACCAGGCGGCGGCGCGGGCCATCCAGATCGCCTCCAGCCTGTTCGATGAAATCCTCGCCGCCGTCCGCTGAGGGATAAGGAGGGACCACGCCCATGCGCATCAGCACCTACGTCTATATGAATGCCTCCCTGGCCGGCATCCAGCAGCAGCAGTCCGGCATCGCCCGGCTGAGTTCCCAACTGGCGGCCGACAAACGCATCCTGCAGCCCAAGGACGACCCCCTGGCCGCCGGCCGGGCCATGGATCTCTCCGCCAGCATCGCCCGCCGCACCCAGTACGCGGTCAATCAACAGCAGGCCCAGCTCGCGCTGGCCGAGGAGCAGACCGTGTTGGGTGGCCTGGCCGATACCCTGGATCAGGTCAAGTCTGTCCTCCTCGGCGGCATCAGTGCCGCCAACGACCTGCCCCTGCGCCAGCGCTACGCCACGGAAATGGCCGGCCTTTATCTTCAGGTGAAGGATCTCGCCAATGCCCAGGATTCCTCCGGCCGCTACCTGTTCGCCGGCTACCGCAACACCGCCGCCTCCCTGGCGCCCAACAGCCAGCCTTTCAACCACACCCAGACCGTGCCGCCCTCGCCGCCGGCCAGCAGTCCGGCCACCACCTACGCGGGCGACGCCAACAGCCGCAGCGTGAACATCAATGGCGACACCCGCCTGCGGGTGAGCGACGACCTGAACGCCACCGTCATGCGTTCCGGCACGGCCGGCGCGGACCTGCTGCAATTGCTCGACCAGTTGACCATCGACCTGAACGACCCCAACCTCACCCAGGCCACCCTCAATACCCATCTGAGCGCCATCCAGACGGTGGTCGGCAACCTGGAATTGATCGAGGCCGACATCGCCGCCCGCCAGATACAGCTGGAAGAGGTGTCCAAGACCAACCAGTCCCTGCTCAACCTGGACAAAGACGCCTTGGGCAAGATCCAGGAACTGGACCAAGCCGCCGCCATCGTCCAGCTGCGCCAGCGGGAAACCGCCCTGCAGGCGGCCGAACAGGCCTTCGCCCGCACCGCCGAGCTGAGCCTGTTCAGCTTCCTGTAAACGTCGCGGCGCCGTCCGCGTCCGGCGAATAGGGCAAAATACGCCCTGATTCGAAGTCGAGGAGACGGCATGGGCGCTATCTTGATCACCGGCGGGGCGGGCTACATCGGCTCGCATACCTGCGTGGAGATGATCCAGGCGGGCATGGAGCCGGTGGTGGTCGATAACCTCAGCAATAGCAAGCCGGAGGCCCTGCGCCGGGTGGAACGCATCACCGGCCGGCCGGTCGTCTTCCATCAGGTGGACATCCGCGACCGGGCGGGCATGGCGCGGGTGTTCGAGCAGCACGACATCGACGCGGTGGTGCACTTCGCCGGCCTCAAGGCGGTGGGTGAATCGGTGGCCAAGCCCCTGGAGTATTACGATAACAACGTCGCCGGCACCGTCACCCTGTGCCAGGTGATGGCCGCCGCGGGGGTCAAGAACATCGTCTTCAGCTCCTCCGCCACGGTCTATGGCGACCCGCACGCGGTGCCCATCCGCGAGGATTTCCCGGTGGGCGCCACCACCAACCCCTACGGGCGCAGCAAGTTCATCATCGAGGAGATACTGCGCGACCTGCATGTCTCCGACCCCGACTGGCGCATCGTCCTGTTGCGTTATTTCAACCCGGTCGGCGCTCACGAAAGCGGCCTGATCGGCGAAGACCCCAACGGCATCCCCAACAACCTGATGCCCTACATCGCCCAGGTGGCGGTGGGGCGACGGCCCTATCTCAACGTGTTCGGCAACGACTACCCGACGCCCGACGGCACCGGCGTGCGCGACTACATCCACGTCGTCGATCTGGCCCTGGGCCATGTGGCGGCGCTGCGCTACCTGGCGGCCAACGCCGGCGTGGCCACGGTCAACCTGGGCACCGGCCAGGGCTACAGCGTGCTCGATATGATCAAGGCCTTCTCCGCCGCCAGCGGCCGGCAAGTGGCCTACGAGATCGCGCCCCGGCGGGCCGGAGACATCGCCCGCTGCTACGCCGACCCGGCCCTGGCCGAACGCCTGTTCGGCTGGCGGGCCACGCGCGGGGTGCGGGAGATGTGCGCCGACACCTGGCGCTGGCAGCACATGAACCCCCAGGGTTATGGCGACTGAGCCTCCGGACGGCATGCCCGGCCTGGGCGAATCCCTGCGCCAGGCGGTGAACGACTGGCTGGTGGCGGAACTGGGTCGCCAGCGCCGGGAGCTGCATACCCTGCGGCATCAGCTGGAGGCCATGTCGGCCGAGGCGGACCGGCACGGAGGCAGAGGACAGGCGCGGGCGCTTGCCGGCCCGGAGCAACGCATCGACGAAGTCAATCGCCGCCTGGATTTTCTCGCCAGCGAGCTGGGGACGCGCCTGGATGAACAGGCCGCCCGGCTGGACAATCTGTTCGCCGGCCTGCAACAGCGGCTGGACCATCTCAACGGCCGCCTCGACGAGGCCCATGCCCGGCTCGGCCGGCTGGCCGACATCGCCGTGCGGCGCGACGAGCATACCCAGCTCATGGTCCGCCACGACCGCTTGGATAGGGCCGTGGAGGCGCTGCGGGAGCGGCTGCTGAACAATGGTGTAACGCCGGGCCGTTAAACTCCGCCGCCTCGCGGTCGTTAATGACTCAAACCAACCCTAGGACCTGACATGATCATTGTCACAGGCGGCGCCGGATTCATCGGCGCCAACTTCATATTGGAATGGCTCGCCCGGGTGGGCGAGCCGGTGGTCAACCTGGACAAGCTCACCTACGCCGGCAATCCCGAAAACCTGGCCGGCCTGCGGGGCGACACACGCCACCAACTGGTCCAGGGCGACATCGGCGACCGGGCGCTGGTGGGCCGGCTGTTGACCGAGCACCGGCCCCGTGCCATCGTCAATTTCGCCGCCGAGAGCCATGTGGACCGCTCCATCCACGGCCCGGAAGACTTCATCCAGACCAACGTGGTGGGCAGCTTTCACTTGCTGGAAGAGGTGCGCGGCTACTGGTCCGGCCTGGCCGAGGCGGACAAGGCCGCGTTCCGCTTCCTGCACGTATCCACCGACGAGGTCTATGGCTCCCTGGGTCCCGACGACGCCCCCTTCACCGAGACCACCCCCTACGCCCCCAACAGCCCCTATTCGGCCAGCAAGGCGGCCTCCGACCATCTGGTGCGCGCCTACCACCACACCTACGGCCTGCCGACGCTGACCACCAACTGCTCCAACAACTACGGCCCCTACCAGTTCCCCGAGAAGCTCATCCCCCTGATGATCCTCAACGCGGTGAACGGCAAGCCCCTGCCCATCTACGGCGACGGCATGAACGTGCGCGACTGGCTGTACGTCAGCGACCACTGCGCGGCCATCCGCGAGGTGCTGGACCGGGGCAGGGTGGGGGAGACCTACAACATCGGCGGCTGGAACGAGATGCCCAACCTGGACATCGTGCACACCCTGTGTAACCTGCTGGACGAAATGCAGCCCGACCCCGCCGGCCCTTACACGCGTCTCATCACCTATGTGAAAGACCGTCCCGGTCACGACCGCCGCTATGCCATCGACGCCACCAAGATCCACCGGGAACTGGACTGGAAGCCCGCGGAGACCTTCGCCACCGGCATCCGCAAGACCGTCGCCTGGTATCTGGAGCACATGGATTGGGTGGAGCGTGTCGCCAGCGGCGAATACCGCAAGTGGATCGATAAAAACTATCAGGAGCGCTGACGACATGACCGCCTCACGCCTCACGCCTCACGCCTCACCGGGCAATGCCCGCAAAGGCATCATCCTGGCCGGCGGCTCCGGCACCCGACTGTACCCGGCCACCATCGCCGTCTCCAAGCAGCTCATTCCGGTCTATGACAAGCCCATGATCTATTACCCGCTCAGCACCCTGATGCTGGCCGGCATCCGCGACATCCTGATCATCTCCACCCCCCAGGACACGCCGCGCTTCGAACAGCTGCTGGGGGATGGCGGACAGTGGGGCTTGAACATCCGCTACGCCGTGCAGCCCTCGCCGGACGGCCTCGCCCAGGCCTTCATCATCGGCGCGGACTTCGTGGGCAACGATCCCAGCGCCTTGGTGCTGGGCGACAACATCTTCTACGGCCACGAACTGGCCGACGACCTGCAGGCGGCGACGAGCCAGGCGCATGGCGCAACCGTATTCGCCTATCCGGTCACCGATCCGGAACGCTACGGGGTGGTGGAGTTCGACGCCGAGGGCAGGGCGGTCAGTCTGGAGGAAAAGCCCGCCCGGCCCAAGTCCCGCTACGCCGTCACCGGCCTGTATTTCTACGACAACCGGGTGGTGGACGTGGCCCGCAACCTCAAGCCCTCGCCCCGCGGCGAGCTGGAGATCACCGATGTGAACAAGCAGTACCTGGCCTGGGGCGACCTCACCGTGGGCGTCATGGGCCGCGGCCACGCCTGGCTGGACACGGGCACCCACGAATCCCTGCTGGAGGCCTCGCATTTCATCGCCACCATCGAGCGCCGCCAGGGCCTGAAGGTGGCTTGCCCGGAGGAGATCGCCTACCGCCAGGGCTATATCGACGCCGCCCAAGTGGAGCGCCTGGCCGAACCCCTTAAAAAGAACGGTTACGGCCAATACCTGCTGGCCATGCTGCACGAGCGGGTGTTTTGATGCGGGTCATCGAGTCCGCATTGCCGGAGGTGAAAATCCTGGAGCCCAGGGTGTTCGGCGACGACCGGGGATTCTTCCTGGAGAGCTGGAACCGGCGCCTGTTCGCCGAACTGGATCTCCCCACCGAGTTCGCCCAGGACAACCACTCCCGCTCCCAGCGCCACGTGCTGCGCGGTTTGCATTACCAGCTCCGGCAGCCCCAGGGCAAGCTGGTGCGGGTGGTGCGCGGCGCGGTGTTCGACGTGGCGGTCGATCTGCGCCGGTCTTCGTCGAATTTCGGCCGCTGGGCCGGATTCGAGCTGTCCGAGGAGAACAAGCGCATGGCCTGGATACCACCGGGTTTCGCGCACGGTTTCCTGGTCCTGAGCGAGTCCGCGGACTTCCTCTACAAGGCCACCGAGTTCTACGCCCCCGAACACGAGCGCAGCGTCCTGTGGAACGACCCGGCCATCGGCATCGCCTGGCCCCTGGCCGGGGCGGAGCCCCTCCTGTCCGGCAAGGACAGGGCCGGCCTGCCCCTGGCCGAGGCGGAGGTCTATTCGTGACCCCGCGACGGGCGATCCTGCTCACCGGCGTCAACGGCCAGGTGGGCTGGGAGTTGCATCGCAGCCTGTCCGCCCTGGGCAATGTCGTGGGCCTCACCAGCCGCGATCTGGACCTGGCCGACGTCGACGCGATCCGCGCCAAGGTCGCCGAGATCCGGCCCGCCCTGATCGTCAATCCGGCCGCCTACACGGCGGTGGACAAGGCGGAAAGCGAGCCGGAAAAGGCGCGGGCGGTGAACGCCACGGCCCCAGGCGTGTTCGCCGAGGCGGCCAAGGCCTGCGGCGCCGTCCTGGTGCACTACTCCACCGATTACGTGTTCGACGGCGGCAAGGACGGCCCCTACCTGGAAGACGATCCGACCGCCCCGCAAAACATCTATGGCGCCACCAAGCTGGAAGGGGAGGAGGCCATCCGCGCCAGCGGCGCGCGCCATCTCATCTTCCGCACCAGCTGGGTCTATGGCCGGCGCGGCGCCAACTTCCTGCTCACCATGCAAAGGCTGATGCGAGGGGACGAAAATAAGCGGCCGGAACTGAAGATCGTCGCCGACCAGCACGGCGCCCCCACCTGGAGCCGTTCCATCGCCGACGCCACCGCCCAGGCGCTGGCCCAGTGCCTGTCGCCGGCGCGGGGCGCGGACCGGCCCGAGCCCTGGGGCACCTACCACATGACCAACGGCGGCGAGACCACCTGGCACGGCTTCGCCCAGGCCATCGCCGAACTCACGCCGCTGGAGAAGCGGCCCGCGCTGACGCCCATCCCCACGTCCGCTTATCCCACCCCCGCGCGCCGGCCGGCCAACTCCCGCCTGGACAACGGCAAACTGATGCGCAATTTCGCCCTGCGCCTGCCCGATTGGCGGCAGGCCCTGGAAATGTGCCTGGCCCATTGAACGCCACCCGCTGGAAGACGCCATGAAACTGCATCCCGTCATTCTCTCCGGCGGCTCGGGGACACGCCTCTGGCCCCTGTCCCGCGCCGCCCTGCCCAAGCAGCTGCTGCCCCTGGCCTCGACGCGCACCATGTTGCAGGACACCGTCCTGCGCCTGCACGGCCTGGCAGAGGTTCAGCCGCCGCTGATCGTCTGCAACAATGAGCACCGTTTCCTGATCGCCGAGCAGATGCGCGAGATCCAGGTGACGCCGCAGGGCATCTACCTGGAGCCCATGGGCCGCAACACGGCCCCCGCCGCAGCGGTGGCCGCCCTGGTGCTGAGCCGCCAGGAAGCCGATGCCGTGATGCTGCTGCTGCCCGCCGACCACCTGATCGCCGACGTGCCGGCCTTTCACGCCGCCATCGGCGAGGGTGTGAAGGCGGTGGCCAAAGGTCGGCTGGTGACCTTCGGTATCGTCCCCGACTCGCCCCACACCGGCTACGGCTACATCCAGCAGGGCAAGGGCCTCAAGGGCACCCGCGCGCGGCAGGTGGCGCGCTTCGTGGAGAAGCCCAACCGCAAGACGGCCGAACAGTTCCTCGCCGGTGGCGACTATTTCTGGAACAGCGGCATGTTCCTGTTCTCCGCGCGCCAGTTCCTGGACGAACTCGCCGGCCTGCGCCCGGACATCCTCGCCGCCTGCGAGCGGGCGCTGGACAGCGGCGCGCATGACCTGGACTTCTGCCGTCTGGACAGGGATGCCTTCGAGTCCTGCCCCTCCGATTCCATCGACTACGCGGTCATGGAGCGCACCCGCGACGCCGCCGTCGTGCCCGCGGACATCGGCTGGAACGACATCGGCGCCTGGTCCGCCCTGTGGGACGTGGCGGAAAAGGATACGAACGGCAACGCCGTGCGCGGCGACGTCTATCTCGACGGGGTCTCGGACAGTTATGTGCGCGCCGAGTCGCGCATGGTGGCGGCCATCGGCGTGCGCGACCTGCTGGTCGTGGAAACCGCCGACGCGGTGCTGGTGGCGGACAAGGCCCGCGCCCAGGACGTGAAGAAGGTGGTCGATCACCTGAAGGCCAACGGCCGCAGCGAGCACGAGTTCCACACCCGCGTCTATCGGCCCTGGGGATGGTACGAGGGCATCGACGCCGGCGAGCGCTTCCAGGTCAAGCGCATCATGGTCAAGCCGGGTGCGAAGCTCTCCCTGCAAAAGCATCACCACCGCGCCGAACATTGGGTTGTGGTGTCCGGCACCGCCCGGGTGACCTGCGATGGCGAAGAACTGCTGCTGGCGGAGAACCAGTCCACCTACATCCCCCTGGGCACCACCCACCGGCTGGAGAACCCGGGCAAGATTCCGCTGCACATGATCGAGGTGCAATCCGGCAGCTATCTGGGCGAGGACGACATCGTGCGTTTCGAAGACCTCTACCGGCGGGACTGAGCGGCATTGGGTAAGCGTGTCTCCGGTCCGCCGCGCCGACCCCGCAACCCGGTGGTCAAGGCGGTGCGTACCCCCCTATATCGGCAGCGGGTGGTGCCGGACAAGCGCGGCCGCCCGCCGGAACGCGGGGAGATCGAACAGCGGCTCGAAGAGGAGCGGAACGGGGAAGAGCGGGCGAATGACGATGGAGAGGACGGCACGGACGTATAATCCGGGCCATGTCGCAATCAGGACCCATCCAGCCGCGCCCTCTCCGGAAACGCAAAAGCCGGCTCGCGCCGGCTTCGTCATTTCTGTCTGGTGCCCAGGAGAGGACTCGAACCTCCACACCGTTGCCGGCGCTAGGACCTGAACCTAGTGCGTCTACCAATTCCGCCACCTGGGCACAGAAGGCGCGCATTCTAACGATCGGCTGAAATCCATGTCAACGAAAAAATCCTCCAAGAAGCCCTCCGCACACGGCCAGCAGGCCTTGCGCTGGCAAGACCCGCACCTCGCCCGCGAACGGGAGAAATACGGCCAGCCACTGCCCAGCCGCGAGTACCTGCTACAGCTGGTGGAGGCCGAGGGTGGTCCGCTGCCCATGGAGGAACTGGCCTTTCGCCTGAATATCGAGGAAGGGGAGCGGGATGCCTTCCGCCGCCGCCTGGAGGCCATGCAGCGCGACGGCCAGCTGGTCATCAACCGCCGTCAGGCCCTCTGCCTACCGGACAAGATCGAGCTGAAGGCGGGCCGTGTGGAGGGCCACCCCGACGGCTTCGGTTTCTTCATCCCAGACGACCGTTCCGGCGACATGTTCCTGTCCGAGCGGGAGATGCGCGCCGTGCTGCACGGCGACCGTGTCATGGTCCGCGAAGTGGGGGTCGATCGGCGCGGCCGCAAGGAGGGCAAGATCGTCGAGGTGCTGGAGCGTGCCAATGCCCGGCTGGTGGGACGCTTCCATGAAGAAAAGGGCCTCCGATGGGTGGCCGCCGAGCAGCGGCGGATCAGCCGCGACATCCTGGTTCCTGCGGGTTCCGAGGGCGGAGCCCGGCCGGGGCAGGTGGTGATGGTCGAACTGGTGGAGCAACCGACCAAGCACACCCCGCCCGCCGGCCGTATCGCCGAGATTCTCGGCGATTACGCCGATCCGGGCATGGAGATCGAGATTGCCCTGCGCAAGCACAACCTGCCGTTCGAGTTCCCGCCAGCGGTGGAGGCGCAGGCGAAGAAGCTGCCCAAGACGGTGCGCAAGGCCGACCTGGGCGCGGATCGCGAGGACGTGCGCGATCTGCCGCTGGTGACCATCGACGGCGAGGACGCGCGCGACTTCGACGATGCCGTCTTCTGCCGCCCCGAGGGGCGTGGTTTCCGGCTGTGGGTGGCGATCGCCGACGTGTCCCATTACGTGAAGCCCGGTTCCGCCCTCGATCTGGAGGCCTCCGGGCGCGGCAACTCGGTCTATTTCCCGCGCCGGGTCATCCCCATGTTGCCGGAGGCGCTGTCCAACGGCCTGTGTTCCCTGAACCCCCAGGTGGACCGCCTGTGCATGGTGTGCGAAATGGTGGTGACCAACCTGGGCAACATCAGGGAGTTCCGTTTCTATCCCGCGGTAATGCACTCCAAGGCGCGCCTGACCTACAACCAGGTGTGGAGCTGGCTGTCCGGCGAGGCCCGGCTGCCCGAGGAGCAGGCCGCGCTGCTGCCGCATCTGAAGGACCTGTACAAGCTGTTCAAGGTGTTGCTGAAGGCGCGCGGCAAGCGCGGCGCCATCGACTTCGACACCGTGGAGACCAAGATACTGTTCAACGACCAGGACAAGATCGAGCGCATCGTTCCCACCACCCGCAACGACGCGCACCGGGTGATCGAGGAGTGCATGCTGGCGGCCAACGTGTGTGCTTCGGAGTTCCTGCAAAAGCACAAGCACCCCGCCCTGTACCGTGTCCATGAAGGCCCGACGCCCCAGAAGCTGGAGGCCCTGCACGAATTCCTGGCCGAATTCGGTCTGCACCTCTCGGGTGGCGACGAGCCGCATGCCAAGGACTACGGCGAGCTGATCGAGAAGATCAAGCCGCGCCCGGACGTGCAATTGCTGCAGACGGTCATGCTCCGTTCCCTTCAGCAGGCCGTCTATAGCCCCGACAACGTCGGTCACTTCGGCCTGGCCTACGAGACCTATACCCACTTCACCTCGCCCATCCGCCGCTATCCCGACCTGCTGGTGCACCGGGCCATCAAGGCGGTGCTCAAGGGCGACAGCTATACGCCGGGCGACTGGGACGCGGCCGGTGGCCATTGCTCAATGACCGAGCGGCGCGCAGACGATGCCACCCGCGACGTGGTCAACTGGCTGAAGTGCTACTACATGCAGGACAAACTGGGCGAGGAGTACGACGGCGTCATCAGCGCGGTGGTCAGCTTCGGCGTCTTCGTCGCCCTGAACGACGTGTTCGTCGAGGGACTGGTGCATGTCTCCGACCTGGGCAAGGACTACTTCCACTTCGATTCTGCCCGCCACTGGATGCTCGGTGAGCGCACCGGCAAGCGTTTCCGCCTGGGCGACAAGGTGCGCGTGAAAGTGGCGCGCGTCGATCTGGAGACCACCCGCATCGACTTCGTTCTGGCCGAAGCGGCGGAGGAGGGTTTCAAATTCATGCCGCCGATCCAGGAACGTCCGGCGCAACCCCCCGTGAAGCCACGCGGCGGTGGGCCCAGGGCCGAGGCCAAACCGGTGGCGAAGGCCGATGCTGGGGGGCGCCGGGGCAAGCGAGGCGGCAAGCCGGCCCAGCCTGCTAAAGCCGCCCCGCCCGCGCGGCCCGCCAAGGTCGAGACCAAGCCATCCCCCCCACCCGCCGCCGCGAAGCCGAAACAACCGCACCCGGCCAAACAGGCCAAACAGGGCCAACAGCAATCGCGACCAGCCAAGGCCTCGCCCGTCGCGCAGGTGGTCCAGCCCAAGGCGGCGCGCAAGTCCGCCGGTTCCGCTACCGCCGCTCTGATGGCGAAGGCGCGCAAGAAGACCAGGGTGAAATGAGCCAGCGAACCTTCATCCACGGTTTTGGCTTCGGCCGCTCACTGCGTTCGCTTGACTTGCCTGACGGCAAGTCAGCCTGCGCCGAAACTTGTCGGGGTTCGACGGGTGAGGCCTTGCGAGAGGGCAAGCAGGGATGAGCCAGCGAACCTTCATCTACGGTTTTCACGCCGTGCTGTCGCGCTTGCGCCACCATCCGCAAAGCATCCAGGTCATTTATCTGGACGAATCCCGCCGCGACAAACGCGCCCGCGATGTGCTTCGCGTCGCCGAAGAAAAGAACGTGAGGGTCATCCTCAGCGAGGCGGCGCGGGTGGACGACATGGCCGGCGGCAAGTCGCAGGGCGTGGCGGCGCTGGCCGAGCCCGTCAAGCTGGCCCGCGATCTGGACGAGGTCCTGGAGGATCTGCAGGAACCCGCCCTCTTGCTGGTGCTGGACGGGGTGACCGACCCGCACAACCTGGGCGCATGCCTGCGCAGCGCCGATGCCTTCGGCGCTCATGCCGTCCTGGCCCCCAAGGACCGGGCCGCCGGCCTCAACGCCACGGCCGTCAAGGCCAGCAGCGGCGCGGCGGATACCGTGCCCTACTTAGCCGTGACCAACCTGGCGCGTAGCCTGCGCGAGTTGAAGGACCGCGGTCTGCTGGTGGTGGGCAGCGACCAGGAAGGCAGTCTGCCGGTCTCGGCGGCGGACTTCAGCGTGCCGGCGGCCATCGTCCTGGGCGCCGAGGGCACCGGCCTGCGCCGCTTGACCCGCGAGCATTGCGACCTGCTGGTGCGCATCCCCATGTATGGCCAGGTGGAAAGCCTGAACGTCTCGGTGTCGGCCGGGGTTTGCCTGTACGAGGCCAGGCGGCAACGCGCCAAGGCCGAGGTTTAGGACGGCCATGACCGACAACCGTATCCGTGAGGCCTGGGCCGTATTCAACCGCAGCGAATTGCTACACGGCCAGGGGGAAGTTGAACGGGTTCTGGATCGCTTGGCGGATCAGATCACCAATGCCCTGGCCGATCGCTTCCCCGTGGCCTTGTGCGTCATGGGCGGCGCCGTCGTGTTCGCCGGTAAATTGCTGCCCCGCCTGGGCTTCCCCCTCGAGTTCGATTACCTGCACGCCACCCGCTACCGCGACGGTACGCGCGGTGGCGAGATCGAGTGGGCCATGCTGCCGCGCAAATCCCTGGAGGGGCGCGATGTGCTGCTCCTCGACGACATACTGGACGAAGGCCACACCCTGGCCGCGGCCAGCCGGAAGCTGCTGGAACTGGGTGCCGCGCGTGTCCATATCGCCGTGCTGGCCGACAAGTGCCTGAGCGGGAGCAAGCCCATCCGCGCCGATTTTGTCGGCTTCAGCCTGCCGAACCGCTATGTGTTCGGCATGGGCATGGACGCCTACGGACTGTGGCGCAACCTGTCCGGCATTTACGCATTGAAGGAGGATTGAACTTGCTGGCGATCATCGGCGGTTCCGGACTGACCAAGCTCGAAGGCCTGCACATCACCCATCGTCAGGTGATCCGCACGCCCTACGGAGAACCCTCCGGCGCCCTGACCTTCGGTGAGCTGGACAGCCACCCGGTGGTGTTCCTCGCCCGGCACGGCTACGGACACACCATTCCGCCCCACCTGGTCAACTACCGGGCCAACATCTGGGCCCTGCACGCGCAGAGGGTCACGCACGTGGTCTCGGTGGCCACCGTCGGCGGCATCCATCCCGACCTGACCCCCGGCCGCCTGGCGGTGCCCGACCAGATCATCGACTACACCCATGGCCGGGAAGGCAATTTCGCCCAGTTCGGCGAGGGGCCAGTCACCCACCTGGATTACACCTGGCCCTATTGCCAGGCGATGCGGGAGCGGTGCATGGCGGCCTTGGAAAACGCGGGCGAGGATTACCTGCCGGGTGGCACCTATGCCACGGTGCAGGGGCCGCGCCTGGAGACCAAGGCGGAGATCGACCGCCTGGAGCGGGACGGTGCCCACATGGTGGGCATGACCGGCATGCCCGAGGCCTATCTGGCGCGCGAGATCGGACTTTGTTACGCGGCCATCGCGGTATGCGTGAACTGGGCCGCGGGCCGCGGCGACAGTGACGCAGGCATCTCCGCCGAGGGCATCGAGACCATGCTGGGCCAGGTCATGGGCCGGGCGCGCAAGGTGCTCACCCACCTGGCCTGCATGACCTACGGTGATGCCATCGGCACTACACCGGGCGGTGCCTGCGATATCTGAATGGCGGTCCGCGACCTCCTGAAAATGGGCGACCCGCGCCTGCTGCGGCTGGCGCGGCCGGTGGAGCGATTCGACACGCCGGAACTGCACGGACTGGTGGCGGACCTGCTGGACACCATGCACGCCAACGACGGCGCCGGCCTGGCCGCGCCCCAGATCGGCGTCGATCTGCGGGTCGTGGTCTTCCAGGTGGAAAACAACCCCCGCTATCCGGACGCGGAACCGGTGCCGCTGACCGTGCTGATCAACCCGGAACTGACTGCCTTGGACCCGGCGTTGGAGGAGGGCTGGGAAGGCTGCCTGTCGGTGCCCGGCCTGCGTGGCCTGGTGCCGCGCCATCGGGCTCTCCGCTACCGCGGGCGTGACGCCTTCGGCGCGCCCATCGACCGTACCGTCGGCGGTTTCCATGCCCGCGTGGTGCAGCACGAGACCGATCACCTGCTCGGTATCCTCTATCCCATGCGCATGCGTGACATGAGCCGGTTCGGGTTCGTGGACGCACTCCCTGTGGCCTAGTACAAAAATACCGTCAAGTTTTTTCCCGCCATGTCGAAGTTCGGGTTGAGACCGGCATTCCCCGCCGGAATCCGTGGGAAGAATTCCCTCGCCTCTGAATCCAGAACAGGAGCTTCATCATGGCTGACGTCACCCTTAACCCCTCCATGCGCGCCAACCTGGCGAGCCTGCAAGCCACTACCGCACTGCTGGGCAAAACCCAGGAACGCCTATCCACCGGCCTGAAAGTCGGCAGCGCCGTGGACAACCCGGCCAGCTACTTCGCCGCCCGCGGCCACAATACCCGCGCCGATCTGCTGGACGGCCTGAAAGACAACATCAGTGAGGCCATCCAGACCGTCAAGGCCGCGGACAATGGCGTGAAGGGCATTCTGAGCACCATCGAATCCCTGCGCGGTATCATCACCCAGGCCCGTACCGCCCTGAACGACACCACCACCAGCGCCAGCACGCTCTCCGGACTGACCACCCAGTACAACAGTCTGGTCCAGCAGATGAACAACCTGCAGAGCGACTCCAGCTACAAGGGCATCAATTTCCTGTCCGGGACCAGCACCACCCTGACGGTGAACTTCAACGAGAACGCTACCACCAAGCTGAGCATGTCCGGCTTCGACTCGTCCTCCAGCGGCCTGTCGATTTCCGGCGGTTCCGCTTCCGGTGTGGGTTCCCTGACTTCCGCTTCGTTGTCCGGCACTGCCAGTCTGGACAGCATGGAGGCCAAGCTGAACTCGGCCATCGCCTCGTTGCAGACCAAGTCGTCCGAACTGTCCGCCAACCTGAGCATCCTGACCACGCGGCAGACCTTCGTGGGCGACATGATCAACACCCTGCGGGATGGCGCGACGAACCTGACGGTTGCCGACACCAACGTGGAGGGCGCGAACCTACTGATCCTGCAGACGCGTCAGCAACTGGGTACCACGGCCCTGAGCCTGTCCGCTCAGTCGGCCCAGTCGGTTCTGAGGTTGTTCTAATCCGCTGACCTGGGGCGGCCGCGCCAAGGACCAGAAGGTCTGAGGCTCGGCCGCCTGGGAGGGTAAGACCATGACAAACGGCATCAGCAATGTAGTGGCTGCCGGCACAGTCCAAGTCGCCCAAAAAGCGGGCGGGGTCGAGGCCAAGGTCCAGTTGAACAGCCCCCCCCAGGTTTCCGTGCCCAAAGGCACGGATTTCGCCGTTG
This sequence comes from Thiobacillus sp. UBA3361, assembly GCA_002360535.1. Classification (GTDB taxonomy): domain Bacteria; phylum Pseudomonadota; class Gammaproteobacteria; order Burkholderiales; family Thiobacillaceae; genus UBA3361. The sequence continues at coordinate 121,661 of DEQR01000064.1, forward strand.
TGGGATCGGCCCAAGCCGCCAGACAGGCGCAGGCATTGTCCAGTCTGGACGGCCAACATCGCGCGGCAGACGCGGTCAGGCATGCCGGCGAGGCCTTCGGGCAGATCGGCAAGCTGTTGGGCCAGGCCGAAGACAGGCTGTGGCAGATCGTCAAACAGTACCCGCCCTATCCGGCAGAAAGTCGTGAGCGGATGGAACTGCTCAACAGCCTGGTAGGTTTGCGCAAGCAGATCGATGCGTTGACCTTTCCGCCACCCCATCGCGAGCCTGTCACCCTGATCGGTGATTCAGCCCGGACTGACGGTGTGGGTGATGTGCAGTTCACCATGGACAATCGGCAGTACACCCTGCATGCGCAACCGGTGCATTCGGGCGCGGAAGGTCTGGATATTCCCGAATTGGGATCTCAGGTCAGCGATGCAGAGGTTGGCCAGGCACTGGGACAGGTGCAGCTGGCTCGGGAAAAGCTGGCTGCCAGACAGGCGGCCTTGATCAGCGAGCTGGATGCGATTCCGCAACCCGGAAACGAACAGATCGAAGCCGTGCTTCAGTCCAGCCGCAGCGAACTCGCCGGCCGGGCGGAGACGATCGGCGGAGCCAGCGGCGGTTTAGGCAACCTCTCTTAACGGCATCCCGCCGTTAATCCTTACTCCCGCGCCAAGCACGCGCGTCGGGGCAATGCCCCCTATCCCCCATTCTTGCCCGGCCATCGGGCCGGTCACGGCAATCCTTGCCGTCCGGCGGCAAATCGTGTCTCCGCCCACCCCGTCTCTTGTAAAAATACCCAATAGAATCAGTACATAACGACCTGGCACGCCCTTTGCAAACACTGTTTGCCAGGCGTTTCAGGCATTGCATGGCGCCGCTGGTTGGCCATGGCGGTAACCCGGCACTTGGGGTGCACAAGTGAACCGGCCCCATGACAAGAACTGTTTATCTTGAACCTAGAAAGGAGTCGGCAAATGGCTGATATCACCCTCACCTCGGCGATGCGCGCCAACCTGGTCAGTCTGCAAAACACCACGACCTTGCTGGGCCGCACCCAGGAGCGGCTGGCAACGGGTCTGAAGGTCAATACCGCCGTGGACAACCCGGCCAGCTACTTCGCGGCCCGCGGCCATAACCTGAGGGCCACTCTCATGGATGGTCTGAAGGACAATATCAGTGAGGCCATCCAGACGGTCAAGGCAGCCGACAAAGGGGTGGGTGGGATCCTCAGCACCATCGAATCGGTGCGCGGCATCATCACCCAGGCACGGGCCGCCCTCAATGACACGGTCACCAGCGCTACGACGCTGTCGGGGCTCACCTCCCAATACAACTCGTTGCTGGAACAGCTCAACAACATCCGCCAGGATTCCAGCTACAAGGGCATCAATTTCCTGTCCGGCACCAGCACCACCCTGACGGTCAACTTCAACGAAAACGCCACCACCAAGCTGAACATATCGGGCTTCGATGCCTCGGCCAGCGGGTTGTCCCTATCCGGCGGCGCGGCCTCCGGCGTGGGCACCCTGACCTCGGCTTCCCTGTCCGGTACGGCCAGTCTGGACAACATTGAGTCCCGCCTCAATTCGGCCATCGCCTCCCTTCAGACCAAGTCGTCCGAACTGGCGGCCAACCTGAGCATCCTGACCACCCGGCAGACCTTCCTGACCGACATGATCAACACTCTGCGAGACGGGGCGACTGCCCTGACGGTGGCCGACACCAATGAGGAGGGTGCCAACCTGCTCATCCTCCAGACCCGGCAGCAATTGGGTACGACCGCCTTGGGCTTGTCCGCTCAGGCGGCCCAGTCCGTTCTCAACCTGTTCTAAGCGTAAGACGCCGCCGCGCGGGGTGCCGTTGGGCATCCTGCCGAGGCGACCAGGGACTCAAGCGGGAGCATGAATATGCCGTTACATATCGAACTGAAACCGGGCGAGAAGATATTTCTGGGTGGCGCGGTCATTGAAAATGGTGAAACACGCAGCCATTTGACCGTGCTGAACGACGTGGCCGTGCTTCGGGAAAAGGACATCATTTCCGACGCTGACGCCGATTCGCCGTGCAAACGTGCCTATCTGGCCGTTCAGCTCATGTACATGGACCCTGGCAACCTTGCCAGGTACCACCAGCTTTATTGGGGCCTGGTTCAGGATATTCTCGCGGCGGCGCCCAGCACCGTCGCCTATTTGGATGAGATCAGCGCCCACATCCTGGCCGGAAGCTACTACCAGGCCCTCAAGGTTGGGCGTCAGCTGATCCAGTATGAAAAGGAGCTGATGGAGAATGCCCAGCAATCCACTTGATGCGTATCAGGATGTTGAACGGGCCACCCTGTCGGGGCGCGAGTTGGAAGCTTCGGTGCTGAACAAGGCGGCCACGCTGCTCATCGACGCCAAGAACCGCTGGAACGAGGCGGATCACGAAGCCAGCCTGGACACGGCCCTGAAATACAACCAGCGCATCTGGAGCTTTTTCCAGGTGGAGGTCTCCAGCGAGGAGAACCCCCTGCCGGTGGAGATCAAGCGCAACATCCTGTCCCTGAGTTCCTTCGTTGACCGGCGCACCTTCGACATCATGGCCTACCCGGAACCGGACAAGCTCAACATGCTGATCAACATCAACCACAACATCGCCGCCGGATTGCGCGGCGACAAGGGCTGACGCCGATGGGAGCACCCCCTTGGGCATGAAGTGCGTCATCCTGGCGGGTGGTCTCGGCACCCGCATCAGCGAGGAATCGCACCTCAAGCCCAAGCCGATGATCGAGGTGGGCGGCAAGCCGATCATCTGGCACATCATGAAGATCTACTCCGCCCACGGCATCAATGAATTCATTGTCTGCCTGGGCTACAAGGGCTATGTGATCAAGGAGTATTTCGCCAACTACTTCCTGCACATGTCCGACGTGACCTTCGACATGCAGGCCAACCGGATGGAGGTCCACGAGCGCCACGCCGAACCATGGCGCGTCACCCTTGTCGATACCGGCGAACAGACCATGACCGGCGGGCGGCTGAAGCGGGTGGAAAATTTCGTCCGCGACGAAAGCGAGTTCTGCTTCACCTACGGCGATGGCCTGTCAGACGTCGATATCGGCGCCCTGGTGCGCTTCCACCGCGACCATGGCCGCCTGGCCACCACCACTGCCGTACAGCCCCCGGGCCGTTTCGGCGCCCTGGACATGAGCGGTGCGGCGATCAAGCGTTTCGAGGAGAAACCGAAAGGCGAAGGCGGCTGGATCAACGGCGGTTTTTTCGTGCTCTCGCCCGCCTGCCTGGGTCTGATCCGCGACGACAGCACCGTGTGGGAAGGCCGCCCGCTGCAAACGCTGGCCGAACGGGGCGAGATCATGGGCTACAAGCACGACGGCTTCTGGCAGCCCATGGACACCCTGCGCGACAAGCTGCACCTGGAAGCGCTCTGGGAAGGCGGAAAGGCCCCTTGGCGATGCTGGGCGTGACGCCGGCGTTCTGGCGGGACCGCTCCGTCCTCGTCACCGGCCATACCGGTTTCAAGGGCGGCTGGCTGAGTCTCTGGTTGCGGCATCTGGGCGCCCGCGTGACTGGCTATGCACTGCCGCCGGCCACCGAGCCGGCCCTGTTCGGCGTCGCCAGGGTGGCCGATGGGATCGGCCACCGGTTGGGTGATCTAGACGACCGCGACGCGCTCGCACAGGCCCTGCTCGCCGCAGAACCGGAAATCGTCTTCCACCTGGCCGCCCAAGCCTTGGTCAAGGAAGGCTACCGTGATCCCGTCGGCACCCTGGCGAGCAACGTCATGGGCACCGCCCACCTGTTGGAGGCCGTCCGGCAAACGCCCGGTGTGCGCGCCGTGGTGGTGGTCACCAGCGACAAGTGCTACGCCAACCGCGAATGGTTGTGGCCCTATCGCGAGAACGAGGCCCTCGGTGGCCGCGATCCCTATTCCGCCAGCAAGGCCTGCGCCGAGATCGTCGCCGCAGCCTGGCGCGATTCCTTTCCCCGCGACGGCTTGGCCATCGCCACCGCCCGCGCCGGCAACGTCATCGGCGGCGGCGACTGGGCCGCCGACCGGCTGGTGCCCGACGCCGCGCGCGCCTGGTCCGCCGGCGAACCGATCCGGGTGCGCTACCCCCAAGCGGTGCGTCCCTGGCAACACGTATTAGAACCCCTGCACGGCTATCTGCTGTTGGCCGAGCGGCTTCACGCGGGAGAAGCGGCCGAGTCGTGGAATTTCGGCCCCGACGAGGCCGACATGCTGCCGGTGGGCGAGTTGCTCGATCGCTTGGCCGGGCATTGGGGAGATGGCGTGCGGTGGATCGGCGACGCGCAGCCGCATCCGCATGAAGCCGGCCTGCTGCGGCTGGACAGCAGCCGGGCCAGGACGCTCTTGGGTTGGCGGCCGCGCTGGGCGCTCGACCAGGCCTTGCGACGGACGGCCGAGTGGTATCGGGCGTTCCATGCCGGGGGCGACATGCTGGAGCGTTGTCTCGCGGAGATCGAGGAATACCAGGGGACGGCATGAAGCGTCATGGCGCGGAGCAAGAACAAGCCTTGGCTCAGCCCCTATCCCGAGCCTTGAGCAGAAACCTCAATATGAATCATCCCAACCAGGCAGGCCAAATCACCCGCGACGCCACAGGCACCTGGTGGCTCAACTTCGACGGCCGGCGTGCCTTGGCCCTCGCCGCCGGCGGCGTACCGCTCGCCGATGCCGATTGGCTGGAAAGGCCGGCGGGCGCGCCCGCGGCCGTGGATCTGGACACCATCCGTCCCTGGCCGGAAGGCCTGCCCGACCTGGGCCGGATCGGCAGGCAGGCCCTCATGCGCCTCGCCCGCTTGCGCGTGCAACGCGAAGTCGCGGCCTACGGCGCGTTATTTGAAACCGGCGAGGCTTTCCGTCCCGGCGCCGACCCCATCCCGCCCTCCGGCAAGGTCGTCGGCACGCCGGAACTGGCCGCCCTGGTGGATGCCTCCCTGGACGGCTGGCTGACCACCGGCCGCCACAACGAAACTTTCGAGGCGCGCCTGGGCGCCTGGCTGGGACGCCGCCAGGTGCGCACCGTCAACTCCGGCTCCTCCGCCAATCTGGTGGCGGTGGCCGCCCTGACCTCGCACCTGCTGGGCGACCGGGCGCTGAAGCCCGGCGACGAGGTGATCACCGTCGCCGCCGGTTTTCCCACCACCGTCAACCCGCTGCTCATCCATGGCCTGGTGCCGGTGTTCGTCGATATCCACATCCCGACTTACAACATCGATCCAGACAAGCTGGAAGCCGCCGTGACGCCCCGGACCCGCGCCATCGTCCTGGCCCACACCCTAGGCAATCCGTTCAACCTGGATGCGGTGATGGACCTGGCCCGGCGTCACGACCTGTGGGTGATGGAGGATTGCTGCGACGCCCTGGGCTCCACCTGGCACGGACGTCACGTCGGCACCTTCGGACACATCGGCACGCTCAGCTTCTACCCCGCACACCACATCACCATGGGCGAGGGCGGGGCGGTATTCACCGACGACGACACCCTCGCGCGCGCCGCCGAATCGATCCGCGACTGGGGCCGCGACTGCTGGTGCGCCCCCGGCAAGGACAACACCTGCGGGCGGCGCTTCTGCTGGAAACTGGGCGACCTGCCGGAGGGCTACGACCACAAGTACGTCTATTCCCACCTGGGCTACAACCTGAAGATCACCGACATGCAGGCCGCCTGCGGCCTGGCGCAGATGGACCGGCTGCCCGGCTTCGTCGCCGCACGGCGACGCAATTTCGATGAGCTGTGCGGCCGGCTGGCAGCGCTGGAGGAATTCCTCGTCCTGCCCGAGGCCACGCCCGGCGGCGAACCTTCGTGGTTCGGGTTCCCCATCACCCTGCGCGACACCGCCGGCACCACCCGCCTGGACCTGCTGCGCTATCTGGACCAGTACCGCATTGGCACGCGCCTGCTGTTCGCCGGCAACCTCACCCGGCAACCGTATTTCGCCGGCCGCCAATACCGCGTCGCCGGCGATCTGACGGCCACCGAGCGGGTCGCCGAGAACACCTTCTGGGTCGGCGTCTGGCCCGGCTTGGACGACGCGCGCCTGGACTACCTGGCCGACCGTCTGGGCGAGTACTTCGGAGTGGGTTTTTGAGCGCGCCGGTCTTTGAAGTCCGCGAGACCGGCCTGCCCGGCTGTTTGGAACTGCTGCCGCCGCGCCAGCGCGATGCCCGGGGCGGTTTCGTCAAGGTCTTCCACCGCGATGCCTTCGCCGCGTTGGGCCTGGAGACCGATTATCCCGAGGAGTACTACTCCCGTTCGCGCCAGGGCGTCCTGCGCGGCCTGCATTTCCAGACCCCGCCCGCCGAGCACACCAAGCTGGTGTTCTGCGTCGAGGGCCGGGTGCAGGACGTGGCGCTGGACCTGCGCGCCGGCTCGCCCACTTACGGCCAGCATGCGGTGGTTGAACTGTCCGCCGAGGCAGCCAACGCCATCTACCTGCCGCCCGGCCTGGCGCACGGCTTCTGCGTGCTGAGCGACTGGGCGACTTTGGTTTACAAGGTCTCCAGCCAGTATTCGCCGGAACACGACGCGGGCATCCTGTGGAACTCGGCCGGGATCGATTGGGCGGTGGATGCGCCGATCCTGTCGGAGCGGGACGCGGGGCATCCGGCGCTGGCGGTGTTCGTGGCGCCGTTTTGCTTTGGTACCGCTCCCCACCCCGGCCCTCCCCCGCTCGCGGGTGAGGGAGAAAATCGCGCGGGGGAGGGGGCATGAGAATCCTGGTCACCGGCGCGGGTGGGTTTGTGGGACGGCACTTGGTACCCGCCTTGCTGGCCGCCGGCCATGAGGTGGCCTGCCTGACGCGGCATCCCGGCGATCTGCCCGAGGCTTGGAATGATTTGCCCAGCGGGCGGGTGGAACCGACGGGGCAGGGTATCCGCGTCCTGTGCGCCGAGTTTCGCCCCGAGGTGGTGGTCCACCTGGCCGCCTTGTACATCACCGAGCACCGTTTCGAGGACATCGCGCCGCTGATCGAGGCCAACCTGCTGCTCGGCGCCCATCTGCTGGAGGCGATGCGCGAATCGGGCTGTGGCGCGATGGTCTGGGCCGGCACCTCCTGGCAGCACTACCAGGGCGCCGATTACCGGCCGGTCAACCTCTACGCGGCCAGTAAACAGGCATTTTCCACCCTGGCCGAGTATTTCCTGGACGCCGCCGGCCTCAGGCTGCTGGAACTGCACCTCTACGACAGCTATGGCGAGGACGACCCCCGGCCGCGTCTGCTCAAGCTGCTCCAGGCCAGCGCCTCGAAAGGCGAGCCGCTGGCCATGTCGCCGGGCGAACAACGGTTGCACCTGCTGCATGTCGAAGATCTGGCGGCCGCTTTCGCGCTCGCCTGCCATCAAGTGCTTCGGCAGGATGCGGGCGAACGCCGCGTGTACCGTCTGCCTTCGGCCGCGGCCGTCACGCTGAGCGAACTGGTGGCGGCATTCAACGCCGCCGATCCGGCGCATCCGGTCGCGGTCGAGTGGGGAGGCCGGCCTTATCGCGCGCGCGAGGTGATCGTACCCTGGGAAGGCGCCGAGACGCTGCCGGGCTGGCGGCCGGAGATCGACTTGGCCCAAGGGCTGCGACGCTTGCGCGGCGCGCAAGGAGGGTAGGGTGGACAAGCCCCTGGTCAGCATCTGCGTCCCCAACTTCAACAACGGCCGCTACCTCGACGCCTGCCTGCGCAGCGCCCTGGCCCAGTCCTGGCCGAACACCGAGATCATCCTGGTGGATGACGCCTCCACGGACGATTCGCTGGCGGTGGCCGCGCGTCACGGCGAGCGCATTCGGATTGTTCGCCACGAGACCAATCTGGGCCAGCCCGCCTCCACCAACCAGGCGATAGCCGAGGCGCGCGGCGAATACCTGGTCATCCTGCACAGCGACGACCAGTTGCTGCCCGATTTCGCCGCCCGCCTGGCCCCTATCCTGATGACCCATCCCGAGGCGGGGATGGCGGTGGGCGAGCGGCTGGAGACCGACGAGAGCGGCGAACCGCACGGCATCACCCCCTTCTATAACGCCGATTGCCTGATCCCCGGCGAACGCCAGGCCAAGGTCTTCCTGTTCATGTCCTTCCTGCCCTGCCAGGTGCTGGTCAGACGGACGGTGCTGGAACGGATCGGCGGCGTCGATGCGCGGCACATCGTCAACCTGGACGGGCTGCTCTGGTTCAAATGCGCCCTGGCCGGCGACGTGGCCTATGTCCGCGAACCGGTGGGCATCTACCGGGTCCATGGGGAAAGCACCACCGCCCATTGCAACCGGGGCATCGGCCACATGATGGATTACCACGCCACGCTGTCCGAGATGTTCCGCCAGGCCAGGGGGCGGCCGTACCTGGAAGGTCACTTCGACGCCGCCGTGAAGCGGGTGGGGCAGCTCACCCTGCGTTACTGCCACAGCGTATTCCGGGAGGGCAATTACGCCCTGGCCAGCCGATTCCTGTCCCTGGCCACGGTGTTCGACCCGGCCATCGCCGGCACGCACGCCTGGAAGGCGTTGAAGTTCTGCGCCGATTCGACCGATAAGGACCCAGGCGAGCTCTATCGCGCCCTGTCGGCCACCCTGCCGGCCGAGGCGCGGAGCTTCAGTTACGATCCGCCCGAGGGATTCCGACCCCTGGCGGACAGCGACCAGGTAGGAGGGTGACATGACCCCTGAACATATTCGGAACCGGGAATCCATCCCGACCGAGGATCTGTCGGTTCTGGACGGGCGCCGGGTGATCCTCTACGGTGCGGGCAAGATCGGCCGGCGGGTACATGACGCCCTGGCCTGGTTCGGCGTGCCGACGGCCTTGTTCTGGGATCTGCGCGCCGCGACCGTGGGCGCCGACTTGGCCGGCACCCCGGTGCGCACGCCCGATTTCGCCTCCCTCCCGGAAAACGAACGCAAGACCTGCGCGGTCATCGTCACCATCTTCGCCGAGAACGTCGCCGAGCAAATCCGCGCCGACCTGCGACGCGCCGGCTACGACCGGGTGATCACCGAGCGTGGCTTCATCACCCGCCTGCTGCACGCCGAATGCGCCTCCCGCCGCGCAGAGGGGCGCTTCGAGTTCAATCTCGAGACCTGCCACATCTGTCCGGTGATCAGCGACACCCGCAACCGCTGCGACATCTTCGACGCGCACGTGCAGGCGCATTTCGTGCGCGGCCTGGACGCCGGCCGGCCGCCGGAACTGGTGGTGCCCTCGGCGGGCGTGCTGGTGTCCAACAAATGCACCCTGACCTGCGTCGGCTGCAACCACCTGCGCGACCACTACAAGGCCGCGGATCACATGGACATCCCGGCCGGGCAAATCCTCGCCGACCTGAGGAAGTTCGTCTCGGCCGTGGATATGGTCAACAAGCTGGTGCTGGTGGGCGGCGAATCCATGCTGCACCCGGAAATCGAGGCCATCCTGGAAGGCGTCATGGCCCTGCCCCGGGTGGGCGTGGTGCATGTCATCACCAACGGCACCGTCATCCCCAAGAGTGAGCGGGTGTTCGAACTGCTGGCCAGCCCGCGGGTGATCGTCGAGATCAGCGGCTACGGCGACCGCATCCCGGACAAGTTCCAGCGCAACGTCGGCAAGTTCCTCGGCAAGTTGCGCGACAAGGGCATCCATCACCGCTATAGCCAGACCCTGCAATGGTTCGACTTCGGCGGTTTCGAGGATCGGGGCTACGACCGGGCGGAGATGGAGAGGGTTTATGACACCTGCTGCTTCGTCTCCAACGACATCTTCGACGGCCGCATGTTCAAGTGCAGCCGCAGTGCCTATGGCACCCTGATCGGCAAGGTTCCCGACTACCCCGGCGATTACGTGGACATCCGCGGCCTCCCGGTGCCCGAGTTGCGCCGGCGCGTGGCTGAATTCCTGGCCATGAAGGCCCCAAACGTCTGCCGCCACTGCAACGGCGCCTCCACCCAGGTGATCGAAGCGGGACAGCAGGTCAAGTTCGTGCGCAAAGCGAAAAGCGCCGCCCAAGTGGCGGAACCACAAAAAGCGGCCGCCTGAAAGACAGCGGACGGAGGAAGGAGACAGACATGAAAGCCAGTATCAAACCCCGCATCAACTTGGAGGATCGGACCCCCCTGCAGGAGGTGATCCCCCTTTCAACGCCTTTCGTGCTGTTCGTCGATCCGGTGAACACCTGCAATTTCCAATGCAAGTTCTGCCCCACCGGCGACCGGGACCTGATCAAGTCCACCGGCCGCTGGCAGGGCCGGCTGGACTTCGACGTCTATAAGAAGGTGATCGACGACCTGGGCGAGTTCGACCAGCCCCTCAAGGTGCTGCGCCTGTACAAGGAAGGCGAGCCCCTGCTGCACACCCGCTTCGCCGACATGGTGCGCTACGCCAAGGCCAGCGGCCACGTGCAGTACATCGACACCACCACCAACGGCTACCTCCTCACCCCGGACAAGGTGGGCCCCATCCTGGACGCCGGCATCGACCGCATCAATATTTCCGTGGACGGCATGTCCAGCGCCCAATACTGGGAGTTCACCCAGACGCGGGTCGATTTCGACCGCTTCGTGGATAACATCCGCCGCCTCTATGAGCGCAAGGGCGGCTGCGAGATCTGCGTGAAGATCCCCGGCGACATCCTCAGCGACGCGGACAGGCAGCGCTTCTTCGACACCTTCGGCGACATCGCCGACCGGGTGTTCATCGAGAACTTCGCACCCTGCTGGCCGACCTTCGACGTGGAAGAGCGCACCGGCATCCAGATCACCGAGGGCATCTACGGCAACGCCATCCAGGAGGTGAAGGCCTGCCCCTACATCTTCTATTCCATGGCGGTGAACACCGACGGCACGGTCAGCCTGTGTTTCCTGGACTGGGAACGCAAGCTGAACATCGGCGACGCGCGTATCCAACCCCTGAAAGCCATCTGGAACGGCGAGGCCATGCACCGGCACCGCGTCGCCCACCTGAAAGGCTGCCGCAAGGACGACGCCACCTGTGCCGCCTGTGGCCAGCTCACCCATTGCCTGCCGGACAACATCGACCCCTACGCCGAAATGCTGCTGGAACGGATCGAACCTTCCGTGCTCGGCAAAGCAGCCTGAAGCCGGAGCGTCCCATGGCGAACGAGCGCATCCTGTTCATCATCCCGCCCTATTTCAACGTCGATGATTACGGCGCGGACAACCGTTCCAGCGTCATGCCGCCGTTCACCATCCCCTACGGCATGCTTTCGCTGCACGCCTACCTGAAGACGCGCTGCGCCGTGCCGCCGGAGGTGGACATCCTCGACCTGAACCTGCCCATGCGCGAGGCGGTGACTGGTGGCGACACCCAGGACATCCTGGCGCGCTTCGACCGACTGATCACTGATCGGGTGCGCGACTTCCAGCCCACGATGGCGGGCATCTCCGCACTGTTCAACATCTCCTTCCGCTACATCCAGGACATCGCCCGCGTCGTCCGCGCCGAGTCGCCGCGTGCCCTGATCCTGGCCGGCGGCGGCCTGCCCTCGGCGGCCTTCAGGCAGGTGCTGGACCTGTGCCCGGACGTGGACGCCATCTGCAAGGGCGAGGGCGAGATCCCCCTGCGCGACCTGGCAGACGCCGGGGACAAGGCGGCGCTGCTGGCCTCGCACCCCTCCTGGATCACCCGCGACGGCGTGGCCGCCGGCAAGATTCCCGCGCATACCTTCGTGCAGGACCTGGACGAGATACCCATGCTGGACTACGGCATCCTCGACCTGGACGACTACAACGCCCGTTCCATCGACAAGCGCTACACGGGCGAGAAGAAACGCGAGATGGCCATCCACACCTCCCGCGGCTGCCCGTTCCAGTGCGTGTTCTGTTCCAACCCCTCGTTGCACGGGCGCCAGGTGCGGGCGATGAGCGTCGAGCGGGTGGCGGCGGAGGTACGCCGGATGAAGGAGCTCTGGGGCCTCACCGTGCTGCTCATCGAGGATGACCACTTCTTTTTCGACAAGGCGCGCGCCAAGGCCGTGCTCCGCGCCCTGGTGGAAATGAAGGTGCGCATCGAGTTTCCCAACGGCGTAGCGGTCTATGCCATCGACGAGGAGGTGGCCGAACTGTTCAGCCAGGCCGGGGTGTCCACCGTCGCCCTGGCGGTGGAATCCGGTTCCGACTACGTGCTCAACAAGATCATCAAGAAGCCGCTCAAGACCGGCGTGGTGAAGGAAAAGGTGCACATGCTGCGCAAGCATGGCGTGCAGAGCCACGTGTTCATCGTCCTCGGTCTGCCCGGCGAGATGGCCGAGCACCGCCAGCAGACCCTGGACCTGCTGCTGGACGTGGGCTTCGACTGGGCCCACATCTTCTGCGCCGTGCCCATTTTCGGCAGCCGCCTGCACGACATCTGCGTTGACAAGGGCTACATCCAGGAAACCAACTTCCTCGACCACGTGAACACCAAATCCGTGATCCGGGCCCCTGGCGTTGATCCGGAAGAGATCGAGCGCACCGCCTACCAGATGAACCTGGTGGCCAACTTCGTGCACAACCACAACCTGGCGGCCGGCAACTACGAAGTCGCCACCAAGTACTTCCAGAACGTGGTGGACAAGTATCCCGAACATGCCTTCGGTCATCAGGCCCTGGCCCGCGCCCATGCCGGCGCCGGGCGCCACGCGGCGGCGGCCGAGGAACGGCAGCGTTTCGAGGAAATCATCGCCCGTGACGAATGGTGGCGCGATCAATCCCGCAAATACGGCCTGCTGGACGACTTCGAGGCCGAAGCGGATGCCCTGAAAGTGGCATGAAACTGCTGCACATCACCGCCCACCTGGGCGGCGGCGTCGGCAAGGTGCTCTCCCGTCTGGTGGAGGCCACGGCCCGGCGCCAGGACGGTATCCGCCATACCATCGCCTGCCTGGAGGCCCCGGAAAAATCCCAATTCGTCGAACACGTGCGCGCCCATGGCGGCGAATTGCTGCTTTGTCCCGGTCACGATGAATTGGCCCGCCACGCCGCCGAGGCCGACATCGTGCAACTGGAATGGTGGCACCACCCGGCGGTGGCCGGCTGGCTGGGTGCCGGCGCGCTGCCCCCGATGCGGCTGGTGGTCTGGAGCCACGTCTCCGGCCTCCACGTCCCGGAATTGCCGCCGGCCTTCGTCATCGCGCCGATGCGCTTCCTGTTCACCTCGCCCTGCACCTGGTCGCATCCCGGCCTCGCCGTCCTGGAGGGTGAGGCACGCCGGCGGGTGGACGCGGTGTTCAGCTCCGGCGGCTTCGACGACCTGCCCGAGCCGCCCGAACGGCCCCACGACGGCCCCTTGCGGGTCGGCTACCTGGGGACGCTCAACTTTGCCAAGCTGCATCCGCGGCTGCTGGATTACCTGGCGGCGGTCGATCTGCCCGGTTTCCGGCTGGCCCTGGTCGGCGATCCCACCACCGGCGAGGAACTGCTCGAAGAGGCCGCACGCCGGGGGCTGGCCGAGCGTCTGGATATGCGTGGCTACCGCGCCGACGTGGCCGCCGAGCTGGCCGGCTTCGACGTGCTGGCCTATCTGCTCAACCCGTTGCACTACGGCACCACCGAGAACGCCCTCCTGGAATCCATGGCCATGGGCGTGGTGCCGGTGGTCCTCGATAACCCCGCCGAACGCCACTTGGTGCGCCATGGCGAGACCGGCTGGGTGGTCTGCGGACCGGACGCCTTCGCCGCCGCCCTGGGCCGGCTGGCGGGCCGCCCCGATGAGCGCAGCCGCATGTCGCGAGCCGCCGCCGTCGATGTTCGCCGCCGTTTCGCCGTCGATCACACCGCTGAGCATTTGTTGGGCCACTACCGATCGGTCATGAACGAAACGAAACGTCCCTGGGATTTCCGGCCCATCTTCGGCAACACCCCGGCCGACTGGTTCCGGTCCTGTCAGGGCCGCGAGGCCTGGCGCTTCCGCGACGACGGCGGCGTGGATCTGAGCAACGATCCCCCGCATTGCCTGTTCGAGCGCAGCAAGGGCTCGGTCTTCCACTACCGCAAGGTCTTTCCGGAGGATGGACGGCTGGCGACCTGGGCCGAGGCGATGGAGGCGGGGGGATGACTGCCCCCGATCTGCCCGACCGGGAGGGTGCCCTGGCGCTGTTGGACGGGCTGTGCGGACGCGCGCCCACCCTCTCCGCCCAGCCGGTGGATCGCCCCCTGGTGCTCTACGGCGCCGGCAAGCTGGGCCGGCTGGCGGCCGAATTGTTGGCCTTCCTGGACATCCCGGTGGCCTATGCCATCGACCGCTCGCCACCCGCCGACGGCCTGCTGCTGGGCCGCATCCGCGTCTATCGCCCGGAGGAGGCCCCGCCCGCCCACCATGCCAGCCACCTGGTAGCGGTGTGCGTGGTGTTGGCCCCATACGCGCCCATCGAGTCCTTCCTGCACGGACTGGGCTGGCGCCACGTGCGGCCTTTCTACGACATCGCCGAGGCCTATGCCGGCCGTGTGCCCCTGAACAACGGCTGGTTCGCCGGTGCCCTGGACGTCGAGGACCGGGCGCGGATCGGCCAGGTGCTGGCCGGCTGGCACGACGACACCTCGCGCGCCGCGCACCTGCAATTCCTGGCCTGGCGGGTGCATCGGGAGGAATGGGTATTTCCCGGCGCGCCGGTGACCACCGAAGACCGCTATTTCATTCCCCCGATCCTGCGGGCGCTGGGGGCGGAGGAGAGCTTCCTCGACGCCGGCGCCTGGCATGGGGTGGTGAGCCAGCGTTTCCTGACCGAGACAGGCGGCCGTTTCCGCGAGATCGTCGCAGTCGAGGCGGATCGGGCCAACGCGGAAAGACTGCGCGCCTGGGTGGCGGGCCTGTCCGGAGAGCAGGCCGCGCGCATGCGGGTTCTTGAGTGCGCCCTGACCGAGACCGACGGCGAGTTGCCTTTCGCCCAGGGTCACGACCTGGCCTCGCGGTTGATGCCCGGCGCGGCGGAACGGGTACACGCATGCGCGCTGGACAGCCTGGATGTCGCCAGCACCTTCGCCAAGATCCATCTGGAAGGTGGGGAACTGGCCGCCCTGCGCGGCGGGTTGCGGACTTTGCTGAAGCATCGGCCCGTGCTGGCGATCACCGTCTATCACAACCGCGACGGCCTCTGGCGCACGCCGGCCTGGCTCATGGAGCATCTGCCCGATTACCGCTTTTTGTTCCGCGTCCACGCCTGGTGCGGTACCGGCGCGGTGCTGTACGCCCTGCCCAACGAACGGTCCTGAGCAATGCTACAGTTCGGCCCGACGGCAGGGCCGCCGCCCACGATAAAGAGGAAGACTGAACAATGACCCGCCCGAACTCGGCGCATCCCAGGGTGGACGTCATCGTCCCTACCTACAACTACGGCCACTATCTTGGCGCCTGCCTGCAATCGCTGCACGAACAGACCTTCACCGATTTCCGGGTGCTGATCATCGACAACGCCTCGGAGGACGACACCCCCGAGGTGGTGGCGGCCTGGCTGGAACGGGACGGGCGCTTCGAATATGTGCGCAACGAGACCAACATCGGCCTGCGCAACAGCCTGCAAAAGGCCTACGCCCTGACCGACAACGCCCTGGTGATGATCCTGTCCTCCGACGATCAGCTCACCCCGCGCTTCCTGGAAACCGCCGTCGCGGCGCTGGACCGGCACCCGGAGTGCAGCTTCGCCTACAGCGGCTGGTATCTGTTCGTGGATCGCAACGGCGCCCAGAACCACGGCGTGGAGATCAACGTCTTCATGCCCCACCGGGAAAGCGGCGTGTATGACGAAACGGCCCTGCTGCTGTCGCACAACTGGATCACCAATTCCTTCACTCTGTTCCGGCGCGAGGTCTGCGACGCCATCGGCGGCATCACCCCGGCCCAGCTTCACCACGTGGGCGACTGGTTCCTGTGGGAGAGCTTCTCCGCCAAGGGGCCGGCCTACTATATCCACGAGCCGCTGGGCCGCTACCGCTCTCACGCCAACAGCGAATCCGACCGGCTGATGGCCGACGAGAGCTCGGCCTTCGACCACCTGCATTTCTACGACACCATCTTCCAGTCGAAACAGTGGAGCTGGCCGATCCGCCTGCTGGCCAAGGCCAACGCAGCGCGCTGGCTGACCGGCGAGCCGTTGAGCGCCATCGTCCGCAAGATGGGCTGCGAGCGCGCCGAGCCCCTGATGCGCGTTTTCGTCAACCGGCATCGGGACGACCTCTACGTCGGCGCGGCCGAGTGCATCCTGTTCTACACCCCCAGCCAGGACTACCTGGACACCATCGACAACGGCCTCGGTCTGCTGCGCGAGGTCCTGGGCCGCAACCCGGAACACGCGCGGGCGCGCGCCGTCCTCGACCGTTTCCAGGCACGCCAAGTGCCGGGCGAAGGCGGTGGCCTGCCCGCCGGGAAACGCCGACAGGTGGTGGTCCTGTCGGTGGATGACACCGACTGGGCCTGCGCGCAGATCCGCCTGTTGCAGCCGCTGGCGCGCATCGCTGACGAATTCGAGACCGTCTGGGCGGTGCGCAACGAGGGCGGCGCCTACCTGACCAACCTGTCGCTGCTCTCCGGCGCCGACCTGGTGCTGATCCAGCGCATTTATGCCCAGCAGCGCCTCAAGCACTACCTGGAGATGGTCTTCGACCTGGGACGGCCGGTGATCTACGAGATCGACGATCTGATGTTCGATCTGCCTGCCGACAACCCGCACTACGCCGAGACCCTGGCCAACCGTGAGGTGATTTTCGAGGCCATGCGCCGCGCCGACGCGGTGACGGTGAGCTGCCCGGCCCTGGCCGAGGCGGTGCGGCCCTATGCCAGGAAGGTCATCGTACTGCCCAACCTGGTCGAGGCCGACCTGTTCCGCGCCCCGGTGCGCGAGCCGGGCGAGGGGGTGACCCTCGGCCTGGTGGGCACGCCCACCCACGAGAAGGACTTCGCCCTGGTGGACGAGGCCCTGGAGCAGGCCCTGGCCCTTCACCCCGGCCTGCGCATCGTCTTCATGGGTCTCATTCCGGCCCGCTGGGCGGACCACCCGGCGGTCAGCTATGTGCCCTTCGAGCTGGACTACCGGGCCTACGCCGGCCAGTTGAAATCGCTGGGCCTGGACATTGCCCTGGTGCCGCTGCAGGACAACCCCTTCAACCGGGCGAAGAGCAACATCAAGTGGCTGGAATACGCGGCGGCGGGCATCGCCGGCATCTTCAGCGACCTGCCGCCCTACGACACCGTGCGCGATGGGGAGACCGGCCTGAAAGTGGCCAACCGCACCGAAAGCTGGCTGGCCGCCATCCGCGACCTGGTCGAGCACCCGGACAAGCGCGTCGCTATCGCCCGCGCCGCGCAACAGGAGGTGCTGGCCGACTGGACCACCGCCGCGCGCGCGGCCGAATATGCCGAGGCCTACCTTGAGGTGCTGGCCGGCCGGCCCAAGACACCGCTGACCCTGGCCGAGCAGGGCTACGACGCCGGCCACTTCTACGAGATATGGAAACAGGTGCACCAGCCCAGCTTGCGCGAGGCGGAATGGATCGCCGAGCGCATCGAGGCGATGCCCGCCGGACCGCTGTTCCACCTGGCGGTGATCGCCCCGCCCGGCGAGGAAGAGCGCCTGGTGCGCAACATCCGCGACCTGTCGAACCAGTTCTACCGCCGTTGGCGACTCACCGTGGTGGCCACGCTGCCTTACCCGGAGGGGCTGGAAGCCCTGCCGCAGCTCAACTGGATCGAGGCGCCCGGCGTCCATCCCCACGTCACAGCCAACCAGGCCCTGATGAGCGCCGAAGGGGAGGGCGACGTCTGGGTGGGCCTGATCGAGGCCGGCGACGGCCTAAGCCACCAGTCCCTGTTCCGGCTGGCCGACGCCATCAACCGGCATGCCGCCTGGCGGGTGGTCTATACCGACGAGGACCGGCTGCTGGCCGACGGCCAGCGCGTCGAGCCGCATTTCCGCACCGATTTCAACCTGGACCTGCTGCGGTCATCACCCGCCGCCGTGGGCGGCCTGTTCGTGCTGCGCCGGGATCTGTTCCGGGACATGGGCGGCCTGCGTCCGGAGATGGATGGTGTCGAGTCCTACGACCTGGCCCTGCGCGCCCTGGAGGCAGCCGGCGGGGCGGCCTTCGGTCATGTCGCCGACGTGCTGTTCCACCGCTTCGAGCATGGCGGCCACTGCCCCCGCTCGGCGGAGGACTTGCAGGCCGCCCGCGACACGGCGCTGATGGAGCACTTCGCCCGTCAGGGCCTGGACGTGGATCTGGGCCGCGGCCTGCTGCCCGACAGCTACCGGGTCATGTACCGCCACCCGGCCAAGCCGCGCGTGTCCGTCATCATCCCTACCCGGAACCAATCGGCGCTGCTGGCGCAATGTGTCGATAGCCTGCTGGAAAAGACCGCCTGGCCGGATTTCGAGGTGCTGATCATTGACAACGGCAGCGACGAACCGGCGGCCCTGGACTATCTGGCGCGTATCGGAGCCGATCCGCGCGTGCGGGTGCTGAGCTATACGGACAGCTTCAATTTCTCGGCCATGAACAACCTGGCCGCCCGCCACGCGACCGGCGACTACCTGCTGCTGCTCAACAACGATACCGCCGTGCTGCACGAGGACTGGCTGGACGAGATGATGGGCCACGCCCAGCGCCCTGAGGTGGGCATCGTCGGCGCGCGGCTGCTGTTCCCGGACGGCAAGGTACAGCACGCCGGGGTTATCCTGGGCCTGGGCGACACGCCCGCCGAGCACGCCTTCAGCGGTTTCGAGTCCACCGAGCCCGGCTACGCCGGCCGCGCCCTGCTGACGCAGGACTACAGCGTCGTCACCGCCGCCTGCCTGCTGGTGCGCAAGTCCATCTACGAAGCGGTGGAAGGCCTGGACGAGACCCGTTTCAAGGTGGCCTTCAACGACGTGGATTTCTGTCTCAAGGTGCGCCAGGCCGGCTGGCTGGTGGTCTGGACCCCCTTCGCCATGCTCCTGCACGACGCCGGCAGCAGCCAGCGCGGCGGCGTGGAGGCCAAGGAGGATGCGGACAAGAAGGCGCGCTTCCAGACCGAGCGGGAGGCCATGTTTGGCAAGTGGCGCGGCTGGATCGGCTTCGACCCGGCCTACAACCGCAACCTCAGCTTCGCCGGCCGCGACTTCAAGATCGAGATTTCCCCGGCCCTGACCTTCGACCCGGATTGGCGCCCGAGGCCGCGTATCATCGCCCACCCGGCCGACCGCATGGGCTGCGGCGAGTACCGCATCATCGCCCCCATGCGCGCCCTCAACGACGGCGGCCGGGCGATGGGCTGGGAGACCGGACACTACCTCAGCGAGCCGGAACTGTTCCGCTTCGAGCCGGACAGCATCGTCATGCAGCGCCAGGTGGAATGGAGCCAGATCGAGTTGATCGAGCGCTACGCGCGCCACAGCAAGGCCTTCCGCGTGTTCGAACTGGATGACCTGCTCACCAACGTGCCGGTGAAGAGCTCCCGCAAGAAGGATTTCGTGAAGATGAAGGACCTGCACCAGCGCTTCCGCAAGGCGGTGGCCCTGTGCAACCGTTTCGTGGTGTCCACCGACTACCTGGCCGAGGAGTACCAGGGCTATACCGATGAGGTGGTGGCCATCCCCAACTATCTGGAGCGCGCCCGCTGGGGCCGCTTTAAGCCGCTGCGCCGGCAGGGCGACAAGCTGCGCGTCGGCTGGGCCGGCAGCGTCACCCACGACGGTGATCTGCTGGAGATCATCGACCTGGTGCGCGCCACGGCCCGGGAGGTGGACTGGATCTTCTTCGGCATGTGCCCGGAGGAGTTGCGGCCGGTGATCAAGGAATTCCACCCCCCTGTTCCGCTGGAGGACTATCCCGCCAAGCTGGCCAGTCTGAACCTGGACCTGGCCGTCGCGCCGCTGGAGGACGTGCCCTTCAACCACGGCAAGAGCCATCTGCGCCTGCTGGAATACGGCATCCTGGGTTTTCCGGTGATCTGCACGGATATCACCCCCTATCGCGGCGCCTACCCGGTCACGCGGGTCGCCAACCGCTACAGGGACTGGGTGGAGGCGGTGCGCGGCCACATCGCCGACCCGGACGAACTGGCCAGGCGCGGCGATGCCCTGCGCGACCACATCCGCGCCCACTGGATGCTGGAAGACCATCTGGACGTATGGCTGAAGGCTTGGCTACCCTGAGAACTCGTGTAAATTTCTGCTGCGCGTCCCGATCTCGAAGCTGCGATGCTCGCCGTACTCGAGTACGGCTGCGCTTCTCGCTTCGACCCCGAGCCGCTCGCGACGAAATTTCCATCGAGTTCACCCACCTTTGAAATCGCCTCCTCACATCCGTCCAGTGACCGCCGCCCAAACCCTGCAACACGCCCTCAACCTGCACGCCCAGGGCCGCTTCGCCGAGGCGGAGCAGGGCTACCTGCAATGCCTGATGGATGCCCCGGACAACGGCGACGCGATGGGCATGCTGGGCCTGCTGCGTCTGCAGACCGGGCGGTTGCGCGAGGCCCTGCCGCATCTGGAAAAGGCCGTCGCGCTGCGGCCCAAGCAGGCCAACTACCACATCGCCCTGGGCGAGACCTGGCGCCTGCTGGGCCAGCCGGGCGAGGCACTGGACAGCTATGAAAAGGCGGGACGACTGCTGCCCAACAACGCCGACCTGCACAACAGCACCGGCATCGTCCTGCGCGACCTGGACCGCCGGAACGAGGCCGTCGCCCACCTGGAGCGGGCGCTGGCCCTCGACCCCGGCTTCAGCGAGGCGCGCGCCAACCTGGGCAAGGTCTATCTGGAATTGGACCGCCACGAGGCAGCCCTGGCCTGTTTCGACCGGGTCCCAGATGCGCAGCGGCAGGGCGCGGACTACCTGGGGCTGATGGGCAAGGCTTTGGCCGGCCTGGGCAGGCGGGAGGAAGCCATCGACCATTTCAGCCGTGCCTTGGCCGCGAGTCCGGACCTCGCCGAGGTGCGCTGTGCCCTGGGCAACCTCTATCTGGAACTGAATCAGGACGAGGCGGCCCTGCGGGAATACCGCATCGCCCAGCGCCAGTTGCCCGACTCTGCCGAGCTGCTGTGCAACATCGGCCTGGCCCAGAAGAAGCTCGGCCGAGCGGACGACGCCGAGGCGCAATACCGCCGTGCCCTAACCGGCGACCCGGCGCACGTCCTGACCCTCAACAACTACGGCACCCTGCTGCAGGAGCAGGGCCGGCTGGCCGAGGCGCGCGCCTGCTTCGATAAGGCGCTGGAGGCCCAGCCGGACAACCCCCTCATCCTCTACGGCCTGGGCAACCTGTGCCTGGAGGAAGGCCGGTTGGCCGAGGCCGCCACGCTGCTGGAGCGCACCCTCGCGCTGCGGCCGGACTATCCGGAGGCGCGTTTCTGCCAGGGTCTGGTGCGCTTCATGGAAGGCGACCTGGCCGGCGGCTGGGCGGGCTACGAATACCGCTGGCACGGCAGCAACATCGGCTTCGCCCGGCCGGAGATCGGCCTGCCCCACTGGCGCGGCGAACCGCCGGAGGCGGGTGCCGGCCTGCTGGTGTATTCCGAGCAGGGCTACGGCGACTCGCTCCAGTTCATCCGCTACCTGCCGCTGGTGGCGGCGCGTTTCGCCCGCGTCGTCCTCTACACCCACCCGCCCCTGCTGGGCCTGTTCCGGGGTCTGTGCCCGGCCAATTGCGAAATCCGCGAGCTTGCCGGCGACATCGAGGCCGCCGGTTGCCAATGGCAGGTTCCCCTGCTGAGCCTGCCCCTGGCCCTGGGCACCACCCTGGAAAGCGTCCCCGGCCGGGTGCCTTACCTGGCCGCCGATCCCGAGCGCGTCGAACATTGGCGGCAATGGTTGGCGGAGCGGGACGACGGCCGCATGCGCGTGGGACTGGTGTGGGCCGGGCGGCCGACCCTCAAGTCCGACCGCAAGCGCAGCATCCCCCTGGCCGCCTTCCAGCCCCTGCTGAACCGGCCTGGCATCCGCTGGGTCAGCCTGCAAAAGGGCGACGCCGCCCAACAGCGCCTGCGATTGCCCGATCCCGGCAGGCTGCTGGACCCGATGGAGGAAGTGGGCGACTTCGCCGATACCGCCGCGTTGCTGACGAACCTGGACCTGATCGTCAGCGTCGATACCGCCGTGGTGCATCTGGCCGGCGCCCTGGCCCGCCCGGTCTGGTTGCTCAACCGGCACGAAAGCGAGTGGCGCTGGATGCGCGGCTGCGACACCTCGCCCTGGTATCCCACCATGCACATCTTCAACCAGCCGCGGCCAGGGGAGTGGGGCGGCCTGCTGGCCCGGGTGGGCGAGGCCCTGGACGGCGAACATGCGGCCCGCGGGACACGCCCATGAACGGCATCACCATCACATGGGAAGTCCTCCTGATCGCCGTCGTGCTGGCCACGGTGGTCTATCTGCTGGAAGTGGCGCTGTTCTCCCGGCGCCGCAAGGGTCCGTCCAAGGCCAGCGCGATCAAGGATTTGGACCTGGACGTGGAAGGCATCCATGTCCGCGTCTCCGTGCTGGAACGGCAGACGCAGGCCCTGCGGGAACGCCTGGACGACCTTCAGGCAGCCAGCGAAAAGGCCGAAAGGCAGCAGACCGAACAGCAGGCCACCCCCTACGCCCAGGCCGTGCAGCTCGCCCGCCAGGGCGTGAGCCCCCAGGAACTGGCCCATCGCTGCGGCATCACCAACGGCGAGGCCGAACTCATCGTTGCCCTGAACCGCACCGAGCCGTGAACCTGGACAACCTGCCCGGCCTGCTGCTGGCCTGGTTGAAGACCCAGGGTTCCGCGCTGCTGGAGCCGGGCCAGACCCAGGGCAAACCACATGAACTGCCCTTCAAGCCGGGCGAGCAGTACGAGGGCAAGGTGGTGGACAGCCTGGCCAACGGCCGCAGCCTGGTCAAGGTCGCCGACCAGCTACTGGACATGGCCCTGCCCAAGGACGTCAAGGTGGGCGACAGCGTGCGCCTGTCCTACCTGAACGCAGCCCCCCGGCCCACCTTCCTGCTTGACACCTCTCCGGCGCGGGCCAGCCAGCCGGTGCGCCTGAGCGATACCTCGCAGCAGGTCAATGCCCTGGTCCGGTTTGCTTCCGCACCCGCCTCTTCGTCAGCTCCTTCTTCCGTCCCATCGTCCGTCCCTTCATCCGCCCCGGTGCCGAGTCCCGCATCCGGCCCCACGCCCGGCCCGTCTCCGTCCCCGGCCGCGCAGGTGGGACTGCCCGGCCAGACGCCGGCTGCACCGGCCGCCGCCCTGATCCAGCGTCCCATCGTGGTCAATGTTGCCCTGTTGCAGTCCGCCCGCACCACACCGGGCGTCACCCTGGCCTCCACCGCCACGCCCGGCATCACCGCCCTGCCGACCGCCAGCATGGCCGCCGCCACCGTGGAAGGCCTGCGTGCCGCCATCGCTTCCGGCACCGTGCTGAGCACCCGCGTCATCTGGGACCAGCCGGCCCAGGCCAGCCGCATCCTGCCCCAGCGCCTGCGCCAGGTGCTGCGGGAAAGCGGCCTGTTCTACGAATCCCACCAGGCCAAATGGGCCCGAGGCGAGACCGCCTTGGAAACCCTGCTGCGGGAACCCCAGGCCCGCCTGGCCCGCCTGGAGGTACCCGTGGCTCAGGTCCCCGAGCTCAAGGGCATGCCCGAGGAGACCGCCCGCCTGGCCGGCCGGCAGCTGATGATGCTGGAAGGCCAGCCCTTTGTCTGGCAAGGCCAGGCCTGGCCCGGGCAACCCATGGAATGGCTGGTGGAAGAGCGCCAGCCAGAGGGGGGCGGCGGAGAGGAGGCCCCGCGGTGGCGCACCTTGCTGCGCCTCGTCCTGCCCCGGCTGGGGGAAGTGCAGGCCGATTTGCACCTGAGTGCCGCCGGCCTCAACGTGCGACTGCACGCCGCCGACCCAGCCAGCCTGGACGAAGTCCGTGCCGCCCTCCCGGAACTCATGGAACGTCTGCGTGCCGCCCGACTCAACCCCATGGCCATCACCGCCGAGCTGCCCGATGGATCAGAAGCGGCTTGAAGCCGTCGCCCTGACCTACCGTCCCGAGGACGGCGCCCCCCAGGTGGTGGCCAAGGGCCAGGGCCTGCTGGCCGAAGAGATCATCCGCCGCGCGCGCGAGGCCGGCATCTTCGTGCACGAATCCCCCGAACTGGTCGGCCTGCTCATGCAGGTGGACCTGGATGAGCACATTCCCCCGGCCTTGTACGTAGCCGTAGCGGAACTGCTCGCATGGATTTATCGGCTCGAGGCCGGGGGAACGGAACTGAAGGAAGCGGCAAGCGAGGGCCAGGCGTGAGATCGGACAATCGTGAAGCGGGAAGTGTCTAACATGGCGGCGGCCAGACGGGCAGCCGGTTTCGACCCGGTCCATGACTCCCGGTTGCCGGGCCTGGCACCCACGGCCATTGCCCCGCCAGGCGGGTGACCCATAATCAGATCAGGGTCATTCGCCATGGAGGTTTGCAATGGGCAGGCGGGCGTCTGTGTGGGGGGCGGTTTCTGACGGGCAGGCTATCCGCTCAGGCCGGTCGGTAGCGCTGGCCGGTGCTGTCCTGGTCCTGGCAGGAATGCTTACGGGTTGTGCCCAGCTAGGTGCCGGACCAGAGGCAGGCGGACCGATGACTGCCTGCGTGACACCGCCGGATGGTGTGTTCGCCACTTCGGCCCAGCGCTTCCCCGACCGTGCAGCGGCGATGGGCTACATCGACCGGTTGCTTTCTAAGAGGGGCAGGAACGGCGATCTCATCATCACCGACCACGCGGTTCGCTTTGTGACGTGCGAGGTGGAGGAGTCCGGGCGGGAGGTGTTCGTCGTGCCCCATGAAGAGACCGAAGTGGTCTATCGGGACGGCAACTGGCTGTTCCTGCGCTCGGCGCGGCAAGCCGGGGGAACCCGCCAGTACTTCGGTTTCGCGCTTCATGGCACGACCCGGGCGAGTGGGGAGAGCCTGGCCGAGGCGGCGCTCGCGGAATTGCGCAAGCGCCGGGCCGCGAAAGGCCTGTTCGTGACACCGCGAGTCCAGCCCGCGGCGGATTTGGTGATCGTCGATCAGGGCGACCCGGAGGTGCGGATTGCCTCGGTGGACCGCGGCAGGGTCGGTTCGGAGACCGGCAAGGGGGTTGCCGCCGGTGCCGTCGCCGGCGTGGCGGTCGGCCTGAACCCGGAGCTTCCCCTCATTTTGTATCCACCCGCAGCGGTGGTGCTGATCGTGGGCGGGGCGCTGATCGGCGGCGCCACGGGATCGATACAGGCCGAAAAGGAGGCCCAGCGGAATGCCCTGATGCTGCCGCTGGAGGATGCCGTTCTGGGCAAGGCGCTGCACGAGATGCGGATGGGGCCTACCCTGGCTGAGAAGATCGAACCGCTGCTGCGCGTCGAGTCCCGCTGGCGTACGGGGGTGGCCGGGCAGGGGAGTCCGAATTGCGGGGACTATTACCGCGATTGCGCCCAGCAGGGCATCCTCGGGGTGGTGGAAATCCCCCCCGCGCGCATTGAATTCCGTGCCGACAAAGCCAATCTGGAGGGCGATCAGGACCGTGCGCGTCAGACGCTGTCGATCTTCCAGAGGGTGTACCTGTACAGCACCTTGAGCGGTCAGCCCGTCGCGATCATCGACGTCGCCGCCCGATCCGACCGACATTCACTGGTGGAGTGGCGTGAAAACAGCGGCGCCAAGCTGCGCGAGGCCATCCGCGAGGCCCAGCAACCGATGCCGGATGTCATCGCCATGCAGTTGCAGCGGTCCCTGGATAAGCTGATTACTTTCAAATAGTTTCTGCAGCCACCGGCAGACAGCGCCACAAGCAAGCGTGGTCTTGTTGGAATCAGCCGGAGTTGGCCATGGCATCCGGCGGTCGCGTGGGTATGGGCGGTTTTCTGCTATTCGAGAGTTGAGCGGGGCGGCTGCTAGACCACGAATTTCGCGAGTTGGCCGTGCATCGTTCTGGCCAGCGCGTCCATGGTCCCCGCCGTGACGTTCAAGCCGTTTATCGCCGTGCTGTTAGATTCACTCATGGCGGCGATGATCTCAACCTGCCTGGCAATATTTTCGCTGGCCGAGGACTGTTCCTGGAGTGCGGTGGAGATGTCGCGTGTGACCCCCATTACCCGATCCGAGCCCGAGCGGATTTCGACTATCGATGCGCCGGCCTCGCGGGTGGTGTCGGCGATGCTGCCGAATCGCGTCACCACGCTTCGCATGTCGCCGACCGCCCGGTCGGCGTCCTCCTGGATGGTGGTGATCACCTGGGCGATCTCCGATGTGGCGCGGCCGGTCCGTTCCGCCAGTTTGCGGACTTCATCGGCGACCACCGCGAAGCCGCGCCCTTGTTCACCGGCCCTGGCCGCCTCGATGGCGGCATTGAGGGCCAGC
>DEQR01000064.1:148039-150670 GCA_002360535.1 Thiobacillus sp. UBA3361
GTTGGTCTGGTCGGCGATGTCGCGGATGACATTGGCGATCTGGCCGATGCTCTGAACACGCTGGCCTAGCGCCTCAATACCTTCGGCGGTGGTCTGGACGTCGCCCCCCGCCGAGGACATCGTCTCGACCGCGCGTTGGATGACGACGCTGCCTTGCTCGGCCAGTTGCAAGGATTGTTGGCTGATGCCATTGGCGGTCTGGGAGTTGTCGCTGACCTGGGCGACGCTCGTCGCCAGTTCCTCGGCTGCCGTGGCGAGGGTGGTGGTGGCGTTGTTTTGCTGGTCGATGGCGCCGGACAGTTGTGCCACCGAGCCGGTGAGATGTCCCGACGCGCCGGTCACATCCTCGGCGTATTTGCGCATGCCGATCAGGATGCCCTGCAATTCCTCGAACAGGGTGTTGACGGCGGCACCGGTCTGGCACAGTTCGTCTTGACCTGAGATTGGTACACGTACCGTCAGGTCGAGCCCTTCCTTGGCCTGGGAGAGTGAGCGCTGCAGAGCCGCAACGCGGTTGTTGATGCGGTTGATGGTGGTTAGTGTGATGGCGATCAGCAGAGCAGCCAGGATGGCCGAACCAGTCATCAGCATGGCCCGGCCAGAGGTGAACGCGGTTTCGTTGTCCTGCACGATCCTCGTAAAGTTGCCGGTGGTCTCGGCCTCGAGTGTGGCGGCCAGTTTGCTCATGGTGTCGGTGGCCGCCCGATCCACGCCCTTGACCATCTTGTCCACGATCTTCCCGGCCTCCGGATTGGCCGGGTCGAAGGATTGCAGGGCGGCGAGGTATTTATCCAACATATCCTTGTGATCGGCCATCAGGACCTTTACCTTGTCCGCGTGCGCAGAGCCCGTGGCCCGCAAGGCATCTTCCACCCCGTGCAGGCGTTGTTGTACCGAGCCGGCCTTTTCTTGGAATTGCTTCTTGTATTTCTCGAAGGATTCGGGGTTATTGCCTCGTAGCAGAATGTTCTTCCACTCCTGCACTTGGACCTTGAAATCCACGTTGGCCGCTTGGACCTGCAGGATGGCCTGACTGCTGTCCTTCAAGGCGGAGAGGTTGTTTCCCACCGACGTATTGAAGCGCGACATCTGCATGATCCCGAATCCTGCGGTCAACAGCAGGCCCAACAGGGATACGCCCATTAGCATGGATAAACGCGCCTTGGTGGACGAAAGGTTAACTTTAATCATTGCGCTTTCCTGTTTATTTGGGTGAATGACGCCCGCTTTATCGGCATGCCATCGGGAATCTTTACAAATGAATATGTAAGGGAATACAGGGGAAGTACGCCTTTAGTCCCGGGTCAGGGGCGGGGTGGTCTGGGCTTCAGGAGGATTGCAGACGGCGTTGGACGGCTGCCAGGTGACCCGGGCAGCGCAATGGTTCAACTCACGGTGTCGGCTCGGATTTATCGTGCCAGGATTGGTCGTGCTCGAACTCGATATCACTGTGGGGATAGTCCGCACCGCTTTCAGGCCAGTCCCGTGAGAACTTCATCACCGGGTCGTAACCTCTGTTCTGTAGCCATGCCCCGTTTGCCTATGACCGTGAAGCGCGCTAGTGTCGGTCGCTCGAAGGCCTTGAATGGAGAGGAAGATGTGGAAGCGATCCGTCGCCGTCCTGTCCGCCACCGCCTGGCTCTGCTCGTCGGCCTGGGGGAATGGGCCGCCGCAGGTGGATCAGGCCGGTCGTGAAGGGTATGCGGCATATCTGCAAGCCAGCGGACACAAGGCCTATGCGGTTGCCACGGGTGGGGTCTGGACATGGCGGGCCGAGATGTCTTCATCGAATGCCGCTCGGGACACGGTACTGGAGGATTGCGCGGGCCGCACGCGGCAGCGCTGCTTTCTGTATTCGGTGGATGGAAGGGTGGTGCTGGACGAGCCTACCTGGTGGCAGGCCTGGGGTCCTTATCCTTCTTCCGCAGATGCGGGGAGGGCGGTGACAGGGACCCGGCGGGGCGAGCGCTTCCCGGACTTGCTGCTCAATGACGCGAAGGGACGAAAGCTGCGCCTATCCGATCTGCGCGGAAAGGTCGTGGTGGCGCATTTCTGGGGTTCCTGGTGCCCGCACTGCATCCGCGAGATGCCGGATTTACAGGGGCTATATGAGCGCCTGAGGAGCCATCGCCGGGTGACTTTCATGCTGCTGCCGGTGCGCGAGTCCTTTGCACAGGCGCAGGCGTGGGCCAAGGGCAAGAAAGTCAGGATGCCACTCTATGATGGTGGGGTGACAGTGATGAAGGACAACGCCTTCAAACTGGCTGACGGCGGCCTGCTGCCGGACCGCCAGGTGGCGAGGGTCTTCCCGTCCACCTACGTGCTGGACCGTCATGGGGTGGTGTTGTTCTCCCATACCGGTCCGGTGGCAAGTTGGATGGATTATCTGCCGCAGCTTCTGGATGCGGCGGCCAGGTCGGGCAGGCGCTGAGCGTCTGAAGACCGTGCCGCCCGGCGGGGCGGCATGGTCGCCGCAACCCTTACTCCACCTCCTCCCAGCCGGTGATCATGGCCTTGAGGTGAGCGCCGACGGTGTGGCCGGTGGTGATGAGATAGACGTGGGCGATGACGAAGGCCAGGAAGATGAAGGCGGCCACGGTGTGGAAGAAGGCCACCCACTCCAGGGACAGG
>DEQR01000057.1:0-26820 GCA_002360535.1 Thiobacillus sp. UBA3361
GGCCTGCTGCACATCACCGACCTGGCCTGGCGCCGGGTCAAGCACCCGACCGAGGTGGTCAACGTCGGCGATGAAGTCACCGCCATGGTGCTCAAGTTCGATCAGGACAAGAACCGCGTCTCCCTGGGTCTGAAGCAGCTGGGCGAGGACCCCTGGGTCGGCCTGTCGCGCCGCTACCCCACCGGCACCCGCATGTTCGGCAAGGTGGCCAACCTCACCGACTATGGCGCGTTCGTGGAGATCGAGCCGGGCATCGAGGGTCTGGTGCACGTGTCCGAGATGGATTGGACCAACAAGAACGTCAACCCCTCCAAGATGGTTTCCCTGGGTGACGAGGTGGAAGTCATGGTCCTGGAGATCGACGAGGACCGCCGCCGCATCTCCTTGGGCATGAAGCAGTGCAAGGCCAACCCCTGGGAAGATTTCGCCTTGAGCTACAAGAAGGGCGACAAGGTGTCGGGTCAGATCAAGTCCATCACCGACTTCGGCATCTTTATCGGCCTGCCGGGCGGCATCGACGGCCTGGTGCACCTCTCCGACCTGTCCTGGAACAAGACCGGCGAGGAAGCCCTGCGCGACTACAAGAAGGGTGAGGAAGTCTCCGCCGTTGTCCTGGCCATCGACATGGAGAAGGAGCGTATCTCCCTGGGCATCAAGCAGATGGAAGGGGACCCCTTCAACTCCTATGTGGCCGTCAACGACAAGGGTGCCCTGGTTACCGGCACGGTCAAGTCCATGGACGCCAAAGGCGCGGTCATCCAGTTGAACGACGAGGTGGAAGGCTACCTGCGTGCTTCCGAGGTGTCCCGCGACCGCGTCGAGGATATCCGCACCCACCTGAACGAGGGCGATACGGTGGAGGCCATGATCATCAACGTGGATCGCAAGAACCGCCAGATCAACCTGTCCATCAAGGCCAAGGATTCAGCGGAACAGGCCAATGCCCTGCAGAAGATGGCCAGCGAGCAGTCCACCGGCACCACAAATCTGGGCGCCCTGCTCAAGGCGAAGCTGGACAACAAAAACGCTGAATAACGGAGATTCGCCATGACCAAGTCGGAGCTCATCGCCCGGCTGGCCGAACGCCATCCGCATCTGGTTGCCGCCGATGCGGAATTGGCGGTCAAGACCATCCTGGATGCCATGGTGATCAGTCTGGTCGAAGGCCGGCGCATCGAGATTCGTGGTTTTGGCAGCTTCAGCCTGAACTACCGGCCACCACGCCTCGGACGCAACCCCAAGACCGGGGAGAAGGTCGAGGTGGCTGGTAAATATGTGCCTCACTTCAAGGCTGGCAAGGAACTCCGGGACCGGGTCGATTACAGCGATTGACGTCAGCTGGGAACCAGGCGGCCGCAAGGCCGCCTGGTTTTTTTATGGGTCCGGAAAGGTACAATCGCGCCCATGCCCTGCATCCTGGATAGATCATCGCGACGGTGGGAACGTGGCCCCGTTCCATGCGGTGGCAGCATCCATCCCGCCGCCTTTCTTCAAGCCGAACCTATCCCATGGAAATAGAGACCTGGCATCTCCTGGTTCTCCCCCTGTTTTTCGTCATCGGCTGGCTGGCCGCCCGGGTGGACATCCGCCACCTGATGAAGGAATCCCGCGCCATCCCCGCGTCTTACTTCAAGGGCCTCAATTTCCTGCTCAACGAGCAGCCGGACAAGGCCATCGAGGCTTTTCTGGAAGTGGCCAAGCTGGACCCCGATACCCTGGAGTTGCACTTCGCCCTGGGCGCGCTGTTCCGGCGGCGGGGCGAATTGGATCGGGCCATCCGCATCCACCAGAACCTGGTGGACCGCAGCGACCTGAACCAGGAACACCGGCAGAAGGCCCTGTTCGAACTGGGCCAGGATTTCTTCAAAGCGGGGCTGCTCGACCGCGCCGAGGACATCTTCAAGCGACTGGAAACCGGCATCCATGCGTTGGAGGCCCTGCGTCTGCTCAGGGATATCTACGTGCTGGAAAAGGATTGGGACCTGGCCATCGCCACCGTCAAGCGCCTGGACAAGCTGGGCAGCCCTTCGGGACACTCGGACCAGGCCCACTACCATTGCGAACGGGCGGTGAACGCCCTGCTGGCCGCGGATGAGTCCGCGGTGCGCGACCACCTGCAGCAGGCATTGCAGGTCAACCGCAAGTCGGTGCGGGCGCTCCAGTTGCTGGGGGACCTGGAGGCGCGCGCCGGGCATGACGAGCAGGCGATCAAGGCCTGGCGGGAGATCGAGCAGGTCAATCCGGCCTACCTTCCCATCGTGGCAGAGCGGATTTTCCAGGCCTACCGCCGTCTGGATAGGTCGCGCGAGGGCATCCAGTTGCTGCAGGGCTACCTGGCCCGTCAGCCCAGCGCCGACCTGTTCCACATCCTGTTCAACGCGATGGTGGAAAGCGAGGGCTGGTCCGCGGCCCGGCTCGCCTCCGGAGAGGAATTGAAACGCAATCCCAACCTGCGTGTCCTGGATGACTATCTGCAGGCCAGGACCGCCGCCAGCGAGGCGGAAAGCGATCTGGAAATCCGCATGGCGCAGGATTTGATCCACAATCAGGTCGGAAGGATGGCCCATTATCGGTGCGAACGCTGCGGGTTCAAGTCGGGCCAGTTTTTCTGGCAATGCCCGGCTTGTGCCGTCTGGGAGAGCATTCCCCCTGAAAGGGTCATGCATGACTGAGGCATCCCTCTTCGTCGCCCTGGACTATGCGGATGGCGACGCGGCCCTCGGCATGGCCGGGTCCCTGAACCCCGAATTGTGTGGCCTCAAGGTTGGCAAGGAGCTGTTCGTCGCCGCGGGACCGCAACTGGTGCGGGAACTGGTGCGGCGCGGCTTCCGGGTGTTTCTGGACCTGAAATTCCACGACATCCCCAACACGGTCGCCCAGGCCTGCCTGGCGGCGGCCCGCCTGGGCGTGTGGATGGTCAATGTGCATGCCTCGGGTGGGCAGGCCATGATGCGCGCCGCTCGGGTGGCCCTGGACGGGGTAGAGGCGCCGCCCAGGCTGATCGCGGTGACCGTGCTGACCAGTCTGACCAGGACCGACCTGGCCGAGGTGGGGTGGGACGTGGAGCCGGCCGACCAAGTGCTGCGGCTGGCGCGGCTGGCCTGGCAGGCGGGCCTGGACGGGGTGGTCTGTTCCGGTCGGGAGGCGGCCATGCTGCGGGCCGACTTGGGCGGTGATTTCCTGCTGGTGACGCCGGGCATCCGGCCGGCGGATGCGGCCCTGGGCGATCAGCAGCGCGTCCTCACCCCGACTCAGGCCTTGGCCGCGGGTGCCGATTACCTGGTGATCGGCCGGCCCATTACCCAGGCGCCCGACCCGGTCTCCGCGCTGCAACGAATACGTGATGAAATCGACCAATTTTCAAGGAGCTGAGCAGTGAAGATAACCGTCATCGGAACCGGCTACGTGGGCCTGGTCACCGGGACCTGCCTGGCCGAGGTGGGCAACGAGGTGCTGTGCCTGGATGTGGATCCGCGCAAGATCGAAATCCTCAAATCCGGCGGCATCCCCATCTACGAGCCTGGCCTGCAGGACATGGTCAAGCGCAACGTGGCGGCCGGACGGCTGTTCTTCACCACCAACATCGAGGAATCGGTGCATTTCGGCGACATCCAGTTCATCGCCGTGGGTACGCCGCCCGACGAGGATGGTTCGGCCGACCTGCAATACGTGGTGGCCGCGGCGCGCAACATCGCCCGCCACATGACCGGCTTCAAGCTGGTGGTGGACAAGTCCACCGTGCCGGTGGGCACCGCCGACAAGGTCAAGGCGGCCATCAAGGACGAGCTGGAAAACCGCGGTGCCAATCTGGAGTACTGCGTCGCCTCCAACCCGGAATTCCTCAAGGAAGGCGCCGCGGTGGACGACTTCATGAAGCCTGACCGCATCGTCATCGGCACCGAGAGCGAGAAGGCCACCCAGCTGCTGCGCCAGCTCTACGCTCCGTTCCAGCGCAACCATGACCGACTGGTGGTGATGGACGTGCGTTCCGCCGAGCTCACCAAGTACGCGGCTAACGCCATGCTGGCCACCCGCATCAGCTTCATGAACGAGCTGGCCATCCTGGCCGAGAAGCTGGGCGCCGACATCGAGCAGGTACGCCACGGCATCGGCTCCGACCCGCGCATCGGTTACCACTTCCTGTACGCCGGCTGCGGCTACGGCGGCTCCTGCTTCCCCAAGGACGTGCAGGCCTTGCGCCGCACGGCCCAAGAGAACGGCATCCCGGTGCGCGTGCTGGATGCGGTGGAAGAGGCCAACGAGGTGCAGAAGAGCGTGCTATTGCGGAAGCTGGTCGCCCGCTTCGGCGAGGACTTGGCCGGCAAGCGTTTCGCCATGTGGGGCCTGGCCTTCAAACCCAATACCGACGACATGCGCGAGGCCCCCAGCCGCACAGTCCTCAAGGGCCTGTGGGAACGGGGCGCCAGCGTGTCCGCCTACGACCCGGCCGCCATGGAGGAGGCCCGGCGCGTCTTCGGCGAACGGGCCGACCTGCAGCTGGTGGACAGCCCCATGGACGCCCTCAAGGGGGCCGACGCCCTGATCATCGTCACCGAATGGAAGGTGTTCCGCAGCCCCAACTTCGACACCATGAAGCAACTGCTCAGGAATCCCGTCGTCTTCGACGGCCGTAATCTCTATGACCCGCCGATGATGCGCGCGGCAGGCTTCGAGTACTTTCCCATCGGACGTCAATGAGCATGCGGCGCGACCTCTTCTCCCGGGCAAGGGTGCTGGTGGTAGGCGATGCCATGCTGGACCGCTACTGGTTCGGCGAGGTCTCTCGTATCTCGCCGGAGGCGCCCGTGCCGGTGGTGCAGGTCAACCGCATCGAGGAGCGCCTCGGCGGCGCGGCCAACGTGGCGCGCAATGCGGCCGCGCTCGGGGCTCGGGCCTATCTGTTGTCGGTGGTGGGCCAGGACGAGGCGGGCGATGCGCTGGCCCGGCTGCTGGAGCAGGAGGCGGTGGGCGCCGGCTTGTCCCGCGATCCCGACATCACCACCACCGTGAAGCTGCGCGTCATCGGCCGCCAGCAGCAACTGCTGCGCATGGACTTCGAGGCCCGGCCGACCTATGAGGCGTTCTCGGAGAAGCTGCAGGAATTCCACGCCCGGCTGGAGGACTGCGACTGCGTGGTGCTCTCGGACTATGGCAAGGGCGGGCTGACCCACTTCGGCGCCATCATCGAGTCCGCCAACCAGGCCGGCAAGCCTGTCCTGGTCGATCCCAAGGGGGACGACTGGGAACGCTACCGGGGCGCCACCCTGATCACCCCCAATCTGGCCGAATTCCGCCAGGTGGCCGGCAATTGGCTGGACGAGGCCGGCCTGGCCGCCCGCGCCCAGGGCATCCGCAGCCGGTTCGAGATCAAATCCCTGCTGCTGACCCGTGGTGAGGGCGGCATGACGCTGTTCGACGAACAGGGCGCGCACCATCAGCCTGCCGAGGCGCGTGAGGTGTATGACGTCACCGGCGCGGGCGACACCGTCATCGCCACCATGGCCGTGGCCTTGGCTGCCGGCCTGCCGCAGACGGACGCCATGCGCCTCGCCAACCGCGCCGCCGGTGTCGTGGTCGGCAAGTTCGGTACCGCCGTGGCCACGCCCGAAGAACTTTTCTGACCGGCCGCAGTGGGCCGATGGGAGGCATCGTGTACAAGACCCTCGAGGATTTCGTCGGCAACACCCCCCTGGTGCGCCTCAGGCACCTGCCGGGGCAGACCTCCAACGTGGTGCTGGTCAAGCTGGAGGGCAACAACCCGGCCGGCTCGGTGAAGGATCGTCCCGCCTTGTCCATGATCGCCAAGGCCGAGGCCCGCGGCGAGATCAAGCCCGGCGACACCCTCATCGAGGCCACCAGTGGCAACACCGGCATCGCCCTGGCCATGGCTGCCTCCATGAAGGGCTACCGCATGATCCTCATCATGCCCGAACACCTGTCCATCGAGCGCCGCCAGTCCATGCGCGCCTTCGGCGCCGAACTGCTGCTCACCCCCAAGGCCGGTGGCATGGAAGCCGCCCGGGATCTGGCGGACAAGCTGGTGGCGGAGGGCAAGGGCATCATGCTGGACCAGTTTTCCAATCCGGATAACCCGGCCGCCCACTACGAGGCCACGGGGCCGGAAATCTGGCGCGACACCGAAGGCAAGATCACCCATTTCGTCTCCAGCATGGGTACCACCGGCACCATCATGGGCTGTGCGAAATACCTCAAGGAGATGAACCCTGATATCCAGATCGTGGGTGTGCAACCGGAGGAGGGCGCCCAGATACCCGGCATCCGCAAGTGGCCGGAGGCATACCTGCCCAAGATCTGCGATTTCTCCCGTATCGACCGCATGATCTACGTGGGCCAGGCCGAGGCGGAGGAGACCACCCGGCGGCTGGCTCGGGAGGAGGGCATCTTCGCCGGCATCTCTTCGGGTGGTGCGTTATGGGCCGCGCTTCAACTCAGCAAGGAGGTGGAGAACGCGGTCATCGTCTCCATCGTTTGCGACCGGGGGGACCGCTACCTATCGACTGGGGTGTTTCCGGCGTAGCGCTTGGACTCGGGTCGGGCGGAAGGGCGAAGCGTTAACCGCCGAATGAATCCGGTCGTGCTTCCGGCGGGTTGCGCTTCGCCGACCTGCCCGACACATCCTTTTCTCAGTACCCGCCGATATAGGCGTAACCGTCGTTCTGCAGCTTGATCAGCCGGGTGTAGCCGTCGTGGACGATGGCTACGTTGGGCAGAACATCGCCGGGTTTCCAGCCCTTGCTCTTCATCGCGCTGTGGCAGATTTCCACGCTGACGCCCAGATCGATCAGGTCCTGGACGATCTTGGCGTTGGGGTTGACGGCGAAGGGGTCGTTGACCGAGGTTTGGTAGGTCTCGTCCTTGAGCAGCATAACCGCCGCGTCGCCGTGCAACACCAGGTGGGCATCCACCTGTCTGGGCGACACGCCCTGTTTGCCGAAGGCCTCATACAGACCGCGGGCGTAGTACAGGCCGCGGGAGATGCCGGCGGCGAGCTTGTCGCTGGAGATGTCATAGACCACCCGATAGACCCCGCCCGGCTCAACCTTCACCAGTGGCCGGGTGTCCGTGGCGGGCGAAGCGTCCGCAGCATGCAGTGCCGGGGGAAGCATGGCGGCGGTGGCGAACAGCAGCGTCAGCAGACTGGATACGGGTTTGCGCATGGCGGTCTCCTCTCTCAATTTCGTCCTTGCCGCCAGAGCAGAAAAACACAGGGGCGGCGGTCGATATCCGGCGGATGGGTGGGCCATTCCTCCAGCCGGCGGGTGGCGATGCCCTCCGTGTCCGTGCTCAGGTCCCAGGCCAGGGTCAGCCAGGTATCCGGGCGGCAGGCGGCCACCAGGGTGTCCAGCATGGCCCGGTTGCGGTAGGGCGTCTCGATAAAGACCTGGACGGCGTCTTCGCGTTCCGCGCGTTTCTCCAATTCGCGCAGGCTTTTTGCCCGCTCCTCGGGCTTGGCGGGTAGATAGCCGTGGAAGGCGAAGCGCTGGCCCACTAGGCCGGAGGCCATCAGGGCCAGCAGGATGGAGGAGGGGCCGACCAGGGGTTTGACCCGGACGCCATGGCGGTGGGCCATGCGTACCAGGTCGGCGCCAGGATCTGCCACCGCCGGGCAGCCCGCCTCGGACAGCAGTCCCACGTCCCGTCCCTCCAGCAGGGGTTGGAGAAGGGGTACCAGGGCGGCCTTCGGGGTGTGTTCGTTCAGCTCCAGCAGGGTGAGTTGCTGGAGGGGCAGGGCAGTACCCACCTGTTTGAGGAAGGCGCGCGCGGTCTTGGGGTGTTCGACGATGAAGGTGGCGAGGCGGGCGGCAACGCGTCGGGTCTCTTCGGGTAGCACCCAATCGAGGGGAGTGTCGCCCAGCGGAGTCGGAATCAGGTAAAGGGTGCCGGTTGAAGCCTCACCCCTCACGCTTCACTCCCCACGCCAGGTCAGCACGTCCAGCCCCTCGTTGGCCAGCATCTCGGTGAGCTTGATAAGGGGCAGGCCGACCAGGGCGTTGGGGTCTTCGGTCTCGTAGCGGGCAATGAGGGCGATGCCGAGGGATTCGCTGCGGGCGCTGCCGCAGCAGTTGTAGGGCTGGTCCTTGCGCAGGTAGGACTCGATCTGGGCGTCGCTGTACTCGCGCATGATCAGGCGCACCGGCACGTTGGCGGTTTGCGCGCCGCCGCTCCGGGCGTTGAGCAGGGTCAGGGCGGTGTGGAATTCCAGGGTCTTGCCGCGCATGCGCCTGAGTTGGTCCACCGCCTTTTCGTGGCTGCCCGGTTTGCCCAACTGTATGCCTTCCAGTAGTGCCACTTGGTCGGAGCCGATGATCAGGGCGTCCGGATACCGCTCCGCCACCGCCTTCGCCTTGAGCAGGGAAAGCCGTTGCGCGGTGTCGTCCGGGGATTCCCCCGGCAGGGGGGTTTCGTCCACGTCCGGAGCGGCGACTTCGAACGGCACGCCCAGGCGCGCGAGCAATTCACGGCGGTAGGGGGAGGTGGAGGCGAGGACGAGTTTCAAGGTTCAAGGTTCAAGGTTCAAGGTTCAGGGCCCAAGGTGCAGGCAAAGCGGTTTTTCCTTGTGCCTTGCACCTTGTTCCTTGTCACTGCTTATTCCGGCTGTATCTCTACCAGCACCTGGTCCGGCGTGACCGAATCGCCTTTAGCTACGTGGATGGCGACGACGGTGCCGGAAACGGGGGCCTGGATTTCGTTTTCCATCTTCATGGCTTCGATGACCAGCACGCCGTCGCCGGCGTTGACCTTTTCGCCCACCTTGATCTTCACGTCCACGATGCTGCCCGGCATGGCGGTGGTCACGCATCCCGCATGACTGGGACGGGGACGCTGCCTGGACGCGCCGCCCGCGGCGCTTTCCTTGCCGGTACCGGGTTTGCGCGGCGACGCGCTGCCTGGGGTGACTTCCACCTCGTCCAGAGTTTCCAGCAGCACCTCTTCCGCCACGCCATCGATATGTACGTAGAAGGGGCGCTCGCTCTCGCCGGCCTGGCCGGTGCCCTTGATGCGGATGTGATAGGTCTCGCCATGCAGGGTGACCTTGAATTCGTTGGGCGCATAGATGGACGGGCAGCTCTCGGCCAGCCTGGCATTGGGAGGCAGCAGGGGCTCGGGCGTCAGGGTGCCGGCCGCGCGTTCCTGCAGGAAGGTGCGGCCCAGGTCCGGGAACATGGCGTAGGTGAGCACGTCCTCGTCGGACTTCGCAAGTTCCTCGATCTCGCCGCGCAACTTGTCCAGTTCCGGCGGGATCAGGTCGGCAGGTCGCGCGGTGATGACTTCCTGGTTGCCGACCGCGAGTTTGCGCACCTCATCGTTCACCGTGCCTGGGGCCTTGCCATAGCGTCCGAGCAGGTAGTTCTTCACCTCGTTGGTGACCGATTTGTAGCGTCCGCCGGTGAGCACGTTGAGCACCGCTTGGGTGCCGACGATCTGGGATGTGGGGGTGACCAGGGGCGGGAAGCCCAGGTCCTCGCGCACCCTCGGGATCTCCGCCATCACGTCGTCCATGCGGTTCAGCGCGCCCTGTTCTTTCAGCTGGTTGGACAGGTTGGAGATCATGCCGCCGGGCACTTGGGAGACCAGGATGCGGGTGTCCACCTGGTTGGAATCCATCTCGAACTGCCAGTATTTCTTGCGCACCTCGCGGAAGTAGGCGGCAATCTCCTGGAGCAGGGGCAGGCTCAGGCCGGTGTCGTATTCCGAACCCTGCAGCGCGGCGACCAGGCTTTCCGTGGTGGCGTGGCTGGCGCCTTCGGAAAATGCGGAGTTGCAGCAGTCGATGATGTCTGCGCCGGCCTCCACGGCCTTCAGGTGCACCAGGGCGGACAGGCCCGCGGTGGCATGGCTGTGGGTGTTCACCGGCAGGCTG
Source organism: Thiobacillus sp. UBA3361 (assembly GCA_002360535.1). Classification (GTDB taxonomy): domain Bacteria; phylum Pseudomonadota; class Gammaproteobacteria; order Burkholderiales; family Thiobacillaceae; genus UBA3361. The sequence continues at coordinate 9,884 of DEQR01000057.1, forward strand.
GTGGCCTGTTTGATGGCCTTGACCAGCTCGTAGGCGACATAGGGCGTGAGCAGGCCGGCCATGTCCTTGATGGCGATGGAATCCACGCCCATACCGGCGAGTTCCTTGGACATGGCGACGAAGTAGGGGATGTCGTGTACCGGGCTGACGGTGTAGGAGATGGCGCCCTGGGCATGCTTGCCGGCCTTCTTCACCGCCTCGACGGAGACGCGCATGTTGCGCGTGTCGTTCATGGCGTCGAACACGCGGAACACATCGACGCCGTTGTCGGCGGCCTTCTGCACGAAGGCCTGCACCACGTCGTCGGCGTAGTGCCGGTAGCCCAGCAGGTTCTGGCCGCGCAGCAGCATGTTGATGCGGGTGTTGGGCAGGGCGCGACGCAGTTTCTTCAGGCGATCCCAGGGATCTTCCTTGAGGAAGCGTACGCAGGCGTCGAAGGTAGCGCCGCCCCAGGCTTCCAGGGACCAGAAGCCCACCTGGTCCAGCTTGCCGCAGATGGGCAGCATGTCCTCGGTGCGCATGCGAGTTGCGATGAGGGATTGGTGGCCGTCGCGCAGGACGAGGTCGGTGACGTGTACTTGTGCCATGCTGCCTATGCCTTGTTACATGCCTAGATGGGCGGCCAGGGCCGCGGAAATGATGGCCGCCGTGTGTTCCGGGGGGCGGCGTACGGCGTAGTTCACCAGTTCGGGATGGGCCTCCACGAAGCCGGTGTTGAAGCGTCCGCTGCGGAACTCCGGGTCGGACAGGATTTCCTTGTAGTACGGGATGGTGGTCTTCACCCCATAGACGATCATATCGTCGAGGGCGCGCTTGCCGCGTTCGACGGCGCCTTCCCAGGTCAGGTTCCAGACGATCAGCTTGGCGCACATGGAGTCGTAGTAGGGCGGGATGGTGTAGCCGGAGTACATGGCTGCGTCCACCCGCACGCCGGGGCCACCCGGCGCGTAGTAACGCGTGATGCGGCCGAAACTGGGCAGGAAGGCGTTCTTTGGGTCTTCGGCGTTGATCCGGAATTCCATCGCGTAGCCCCGGTGCTTGATGTCCTCCTGCTTGTACTGCAGGGGCAGGCCGTCGGCGACGCGGATTTGCTCCACGACGATATCGATGCCGGTGATGTTCTCTGTCACGCAGTGTTCCACCTGCAAGCGGGTGTTCATCTCCATGAAGTAGAACTGATTGTCCTTGTCGAGCAGAAACTCGACCGTGCCGGCGTTGGCATAACCCACCGCCTTGGCGGCACGCACCGCCAACTTGCCGATGTATTCGCGCTGCGACTCGGTGAGTTGCGGCGAAGGGGCGATCTCGATGAGTTTCTGGTTGCGCCGTTGGATGGAACAGTCGCGCTCGAACAGATGCACCGTGTTGCCCAGGCTGTCGGCGAGGATCTGCACCTCGATGTGCTTGGGATTGACGACACACTTCTCGATGAATATTTCAGGTGCTCCGAAGGCCTTGGTGGCCTCGGAGACGACGCGCTCGTAGTTTTTCAGCAGATCGGCCTCGGAGTCGCAGCGCCGGATGCCGCGCCCGCCACCGCCGTTGGTGGCCTTCAGCATTACCGGATAACCGATCTGGCCGGCCAGGGTGCGGGCCTCATCGACGTTTTGCAGGTTGTGATCCGAACCGGGCACCACCGGGATGCCGGCCTTGATCATCGCCTGCCGGGCCTGGATCTTGTCGCCCATGCGGCGGATGACCTGCGGCGAGGGGCCGATGAACTTAACGCCGCGCCGGGCGCATACCTCGGCCAGCACCGGATTTTCAGACAGGAAGCCGTAGCCCGGATGCAGCGCATCGCAACCCGAGGCGACCGCCAGGTTGACGATGTTGTGCGCGTTCAGATAGCCCAGCACCGGATCGGAGCCGATGTTGTAGGCCTCGTCCGCTTTCTTGACGTGCAGTGCGTTGCGATCCGCGTCCGTATAGATGGCCACCGACTTGATGCCCATCTCCCGGCAGGCCCGGACGATGCGCACTGCAATCTCGCCCCGATTCGCGATGAGAATCTTCTTGATCAATGCTGGCTACCGTTTTGACAAAACAGGGTAATCGACAATATCATTGTCCGCTTATGTCTGCACGGACAACCATAGACAGCCTGCGCTTCGCTGCGTCGGGGGGAAGCCTGTCTGGCCAGTTCGCCATGGCGGAAATGCCCCGGTTGAGCGATTTGCTGTCATGCAGCAATAGTACCGTGACTTTCAGCCTCTTGGGGGAAATGCTGAGCCGGCGTCCCGCTCTGCGGCTGGAGGTCGAGGCGGACGTGAAACTGGTTTGTCAGCGTTGTCTGGAACCGTTCGTGGAGTCGATCCACGCGGTCAGCATCATGCCCGTGGCACTCGACGAGGCGGAATTGTCCCGCTGGGAGCACGATGATCCCCTGTTGGACATCCTGCTTGCCGATCCGCGGATGGATGTGATGACGCTGGTTGAAGACGAGATATTGTTAAGCCTGCCACCGGCCCCTCGCCATGGGGAAGGACTGTGCGGCATCGTGCCGAATGGTTCGGCTTAGTTAGGAGATCGAGAAATGGCTGTTCAGCAGAACAAGAAGTCCCCGTCCAAGCGTGGCATGCACCGTGCCCACGACTTCCTCACCACGCCATCTACTGCCGTGGAAGCCACCACCGGTGAGACCCACCTGCGCCACCACATCAGCCCGAGCGGCTATTACCGCGGCCGCAAGGTCGTCACCCCCAAGGGCGAGAGCGTCTGAGCCATCCAGCAACACGATTACGCGGTGCCCATAGCGATGGGCAACGTTGCCGATGCGTGAAATCACCATCGCCATCGATGCCATGGGGGGCGATCACGGCCCCCATGTCACGGTCAAGGCGGCCCTGAACTACCTCAAGCGCGACCCGGACGCCAATATCGTCTTGGTCGGCCTGCGGCAGGTGCTGGAGGCGGAATTGAACGCCCGGCACGGCAAGCCGGGCAGGCGGCTGCGCATCCATCCGGCCAGCGAGGTGGTCAAGATGGATGATCCACTCGCGATCGCCCTGCGCGCCAAGAAGGATTCCTCCATGCGTGTCATGGCCGAGTTGGTGAAGCGCGGCGAGGCCGACGCGGGGGTGTCCGCCGGCAACACGGGCGCCCTGATGGCTGTTTCTCGCTTTGTCCTGAAGACCCTGCCGGGCATTGACCGTCCGGCCATCGCCACCACCATTCCCGCTCAGAAAGGGCCCACTTATGTCCTTGACCTGGGTGCCAATGTCGATTGCACCGCCGAGCACCTGGAGCAGTTCGCCATCATGGGTTCCGCGCTGGCGGCGGCTGTTGAGCACAACGAGCGTCCAAAGGTGGGGTTGCTGAACATCGGCGAGGAAGACATCAAAGGCAACGAGGTGGTCAAGCAGGCCGGCGAATTGCTCAAGGCCTCGGCCTTGAATTTCATCGGCAACGTCGAGGGCAACGACATTTACACGGGGGATGTGGATGTGGTGGTCTGCGACGGCTTCGTGGGCAACGTGGCCCTGAAGACCTCCGAAGGCCTGGCCAAGTTCGTTGCCGGGGAATTGCGCGCCCAGTTCAAGCGCAATCTGTTTACCCGCTTCACCGGGCTGGTGGCCCTGCCGGTGATCCGAGCCTTCAAGAAGCGGGTCGATCCGCGCCGCTATAACGGCGCCAGCCTCCTGGGCCTCAACGGCGTGGTGATCAAGAGCCATGGCTCGGCCGATGCCTTCGCCTTCGAGCAGGCCATCTCCAGGGCCGTGGAAGAGGTGCGCGGCGGATTGCTGCGGCGCATTACGGACCTGGTGGGCACTTACCACAATGGTGAAGCAGCCCTGGCGGAAGCAAGCGAAGGGGGGACGACATGAGCCGGACCAGTACCCATGCTCGCATCATCGGCACCGGCAGCCATTTGCCCGCCAAAGTGCTGAGCAACGGTGAGCTGGAAAAACTGGTGGAGACCACCGATGCCTGGATCGTCGAGCGCACCGGCATCCGAGAGCGGCATATCGCGGGTGAAGGCGAGCTGACCAGCGACCTGGCCCTAAAGGCATCCGAGCGGGCGCTGGATGCCGCGGGCATCGACGCGGCCGAACTCGATCTCATCGTGGTCGCCACCACCACCGCCGACCGCATCTTCCCCAGCACGGCCTGCATCCTGCAGGCCAAGCTGGGGGTGGAAAACGGCTGCCCCGCCTTCGACGTGCAGGCCGTCTGCAGCGGCTTCGTGTACGCCATGTCGGTGGCCGACAACTTCATCCGCGCAGGCCAGGCCAGGACGGCCCTGGTGGTGGGGGCGGAAACCCTGTCCCGGATCACCGACTGGAGCGACCGCGGCAACTGTATCCTGTGGGGTGACGGGGCAGGTGCAGTAGTTCTCCGCGCCAGTGACGAGCCGGGCATCATTTCAACCCATCTGCATGCTGACGGCCGCTACCAGGACCTGCTGTTCGTGGATGGCGGCGTGTCCATGAAGAAAGACGGCGGTGAGTGCTACATGCGCATGTCCGGCAACGCCGTGTTCAAGATGGCGGTCAAGACGCTGGACGCCATCGTCGATGAGACCCTGACCGCCAACGGCCTGGCCAAGAGCGACGTGCACTGGCTGGTGCCCCACCAGGCCAACATCCGCATCATTCAAGCCACGGCCAAGAAGCTGGGCATGAGCATGGATCGGGTGGTGGTGACCGTCGATCGGCACGGCAACACCTCCGCCGCCTCCATCCCCCTGGCCCTGGACACCGCCATGCGCGACGGCCGCATCAAGCCCGGTGAGATGGTGCTCATGGAGGCCTTCGGCGGCGGCTTCACCTGGGGTTCGGTGCTGGTCAGGATGTAACCCGGACCCGGTAAGTGGCGGCCCGAGCAGGAGACAAACCATGAAATTAGCGTTCGTATTTGGCCCTGGCATAACGCCCGCCATACGGGCATTAGCCTTCACTGAACACTCTCGGAGCAAACAATGAAGTTAGCGTTCGTGTTTCCCGGCCAGGGTTCCCAGGCCGTCGGCATGATGAATGCCTATGGCGACACCGCCGTGGTCCGCGACATCTTCGCCCAAGCTTCCGAAGCCCTTGGATGCGACCTTTGGGACATGGTGACCAACGGTCCCGCCGAGGCCCTCAATCAGACCGTCAACACCCAGCCGGCCATGCTGTCCGCCGGCGTGGCGGTTTACCGCCTGTGGCGGCAGCAGGGCGGTGCCGAGCCGGCCCTCATGGCCGGACACAGCCTGGGCGAGTACACGGCCCTGGTTTGCGCGGGTGGCATGGACTTCGCAGATGCCGTCCGTCTGGTGCGGCTGCGCGCCGAGGCCATGCAGTCCGCCGTGCCGGAGGGCGTGGGCGCCATGGCGGCGGTGCTGGGCTTGGACGACGACGACGTCCGCGCGATATGCGCCGAGGCGTCCGAAGGCGAGGTGCTGGAGGCGGTCAACTTCAATGCCCCCGGCCAGGTGGTCATCGCCGGCCACAAGGCGGCCGTGGATCGCGGCTGCGCCCTGGCCAAGGAACGCGGCGCCAAACGGGCCCTGCCCTTGCCGGTGTCCGTGCCGTCCCATTGTGCCCTGATGCGCCCGGCGGCGGACAAGCTACGTGCGGCCATGGAGGCCATGGCCATCCGCGCCCCCGCGGTGCCGGTGATCCACAACGCCGACGTGGCCACCCATGCCGACCCCCGTGATATCCGCGACGCCCTCGCCCGGCAGCTGTTCAGCCCGGTGCGCTGGGTGGAATCCATGCGGGCCTTCGCCGACCGGGGTATCGGGCTGATCGCCGAGTGCGGCCCCGGCAAGGTACTGGCCGGGCTCAACAAGCGCATCCTGGACGGCGTGCCCACCCTGGCCCTGACCGACGCCGCCAGCCTGGCGGACGCCCTGGACAAGGCCAGCGCCTGACCCCCACCGGCCGAACCGCCTCGGCAAGCGGGCGGGCGGCGCATCGTTACGGAGAAGACTGACATGCAAGGCAAGATCGCACTCATCACCGGCGCCAGCCGCGGCATCGGCCGCGCCATCCTGCACGAACTGGCCAGGCGCGGGGCCTACGGGGTGGGCACCGCCACCTCGGCCGCCGGCGCCGCCGCCATCGGCGCGGACCTGGCCGAAGTGGGCCTGGCGGGAGAGGGCGTGGCCCTCAACGTCACCGCCCAGGAGCGGGTCGACGCGGTGATCGAGGCCATCCTGGCCAAGCACGGCCGCATCGACATCCTGGTGAACAACGCCGGCATCACCCGCGACAACCTGCTCATGCGCATGAAGGACGAGGAATGGGACGACATCGTCCAGACCAATCTCTCGTCGGTGTTCCGCCTCTCGCGGGCGGTCCTGCGGCCGATGATGAAGGCCCGCTACGGGCGCATCGTCAGCATCGCCTCGGTGGTGGGTGTGATGGGCAATGCCGGGCAGACCAATTACGCCGCCGCCAAGGCGGGCATGATCGGTTTTTCCAAGTCCCTGGCCCGAGAGGTGGGCAGCCGGGGCATCACCGTCAACTGCGTCGCCCCGGGCTTCATCGACACCGACATGACCCGCGCCCTGCCCGACGCGCAGCGCCAGGCCCTGCTGGCGGCCATCCCCCTGGGGCGGCTGGGCGCGCCGGAGGACATCGCCGCGGCGGTGGCCTTCCTGGCCTCGGACCAGGCGGGCTATGTCACCGGCACGACCCTGCACGTCAACGGTGGCATGTACATGGATTGAGCTTGACCGTCGGCAAGGACGTCGATTTTCCAGGGTGGGGTTATTTGTTAGAATCGCCCCGCTTTTCCCGGCCGAGACCGTCACCCCATGCCCGACGCGGGCAAACCGGTCTGGCCTTGTTTAACCCTTGAGGGAGCAACATTGAAATGAGCGATATCGAACAGCGTGTCAAGAAAATCGTGGCCGAGCAGTTGGGCGTCAACGAAGCGGACATCAAGACGGAGTCCTCCTTCGTGGACGACCTGGGCGCCGATTCCCTGGACACGGTGGAACTGGTGATGGCCCTGGAGGAGGAATTCGAATGCGAAATCCCCGACGAGGAGGCCGAAAAGATCACCACCGTTCAGCAGGCCATCGACTACGTCAACGCCAACCTGAACAAGTAATCATCCCGCCGCGGCATTCCCGGCCGCGGCGCCCCATTCAGTTCAGCCTCGGGAGTTCCGTTTGTTCAAGCGCAGAGTCGTAGTCACCGGCTTGGGCATCATCTCTCCGGTGGGCAACACCGTTGAGGATGCCTGGGCCAACCTCATGGCGGGCCGCACCGGCATCGGCCGCATCAGCCGTTTCGATGCCTCCGCCTTCGCTTCCCAGATCGCCGGGGAGGTCAAGAATTTCGACGTTAGCCAGTATCTGACGCCCAAGGATGCCCGGCGGATGGATACCTTCATCCACTATGGCATCGCCGCCGGCACCGAAGCCCTGAAGGATTCGGGCCTGGAGATCACCGACGCGAACCGTGAGCGGGTGGGCGTGAACATCGGGTCGGGCATCGGCGGCCTGCCCATGATCGAAGAGACCCACAGGGTCCTGCTGTCGGACGGGCCGCGCAAAATCTCGCCGTTTTTCATCCCGGCCACGATTATCAATATGCTGTCTGGTAATCTGTCCATCAAATTCGGTTTGCAGGGGCCGAACTTGTCAGTGGTCACTGCCTGCACGAGTGGCACCCATGCCATCGGCGAGTCGGCCCGTGCCATCGAGTACGGCGAGGCCGACGCGATGCTGGCGGGAGGCGCCGAATCCACCATCTGCCCGCTAGCGGTGGGTGGTTTCTCCGCCGCGCGCGCCCTGTCCACCCGCAACGACAATCCGGAAGCCGCCAGCCGGCCGTGGGACAGGGACCGTGACGGTTTCGTGCTGGGCGAAGGGGCGGGCGTGCTGCTGTTGGAGGAATACGAACATGCCAAGGCCCGCGGCGCGCGCATCTACTGCGAGCTGATCGGCTATGGCAAGGGCGCCGACGCGAACCACATGACCGCCCCCACCGAAGACGGCTCCGGTGCCGCCCGCTGCATGAACGTAGCGCTGAAGAACGCCGCCATCAATCCGGACGAAGTGGACTACATCAACGCCCACGGCACCTCCACGCCGCTGGGCGACATCGCCGAGACCAAAGCGGTGAAGCTATCCTTCGGCGAGCACGCCCGCAAGCTCATGGTCAGCTCCACCAAGTCCATGACCGGCCATCTGCTGGGCGCGGCGGGCGGTATCGAGGCCGTGTTCTCGGCCCTGAGCATCGCCCGGCAGGCCGTTCCGCCCACCATCAATCTGCTGAATGCCGATCCCGAGTGCGATCTGGACTACGTGCCCAATACGGGCCGGCAAACGAAGGTGAACGTGGCCTTGTCCAACTCCTTCGGGTTCGGCGGCACCAACGGGACGCTCATCCTCAGGCGCGTTTGATCCCCCGCCGCGGCGCGTTTCCCCCTTGTCAACGACCCTTCTCCGCACGCCCGCCCCAGCGCGGGCGTGCGGCTTTACGGCATCGCCCGGACACGCTGCGGCGGCATGGAACCGTCCGGCCTGACCCTCATCAACGGTGAACCTGCCAGCGACTTGCCGGCCCAGGACCGGGGTTGCATGTATGGCGACGGCGTGTTCAGGACCGTGCGCGTGGTGGACGGACAGCCGCAGTGGTGGCGCTTCCAGTTGGCCAAGCTGCGGCGGGATGCCGATCGGCTCGGCATTCCCTCTCCCGGCGACGAGGCCTGGGAAGATGATCTGCGGAAGCTCGTGGGTGCCGGCGGGCTCGCTGTCCTGAAGCTCGTGTTGACCCGTGGCAGCGGGCAGCGCGGCTATCTTCCGCCTGAGCGGGTACAGACCCATCGCGTCGCCATGCTGGCACCGTTTCCGGAGCAGATCGAGCGGGTGGCGGCCGGTGGCGCAGTGTTGCGCATTTGCGCCTTGCGCCTGGGCGAGCAGCCTCGCCTGGCAGGGATCAAGCATCTCAACCGGCTGGAGAACGTGCTGGCCCGCATGGAGTGGGACGCCCCGGACATCCATGAGGGGCTGTTGTTGGACGCCGCCGGCCGCGTCGTCGGCGGCGTCTCCAGCAACCTGTTCATCTTTGTCGGTGGCGAGTTGCTGACCCCGCGCCTGGACCGCTGCGGCGTGGCTGGCATGGCCCGCGAGCGTGTCATGGGCATCGCCGGCCGGCTCGGACTGACGGTGCGCGAGACCGACATCCGCCTCGACGATGTACTCGATGCCCGGGAGGTGATGCTGACCAACAGCCTGATCCGGATATGGCCGGTGGGCCGTCTGGAGGACCGGGTCTGGACAGCCTGGCCGATCGGTCATGCACTGCGGGGACTGCTGGATGATTAGGCGACTGCTTGTCCTCCTGCTGCTCGGCCTGCTGGGCCTAGCCGGTTGGCTCTACTGGTATGCCCACAGCCCGGCCTTGGACCCCGCCCGCGAGGAGGCAGGCCGGGACGTATCCTTTTCCATCCCCAGCGGGGCTTCCCTCAGGACAGTGGCCCAGCGTCTGGAGGCGGCCGGGCTGCTGGACGAGCCCTGGGCCTTCACCCTGATGGCCAGGCTACAGGGCCATGAGACACGGGTTCGGGCCGGCAGTTATCTGCTCCGTCCGGCCATGGCGCCCATGGACATCCTGGAGCGCATCACCGAGGGCGGCGTTCGGCTGGCGAGGATCACCTTCATCGAGGGCTGGACCTTCCGGCAGATGCGCGAGGCCATCGACCATCATCCGGACCTCGGGCATGACACGGCGCAACTGAGCGATGCCGATCTGATGGCCAGGCTGGGGGTCGCCGAGCCCAGCCCAGAAGGCTTGTTTTTTCCGGACACCTACTACTTCGATGTGGCCAGTTCCGAGCTCAGCCTCTATCGGCGCGCCCATGAAACCCTACGGCAGAGACTGTCGGCCGCCTGGCAGTCGCGGGCTGAAGGTTTGCCCTACCGTTCGCCTTACGAGGCCCTGGTCATGGCCTCCATCATCGAAAAGGAGACCGGGGCGCCGGACGAGCGTCCCCTGATCGCGGCGGTATTCGTCAATCGGCTGCGCATCGGCATGCGCTTGCAGACCGACCCCACGGTCATCTACGGCCTGGGCGCGAATTTCGACGGCAATCTGCGCAAGTCAGACTTGCTGACCGACACCCCGTACAATACCTACACCCGTGCCGGCCTGCCGCCCACCCCCATTGCCCTGCCCAGTGAAGCGGCTTTACAGGCCGCGGTCCGGCCGGAGCGAAGCCGGGCGTTGTACTTCGTCGCCAAGGGCCGGGGGCGGCACCATTTCTCCGAAACCCTGAACGAGCACAACCGGGCGGTCTCCCGGTATCAACGGGGCAGATAGCATGAGCGAAGGCCTATTCATCACCCTGGAAGGCATCGACGGGGCGGGCAAGAGCACCCATCTGGACTGGCTGGCGGATTGGTTCCGCCGGCGCGGGCGTACGGTGCGCCTGACCCGTGAGCCGGGCGGTACGCCGCTCGGGGAACAACTGCGCGCCTTGCTACTGCACGAGCAGATGAACCCCGACACCGAGGCCCTGCTCATGTTCGCTGCCCGCAGCGAGCACTTGGCGCGGGTCATCCGCCCGGCCCTGGAGGCGGGGGACGTGGTGATTTCCGACCGCTTCACCGATGCCAGCTTCGCCTACCAATGCGGCGGCCGCGGCTTGGCCGAGGATCAGCTCGCCATCCTGGAGGACTGGGTGCACGGCGATCTGCAACCTCATCTGACCCTGCTGTTCGACGTGCCCGACGATGTGGCCCGGCAAAGGCGAGAGAGCGCCCGCGCCCCAGACCGCTTCGAAAGCGAGCAGGCAGCGTTTCACGACCGGGTGCGCACGGTCTATCTGCGCCGCGCCGAGCGTTTCCCCGCACGCATCAAGCGCATCGAGGGGCACGGCAGCATCGAACAGGTACGGGCTCGTCTAACTCCGCATCTGGAAGCCTGCCTGGACGGTCCGGCATGAAGGTTCATCCCTGGAATATCCCCCTGTGGCGGCGCCTGATCCGGGATCCGGCGCAGTTACCGCACGCCCTGTTGCTGCACGGTCCCGCCGGCATCGGCAAGAAGGCCTTCGCCCTGACCCTGGCCAATTGGCTGCTATGCGAACGGCCTGGCGCCCAGGGACCGTGCGGGGAGTGCCCGTCCTGCGCCTGGTTCGCCCAGGGCAACCACCCGGATTTCCGCCACCTCGAACCCCTGGAGGACGAGAGTGAGACCGGCAAGGCACGCAAGGGTGGGCGACCAATCAGCGTCGAACAGGTACGCGAGGTATTGGAGTTCACCGTGCTCAGCGCCCACCGCGGCGGTTGGCGGGTGGTGGTGCTGCACCCGGCCGAGTCGCTCAACGCGGCGGCCGCCAATGCCCTGTTGAAAACATTGGAAGAGCCGCCGGCCGGCGTGATGATCATGCTGGTGGCCCACCGCCCGCGGCGGATGCTGCCCACGGTGCTCAGCCGCTGCCACAAGCTGGCCGTCCCCCTGCCGGACCGGCAAAGCGCGCTGGCCTGGCTGGCGGAACGGCAGGGGACGCATGCCGAAACCCTGCTGAGCGAGGCCGGCGGTGCTCCCCTGGCGGCTCTCGATCTGGCCGATCCGGAACGCATCCGGCGTCGCGACGGCATCCTGGCCGCCCTGGCCAGCCCGATGAGGCAGGATTGGCCGGCGCATGCCCAGGCGCTGCAAACCCATATCACGGAAGGCTGGGGGTGGCTGTCCCGCTGGGTGCATGACCTGCTTGCCTGCCAGGCGGGCGGGGCTCCCCGATATTTTCCTGCGCATGCCGGCGCGATTCGGGCACTGGCCGCGCGCATCGACCCGGCACGTTTGTGGGGGCTGCGTCAGCGCCTGCTGCACGACGGCCGCTGGTTGGCACATCCGCTCAACGGCCAGCTGTTGCTAGAATCCTGGCTGCTGGAATACCACCATGCCTCGGAGGGCCCATGACGGACAAGGTTGCCAAGCATCCTGCAAGACCCGGCGTTCTTTCCCTGACCATCAAGGAGCGCGCCGCACTGTATGCAGCCTACATGCCCTTCGTCAAAGGCGGCGGGCTGTTCATCCCCACCACCCGGCCCTATCAGATGGGCGACCAGGTGTTCATGCTGCTGACCCTGATGGACGATCCCACCAAGCTGTCGGTGTCTGGACGGGTGGTGTGGATCACGCCGGCCGGTGCCCAGGGCAACCGGCAACAGGGCATCGGCGTGCAGTTCGAGGACAACGACGCCGGCAAGGCCGTGCGGGCCAAGATCGAGGGCGTCCTGGGCAACGCCATGCGGGCCGCGCGCCAGACGCATACCCTCTGAACCCTCGGATCGGTCCGCCGGACCCCGCGACAGCCATGCTGGTGGATTCCCATTGCCATATCGATTTTCCCGACTACCCGGAAGGGGTGGAGGGGATACTGGCCAACATGCGCCGGGAAGGCGTGCGGCATGCCTTGTGCGTATCCGTGAGCCTGGAGCGTCTGCCCGGCATCCTGGCCCTGGCCGAGGCCCACGCGTCCCTATTCGCTTCGGTGGGCGTGCATCCCGATCATGAGGACGCCCGTGAACCGAGCGTGGCGGAACTGGTGGCCCTCGCCCGACACCCCAAGGTGGTGGCCGTCGGCGAAACCGGCCTGGATTACTACCGCTTGCAGCGCGAGGCGGTGGAGTGGCAGCGGCAGCGCTTCCGGGTGCATATCCGGGCCGCCCGCGCGGCGGACAAGCCCCTGATCGTGCACACCCGCAGCGCGGCCGCGGACACCCTGGCGATCATGGCGGAAGAGGGCGCCGGCGAGGCGGGCGGAGTGATGCACTGCTTCACCGAGAGTCAGCAGGTGGCCGATGCCGCCCTGGACCAAGGCTTCTACATCTCGTTTTCCGGCATCGTGACCTTCAAGAATGCCAGGGAGTTGAAAGAGGTGGCTCGCAGGGTGCCGCTGGACCGGCTGCTGATCGAGACCGACTCACCCTATTTGGCACCGGTGCCGCATCGGGGAAAGCGCAACGAACCGGCTTTCGTGCGTCATGTGGCCGAGGAAATCGCGACGCTGAGGGGCCTCGCTTTCGAGGAGGTGGCGGAGGCCAGCAGCCGCAATTTCTTCACCCTGTTCAAGGATGCCGCTGCTTTGGCGGCCACGGCCAACCTGCAATGATTCGATCCGCACAGACCGGCCGTTCTTGATCGTCGCGGCCGGCGAATCCGCGTCCGCGTTGCGGATCAGGCAGGTTCGAGACTCTCCTGGAAGGCCAGATCGATCAGGCCGGCCTCGTCCACATCCACCGTCACCTCGCCGCCGTTCGCCAGTCGGCCGAACAGCAGTTCGTCTGCCAGGGCCTTGCGGATGGTGTCCTGGATGAGGCGGGCCATGGGGCGCGCGCCCATGTGCGGGTCGAAGCCATGTTTGGCCAGGTGGCTGCGCAGGGCATCGGTGAAGTGGATATCCACCTTCTTGGCGTGCAGCTGTTCCTCAAGTTGCATGAGGAACTTGTCCACCACCTGCAGGATGACCGCCTCATCAAGAGGGGCGAAAGAGATGGTGGCATCCAGGCGGTTGCGGAATTCGGGGGAGAACATGCGCTTGATCTCGCCCATCTCGTCGCCCACGGTCTTGGCCTGGGTGAAGCCGATGCCGCTCTTGTTCAGGGACTCGGCGCCGGCATTGGTGGTCATGATGACGATGACGTTGCGGAAGTCCGCCTTGCGGCCGTTGTTGTCGGTCAGCGTACCGTGGTCCATCACCTGCAGCAGGATGTTGAAGATGTCCGGGTGGGCTTTCTCGATCTCGTCCAGCAGCAGGACCGCGTAAGGCTGCTTGGTGATGGCCTCGGTCAACAGGCCGCCCTGTTCGAAACCCACGTAGCCGGGCGGCGCACCGATGAGGCGCGACACCGCGTGCCGTTCCATGTACTCGGACATGTCGAAGCGGATCAGTTCCACACCCAGCGTGTAGGCCAGTTGCCGTGCCACCTCGGTCTTGCCGACGCCCGTGGGGCCGGAGAACAGGAAGCAACCGATGGGCTTCTGCGGGTTGCCCAGGCCGGAGCGGGACATCTTGATGGCCGCGGCCAGGGCGTCGATGGCCTTGTCCTGGCCGAAGACCATGGCCTTCAGGTCCCGGTCCAGTTTCCTCAGGGCGTTGCGTTCGTCCACCGCCACGGTCTTGGCGGGAATGCGGGCGATCTTGGCGACGATGTCCTCGATTTCCTTGTTGGTGATCAGCTTCTTCTGCTTGGACTTGGGCTGGATGCGCTGCGCCGCGCCGGCTTCGTCGATGACGTCAATGGCCTTGTCCGGCAGGTGACGGTCGTTGATATAACGCGCCGAAAGTTCCGCCGCCGTCGAAAGGGCGGCTTGGGTGTACTTGACGCCGTGGTGGGCCTCGAAACGGCTCTTCAGGCCGCGCAGGATGGCCACGGTCTCGGCGACGCTGGGTTCCACCACGTCGATCTTCTGGAAGCGCCGTGAGAGGGCGTGGTCCTTCTCGAATACGCCGCGGAACTCGTTGTAGGTGGTGGCGCCGATGCAGCGCAACTGGCCGGTGGAGAGGGCCGGCTTGAGCAGGTTGGAGGCATCCAATGTGCCGCCGGAGGCGGCGCCGGCGCCGATCAGGGTGTGGATCTCGTCGATGAACAGGATGGCCTTGGGATCGTTGGAAAGCTGCTTCAGGACAGCCTTCAGGCGCTGCTCGAAATCGCCCCGGTACTTCGTTCCGGCCAGCAGGGCGCCCATGTCCAGGGCGTAAACGGTCGAACCTTCCAATACCTCGGGCACCTCGTTGCCGACGATGCGCCGCGCCAGGCCTTCAGCGATGGCGGTCTTGCCCACGCCAGCCTCGCCCACCAGCAAGGGGTTGTTCTTACGCCGCCGGCACAGGGTCTGAATGACCCGCTCCAGTTCGTGATCGCGGCCGATCAATGGGTCGATGCGCCCGCCCAGGGCCTGGACATTTAGATTGGTGGTATAGGAGTCGAGGGCGGAAACCGTCGTGCTTTCGCCTTCCTGCTCCTGCGCGGCGGATTCGCCCCGCCCAGCGGGCGCGCCTTCCGGCGCCGTCTTGGTGATGCCGTGGGAGATGAAATTCACCACGTCCAAGCGGGTGATCCCCTGTTGGGTGAGGAAATGCAGGGCGTGGGAGTCCTTCTCGCCGAAGATGGCCACCAGGATGTTAGCGCCGTTCACCTCCTTTTTGCCGGAGGACTGGACGTGCAGGATGGCGCGCTGGATCACCCTCTGGAAGCCCAGCGTCGGCTGGGTATCGACGTCGCCTTCGCCCGCCACCTTGGGGGTATGGCGATCCACAAAATCGCTCAGCTTGTGGCGCAGATCGTCGGTGTTGGCGGCACAGGCACGCAGCACTTCAGCGGCGGAGGGATTATCCAGCATGGCCAGCAGCAGATGCTCCACGGTGATGAACTCGTGCCGCTTCTGGCGCGCTTCCATGAAGGCCATGTGCAGGCTGACTTCCAATTCCTGAGCGATCATCGGTTTTCCTCCAGCACGCATTGCAGCGGATGCTGATGTTGGCGCGCAAATTCGGTGACCTGGTGAACCTTGCTTTCGGCCACGTCACGGGTAAACACCCCAGCCAGGCCGACACCCTCATTATGCACTTTGAGCATCACGATGGTGGCCCGTTCTCGGTCCATGGAAAAAAAACGCTCCAGCACGTGCACCACGAAATCCATGGGCGTGAAGTCGTCGTTGAGCAGCAGCACCTTGAAAAGGGGCGGAGGCGGCGCTACGGACTTTTCCGCATCGACGACTGATTCCTCGAAAGTTTTTTCGGCCATGGGTGGGGAGAGCGATGTCCGGGGCGACGGCAAATTTTATTGTGAAGACGGGAGATTTTTTTTCAAGGGCGGTTGACGCTGAGTGCAGAGCACAGTAAAAAGCCGGCGTTTGGTGCAGTACGAGTCGTGCCGGCGGTAGGGCTTGCTCTCCAAACGTATTTTTTCCTGTTAATTTGGAGTTAAGTCGAGTATGGCCACTGGCACTGTTAAATGGTTCAACGATTCCAAGGGCTTTGGTTTCATCACTCCCGATGGGGGCGGTGAGGACGTTTTTGCCCATTTCTCCGCGATTTCCATGAAGGGTTTCAAATCCCTGAAGGAAGGCCAGCGGGTTTCTTTCGATGTGACCGAGGGTCCGAAAGGCAAGCAAGCCGCCAATATTCAAGCCTTGTAAGAACATAATAATCGGACATCTAGGGGGACTTTCCCCCTTTTGGTTCGGCTCCCCTGTGCTATACGTCAATCAATGGCGTTGGCGCAGGAGAGCCAAAATGAACGCAAAAGAACAACTACCCGACCCAGCAACAGGTCTTACGGGAGATGCCAGACAGTTGCTTGCCGGATTGCTCCGGCAACGCGAGGATCTCGGGCCGATCGCGGAGGAATTGATTGAATTGCTGCTCCACTACGGCGTGACCGACCCTGCCTGGCCGCCCGTGGATTCGACACTCAACTGACGGTTGCCTACCGCGCGCTCAGTCCATCCAGCGCACGATCTCCCGCCCGAACACCGAACAAGCCACCTGATTCGCGCCATCCATGAGGCGTGCAAAATCATAGGTCACGTTTTTCGAACGGATGGCGCCGTCCATGCCCTTGATGATCAGGTCCGCCGCCTCCAGCCAGCCCATGTGCCGCAGCATCATTTCCCCGGACAGGACGATGGAACCCGGATTGACGTAGTCCTTGCCGGCGTATTTGGGCGCTGTGCCGTGGGTGGCCTCGAACATGGCCACGGTGTCGGACAGGTTGGCGCCGGGGGCGATGCCGATGCCCCCCACCTCTGCCGCCAGGGCGTCGGAGACGTAGTCGCCGTTCAGGTTCAGGGTGGCGATCACGTCGTATTCGGCGGGTCGCAGCAGGATCTGCTGCAGGAAGGCGTCGGCGATCACGTCCTTGACCACGATGCCATTGGGCAATTTCACCCAGGGCCCCCCGTCGATGAGCTCGCCGCCGAATTCCCGCATGGCCAGCTCATAGCCCCATTTCTTGAAGCCCCCCTCGGTGAACTTCATGATGTTGC
>DEQR01000057.1:26912-40206 GCA_002360535.1 Thiobacillus sp. UBA3361
TCATGATGTTGCCCTTGTGCACCAGGGTCACGGACTTGCGGTTATTGTCGATGGCGTACTGGATGGCCTTGCGGATCAGGCGCTCGGAGCCTTCCACGGACACGGGCTTGATGCCGATGGCGGAGGTCTCCGGGAAGCGGATCTTCTTGACGCCCATTTCCTTCCGCAGGAACTCGATGACCTTCTTCACCTCGGCGGAGCCGGCTTCCCACTCCACGCCGGCGTAGATGTCTTCCGTGTTCTCCCGGAAGATCACCATGTCCACCTTCTCCGGTTCCTTGACGGGGGAGGGCACGCCCTGGAAGTAGCGCACCGGCCGCAGGCAGACGTAGAGGTCAAGCATCTGGCGCAGGGCCACGTTCAGGGAGCGGATGCCGCCGGAGGTGGGCGTGGTCAGTGGACCCTTGATGGACACCACGTAGTCCTTGGCGGCCTGGACGGTCTCATCCGGCAACCAGGTGTCTGCGCCATAGACGCGGGTGGCCTTCTCGCCGGCATAGACCTCCATCCACTCGATCCGGCGTTTGCCGCCGTAGGCCTTGGCCACGGCAGCATCCAGCACTTCCCGCATGACGGGGGTGATGTCCACGCCGGTACCGTCGCCCTCGATGAAAGGGATAATGGGCCGGTCCGGCACGTTCAGGGAATTGTCGGCGTTGACGGTGATCTTTTCGCCCTGGGCGGGCACCTGCATGTGGCTGCTCACGATTGCTCCTGATGATTGACTGACCGCATGAGCCGCATTGTCCTCTTCAACAAGCCTTACGGCGTGCTGAGCCAGTTCACGGCCGAGGATGGTCATCCCGGATTGAAGGACCATATCGACCTGCCCGGTGTCTATGTGGCCGGCAGGCTGGATGCGGACAGTGAGGGTCTGCTCATTTTAACCGACGATGGCGCGGTGCAGCACCGCCTGGCGCACCCCCGCTTCAAGCTGCCCAAGACCTACTGGGTCCAGGTCGAGGGGGTGCCCGACGAGAGCGCCCTGGCGGCGTTGCGCGGGGGCGTGGTGCTGAAGGATGGGCCGACCCGCCCGGCCCAGGTGCGCCCGATCCCCGAGCCGGAAGGCCTGTGGCCCAGGGACCCGCCCATCCGTTACCGTCTGAACGTGCCGACCAGCTGGCTGGAGATCGTGTTGACGGAGGGCAGAAACCGCCAGGTGCGTCGCATGACCGCCAGGGTGGGCTTCCCCACCCTGCGCCTGCTGCGCTGGCGGATCGGCGACTGGAGCCTGGCCGGCCTGGCGCCCGGCGAATGGCGGCTGATCGAGGTCGGGCGGACGGCGGTACGGGGGCGTGAGGCAGGCGCCCCCGTCAGGGGTGGGGGGGGCTGATCCGATCCCGCCAGGCCCGCGCCCGGTGCAGCACTTCGGCCGACTCCAGCGTCACACAGACCCCATCTGCCACCACCGCCTCGCCCGCCACCCAGACATGGCGCACCGTCCGGCGGTCGGCGCTATAAACGAGCTGCGAGATGGGGTCGTAGCAGGGTTGGGTCTCAGGCCCGGACAGATCCACCGCCACCAGGTCGGCCTGCTTGCCGGGCACCAGGGAGCCGAGTTCGCCATCCAGGCCCAGGGCGCGAGCACCGCCCAGGGTGGCCATTTCCAAGGCGGCATGGGCAGGCACGGCGGCAGGATCATCCGCCACTCCCTTGGCCAGCAGGGCAGTCAGGCGCATCTCCTCCCACAGGTCGAGGCGGTTGTTGCTGGCGGCGCTGTCGGTGCCGATGCCCACATTGATTCCTTTGCCCAGCAGGTCGGCGACGGGCGCCAGGCCGCTGGCCAGTTTCAGGTTGGAAGACGGACAGTGGGCCACGTGGCAGCCGTGTTCCGCCAGCAGGTCCGTTTCGCCCGCGCTCAGGTGCACTGCGTGGACGGCGATGAAATTGGGTCCCAGCAGGCCCAGGTTGCGCAGCCGGGCCAGGGGGCGGAGCTGGTGGCTGGCCATGCCCTGGGCGATTTCGTCGCGGGTTTCGTGTACGTGCATGTGGATGGGTAGGTCCAGCTGGGCAGCATAGGTGACCACCTTCTCCAGGGTCCTGTCGCCGGTGGAGTAGGGGGCATGGGGGGCCAGGCAGAAGCTGGCCAGGGGCTCCTGCTTCCAGGCATCCCGCAGCTGGATGCCCTTTTGCAGGTAACCATCCGGGTCGGCGGCGTAGGCGGTGGGGAAGTCGATGACGATGAGGCCGGCGGCGACGCGGATGCGTGCCTCGACCGCCGCTTCCAGCGTGGCCTCGGGGAAGAAGTACATGTCGTTGAAGCAGGTGACACCGCCCCTGAGCATCTCTAGGCAGGCCAGACGGGAACCGTCGCGCACGAATTCAGGCGACATCCAGCGCCCTTCCGCCGGCCAGATGTGCTTTTGCAACCACTCCATCAGCGGCAGGTCGTCGGCATAGCCGCGCAGCAGGCTCATCGCCGCGTGGGTATGCAGGTTCACCAGACCGGGGATGAGGGCATGGCCGGGCAGGCCGACATGCTCGCCGGCGGTCCAGGCGTCGGCCTCATCCCGGGGGAGGAGGGCGGTGATCCGCCCCCCACGCACCAGCAGGCTGTGCCGGCGCAGGACCGTGCCGGCGGGTTCGACGGGGATGATCCATTCCGGATCGAGACGCAGATCGCAGACGTTCACATTGTCGTTGTCGCGGGCGGGCTCGGCCATGGTTGGGGTGCGCGATTGCTAACGCCCCAAATCCTATCGGTTTTTGGCGGCGGTCGCGGGGGGCTGACGTGATAAAATCGTCCGAATTTTTTACATCCCTATAACAAGGCCCTTCCGCAATGGAATATCAGTTCGCCAAGGAGACCCTGCCCGTCAGTCTGGAAGAGGAGATGCGCCGCTCCTACCTGGATTACGCCATGAGCGTGATCGTGGGCCGCGCGCTCCCCGATGTGAGGGACGGCTTGAAGCCGGTGCACCGGCGCGTGCTTTACGCCATGCACGAGTTGTCCAACGACTGGAACAAGGCCTACAAGAAGTCGGCTCGCGTGGTCGGCGACGTGATCGGTAAGTACCACCCCCATGGCGACACGGCGGTCTATGACACTATCGTGCGCATGGCGCAGCCCTTCTCCCTGCGCTACATGCTGGTCGATGGTCAGGGCAACTTCGGCTCGGTGGATGGCGACAACGCGGCGGCCATGCGTTACACCGAGATCCGCATGGCACGCATCGCCCACGAGCTGCTGGCGGACATCGACAAGGAAACCGTCGATTTCGGCCCCAACTACGACGGCTCGGAACAAGAGCCGCTGATCATGCCGGCGAAGATTCCCAACCTGCTGATCAACGGCTCGTCGGGTATCGCGGTGGGCATGGCCACCAACATCCCCCCCCACAACCTGAACGAGGTGGTGGATGCCTGCCTGGCGGTGCTCAACGACCCGTTCATCACCATCGACGACCTGATCGACATCATCCCCGCGCCGGACTTCCCCACCGCCGGCATCATCTACGGCCTGGACGGGGTGCGCGAGGGTTACCGCACCGGTCGCGGCCGGGTCATCATGCGCGCCAAGTGCCACTTCGAGGACATGGACAAGGCCGGCGGCAGGCAGGCGATCATCATCGACGAGCTGCCCTACCAGGTGAACAAGGCCAATCTGTGCGCCAAGATCGGCGAGCTGGTGCGGGAGAAGGCCATCGAGGGCATCACCGAGATTCGCGACGAATCGGACAAGTCCGGCATGCGGGTGGTGATCGAACTGCGGCGCGGCGAGATGCCCGAGGTGATCCTGAACAATCTGTACAAGCAGACGCAGATGCAGGACACCTTCGGCATGAACATGGTGGCCCTGTTGGACGGCCAGCCGCGCCTGCTGAATGTGAAGCAGATGCTGGAGGCCTTCCTGCGCCACCGGCGCGAGGTGATCACCCGGCGTACTAAGTTCGAGCTGAAGAAGGCCCGCGATCGTGGCCACGTGCTGGAAGGCCTGGCCGTGGCGCTGGCCAATGTCGATGAGATCATCGCCCTGATCAAGGCCTCCGCCACCCCCGCCGAGGCCAAGGCAGGCCTGATGGGGAAGGCCTGGCGCTCCTCGCTGGTGGAGGAGATGCTGTCGCGCTCCGAGCAGGCCAGCAGCCTGGACAGCCCGTTCCGCCCGGCCAGCCTTGCGCCGGAATACGGCCTGCATCCCGACGGCTATCACCTCTCCGACGTGCAGGCGCAGGCCATCCTGGACCTCAGATTGCAGCGCCTGACCGGCCTGGAGCAGGACAAGATCGTCGGCGAATACAAGGAAGTCATCGACCGCATCGCAGACCTGCTGGACATCCTGGACAAACCCGAGCGGGTGACGCTGATCATCGGCGAGGAACTCACCGCCATCAAGAACCAGTTCGGCGACAAGCGGCGCAGCGAGATCATCGCCGAGGCGCAAAGCTTCAGCCTGGAAGACCTGATCGCCCCCACCGACGTGGTGGTCACCCTGTCCCACACCGGCTACATCAAGTCCCAGCCCCTGGACGACTACCGCACCCAGAAACGCGGCGGTCGCGGCAAGCAGGCGACCAGCACCAAGGAAGAGGATTTCGTCGAGAACCTGTTCATCGCCAACACCCACGACTACATCCTCTGCTTCACCAGCCTGGGCCGGCTGTTCTGGCTGAAGGTCTATGAGGTGCCGCAAGGCAGCCGCATCGCACGGGGCAAGCCCATCGTCAACCTGCTCAAGGTGGACGAGGGCGAGAAGATCAGCGCCATCCTGCCGGTGAAGGAGTTCACCGAGGACCGCTTCGTGTTCATGGCCACCGCCTTCGGTACGGTCAAGAAAACGCCGCTGTCCGACTTCTCCCGCCCGCGCAGCAACGGCATCATCGCCGTCAATCTGGACGAGGGCGATTACCTGATCGGCGTCGCCATCACCGACGGCCAGCACGATGTGATGCTGTTCTCCGACGAGGGCAAGGCCAACCGCTTCGAGGAGACCGACGTGAGGCCCATGGGCCGCCTGGCGCGCGGGGTACGCGGCATGAAGCTGGGCAAGGGCGCCCAGGTCATCTCCCTGCTGGTGGCCGGCAACGAAAAGCAATTCGTGCTCACCGCCACCGAGAACGGCTATGGCAAGCGCACCGCGATCACCGAGTACACCCGCCACGGCCGCGGCGGCCAGGGCATGATCGCCATCCAGACCACCGCCCGCAACGGCAAGGTGGTGGCCGCCACCCTGGTGGAGCCGGACGACGAGATCATGCTGATCACCACCGGCGGCGTGCTGATCCGCACCCGCGTCAAGGAGATTCGCAGCCTGGGCCGCTCGACGCAAGGCGTGACGCTGATCAACCTGGGCGATGGCGAGAAGCTTTCCGGTCTGCAGAAGGTGGTGGAGCAGGAAGAGGAGTAAGAACAGGGGGGCGGCCCTTCAAGGCAACTTCCCGCGCGGCCGATAATCCGGCTGTTCAATACAAGGGGAGCCCCATGACCACCGCCATCCTGACCCTCGGCCTGCTCGCCATCCTGCTGATCTACGGCATCTCCGTCTTCAACAGCCTGGTCCAGATCAAGCACAACGTCGCCCAGGCCTGGTCCAACATCGACGTGCTGCTCAAGCAGCGCCACGACGAACTGCCCAAGCTGGTGGAGACCTGCCGGCAGTACAAGCAGTTCGAGCAGGACACCCTGACACGCGTCACCGAGGCCCGCGCCCGCGTACAGCAGGCCCGCGAGGCTGGCGACATCCCCGCCCTGGGATTGGCCGAGACCGCCCTGCGCGGCGGCCTGGGGCAAATATTCGCCACCGTCGAGGCCTACCCGGAACTCAAGTCCAGCGAGCACTTCCGCGAACTCATGACGCGCGTCACCGGCCTGGAAAACGCCATCGCCGACCGGCGCGAGTTGTACAACGAGAGCGTGAACATCAACAACGTGCGCATCGAGCAGTTCCCCGACAGCATCGTCGCCGGCATGTTCCATTTTCCCCGCCGGCCCCTGCTCAGATTCGGCGAGGAGGACAAGCGGGACGTGGACGTGAAGGCCTTGTTCGCGTCCTGACCGATGTTTCCGGACCCGCGGCGGGTACCGCCCCCGCTGGCCGTCCTGCTGGTCCAGGCTGTGTTTCTGGCAGCCGCCTGGTCCCAGGGCGGGCGCGCGGCTTGGACGACCGCCCTGGCCGCGGCGGTCGTCCCCGGCGCATGGGTCTGGCTGCGGTGCCTGTCCCACCGTCGGGCGATCCGCGACACGCCCACCTCGCGCGTCGGCTCCGCAGCCCAGGGTTACGTGGAGCTGACGGGCACCGCCCACCCCCTGCCCAACGCCCAGCTGCTCAGTCCCATGACCGGCCTGCCCTGCCTCTGGTATCGCTACCTGGCCTACGCGCGGGTGAATGACCGCTGGGTGCTGAAGGAGGAGGGCGAGAGCGATCTGGAGTTCGTCCTGGACGACAGCACCGGACGCTGCACGGTGGACCCGCGCGGCGCGCGCATCCTGACCCACCACCGGGAAACCCGCGAGGTCGGAGACCGCCGCTACACCGAGTACCTGCTCCTGAGCGGCGACCCACTGTATGCCATCGGCCAGTTCCGCTCCTGGCACCCGGCCCGGCAGCCCCGCGACCGGACGGCCCAGGTGGGAGAAATCCTGAGCGGCTGGAAAAAGGATCAGGCGGGTCTGCACGAGCGCTTCGACCTGGACGACGACGGCCGGATCGACAGCCGCGAATGGCATCTGGCGCGACAGGCGGCCGGTCGCGAAGCGGATCGGGAACACGCCGCCCAGAGCGGCCGGCCCGTGTCTCATGCCCTGGCCAAGCCCCCCCACGGCAGGCTCTACCTGATCGCCAACGACCCGCCCGATGAACTGGGCTGGCACTACGCCCGGTGGTCCGCCGTGCATCTCGTGCTGCTGCTGGCCCTGCTGCTGGGCCTCGGGTGGGCCGTGCGCCTGCCGGCCTGATCGTGATCGGCACGCCCGCCAGCCTACTGCACCGCACAAGACGGCGCCTATAATGGCCGGATAACGCAACAGGAGACCCACCCATGCTCGTCGAAGTCAAGGCCCCGGAACTGTCCGAATCGGTGCAAAGCGGATCGCTGCTGGAATGGCGCAAGCAGGAGGGCGATCCGGTGCGGCGCGACGAGACCCTGGTGGACCTGGAGACGGACAAGGTCATCCTGGAAGTGGTCGCGCCCGCCGCCGGCATCCTCAAGCGCATTACGATGCCGGCGGGCGCGGAGGTGAAGGCAGGGGACGTGCTGGCGGTGATCGAGACGGGCGAGGTCGCGGAAGCGGGGCTGCCCGAGAAGGCAGCCCACCCGGCCAAAGCCGTCAAACCTGTCAAGGTTGAGACGCCGGCACCGCCCGCGCCGGCCAAGAAACCCGCGCCGACGGAAGCCGTACCCGTCCAGGCTTCGCCGGCCGAACCTGCGGCACACCGGCCCCCGTCACAGCCTGGCCACCGGCCGGACAACGCTCACCCCTGCCCGCCCGGCGCGACGGGAGAACGGACGGAACGCCGGGTGCAGATGACCCGCCTGCGCCAGCGCATTGCCGAACGGCTCAAGGAAGCCCAGAACACCGCCGCCATGCTCACCACCTTCAACGAGGTGAACATGCAGCCGGTGCAGGAACTGCGCAAGCGCTACCAGGAACACTTCCAGAAGGAACACGGGGTCAAGCTGGGCCTGATGTCCTTCTTCGTCAAGGCAGTCTGCCAGGGTCTCAAGGCCTACCCGGGGGTCAACGCCAGCATGGACGGGCGGGACATCGTCTATCACGACTACTACGACATCGGCGTGGCGGTCAGCTCGGAACGCGGGCTGGTAGTGCCTATCCTGCGCGACGCGGACACGCTCTCCTTCGCCGACATCGAAAAGCGCATCGCCGACTTCGGCCGCCGGGCCAACAGCCTGGAACTGACCATGGAGGAACTGGAGGGCGGCACCTTCACCATCTCCAACGGCGGCATCTTCGGCTCCCTGCTCTCCACCCCCATCCTCAACCCGCCCCAGTCCGGCGTGCTGGGCCTGCACAAGATCCAGGAACGGCCGGTGGCCGAGAGCGGCCATGTGGTCATCCGCCCCATGATGTACGTGGCCCTGAGCTACGACCACCGCATCATCGACGGCCGCGAGGCGGTGAGTTTCCTGCGGGTGGTGAAGGAGGGGCTGGAGGAACCGGCGCGGTTGCTGCTGGAGTTGTAGGCCGACGGAACAGGGTAGGGCGCAATAACCGAAGAGCATTGCGCCAGATATGGCTGCGAATGGTGGAAGCGGCCTGAGGCCCATAGCCGGAGGTCGGGCGTAGCCTGGATGAAGCGAAGCGGAATCCGGGTGTTTGCGAGGGTTGGGACGAACCTGGATTCCATTTCATTCCATCCAGACTACCCGGATGCCCGCCCAAAATATCTGCTTTACGATTCCTGGCTCAGTAGTATCCAGGCACATTTACCGCCCATACCCCTTCAACAGCACCATCACCGCCCCTCCGCCCCCATCCGCCGGCTTCGCCTGCACGTAGGCCAGCACCTCGTCCCGCTGCATGAGCCAATGGCGCACGTGGTGCTTGAGTACAGGCTCCCGGTTGGGGGAACGCAGGCCCTTGCCGTGGACGATGCGCACGCAGCGCACGCCGCGGCGTTTGCATTCGTAGAGGAATTCGGCCAGTTCATGCTTGGCCTCCACCTTGGTCAGGCCGTGTAGGTCCAGTTCCGCCTGGGCCACCCATTGGCCGCGCAGTCGCCGCAGGGTCTGGCGGGACAGGCCGGGGCGCACGTAGGACAGGTCCGCGTCGGATTCGGTGTCCGCGTCCCAGTGGATGGGGTCGCGCAGTGACTCCAGGATCACCTCCCGTTCGTCCCGGAAGCGGGACAGGGGGATGGGCGGCGGGGGCGGGACGTCGTGCAGAAAGCGGCCGTGGTGGGTGAGGGGCTCCGCGTCCGCCACGGCCTGGCGGAAGAGGTTCGCCTCGTCCGCGGGCAGGGGAGGTGAGGCCGGAGGCCGCCCGCCTTTCTTCATGGCCGTTGGCTGCCGGTCGGTCGGAATCGCGCTACTTCAGGTTCTGCAGGTACCGCTCGGCGTCCAGGGCCGCTTGGCAGCCGGACGCGGCGCTGGTGCAGGCCTGCTTGTAGATCATGTCCTGCACATCGCCGGCGGCGAACACGCCGGGGATGCTGGTTTGGGTGGCGTTGCCGGCGCGTCCGGCCTGGGTGACGATGTAGCCGTGGTCCAGCTCCAGCTGGCCGGCGAACAGGTCGGTGTTGGGCTTGTGGCCGATGGCGATGAACACGCCTTGCAGGGCGATCTCCTTGGTGGCGCCGCTCTTCACGTTCTTCACCCGCATGCCCGTGACGCCGCTATTGTCGCCCAGCACCTCGTCCAGCACGCTGTCCAGTTCCAACACGATCTTGCCGGATTTCACGATCTCCATCAGGTGGTCCACCATGATGGCCTCGGCCTTGAAGCTGTCGCGGCGGTGCACCAGGGTGACCTTGCTGGCGATGTTGGCGAGATAGATGGCCTCCTCCACGGCGGTGTTGCCGCCGCCGATGACCGCCACTTCCTGGTTCTTGTAGAAGAAGCCGTCGCAGGTGGCGCAGCCGGAAACGCCCTTGCCCATGAAGGCGGCCTCCGACTCCAGGCCCAGGTACATGGCCGAGGCGCCGGTGGCGATGATCAGGGCGTCGCAGGTGTACTCGCCGGCGTCGCCGATGAGCCTGAAGGGCCGATCGGTGAGCTTCGCGGTGTGGATCTGGTCGAAGAGGATCTCCGTTCCGAAGCGCTCGGCGTGGGCCTGGAAGCGCTGCATCAGCTCGGGGCCCTGCACGCCCTGGGCGTCGGCGGGCCAGTTGTCCACCTCGGTGGTGGTCATCAACTGGCCGCCCTGGGCCAGGCCGGTGACCAGCACGGGCTTCAGGTTGGCGCGGGCGGCATAGACGGCGGCGGTATAACCGGCTGGGCCGGAGCCCAGGATGAGCAGGCGGGCATGCTTCGTGGTCATGGGAGATTCTCCAGTGGGGACGGAAGGCAAACTTTTCGATTAGCTTGGTCTCAGGTCGCCATTTTCAAGCCCAAGCCACCACCCGGTCCAGAGCGGTCGGCTGCCGTCCCCTCAAAGGTGGCCGCCGTAGAAATAGCTCCCCAGCCCCAGGGTGAACAGCCAGTCGCCCCACAGGCCGTGCTCCAGGACCACCAGGGGCAGGGAGCGGGTGCGGGCATAGGTCCAGGCGAACAGCAGTCCGCCCAACAGGCTCAGCGCCGGCGCCTGCCAGTTGCCCAGGATCAGGTGGGCGAGGGCGAAGGCCGCCGCGCTGGCCAGCACCCTCCGCCCGGGGGTGGCGAACAGGGCGCGGTAACGGTGGAAGAGGAAGACGCGGAAGATCAGCTCCTGGGCCAGGGCGGACACCAGGGGGTAGAGAACCAGCACCAGCAGCCACAGCTCCGTGCGCTGGCGCGGGAAGCTGAAAAGCTCGATATCCTCAGACCAAGCGGCCCAGCCCAGTAACGCGGCGCCACCGGCCAGGAAGGTCAGGCCGATGCGGACCAGGCAGGGCTGCCAATGCCGGGGAAAGGCACGCAGCGCGTGGCGGTCGAAGGCGGGGTCCCGCCACAGGATGACGAGACACACCAGGGCGAGCAGCAGAATCTGGGGAATGATCCAGCGCCGCAGCGCCTCGCCCTGCCACCAGGCCAGCAGCGGCAAGCCGAGGAAAACGAGGGCGAACTCGGCGGCCAGGTGCCGGGTGGCGGTGGGGAGGGACATGGGCGGATTGTCGCCGGGCGGTGCGGCGGAATCCACCTGCCGGCGGGATTTATGCAGGCCACGCTTCTGCCGGGGTGGCGAAGGCGTGGCCCTATTTGCCGGGTGGCCGGCCGGCCACCCGTGGGGTCAGGCGATGCCCAGTTCGCGGGTCGGGGCGGGGGAACCGACCCGATGCCAGGCCAGGATCGCCGGCGTCGGCTGGACAAGCCGGTCGATCTTCGTCGGGGTGACGGCGGTTGTCGCCGGGACGGTTTGGGTGCCGGTGGCTTCCGGCGCCGGGGCCGACCAGGCGGCCAGGGGCGTCAGGGACGCGCCCAGGACCCACAGCCAAGGGGCGGCGCGCTGGGTAAGCAGTCTTTTCATGGCGCAATCCTCATGGCGGGTCAATTGAGGGTGCCCGGTTCGGCGAACAGGGCTCTTGCCGTCTCGAAGGCCGGGTCGTTGAGCACCTTGCGCTTCACCTGGGATTCGCCCAGCAGGCCGATCAGGTCCCCCGCCAGTCGGAAACACTCGGCCGGCGCCAGGGGGGCGCGGCAGGCCACCTCCAGGGCGTTCCACTTGTAGGCGGCCTGCTGGTCGCGCTTGTAGAGGCGCTCGCAGGCGGCCAGCAGGCGTTGCCCCCGGCCTTGCCGCTCGGCACCCACAGGCAGGGTGAGGAGATCTTCGAACTGGTAGCCGAGGATTTCGTTCTCGATGGCCGCGGCCAGGCGGGCGTCGCCGCCGCCGATGGCCTCCAGGGCCTGTTCCGACAGCCCGCGGGCGCGCGGCGAGGCCGGGTCGTTGATGCTGTAGCTGAGGGCCGCCCAGTGCAGCAGCCGGGCGCGCTCGGGGTCGTCGCCGGGCAGGGTGGTGAGCAGGTATTCGGCCAGGCCCTGGGCGCTGGCGTCCCGGTTGGCGGCCAGCAGGTCGTGCAGGGCGCGGATGTAGGGCGGGTTGGGCTCCATGACCGTGACGTGGGACTTGATCCACAGGTCCCGCTCGATGTCCCGCAGCCGGTCCTGGTTGTGCTCGGCGATGCGCTTGCGGCTGGCCGGGTTCTCCCAGTTCTGGACGGTGGTCACCGATACGCTGGCCAGGCTGGCCAAGGCCTCCTGGGACAGGCCGAAGCGGCGCCGCAGCCCGCCCACCCAATCGGCCTCGAATTCCCGCTGATTGCAGTAGCGCCTCGCGGGGTGCGGCTGGCGGCTGTATTCCATCCACTTGTGCTGCAGATAGGACATGGACGTTCCTTTCATCGACGGTGCGACAGGGGTTATTGACAATCTAGTGCCTGGACCCCTTATCGGACACCAACCGGGTTGGTTTAGGGCGGAACGCGATTTAGGCCAACCCAGTTGGGGAACCCGGTGGCAACCAGGTTGCTAACCGGGCAGGCCGCGGAAGCCTAGCCTGCGAGTGTCCCGCCGATGCGATCAAGCTCCGGCGGTACGACGGAGCAACCCACATCGAAAGGAGTCCGCCATGTCATCCACCGTTTATGCCCTCGTCTTCATGGCCCTGCTCAACGGCAAGGCGCCGGTCGTCCACCAGCAGGAAACCACCCTGGCGCAACTGCCCCAGGGCAGCGCCGGCAAGGTCCGGCTGGCCCTGCGCATGGACGAGCGGCTGGATACGCCGCGTCCGGAAAGCCTGGGGGTGGTAGGGGAGTTCCACAACGGCCGCTTCATCCGCGTGGATCAGGGTTTGAACAGGGATAACCGGCTGAGCGTGGGGATGCGTAGGACGTTCTGAGGGACAGGCATCCCCCTCCCACCGGGGGGAGGGGGCGAGGCTCAGGCCGCGTGCATGGCCACCGGTATCCGGCGCGGCCCGAAGGCCCGCTCGAATTTCCGGTAGTGTCCTGCCACCGCCGCGCCACACTGGGCGCAGTGGCCGTCGGCGGTTAGGTGGTAGTCCTGGATGTCATACCAATCCCGCTTAATGACCGCCTGGCCGCAGCCTGGACAGTAGGTGCTACCGCCCTCGGGATCGTGCACGTTGCCGGTATAGACGTAATGCAGGCCGGCCTGCATGGCGATACGCCTCGCCCGCGTCAGGGTGGACGGCGGGGTGGGGGGCAGATCGCGCATCTTCCAGTCCGGATGGAAAGCGCTGAAGTGCAGGGGTACGTCGGGACCCAGTTCCTTCATGATCCACTCGGCCAGCTGCCGGATCTCGGCGTCCGAGTCGTTGAGGGTGGGGATCAGCAGGGTGGTGATCTCCAGCCAGACCTGGGTCTCCCGCTTCAGATAGATCAGGGTGTCCAGGATGGGCTGCAACTGCCCGCCGCATTGTTTGACATAAAAATCGTTGGTGAAGGCCTTCAGGTCCACGTTGGCCGCGTCCATGGCGGCGAAGAACTCCACCCGCGGCTCGGCGTGGATGTAGCCGGCGGTGACCGCCACGTTGGCCAGCCCCAGCTTGCGGCACTCGGCGGCGGTATCCAGGGCGTATTCGGCGAAGATCACCGGATCGTTGTAGGTGTAGGCCACGCTGTCGCTGCCCATCTTCTTGGCCACCCGCGCGATCTCGGCGGGCGAGGCGCTGTCCATCAGGCGGTCCATGTCCTTGGACTTGGAGATGTCCCAGTTCTGGCAAAACTTGCAGGCCAGGTTGCAGC
>DEQR01000016.1 GCA_002360535.1 Thiobacillus sp. UBA3361
GCCAGGTCACCGGCGTCGAAGGCCGCATCGGCCTGCCGCGCCACGCGCTGCAGCGCGCCGTGCAGTGCGCTTTCGGCCGGCTCGCCGAACAGCGCGGCGCGCACTTCGACGCCGCCGGCACCGTCGGACTTCTTCAGGATGTTGCCGACACGCTTGTTCGCCGCGGCCAGCGCCGGCGCCTCGGGCAGCGCGGCGAACTGGCGCAGTGCGGCCAGGCGGGCCGGCAGGTCGGCCCAGCGCTCGGGGCGCAGCTCGAGCACGGCGTCGACCTCCTGCGCGCTGTAGCCCTGCTCGCGCAGGTAGCCGACCAGGCGCTCGCGCAGGAACAGCGCCAGTTCGGGCTGCGCCTGCCCGTGTTGCGGGCCGAAAGCCTCGAACGCGCGCTGCACCAGCACCTGGGCATCCAGCGGCAACGCGCGTTCGATCAGCATGCGGACCACCCCCAGCGCATGGCGGCGCAGCGCGAACGGGTCCTTGTCGCCGCTGGGCAGCTGGCCGATGCCGAACAGCCCGGCCAGCGTCTCGAGCTTGTCGGCCAGCGCCAGCGCCACGCCGCACTGCTGGCGCGGCAGCGCATCGCCGGCGAAGCGCGGCTGGTAGTGGTCCTCGATGGCCAAGGCGACTTGCTCGCTCTCGCCATCGTGGCGCGCGTAGTAGCCGCCCATCACGCCCTGCAGTTCGGGAAACTCGCCGACCATGTCGCTCACCAGGTCGGCCTTGGCGAGCAGCGCGGCGCGGTCGGCCGCCTGCGCCAGCGCCGCGCCGCCGAGCTGTTCGCCGATGACGCGCGCCAGCATGCGCACGCGCTCGACCCGCTCGCCCATCGAGCCGAGCCGGGCGTGGTAGACCACCTTGGCCAGCGACGGCACGCGCGACGCGAGCGTCTTCTTGCGGTCCTGGTCGAAGAAGAACTTGGCGTCGGCCAGCCGCGGCCGCACGACCCGCTGGTTGCCTTCGATGATGCGGCTGGGATCGGCCGGGCGGATGTTGCTGACCACCAGGAAGTGCCGCGTCAGCCGGCCTTCGGCGTCGACCAGCGGGAAGTACTTCTGGTTGGCCTTCATCGTCAGCACCAGGCACTCGGCCGGCACGTCGAGGAACTGCGCGTCGAAGGCGCAGGCCAGCACGTTCGGGCGCTCGACCAGCCCGGTGACCTCGTCGAGCAGCGCGTCGTCGTCGATCGGGCGCAGCCCCAGGCCGGCCGCCGCCTGCTGCAGCTGGCGCACGATCTGCTCGCGGCGCTCGGCGAAGCCGGGAACCACCGCGCCGTCGCGCTGCAGTTGCTGCGCGTAGCTGTCGGCGCTGCGCAGCTCGATGCTGGGCACTTCGGACTCGAAACGGTGGCCCTGCGTGACGCGCCGCGCACGCAGGCCGAGCGCCTGCACGTCGAGCACCGCGTCGCCATGCAGCGCGACCAGCCCGTGGGCGGGGCGCACGAAGTCGACGCTCGACCAGCCGTCGGCCAGCTGGTAGCGCATCACCTTGGGAATCGGCAGCTTGGCCAGCGTCTCGTCCAGCGCCTTCTGCAGCCCTTCGGCCAGGCTGGCGCCAGCGACAAGGCTGTCGAGGAACAGCGTCTCGGCCTTGCCTTCGCCCTGGCGCTGCAGCGCCGCCACCGGCGTGTCCGCCGCGCCCAGTGCCGCCAGCTTCTTCAGCAGCGCCGGCGTCGGCTGGCCGGCAGCGTCCAGCGCCACGGCCAGCGGCATCAGCTTGTGCGACAGGCGCCGCTCGGCGGCCTGCGCCGCGACGCCGGCGACATGCACCGCCAGCCGGCGCGGCGTGGCGAACGAGGTGACGGCCGCATCGGCCGCCGCCAGGCCCTGCGCCTTCAGCGCGTCGGTCAGCAGCGTGGCAAACGCCTCGCCGAGCCGCTTCAGCGACTTCGGCGGCAGTTCCTCGACCAGCAGTTCGACCAGCAGGTTCTTCGTGCTCATGCTCAGGCCGCCTTCTTCGCCAGCTGCGCCGCGACCTCGTCGGCCCACTCGCGCGGCGCCATCGGGAAGCCGAGCCGCGCGCGGCTGTCGACGTAGCTCTGCGCCACCGCACGCGCCAGGTTGCGGATGCGGCCGATGTAGGCGGCGCGCTCGGTGACGCTGATCGCACCGCGCGCGTCGAGCAGGTTGAAGGTATGCGCCGCCTTCAGCAGCTGTTCGTAGGCCGGCAGCGCCAGCTGCCGCTCCATCAGGTACTTGCTCTGCCTTTCGTGCGCGGAGAACGCCGAGAGCAGGAAGTCGACGTCGCTGTGCTCGAAGTTGTAGGCGCTCTGCTCGACCTCGTTCTGGTGGTAGACATCGCGGTAGCGCAGGCCTTCGGACCACTGCAGGTCGAACAGGCTTTCCACGCCCTGGATGTACATCGCCAGCCGTTCCAGGCCGTAGGTGATCTCGCCGGTGATCGGCTTGCAGTCGATGCCGCCGACCTGCTGGAAGTAGGTGAACTGCGTGACCTCCATGCCGTTCAGCCACACCTCCCAGCCCAGCCCCCAGCAGCCGAGCGTCGGGTTCTCCCAGTCGTCCTCGACGAAGCGCACGTCGTTGCGCTTCAGGTCGAAGCCCAGCGCCTCGAGGCTGCCGAGGTACAGGTCGAGGATGTCGGCCGGGGCCGGCTTCAGCACCACCTGGTACTGGTAGTAGTGCTGCAGCCGGTTCGGGTTCTCGCCGTAGCGGCCGTCCTTCGGGCGGCGGCTCGGCTGCACGTACGCCGCCTTCCACGGCTCGGGGCCGAGCGCGCGCAGGAAGGTCGCGGTGTGGCTGGTGCCGGCGCCGACCTCGAGGTCGTAGGGCTGCAGGATGATGCAGCCCCGCTCCCCCCAGTAGCGCTGGAGGGTCAAGATGATGTCCTGGAATGCGGGCATGGCGGGTGTCTGGTTGGTATGGCGAGTGCGGATTCTAACTGCTGCCCGGTGCATGGGCCATGCCGACGCACCATCGGGCGCGGCCTGAAGGTGTTGGCCATGGCCCGCGAGGGGGCGTGCCGACAATGATGATGAATTCCCGACGCCCCGGGTGCTGCCGGCCGTTCGCATACGGCCCTTGAATGCCGTCTGGACGGCCCCTGTGGCAGCAAGTTGCCGATAGACGGTCGTGGCACATGCCTTGCATGGAAACAGTCCGAGAGAGATTTGAAGGAAGGGAACAGGACATGACACTGACACTCACCCCCAGCCTGACCATCGGTTTTCGGCGTGCCGCCCACCGTGCCATGCGCGTCTTCCGCACCCACACCCGCCGGCTGTCCATCTGGAGCCTGAGCGTGGGTTGGCTGGAGGTCCTGATCTTCAAGTATCACTCGAAATAGTTCTGCGTCCCCGGCTCGGGAATGCTGTCCGAGCCGCCCCTAACGGGGGGCCGAGTCGCTTTCGGGTAAGGGCGGCGAGCGACCCGATGACGACTCGGCCGGGTGGGGCAGGACCAGCTCCGCCCGCAGGCCCCCGCCGTGCCGATCCAGCAGCCGGATTTCCCAGCCATAGGCATCGGCCAACTGCCTGGCGATGGCCAGGCCCAGACCGCTCCCCCCGTCGTCCCGGTTGCGTGACGATTCCAGCCTGAAGAAAGGCCTGAAAACGGCCTCGCGCGCCTCCGCGGGGATGCCGGGGCCGCGGTCCGACACGCTGATGCGCGCCTGCTGCGGACCGCAGTCCAGTGCTAGTTCCACCGCTTTGCCTTCCCCGTAGCGCAGGGCGTTGCCCAGCAGGTTACCGACGATGCGTCCCAGCGCGGCTTCGTTGGCCTGCCAGGGGCAGGGCGGCGAGGACTGCCAGTCGATTTCACCCAACGCCCGGTTTTGTTCCGCCAGGCGCGCGCACAGCGCCGCCAGATCGACGTCCTGCAACGACTCCACCTTCAGGGCGCGGGCAAAGGCCAGCATGTCGCCCACCAGGCGGTTCATTTCGTCCATGTCCCGCTCCAGCCGCGCCACCAGGGCGGGGTCGGCCCCTTCCAGCATGGACAGGGCCAGCCGCATCCGTGTGAGCGGCGTGCGCAGGTCGTGGGAGATGCCGGACAGGAGCACGGTGCGGTTCTCCAGCAGGGACTGCACCTCACCGGCCATGCGGTTGAAGGCTGCCGAGAGTTGTCGGAGTTCCTGGGCGCCGGTTTCGGGCAGGCGCGGCGGCAGGCGGCCCTGGCCCACGGTGAGGGCGGATTCCGCCATGCCGCGCAGCCGACGGCTGGTCTGGCGGGCCAGGAACAGGGCCAGCAGCACGGTCAGCAGGGCGCCCAGGAGCAGCGCCGCCAGTGCCGCCAGGGGAGGCCGGAATTCATAGCGTTCCCGCAGCACCCCCATGCGCAGCAGATGGCCGCCGATCCGCAGTTCCGCCCAGGTCCAGGCCGGGTCCGGGCCGCGCTTGAGCTGGATGGCCTGGTTGCTGCGCTGGCTCAGGCGCTCGCCGAGCATGCGACCGAACGGGCTGGGCGGTGCGGCTTGCGTCAGCCGGGATTGCACGGCGCCCAGTTCGAGCCCGTGCCGCAGGCTCAGTTCCAGCTCGAAATCGGCGCGCGTCTGGGGGGGGAGCTCCACCCAGGTCTGGGCGGCGAGCACCATGCGAGCGGCCAGCTCGTCCGCGGAGCTCTCCGCCAGGGGGATGACCACCGTCTTCCAGACCACCGCCAGAGCCAGGCCCTGCGATACCAGGAACGCCGCCAGCAGCGCCAGGGCATTGCGGCCGAACAGGGTGCGCGGGAGCATGGGCGCGGTCAGCGGTCAGCCACAGAAACCGATGCGTGAACAGCTGACCGCTGACAACTGACCGCTGAGTGCTTCCTCAACCTTTTCCTTTCGGCGAGAACAGGTAGCCCTGGCCCCAGACGGTGCGGATATAGACCGGATTGGCCGGGTCGTCTTCCAGCTTCTTGCGCAGCCGGGTCACCCGCACGTCGATGGAGCGGTCGAAGGGGTCGCGGTCGTAGCCCTTCAGCCAGTCCATGATCTGGTCACGGGACAGGGCGCGGTTGGGATGCTCCACGAACAGCTTCAGCAGGGCGAACTCGGCGTGCGTGAGGGGAATCTCCGCGCCATCGCGGCTCAGGCACTGAGCGGCCAGGTCCAGTGCGAAGGGGCCGAAGCGGGCGGTCTCGTTCGCCGCCGGGTCGCCCTCCGCGGCCTGCGTGGCGCCGCGCCGCAGCACGGCCCGGATGCGGGCCAGCAGTTCGCGCGGGTTGAAGGGCTTGGCCAGGTAGTCGTCGGCACCCACTTCCAGGCCGACGATGCGGTCGATATCCTCGCCGCGGGCGGACAGCATGATCACCGGGCAGCCGGCGCTGGCCTTGACGCGCCGCGTCAGCGCCAGGCCGTCCTCGCCGGGCAGCATCAGGTCCATGACTACCAGGTCTGGCCGGGACTGCTCCAGGCGCGTATCCATTTCCCGCCCGTCGCGGGCGGTGCTGACGGTAAATCCCTGCTGGCCGAGGTATTCCGCCAGCAGGTCGCGGATGCCCGCGTCGTCGTCCACGACCAGGATGGCCGGACTCGTATCCCTCTCGTCCATCGGGTGCTCCGGAAACAAACTGTTACAAATTTACAGGACTGGGAAACGGTGGGGAAACTGCCGCCGCCTACATTGGGAAACGTAAAACGGAGAACGCCATGAAAACCGCCACCGCACTGTTGATCCTGATCGGCGCCGCGAGCCTTGCCCAGGCAGTCCGGGCGGAGACCTACGCGCCGTGGGAACGGGGCGGAGAGTTGATCGTGGCGCAGATGAGCCCCGCCGAGCGCAGTGCCATGCGGGAGCGCTGGGAGCGGATGCCCCCCGACGAAAGGGCCGTGCTGCGCGAGCAGTTCCAGGAGCGCATCCGCACCCTGCCGCCGGAAGAGCGGGAATTGCAGCGGCGTGAGTTGATCGAGCGCTGGCGCAGCCTGCCGCCGGGCGAACGCGAACTGCGCCGGCGCGAGATGCTCGACGAGCATGGCTACGGCCGGGGCTTCGAGACAAGGGACATCGACGAAGGGCAGCCGGACTGGGGCTTCGGCAACAGCCGCCGCGGCCGTGGACGCTGATGCTCGAGGGCAAGGAATACCCGATTGGATAACGAAAGGACAACCATGAAAACCGGCAGACTGATTACCGCCATCACCCTGATGCTGAGCACGGCTGGCGCCGCCTGGGCCGGCCCCCGATACGCGACGGACCGGGACGGGCCCTTCCTGGACCGCGCCCAGGTGCTGTCGAGCACGCCAATCTATGAAAGTTTCAACGAGCCGCGCCGTGAATGCTGGACCGAGGAGGTGGCCGGCTACTACGAGAGTGCCCAGGAGCGTTCCTACTCCGGCGCCGTTCTCGGCGGCATCGTCGGCGGACTGCTGGGCAAGCAGGTCGGGCGCGGCAGCGGCCGCACCGCCGCCACCATCGCCGGCGCCGCCACCGGTGCCATCGTCGGCGACAACATCGACAACGACGGGCATCGCGGGGCGGTCTATCGCGAACCCCGCGTGGTGGAGCGCTGCCGCAACATCGATAACTGGTCGCAGCGCATCACCGGCTACAACGTGCGCTACCTCTATCAGGGCCATGAATACGGCACGGTGCTGCCCTACGATCCGGGGGCGAGTGTGCGGGTGCGGGTGCAGGTGAGCGTGGCCGAGGGCGGCGGCCGCTGGTAGGCGTGCATCGGGCCCCGCGGGTTGCGCGATCCGCCGGGGCGCCTATAGAGTGCGCCTTTCTCCACGGAAGGCCAGAGCAGGGTGCCGTACCGGTCGATACTCAACTATTTGCTGCTGTTCGTCTTGTTCTGCGCCGTGCCGGCGCACGCCACGCCCGGACGGGACTTCCTGGATGCGCGCGAGGCCTATCAACAGGGCCGCATGGACCGCTTCGAACGCCATGCGCGCCGCTTGCCCGCCGACTACCTCTTGCAGCCCTATATCCAGTACTGGCGGCTGAAGTCGGGGGCGGGCAACGGCAAGGAGGGCCGCCAGGACGCGCGCATGGCCTTCATCGAGGCCTATGCCGACACCCCCTTGTCCGACGTGCTGCGCCAGCAACTGGCGCTTGACGCCGGACGGGCGGAGGACTGGCCCGGCCTGCTCGCCCGGCTGAAGGAGATCGACAAGCCCGACGTGGAGCTTCGCTGCCTGGGCTATCGGGCGCGCATGAACACGGGCGATACGCGCGCCGCCGCCGAATTCGCCGGCCAGTACGCCACTTCCCGCGATCTGCCCAGCGCCTGCGAGAACCTCTACGAACAGCTGTTCGCCCAGCAGCTGCTGGATGCGGATGCCCGCTACGCGCGCATGCGCCATGCCCTGGAAGCCAGCAACCTGCGCCTGGCACGCGAGATCAACGGCCGTCTGTCTCCGGAGTTGCGCTTCCCGGAACGCATGCTCGACAAGGCCGACAAGTCCCCGGAAGACCTGGTGGTCCAGTCGGGCGGCAACCGGGCCGAGCGGGAGGTCATCCTCTACGCCTTGTCCCGGCTGGCTCGCCAGGACCCGGATGCGGCCGCGATGCTGTGGGTCTCCGAGGCCGCCGCGGGGCATGACGAAGCCACGCGCAAGTACGGTTGGGGGCAGATCGCCGCCCGTGCCGCCGCCCAGCACCACCCGGACAGCCTGGAGTGGTACGCGCGGGCCGGCGACGAGCTGAGCGAGAACCAGGCGGTCTGGATGGCGCGGGCCGCGCTGCGCGCCGGACACTGGCCGGAGGTGTACAAGGCCATCACCGCCCTGCCCGACGACACCGAAAACGAGGCGGTCTGGCGCTACTGGAAGGCCCGTGCGCTGCGTGCCCTGAACGTCGGCCATGTGGCCAACCAGCTGTTCGCCCGCCTGTCCCGAGAGCCCCATTACTACGGCTTGCTGGCCGAGGAGGAACTGCCCGTGCGCCTGGAGCGGCAGAGCGTCGATCAGCCGGTGTCCGACGCCGACGTGGAGGCGGTGCGCGCCCTGCCTGGCATGGCACGCGCCCTGGAACTGCGCCGGCTGGAGTTGATGGCGGATGCGGTGGCGGAGTGGAAATGGACCCTGCGTGGCGCCAACGACGCGCGCCTGCTGGCGGCGGCCGAGTTGGCACGCCGTGAAGGCTGGTATGACCGGGCCATCAACACCGCCGAAATGACCCGCGAGGTGCACAACTTCGACCTGCGCTACCTGACTCCGTACCGCGACCTGGCGCGGACGCACGCTGCCGAGAACGGGTTGGACGAGGCCTGGGTCTATGGGCTGATCCGCCAGGAATCGCGTTTTGTGGACAGCGCACGCTCTTCCGCCGGAGCCCGCGGCCTGATGCAGGTCATGCCCGCCACGGCGCGCTGGATCGCCCGGCAGATGGGGTTGCGTGGGAACGCCCACCAGGACATGCACCAGCCGGACACCAACATCCGCTTCGGCACGTATTACATGAAGCGCACCCTGGACAGCCTGCAAGGCTCGCCGGTGCTAGCCACGGCCGGCTACAACGCGGGGCCCGGCCGGGCGCGCAGGTGGCAGGCGGACAGCGCCCTGGAGGCGGCCGTCTATATCGAGTCCATCCCCTTCACCGAGACGCGGGAGTATGTGAAGAAGGTGATGGCCAACGCCCTGTACTACAGCCAGCGCCTGGGCCTGAAGCAGGTGGCCCTGAAGGACCGCCTGGGCATCGTGCCGCCGCGCCCCGGTTCGCTGGACAGCGGCAGCGGCGGCTAGGCGGAAACGCCCGGTCTTCGAATATCGGGGGCGGCCTTCTGACGTAGAATCGTCCCATCCGAACCCACAGTAAGCGCAATCATTCATGTACCGGGAATCTGTATGTGTCATCGGCGGCGGTGGTTTCGTCGGCCGGCATCTGATCAGCCGTCTGGCCGCGCAGGGCCGGCAAGTGCGGGTGGCTTCCCGCCGCCGGGAAGGTGCCAAGCACCTGCTGGTGCTGCCCGGCGTGCGGGTGGACGAGCTGGATGTCCACGACGAAACGGTCCTGACGGATTGGGCCGCGGGCGCCGACGCGGTGGTCAACCTGGCGGGCATCCTGCACGGCACCCCGCAGGTGTTCGAGAAGGTCCACGTGGAGCTGCCCGCCAAGCTGGTGGCGGCCTGCCGCCGGCAGGGCGTGGGCCGCCTGCTGCACATGAGTGCGCTGGGGGCCGATCCGGAGGCGCGCAGCGTTTATCAGCAGAGCAAGGGCCGGGGCGAGGAGCTGGTCCGCGAGGCGGGTCTGAACGACTTGGCTACGACCATTTTCCGACCCTCGGTGATCTTCGGCCCCGGCGACAGTTTCCTCAACCTGTTCGCCGGCCTCCTCAAACTGGCGCCGGTGGTGCCGCTGGCGGGTGCGTCGGCCCACTTTCAGCCGGTTTTCGTGGGCGACGTGGCACGCGCCTTCGCCGATTCGCTCGACGACCCCGGCTGCTTCGGCCAGACCTATAACCTGTGCGGCCCGAGGGTCTATACCCTGGCGCAGCTGGTGCGTATGGCCGGGCGGGCGGTGGGCCGCGCGCCCGGCGTCATCCCGCTCAACGAAACCCTGTCCTTCTGGTTCGCCGCCGCCATGGAGCTGAAGCCCGGCCGGAAGATCATGACGCGCGACAACCACTATTCCATGCTTACCGACAACTTCTGTCCGGACGGCTTCCCTGCGCGGTTCGGCAGCGCGACCGGCCTGGAATCGGTCATCGGCTACCTGAACGAGGAGAACCCTCGCACCGGCTACGACCTGTTCCGCCGCCGCGCCCGGCGCTGACGCCGGCCGCGCATGGCCCAGGAACCGGTCTTCCCGCCCCACATCCGGGTCTATACGGTGGGTGGCGCGGTGCGCGACCGCCTGCTGGGTTTGCCGGTGCAGGACCGGGACCACGTGGTGGTGGGGGCGACGCCAGAAGACCTGACGCGCTTGGGGTTTAGGCCGGTGGGCAAGGATTTCCCGGTCTTCCTGCACCCCGTCAGCAACGAGGAATATGCCCTGGCCCGCACCGAGCGCAAGACCGCGCGCGGCTACAAGGGCTTCCAGGTGTATGCCGCGCCGGACGTGACCCTGGAGGCGGACCTGCGGCGCCGCGACCTGACCGTCAATGCCATGGCGGAGGATGCCCAGGGCCGGCTGATCGACCCTTACGGCGGCCTCTCCGACCTGCATGCTCGAATGCTGCGCCATGTCTCCGAGGCCTTCGCCGAGGACCCGGTGCGCATCCTGCGGGTGGCCCGGTTCGCCGCCCGCTTCCCGGAGTTCGACGTGGCCGCCGAGACACTGGCCCTGATGTCCGGCATGGTGGCCGACGGCGAGGTGGATGCCCTGGTGCCCGAGCGGGTCTGGCAGGAACTGTCGCGGGGCCTCATGGAGCGGCGCCCGTCGCGCATGCTGGCGGTGCTGCGCGCCTGCGGCGCCCTGGCCCGTGCCCTGCCGGAGGTGGAGGCCTTGTACGGCGTGCCCCAGGACCCGGCCAGCCACCCGGAGTCGGACGCGGGGGTGCATCTGGGCAGGGTCCTGGACTGGACCGCAGAACAGGGCTGGGAACTGCCGGTGCGATTCGCCGCGCTGGCCCACGATCTGGGCAAGGGGGTCACGCCACGTTCCGACTGGCCGCGTCACGATGGCCATGAGGAACGAGGGGTGGCGGTCCTGAAGAGTCTGGCCGGGCGCCTGCGCGTACCCAACGAGTGCCGGGAGCTGGCCCAGGCCGTCACCCGCTGGCACGGCCTGGCGCATCGGGCGGAGCAGCTCGACGAAGCGGGTCTTCTGGAACTGCTGGAGCATGTGGATGCCTTCCGGCGTCCCGAGCGTTTCCGCCAGTTCCTGCGCGCCTGCGCGGCCGATTTCCATGGGCGGCCGGGTTGGGAGACACGTGAGTATGCACCGGCGGCACGCTTGCAGGTGGCGCTGGCTGCGGCCTTGCGGGTGGATGCCGCGGACATCGCCATGCGCAGTGAGCCGGCGGGCATCGGCGACGCCGTCAGGGTGGCCCGCCGCGCCGCGATCCGCCGTGCGGTCGTGGAGGGGGAGGGATGAGTCGGGGCTTTCGCGGCATGGGCAACGAAGCATTTCCCGCGGGCCGGCGCCCGCTCGGCAAGCCTCTTATCTGCTTGTCGGTGCGGTAGGTTCTGCCAATCGGAGGATCGGTCATGCATCAGGAACGAGACCCGCGGGTTACTGAGCAGTTTCCCGCCCTGGCCGCGCTGCCCGCCGCACTGGCGGCGGAGGTGGACCGTCAGGCCGTGCCGGTGTGCTTCGGTGCCGGCCAGGTGCTGTTCGATGTGGGCCAGGCGTGTCAAGCCCTGCCCCTGGTCCTGGCGGGGACGATCAGGGTGGTCAAGCGCGCCGGTTCGGGGCGGGAGATCCGTCTCTACCAGGTGACGCCCGGAGAAATCTGCATCATCACCCTGAGCTGCCTGCTCGGTGCTCAGGAATACGCGGCCACCGGCATCGCCGATTCGGACGTGAGCGGCCTGGCCTTGCCACGGCCCCTGTTCATGACTTTGCTGGAAGGTCATGCCCCGTTCAGGCAGCGGGTGTTTTACCTGTTCGCCGAGCGGCTGGCCGGGTTGATGCAGCTGGTGGAGGAGGTGGCGTTCCGCAAGCTGGACCAGCGCTTGGCCGGCTGGCTGGCTGCCCAGGGGCCGCTGGTGCAGCGTTCCCACCAGGCCATCGCCGATGATCTGGGCAGCGTGCGGGAGATCGTCTCGCGCCTGCTCCGGCAATTCGAGGAACAGGGCTGGGTGCGTCTGGGCCGGGAGCGCGTGGAGGTGCTGGATGCCGGCGCACTGGAGCGCCTGGCCGGGGGCTGAGTCGTGACCGGTTCAGCTGTCCGGGGTGATCATGCCCACCCTGATGGCGAAGCGGGTCAGGCCCGCCACGTCATGGATGTTGAGACGCTGCATGAGTTGGGCACGATGGCTTTCCACGGTCTTGACGCTGACGTGCAGTTGGGCGCCGATCTCCCGCGTGGCATAGCCGCGGGCGATGAGCTGAAGGATTTCACGCTGCCGGGGGGTCAGCCGGTTGTCCGATGAGTAACCGGCCGGGCTGTCGTCGGTGCGCACGAAATCCTCGATGACGGAGACCGCCTGCTTCAGGTTGCCCAGTACGTCCCGGTGCTTCTCCGTGGCCTGGTTCAGGGCATCCAGCGCCTGTTTTTGCGAGGTCACGTCCCAGCAGCAGCCGATCAGGCCGATGGGCCTGCCCGCCACGTCGCGGAACGGCTTGCCGTGTTTCATGTACCAGCGGTAACGTCCGTCCCGCCGGCGCAGCCGGCAGTCCAGGGTAAAGGGCGTCTGCGTCCGGATAGCCTGGGAGACGTGTTCCGGCCAGGCGTTGACGTCATCCGGGTGCAGAGAGGCCAACCAGCCATCCCCCAGGCATGTCTGCAAATCCATGCCTGTGAAATCACGATAGGCCTGATTGGTGTAACGACATTTTCCGTCCAGGTCGGCCACCCAGACCATTGCCGGTACCCAGTCCAGCGCCTGCATAGACGCCGGCTCCAATAATCCAGTATTGGCTTGCATGTCCATCCTCTCTCCTCACTTTCCGCGATCTGGTGAGCCGGTTTGGGGCTCTTATTGGTGAGAACTCGTACAGCCCCATAGGGTATTCAGTCATTGGTCTCCGATGAATCCGGCCAATTACTGAAGCCGTTGCCTAATGGACAGTCAGATGACTGAACTATCCACGATCGCTTTTTCTGTTATGTAACTTTAGTCACTGTAAAGAGAATTACTAAGATTTATTCTTGCCTTACCGTGATATACGGGAACGGAGAGAAGGAGAGATGTCATGAACAGCAATGTCGGTGGAGTGGATCGTGTGGTGCGCATCGCCGCGGGCGTGGCCCTGGTGGCCTGGGCGGCCTTGGGCGGCCCGGCCTGGGCCTGGATCGGCGTGGTGCCGTTGGCTACCGGCCTGATTGGCTGGTGCCCGGCCTATCTGCCACTGGGCATGAGCACCTGCAAGACCAAGCAGTAGCGGCCGGAAGAAACCGACGCCCCTCCAGGATGGGCGTCAGGCAAGCAGGGCGGGTGGCCGGATGGCGGCCCGCCCGCCGTTTATCTGAGTGGGGCCGGCGGTGATTCCAGTTCAGGCAAGAAACAGCTTGTAGGCCGGGTTGCGCGACTCGTTCCAGTAGCGGTATCCCAGCCCGTCCAGGAAGCGCTGGAAGTCTTTCTTTTCCTTGTCCGGCACCTGCATGCCCACCAGCACCCGCCCGTAGTCCGCACCATGGTTGCGGTAGTGGAACAGACTGATGTTCCAGTCGTGGGACATGCTGTTGAGGAATTTCATCAGCGCGCCGGGCCGTTCCGGGAATTCGAAGCGGTAGATCACCTCGTGCTCGGCCTGGGGCGCGCGGCCCCCCACCAGGTGGCGGATGTGCAGCTTGGCCATCTCGTTCTCGGTCAGGTCCAGCACCGGCAGTTCGTGCTTGTTGAGCGCCCGCACCAGCTTGTCCACTTCGTCCCGGTTGTGTACCTGGATGCCGACGAAGACGTGTGCCACCTTGGGGTCGGCGTAGCGGTAGTTGAATTCGGTGATGCCGCGGGCGCCGATCAATGAGCAGAAGGTCTTGAAGCTGCCCGGCTTCTCCGGGATGGCCACCGCCAGCACCGCCTCGCGCCGCTCGCCCACCTCGGCGCGCTCGGCAACGAAACGCAGGCGGTCGAAGTTCATGTTGGCGCCGCTGGCGATGGCTACCAGATGCTTGTCCCTGGCCTTCTCCCGTGCCGCCCAGAACTTCAGCCCGGCCACGCCCAGGGCGCCGGCCGGCTCCAGGATGGTACGGGTGTCCTCGAACACGTCCTTGATCGCCGCGCAGATGGCGTCGTTATCGACGCGGATCACCTCATCGACATACTGCTGGCAGAGGCGGAAGGTTTCCTCGCCCACCTGCTTCACCGCCACGCCGTCGGCGAAGATGCCCACCTGGGGCAGCACGATGCGTTCCTTCTTGCACAGGGAGCGGGCCATGGCGTCGGCGTCCTCCGGCTCGACGCCGATGATCCTGATCTCGGGACGCAGGCGCTTGAGATAGACGGCGATGCCGGCGATCAGCCCGCCGCCGCCCACCGGCACGAACACGGCGGTGATGGGTTGGGGCGCCTGGCGCAGCAGTTCCATGCCGATGGTGCCCTGGC
This sequence comes from Thiobacillus sp. UBA3361, assembly GCA_002360535.1. Lineage (GTDB taxonomy): Bacteria > Pseudomonadota > Gammaproteobacteria > Burkholderiales > Thiobacillaceae > UBA3361. The sequence goes on from DEQR01000016.1 coordinate 14,029, forward strand.
CGGCGATCACCTCCGGATCGTCGTAGGGATGTACGAAGGTCTTTTTCTCCGCCCTAGCGATGCCCTTGGCGTGGTGATAAGCCTCGTCGTAGGAATCGCCGTGCAATACGACTTGCGCCCCCCGCTTGGCCACGGCATCGACCTTGATGCGCGGGGTGGTAGCGGGCATGACGATGGTAGCCTCGCAGTCCAGCCGCTGGGCGGCCAGGGCCACCCCCTGGGCGTGGTTGCCGGCGCTGGCCGCCACCACGCCGCGCTTGAGCTGCGCCCGGGTCAGACCGGCCATCTTGTTGTAGGCGCCGCGCAGCTTGAAGGAGAACACCGGCTGCATGTCCTCCCGTTTCAGCCAGACGTGGTGGCCGGTGCGGCGGCTCAGGTTGGGGGCCTGCTCCAGGGGCGACTGGATGGCCACGTCATAGACGCGGGCGAGGAGGATTTTTTCCAGGTAGTCGGTCATGATTCCCTGTGAACGGGGTCGTTTGATGGGGGAACGAAAGGCCGCTATTCTCGGGCCTACCCCATCAACTGCAAAGACAAAACATCATGCTGACCCAGGACGAAATGAAACAAGCGGTGGCGCGTGCTGCCGTGGAACACGTGCCCGCCGGTATCATCGGCGTGGGCACCGGCTCCACCGCCAACTACTTCATCGACGAGCTGGCCAAGGTGAAGGGGCGCATCGACGGCGCCGTGGCCTCCAGCGTGGCCACCGCCGAACGGCTGAAGAAGCACGGCATCCGGGTGCTGGACCTCAACGAGGTGGGCGAGATGGAGGTCTATGTCGATGGCGCCGACGAAATCACCCGCCACATGGCCATGATCAAGGGCGGCGGCGGCGCCCTGACGCGGGAGAAGATCGTCGCCGCCTGCGCCAAGAAGTTCGTGTGCATCGTCGATCACACCAAGCTGGTGGACGTGCTGGGCAAGTTTCCCCTGCCGGTGGAGGTGATCCCTATGGCCCGTTCCTACGTGGCCCGGCAACTGGTCAAGCTGGGCGGCAGCCCGGTGCTGCGCCCCGGCTTCACCACCGACAACGGCAACGTCATCCTGGACGTGCAAAATCTCAATATCCTGGACCCGGTGGCCATGGAGAACCAGATCAACCAGATCGTGGGCGTGGTCACCGTAGGCCTGTTCGCGGCACGCGGTGCCGACGTCTGCCTGATGGGTACCCCGGAGGGCGTGCAGACCCTGAGCCGCTGATCCAAACCGCCCGCCCACCCGCCTAGGGTTCCTCCAGCCGCACCGGGGAGACAACGACATGCGCGCAATCGAGAACATGAAGCTATGGATTCCGCTGGCCCTGGCCGTGCTGGCCGCGGGCTGCGATTCGGGGCGGCCGCCCCTGCCTTCTGTGGATCAGCCTCCCGCCGCCGGGCAACAGACCGACGCGCAGGCCCGGGCGGCCAGCCTGGCCATGGAGCGGGACGCGGCGGTCGCCACCCTGGGCGGCATCCTGGAACTGGTGGTGGTGGTCAAGGACGAGCAAGGCCGGGCACTGCCGGACACACGGGTGGATTGGCTGCTGAAGGGCGGCGAGGCGGTGTCCGCCAGCTTCCTGAACGGCGAGGGCGACGCGGCGGGCGACCACGGCAGCGGCGTCACGGACGCCCAGGGCCGGGTGGTGCAGAAACTGAGCGCCGACAAACCCGGACACGTCAGGGTCTATGCGGTCCTGCAGACCGGCGCCGGACGGGCGCCCCTGCTGGCCCCCGCCCTGGCCAGCTGGATCAACGCCCGCGTGGACACGCCGGCCGTGGTCGAGGCGAAGGGCGGGCAGGTGGCCACGGTGAGCACCCGCGTGCTGCGCGGCGACGGCAAGCCCCTGGCCGGCTATCGGGTGCACTGGTCGCTGGACGACCCGGCGGCGGCGCGCTTCCGCGGTTCCGATGCCCACCAGGCCACGTCCCTCACCGATGCCCAGGGTATCGCACGCATCCAGTTACAGGCGGCCGGTCCGGAAACCCGCTCGGCCAGTGTCGGGGTATCCCTGGAGCCGCCCGAGCGCGAGGCCTGCCAGTGCAGCCAGCTGCCGTCCACCCGCCTGGCCGCCGGCCTGGCCCGGCTGGTCTGGCAGGCTGCCGAGGCCAAGACCGAGGTACCCAAACCTCAGCCGCCCAAACTCCAGCCGACGATGGCCGGGGCGCCCGCCAAACCGAATCTGCAACTGGCCATGACCTGTCCCCAGGCGGTGGAATTGGGCGAACGGGTGGAATACGAATTGACGCTCACCAACCACGGCCCCGGCCAGGCGCGCGACGTACTGGTCCAGGACCGGCTGCCGCCGGGACTGAAGCACGATTCCGGCGATGCCGTGCTGGACTGGCGGGTCGCCAAGCTGCCGCTGGGGCAAACAGTCACCGCCCGGGTCTGGACCCGTGCCGTGGCCACCGGCGAACAGTTGAACACGGCGCGCATCACTGACTATGCCGGCGAGGCCAGCTGCGCCATCCGGGTCCGCCAGGCAGCCCTGGGCCTGGCCAAGCAGGGTCCCGCGGAACGCTATCTGGGGCAGACCGCCGGCTACCAGATCCAGGTACGCAACACCGGCGACGGCATAGCCCGGCAGGTGGTGGTGGGCGATGCCTATCCCCAGGGCATGCGTTTCGTTTCCGCCAACCCGCCCGGCAAGCATGACGAAGAGCGGCGCCAGGTGACCTGGTCCCTGGGCGACATGCCGGCGGGGGAGGCGCGGGACCTCCATGTGGCCTTCAAGAGTGACCGCTTGGGCCGGCTGTGCAACCAGAGTCAGGCCCTGGCCGAGGGTGGGCTCGATGCGCGCGACGGGGCCTGTACCGAGGTGAAGGGCTTGGTGGCCCTGTTGCTGGAGGTGGTGGACGGTCCCGACCCGGTGGTCATCGGCACCCAGACCGCTTATCGCATCGAGGTGCTAAACCAGGGCTCCGCACCGGCCACCCATGTGACCGTGCATGCCACGCTGCCGGAGCAACTGACCTTTCAGGAAGCAGGCGGTCCCAGCCAGGCGGTGGTGGAGGGGCGGGACATCCGCTTCGCCCCCCTGGCTACCCTGGCACCGGGCGAGAAGGCGGTCTATCGGGTGAAGGTGAAGGCCCTGAAGGAGGGTGACGTGCGCTTCGCCACCGAGATAACGGCCCACGAATTGAGTGCGCCGGTGCGGGAGACGGAGAGCACGCGGCTGTACGAGTGAGCCGCGGCTTGCTCGGGATTCGGAAATTGATGCAAGCCTGAACCCTCCCCTGGTGGGGGAGGGTGACGAAGCCGGGTGAGGGTGGCGCCCGCAGGCCACCCGTCAGCCCTCCGACCCTGGGCCGTCATTCCGGGCTTGACCCGGAATCCAGAGGTTTTCTCCCTCGCCCATATGGGGATGAGGGGTGCGGAACTCGCACATCGGGGCTCAGAGATCCTCGCCGACATACCCCAATCTTTTCACCAAGGCGAGGCGGCTCAGAAGGCATACAACCCCAACACCTGCAAAGACGCTTCGCCTATGCGCTTGGGTTCTATCGATAGGTGATCGAGAAGGCTGGGTGGCCGGTTGTATGATGGCATCTGGATTAGGTCTTGCGGAGGTGACCGTGACTCGACTGGAACTCGACAAGCTGCCGCTTCAGGACAAGTTGCGCCTGATGGAGTCGCTGTGGGATGCGATCTGTCACGATGCCACCGGCGAACCGGAGGTGCCTGATTGGCATGTCCCTTTGCTGGAGGCTCGGTTGGCCCGTCTAGATGCGGGTGATGAAACGATGTCGGACTGGGAGGAGGCTAAGGACCGCCTGCGCGCGCAAGCGAAGCCACGCTGATGCATATCTGCATCACGCGACCGGCGGAGTAGGACCTATTCGCCGGCCACGCATCCACGAGCGGATGGTGGGTTTGTATAGGGTGATTGGCCGGGGGCGCCCGGCAGGCGCATTACTTTCTTTGCTCGTGCAAAGAAAGTAACCAAAGAAAGCACGCCCCTCTGCCCTGGCGCGCAAATATCCCGGCGCGGTGCGTGAAATTGGCTGGCAGTTTGTATTCCCCGCCACCCGCCCCGGCCCCGACCCGCACACCGGCGCCGTGCGCCGCCACCACCTGCACGACTCGGCCATGTCCAAGGCCATCCGTGCCGCCGCCCGCGCCGCCCGCATCGCCAAGCCGGTGGGGGCACACACTTTGCGCCACTCATTCGCCACCCACTTGTTGGAGTCCGGCGTGGACATCCGCACCATCCAGGAGCTGCTCGGCCATGCCCATGTCAGCACCACCCAGATCTACAGCATGACCTGACCGAGCGGCAGATCTGGAACATCCTGGGCAGCCCGGAGCCCGATCCAGACCCCACGCTGGACCTGTTCGGTCAGGCCTGAAGCGTTTCAGGCCTGATCCGCCTCCGCGCCCCCGGCCACACTGGCCGCATGCACGCCTTGCCCCACCAGACCTGCGGCACCTGCCGCCACGCCAAACGGCCCGAAGCTGCCGCTAAAATGCCCGGCTGGCTGCGCTGCGCCCCGGCGGCGGAGCCCTGGCGCTATCACAGCCCGGGGCGGCCCTGCGCGTGCTCGCCCGTGGCCTGGAGCGCCCGCTGATGCCGGCCGCCGCACCCATGACCCGCCACGGCCTGACCTGGCTGGAGCAGCGCCTCGGTCTGGCCGAGGTGGTGCATACCCAGTACCGCGACCCGGGCAGCATTGCCCACCCCTGGCGACCCATCAACCTGTGGCGGCCGGCCTGGTGCAACTGCCTCATCTGGGCCGCCAGCCAGCAGCGCCGCCACGGCGGCTACGTGCTCAAGCGCCGGTTGATGGTGCCCTGGCGCTGGCACCCCTGGGGCAAGACGCGGCCGGCCTTCTGGCCCCACGCCCTGTGGAGCCCGGATGGCGAGACCTGCTATGAATACACCACCGGCAAGCCCAGCGCCCTCTATGCCTGGCAGCTGCCCGCCATGCTGCTGTTCCGGGGTCGGGTTGAACTGGTGACGAGGCAGTGGCCATGATCCACCGCGCCGAGCGCCTCGCCACCGTTCGCCCCGAGTTGGCCGCCGTGGTGCGCCGCGCCGCCGAGCTGTTGCCTGACGGGATGGGTATTCTGGTGGTTGAGGGACGGCGCAGCATCGAGCGGCAACGGCAGCTGGTGGCCTCGGGGGCGAGCCGCACCCTGAACAGCAAACACCTGCCCGGCCCGGATGGCCTGGCCCGCGCTGTCGATCTGGGCGCCCTGGTCAACGGTCGTCTGCGCTGGGATTGGCCGCTCTACCCCAAGGTCAACGCCGCCATGCAGCGCGCGGCCGAAGATCTCGAAGTACAACTCGTCTGGGGTGGCCACTGGCGGCGCTTCCGCGACGGGCCACATTGGGAGTTGGCATGAACTTGATCGCCTCCCTATTCCTCACCGTCGGCCTCGGCCAGCCCGTGGTGCTGCCCGGCTGCTGCCCCGCAGTCACCTGGGTGGCCGTGCGGGTGGTGCCGGTGGTGCTGGTGGCGCGGGCCATGCCCGCCACGGCGCCCCAGCCCGAGCCCATGGTCCGCGACCAGGGTGCCGCTACCCACGTGGCGAGGATCTGATATGGACGCCGCCAGCAAGCCGCTCCTCGCCAGCGTCACCTTCTGGGGCGCCGTGCTCACCCTGGTTTCGGTGCTGCTGCCCCACCTGGGCCTGGACCTGGTCGACGCCAGCGGCTGGGCCGCCGACCTGGCCGCCCTGGGCGGGGTGCTGGTCAGCCTGGCCGGCCGCATCCGCGCCACCCGGCGCATCCGGGGCCTGTACAAGGGGGTTGCGTGACCAAAACCGGCCACCACCGCTGCTACGACTGCCGGCACTACAGCCGCATCTCTATCGGTCCGCACGGCTGGGACCACAAGTGCGCCCAGCGCATTCGTCTCTGCCCCCTGATCGGGCCGGACTGCCACCATTACGACTATGAACCCGGCGCCGACCGCGCCGAGGCCCTGGTGATCGAGCACCACCATGTCTGACGAGATCGACCGCACCCAGGAGCGCGACCAGCAATTCCGCGAGCACGCCCTGGGCGAGCAGCGCCGCCGCGCCGACCACCTACGCCTGCCAGCCATCGGCGCCTGCCACTACTGCGGCGAGCCGGTGCTCGACGCCCGCCGTTTCTGCGGCCCGGAATGCCGCGACGACTGGGACCATGAGCAGGCCCGCCGCCGCGCCGCCGGAGGCGCCTGATGGACTTGAACCTGCTTATCGACGTGGTGTGGAAGCTGGGCACCCTGATGGGCTTCGGCTGGATGTACCTGGCCAACCGCAACAAGGTCACCAACGCCCGCATCACCGAGCTGAAGGAGGACATCGACGTGAAGATGGACGAGCACTCCGACCGCCTGGCGCGCCTGGAGCAGGACAACAAGCACGCGCCAACCCTGGAGGACCTTGGTCGGCTCCATCAGCGCATCGATGACGTGGCCGGCGCGATCAAGCACATCGAAGGCCATACCGCCGCCTGCCGGTTCTCTCCCTATTGTCCGACTCCTCCGGCTACCAGGCCGGCGGGCCCATGCTGCAGCTGGCCCTGGCGGGGCTGGGCCACAGCGTCGGCCTGGCCACCGTCAACGGCGACCTGGCCTGGCTGCGCGATGCCGGCCTTGTCGCCCTGCGCCAGGTGGGCGATGTGTATATCGCCGAGCTGACCGCCCAGGGGCTGTATGCGGCCAAGGGCCGCACCCACGTGCCCGGCGTGGCCCGGGTGGTGCCGGGCCGCTGAACATGGGCCGCGCATCCAGCATCCAGCGCCTGGACCCGCGCATCCGCGAGGCGGTGGACGCGGCGATCCGCGAGGGGCGGGCCACCATCGCCGACATCGTCGACCTGGTGCACGGCATGGGCGGCCACGCCAGCAAAAGCGCCGTCCATCGCTACCGCGTCAGCGTCGAAGCCCAGATGGAGCACTACCGCCAGGCCCAGGCCCTGGCCCGCGTCTGGGTAGAGCAGATCCCCGACCAGGGCGACGTCGCCCAGCTCACCCGCCAGGTGCTCAGCGTGCTCGCCTTCCGCGCCGCCGGCGACATGGGCGAGGGCGAAGTGATCGAGGGCAAGGAGGTCGCCTGGCTGGCCCGCGCGCTCAAGGACATCGCCGCCAGCGCAAAGCAGGACGTGGACACCCGCCGGGCGCTGCGCGCCGAGATCGAGGCCGAGCAACAGGCCAGACTGGCCACCGTGGCCAAGGCCCGCAGCCTCGACGCCGCCACCCTGGCCGCCGTGCGCGAGGCCCTGTATGGCGCCTGACGCGCCCGTCCTCTACCCCTATCAGCGCCGCTACCTGGCCGACAACGCCCGCTTCAAGGCCGGCATGTGGAGCCGGCAGACGGGCAAGACCTTCACCACCACCCTGGAGGCCGTGCTGGCCGTGCTCGAAGCCGAGGCGGCCGGCCGCGTCAGCCGCTGGACCATCCTGTCGGTGTCCGGCGCGCGCGCCCTGGACGCCATGGACAACGGCGTCAAACTGCACCTCCGGGCCTTCCGCGCCGCCTTCGAGTCCCTGGAGCTGCCCTTCGAGGCCGACGAGATGGCCCAGGTAGTACGCCTGCCCGGCGGCAGCTACATCCGCGCCATCGCCAGCAAGCCCAGCACCGCGCGCGGCATGAGCGACAACCTGATCCTGGACGAGTTCGCCCACCACCAGGACAACCGCGCCATCTGGACGGCGCTGCTGCTGGTGGTGTCCAGGCCCGGCCTCAAGCTGCGCGTCATCAGCACGCCGGGCGGCGTGGGCGACAAGTTTCACGACATCATGACCGCTCCGGACAGCATCTTCAGCCGCCACGTGGTCACCATCCAGGACGCCGTGGCCGACGGGCTGCCGCGCGACATCGACGAGCTCAGGCGCGCCATGGCCGACCCCGAGGCCTGGGCGCAGGAGTTCGAGTGCCAGTTCATCGACGCCGCCGCCGCCTGGCTGTCCTACGACCTGATCGGCGCCGCCGAGGCCGATATCGGCCCCTACTCGGGCGGCCCCTGCTATGTGGGCCTGGATTTCGCCGCGCGCGGCGACATTACGGTCCTCACCGTGCTGGAGCGGGTGGGCTGACGAACTCGAAGCGTTACGATGCGGGTGTCGAATCCGTGTGTCATAACGCGAGGAGGGTCAGCCCAAATGGATCATAACAAGCGGCAGAGGATGGCCGGGCAAGTCCGGCGGTTTTGCGGGCGCTTTGCGCAAGGGGCGAGCGAGGCGTTGGGGCGGGTGGTGCCACGGCAAGAGCTGGCGCGCTGGGTCGAGGAAGAAACTGGAGTCCACCGTGAGCGGATCTATGGCCCGTTGCAGACCTTGACGCTGTTCATCGAACAGGTGCTGAGCGCGGACGCGAGCTGCCAGGATGCGGTGGCGCGTGGCATGAGCCAGCGCGTGGGTCTGGGGCAGACGCCGTGCAGCCTCAACAGCGGCACACCGATTTCCGTCGCGGCCGCCGCCTGGGCAAGAAGGATCACGTGGTGGCGTGGGTACGTCCGGCGCGGCCGGCCTGGATGGATGCGGCCACCTACGTGGCCATGCCGCCCAGTTTGATGTTGCGCGAGACGCGGGTGGGCGGCCTGGTTCTGGTCACCACGCTGCTCGATGCGGGGCAGGTCGGCGTGTTGGACCTGCTGGAGCTCTACCATGCACGTTGGCAGATCGAGCTGGATTTGCGGGCGATCAAGTCGGTGATGCAGATGGATGTGCTGCGCTGCAAGAGGCCGGAAATGGTCCGGAAGGAAATCGCCGTGCATCTGCTCGCCTACAATCTCGTGCGCGCGGTGATGGCCCAGGCTGCGTTCCTGGGCCATGTGCTGCCGCGCCAATTGAGCTTCAAGGCCGCCTTGCAACTGATCCGCGCCTTCGAGGAGAACCTGCGGCATGCACCCAAGGTGAGGCAGTCGATCCGGCGCGCTTACCTGCTGGCGGGCATCGCGCAAGTGCGCCTGCCTCATCGACCCCATCGGGTCGAGCCACGGGTGCTCAAGCGACGAACCCAGCAGCATCCGCTCATGACTCACCCCCGCCATGTCCTCAAAGCCGCCCTGCTCCAGCAGCGCCTTCCGCTCGTACAAGCCTTAAGGTAGTGCCATTGGGGCCAGGTTCGAATACTTTGTAGCCTGCGCTACCGGCTACACAGCTTACTAGCGGGACGATTGGTTGGAAGCAGGATGATGCAATATCCGCACGCCTCACTCCGCCCAATTCACCATCTTGAGACCCCGCACTCGCTCGAACTCCCGGGTGTTGTTGGTTACCAGCGTGACTTCCAGCGCCATGGCGTGGGCGGCGATCTGGGTATCCAGCGGGCCGATGGGTGTACCGGCCTGCTCCAAAGCCATGCGAACCGTGCCATAGGCTTCCGCCGCCGTCAGATCGAAATCCGCCACCTCCAGGGATTCCAGAAACTGGTGCAACGCCGATAGGTTCTTGCCTGAACCACTCTTGGCCACGCCGAAGAACAGTTCTGCCACGCTGATGCTGGAGATGCCTAGGCCTTCCGGGGCGTGTTCCCGCAGCCGGGCGATGACCTGGGGCGGGCGTTTCTTGATGGCGTAGATGCAGATGTTGGTGTCGAGCAGGTAGCGCATGGCCCGTCACCAGGGTTCGCGCCGGTCTTCGTTGGCGGGTTGCTCCCGGTCGGGGAAGTCCTCGAAGGTGTCCAGGGCCGCGATCAGGCGCTCGATGGAGGGACGCGGCGGCGGGCGCAGGATGACTGCATCGCCGTCCCGCTCGATCAACACTTCCTGAACCCCCTCGAAACGGAATGCCTTGGGCAGGCGCACGGCCTGGCTGCGGCCGTTGGTGAAGAGCTTGGCGGTTTGCATGGCAGGGCTCCCGATGTTGATATAGTCCAAGTATATATCTGATCAATTGTGAGCAGCAGCATAAGAACGGGCAACCGTTTTCCGGACCCCGCGCTCGCGGTTCAATAGCGGTACCTGCACTGCGCAATGATCAGTGTCTCCCCATCCACCCGATAAACCAGCCGATGTTCTTCGTTGATGCGCCGCGACCAGTAGCCGGATAGCTGGTGTTTCAGCGGATCCGGCTTGCCGATGCCGGCGAAGGGGTCCCGGCCGATGGCCTCGATGAGCTGGTTGATGCGCTTCAGCATGGCCCGGTCTTCCGCCAGCCAGGCCGTGTATTCCTCCCAGGCGTTGGGCGTGAAGCAGACGTGCTGCCGGCTCATTCCGGGTCGGCAAGCTTATGCGGCTTGGCCCGGCCTTTGCGGTCCTGCTCCACGGATTCCAGCAGCCAGCTCGCATTGGCGGGGCTGCGCAACAGATAGTCCGTCTCCTGCCAGGCCTCGAAATCCTCCAGGGACATCATCACCACGGGCTGGCCGTTCTGCCGGGTGATGATGACAGGCGCATGGTCGTCGTTGACCTTGTCCATGGTACGGGCCAGGTTGTTGCGCGCTTCGGTGTAGGTGATGGCTTCCATGTTTTATGTACAGAAATAAGAACATGTTCAGTATGCACATGCAGGTTGGCATGTACAAGGCACCGGCAAGGCGGAATGCATTGCCCGGATGGCCCCTGGCCAAACTCGCCCCCTTCGCCTAAAACACCATAATCCACAGCGAGTCAGCCCCTGATTACATCAACGATATCGATGAGGGCATGCCATGAAGCGTTTGTTTTCAGCTCTTGCGATATTGCTCACGGCCGCGCCCGCGTCCGCCGTCGACATGGCCGCCATCCCCACCATCGGCATGGAACTGGCCCGGGACCTGACCCAGGGGGCCATCGAGGTGTGCAGGGACCATGGCTGGCAGGTTTCGGTGGTGGTGGTGGGAAAGAGCGGGGACATGCAGGCGGCGCTGCGCGATACCCTGGCACCCCGCCACACCCTGCCGCTTGCCCAGCGCAAGGCGGAGGCGGTGATCCTGTCCGGCGTCTCCACGGCCGAACTGCGTGCCAACCGCCCGGACGTGGCCATGGAGTTGGGCAACGTGGACAGCCTGTTGTTGATCGAGGGCGGCGTGCCGATCAAGTATGCGGGGGTGGTGATCGGCGCCCTGGCGGTGGCCGGCGCGCCGGGGCCGCGCAACAACGAACGCTGTGCCCTGGCGTCCCTGAGCAAGCACCAGGAGCGGCTCGACTTCCCGGAAGAGTTCTAGGCGTCGTCCGGCCAGGCCCGGAGTTGGGGGTACCCAGGCTTTTCTTGCTCCCATGGGGGGCCAGGCAGCGTTCCCCTGATGGCGATGGGGTGGAATTTCCCCGGCATCGCCCCTAAGTTCCATCCCGTCTTCCCTGCTTTCCCGCGTTGCCAGAACGCGAACCTGTCCATGCCCACCATCGTCCTCCCCTTCGACAACTCCTACGCCCGCGACCTGGCAGGCTTCTACGAGCCCTGCCAGCCCGCGGCCGTGCGCTCGCCGGTGCTGCTGTTCTTCAACCGGGGCCTGGCGGAGGAACTTGGGCTGGGCCTGGCGGGCCAGGATGACGAGGCCCTGGCGGCGATGTTCTCCGGCAACGCCCTGCCCGTGGGGGCCCAGCCCATCGCCCAGGCCTACGCGGGGCACCAGTTCGGGCAGTTCAATCCCCAACTGGGGGATGGCCGGGCCCTGCTGATCGGGGAGGTCGTGGACCGCCACGGCCGGCGGCGGGACCTCGCCTTCAAGGGTTCCGGGCGCACCCCCTTCTCCCGCCGGGGGGACGGCAAGGCGGCGGTGGGGCCCATGCTGCGGGAGGTGCTGATCGGCGAGGCCATGCAGGCCCTGGGCATCCCCACCACCCGGGCCCTGGCGGTGGTGTCCACCGGCGAGCCGGTGTTCCGCGAACGCACCCTGCCCGGCGCCATCCTCACCCGCGTCGCCGCCAGCCACCTGCGGGTGGGCACCTTCCAGTTCTTCGCCGCCCACACCTCGCCGGAGATGGTGCGCCAGTTGGCCGACTACGCCATCGCCCGCCACTACCCGGAACTGCTGGAGGCGGACAACCGCTACCTGGCCTTCCTGGCCGCCGTGGCGGAGCGGCAGGCGGCGCTCATCGCCCAATGGATGCATGTGGGCTTCATCCACGGGGTGATGAACACGGACAACATGGGCATTCCCGGCGAGACCATCGACTACGGGCCCTGCGCCTTCATGGAGGCCTATGACCCGGGGGCGGTGTTCAGCTCCATCGACGAGATGGGGCGGTACGCCTATGGCGAGCAGCCGGGCATCGCCCGCTGGAACCTGGCCCGCCTGGCCGAGACCCTGCTGCCCCTGATCGACGCCGACGAGGGTCATGCCATCTCGCTGGCCACGGAGGTCATCGACGCCTTTCCCGAGCGTTACCGGCACCACTGGCTGGCAAGGCTGCGGCTCAAGCTGGGGCTGCGCGGGCAGGTGCCATCACTGGGGCAAAGCAGCGACAGCATGGACACCGCCCTGGGGGAAAGCTGGCTGGACCTGCTTCACGCCCAGCAGGTGGATTTCACCCTGGCCTGGCGCCGGCTGGCGGACGCGGCGGCGGGCAACGAGGCCCCCCTGCGGGCCCTGTTCCTAGGCCAGCCGGGCCTGGACCGCTGGCTGCAACGCTGGCGGGAGCGATGTATCGCGGAAGATGCCGCCGAGGATGCCGGCACGGAGGTCAACGCTGCCCGGGCCGAGGCCATGCGCCGGGTCAATCCCTGGCTGATCCCCCGCAACCATCGCGTGGAGGAGGCCTTGGCCGCCGCCTCGAACGAGGGCGACCTGGGGCCCTTCGAACAACTGCTGAACGCTCTGTGGCGACCCTTCGACGAAGGCCCGGCCTTGGCCCGCTACGCCGAACCGGCAACCGGCGAGTTCATGGCGGAGTTCCGCACTTTCTGTGGCACGTGATAGCTGGCCCCGCCACGATCAGCCTCCTCACGCCCAAGGAACCAACTTTTGCCTCATCAAGGGCGTGCAGGACATGCACAACGAAGCCACCAGCATTGACATGCGGGACGCCGATGCTCTTAAGAAAGGCATGGAGGACCCGGCGTTGGAGTTCACGAAGTAGGGCGGCGAGGCATATCGCCATATCTGAAGCATACCGGCCCGCTCCGCCGCGCTGGCAACGGGCTGGACGGCACGGGGTTTGCCGGGATCAGGCGTCGATCACCTCGACGCCATAGTCCACGCAGGGGTCCAGGGATTGCGCCACCAGCCGGGCGCGGGATTCCAGTTCTGCCCCGCCATCCAGGCCGGCCAGGGCCTGGGCGAGGGGTCCGGCGGGATGAAAGTTCCACTCGGTGGGGGCCAGGATGCGGTATTCGGCTATCTGTCCGTCCAGCAGGCGGGCCACGTGGATCAACAGGCCGCGGGAGGTTTCCACGCCGGCCACGCCGGTCTGGCCGTCCAGGCGCGCGGTCAGTGTCATGGGGGGCGGAGCGTCGCGCAGCCAGCCCGGCAGCAGGGCCAGTTCCACCAGCCTGGCCAGCTGCCGTGCCCCGGCACCGCGACCCCGCGCGGCGATCCACGCGGCCACCAGGGGGTGGTCCTGCTGTCGGGCAAGCGAGCCGGTTTCCCGTGGCTGTTCGGTGTCACCTGCTGCCCCCCACACCGGCCGGGCGCAGAATGCGGGCGTCGCCAATGCGCGGCTAGCCAGATCCACCAGACCTTCGGCGCCCAGCCGGTCAACGGCCGGCAGCAGGGGGGTCTGGCAGCCGCCCGGATCGTGGTCGGCTGCCAGGTCCGCAAACAGGCGGGCGGTGGGGGTGGGGCCCGCCGTCAGCCAGTCCCGAAAGTCTGCCGGGCCGCCCGCCAGCCAGTCATGGGGCTGTTGGCCCAGCAATCTTTCCCCGAGGGTGCGCTCCAGGACCGCAGCCAGCGCCCGCGGGTCCTCCCCGGCCGCTCGTAGGCCCAACAGGGCCTCCAGATCGGGGGGCAGACCGGCCTGTTCGGGCCAGTTGACGAGCAGGCGCCAGGCGTGTTCGCGGCCCAGTTCCATGAGTGCCGAGTGTTCCAGTCCTACCCGTTCCGCAGGCTCGGGCAGGCGGCCGCGCGCGGCGCCACAGGCCAGGCCGGCGGCGATAGCCTGCGCCTTGCCGCACAGGGAAAAGAGCATGCCGGCCAGTTGCACCGCCTGTTCCGGTCTGCGCCCGGCCATCAGCTTCTGGGCCACCTGAGGACGGGTGGAATCTATGCGCACCGAAGCCATGCCCCCGCCCCCTTGGGTCAGGGTGATCCTGATGCGGCCCTCCGGTCCGTCGGCGGGCAGGGGCGCAGTGCGAGCGGATGGCCTGGAGGTGTGCGACATGGATCGGAAAATAGCAGCAATCGGGGTGTGCCGGGGTGCAGAGGCGATTTCCATGTCGTCCTGTTCAAGCAAAAAAATGCTGTTATAATCAGCCGATTATGGAGATGGGCGTTGCGCCCATTTTTTATTTCTGCACCGCAGCGATGGATTTGGATGCTTTGATCGAGCCGACCCTGGTCGGCATGGGCTACGAGCTGGTGGCGATGGAACGCATCGGCCGGGGACTGCTGCGCCTGTACATCGACAAGCCCGAAGGCATCAATCTGGACGATTGTGTGCGGGTGAGCAACCAGCTCACCCGGCTGTTCATGGTGGAGAACGTGGACTATGACCGTCTAGAGGTGTCCTCGCCCGGCCTCGACCGGCCGTTGGTGAAGCCGGCCGATTTCCAGCGCTTCGCCGGACAGAAGGCGGTGATCAAGCTACGCCTGCCCCTGGAGGGGCGCAAGAAGTTCACCGGCGTGCTGGGTGGGTTGCAGGACGGCGTGCTGAGCCTGGATGTGGATGGAGGAACTGTCGCCATTCCCCTGGCCGACCTGGAGTCGGCCCGGTTGGTGCCGGTGATTTGACGTTGGGACTTGTTATTTTGGCCCGGAGGTTGGGATGAGTCGGGAAGTGATGTTGTTGGCGGATGCCCTGGCGCGTGAGAAGAACGTGGAACCGGAGATCGTCTTCGGTGCCTTGGAGACTGCGCTCGCCCATGCCACCAAGAAGCGTTTCACGGAAGACGTGGATGTACGTGTGCAAATCGACCGCAACAGCGGCGAGTACGAATCTTTCCGTCGTTGGGAGGTGCTGCCCGACGATGCCGAGATCGAGCACCCCGATCGCCAGTACACCCTGACCCAGGCGCGCGAGATCAATCCCGACATCCAGTTGGGCGAGTTCATCGAGGAGCCGCTGGAAGCCATCCCCTTCGGCCGCATCGGCGCCCAGGCCGCCAAGCAGGTGATCCTGCAGAAGATTCGAGATGCCGAGCGCGAGCAGATTCTCAGCGACTTCCTGGCGCGCAACGAGACCCTGGTGTTCGGTACCATCAAACGCATGGAGCGCGGCAACGCCATCATCGAATCGGGCCGCATCGAGGGCCTGCTGGCCAAGGATCAGATGATCCCCAAGGAAAACCTGCGGGTCGGCGACCGGGTGCGCGCCTATCTGCAGCGCGTGGAGCGCGGTGGCCGGGGGCCGCAGCTGATCCTGTCACGCACCGACGACCAGTTCATCGCCAAGCTGTTCGAACTGGAGGTGCCGGAAGTGAGCGAGGGACTGGTGGAGATTCGCGCCGCCGCCCGCGATCCGGGGCTGCGCGCCAAGATCGCGGTCAAGTCCAACGACCCACGCATCGACCCGCAGGGCACCTGCATCGGCGTGCGCGGCTCGCGGGTCACCGCGGTGACCAACGAGCTGAACGGCGAGCGGGTGGACATCATCCTGTGGTCGGCCGATCCGGCGCAGTTCGTGATCAACGCCCTGGCGCCCGCCGAGGTGTCCAGCATCGTGGTCGATGAGGAACGGCACAGCATGGACGTGGTGGTCGATGAGGAACAGCTGGCCAACGCCATCGGTCGCACCGGACAGAACGTCCGTCTGGCCTCGGCCCTGACCGGCTGGGAGTTGAACATCATGACCCAGGATGAATCGGCCGAGAAACGCGAGGAGGAGACCGAACGCATCCGCCGGATGTTCATGGAGCGGCTGGACGTGGACGAGGATGTCGCCGACGTGCTGGTCCAGGAGGGTTTCACCAGTCTGGAGGAGGTGGCCTACGTGCCGCTGAACGAGATGCTGGAGATCGAGGCCTTCGACGAGGACAGCATCAACGAGTTGCGCGCCCGCGCCCGCGACGCCCTGCTGACGGCCGCGATCATCAGCGAGGAAAAGGTGGAAGAAGCCTCCACCGACCTGATGAGCCTGGAGGGCATGGATGCGGAAACCGCGGCCCATTTGACCGAGAAGGGTATCGCCACCACCGAGGACCTGGCCGATCTGGCCGTCGATGAGTTGGTCGAACTGACCGGTATGGAAGAAGAGCGGGCCCAGGCCCTGATCATGGCGGCGCGCGCGCCGTGGTTCGCCTGAGGCCGCAGATATCAAGCGCGTTGCGCTACGGGGATTGAAATGAACGTTCAACAATTCGCCAACGAACTCAAGGTGCCGGCTGCGCTGCTCATCGAGCAGCTGCAGGCGGCCGGCGTGACCGTGAAGGCCGAGCAGGACGACCTGTCGGACCAGGACAAGGCCCGTCTGCTTGATTATTTGCGCGACAAACACGGTGCCAAGCCGGCACCGAAGACCAAGATCACCCTGACGCGCAAGCAGACCAGCGAGATCAAGACGGCCGACAGCACCGGCAAGGCGCGCACCATCCAGGTGGAGGTGCGCAAGAAGCGGGTGCTGGTCAAGCGGGAAGCCGGTGCGCCGGAGGCGCCTGCGGAGACCGCCGTGGCCGCCGAGGTGAGCACACCGGCGGCGGGGCAGCCGGTCATCGACGAACAGGAACTCAAGCAGCGGGAGTCGGAGACCCGGCGCCAGGCCGAACTGCGCGCCGTCCAGGAGGCGGAGCTGAAGGCCAAGCAGGAACGCGAGGCGGTCCGCCGCCAGGCCGAGGAAGAAGCCAAGGAGCTGGCCAAGGCCGCCGAGGCCAAGGGGTCCGGGGAGGCGGTCGCCAAACCCGCCAAGCCGGCGGTGACCGTCAAGCCTACCGCCAAGCCCAAGGCCGAGAAGAAAGGCAAGCAGGCCGAGGAGACCCCGGCCGGCAAGCGCGGCGGCCTGCGGGTGCGCGGCGCGACGGAGGCGGAGAGCGGCTGGCGTGCGCGCAAGGGACGCGGCAAGGCGGAGCACGAGGCCGTCCAGGCCCAGCCGGTGGAGCCGGTGGTCAAGGAAGTGCTGGTGCCGGAAACCATTACCGTCGCCGACCTGGCGCACAGGATGTCCGTGAAGGCCGCCGAGGTCATCAAGGTACTGATGAAGATGGGCTCCATGGTCACCATCAACCAGGTGCTGGACCAGGAGACCGCCATGATCGTGGTTGAGGAGATGGGCCACGTAGCCAAGTCGGCGCCCACCGACAACCCGGAGACCTATCTGGAAGAGACCGCCGAGCCGAAGGAACTGAAGTTCGAACACCGCGCTCCGGTGGTGACCGTGATGGGCCACGTCGATCACGGCAAGACCTCGCTGCTGGACTATATCCGCCGTGCCCGAGTGGCGGCCGGCGAGGCGGGCGGCATCACCCAGCACATCGGCGCCTACCACGTGGAGACGCCCAAGGGCATCGTCACCTTCCTGGACACCCCGGGCCACGAGGCCTTCACGGCCATGCGTGCCCGCGGTGCCAAGGCCACCGACATCGTGGTCCTGGTAGTGGCCGCCGACGATGGCGTCATGCCCCAGACCCGCGAAGCCATCCACCATGCCAAGGCCGGCAGCGTGCCGGTAGTGGTGGCGGTGAACAAGATCGACAAGCCCGATGCCAACCCGGAAAAGATCCGCCAGGAGGTTTCCGCCGAGGGTGTGGTGCCCGAGGAATGGGGCGGCGACACCCAGTTCGTGGATGTGTCCGCCAAGACCGGCAAGGGTATCGACGCCCTGCTGGATGCCATCCTGTTGCAGGCCGAGGTGCTGGAACTGACCGCCCCGGTGGATGCCCTGGCCAAGGGCGTGGTGATCGAATCCCGCCTGGACAAGGGCCGCGGCCCGG
>DEQR01000025.1 GCA_002360535.1 Thiobacillus sp. UBA3361
CTGCGCCACCGACACGCCGATGGCCGCCGGACCCATCAGCTTGAGGATGCGGCGCACGCCCTCGTCGCGCGGGTTCCAGTCCCAGCGGGGCAGCAGGCCCAGGCGTCTGAGGGCGGGAACCTGCAGCGACAGCTGCAGGACGCCGCCCAGGAACGCGCCCCAGCCCAGGGCCAGCACGGGTGGGTCGAACCAGGGCGCGGCCACGGCGGCGGCCAGGATCATGGCGATGTTGAGCATGACCGGCGTGAAGGCGGGCAGCATGAAGCGGCTGAAGGTGTTGAGGATGCCGCCGGCCAGGGACACCAGGGAGATGAACAGGATGTAGGGAAAGATGATGCGGGTCAGGGAGACAGTCATCTCGAACTTGTCCGGCGTGGCGGCGAAGCCGGGCGCGGAGATCAACACGATCAGCGGCGCGCCCAGCACGCCCAGGGCGGTGACGCAGGCCAGGGCCACGAACAGGACCGTGGCCACCCGCGACACCAGCAGCCGCGTGGCGTCATCGCCGCGCCGGTTCTTGTATTCCGCCAGGATGGGCACGAAGGCCTGGGAGAAGGCCCCCTCGGCGAACAGCCGGCGCAATAGGTTGGGCAGTTTGAAGGCGACGAAGAAGGCATCGGTCATGGCCCCCGCGCCGAAGGCCCGCGCGATGACCAGGTCGCGCACGAAACCCAGCACGCGCGACAGCAGGGTCATGGAGCTGACCGAGGCGAGGACCTTGAGGAGGTTCATGGGCGGGCGGGTCTTGCGGGCGCGGCGCGGAAAGGCGCAATGCTACAGGGAAAGTGCCGTGCAGGCGTGGCCCAGCCGCGTCTGCCTGCTTGCAAAACGGGCAGGTTCCCCTTATATTGCGCAGCTTTTCCGAATACCCCAGGAGTTTTCACATGGCCAACACCGCACAGGCGAAGAAACGCGCCCGGCAAAACGCCAACCAGCGTCTGCACAACATGGGCCTGCGCTCCGCCTACCGCACGGCCGTGAAAAAGGTCCGCAAGGCCATCGAAGCCGGCGACAAGGGCGCAGCACAGACCCTGTTCCAGGCTTCCATGAGCGTTATCGACAGCATCGCCGACAAGAAGATCGTCCACAAGAACAAGGCCGCGCGCCACAAGAGCCGCCTGTCCTCCGCCATCAAGGCCATGGCCTGATCGAGGCGTTGCCTGACCGAAAAGCCGCCATCGAGGGCGGCTTTTTTCATGGCCGCGCCGGGATTGGGCCGCGACGAATGTTGCAGCGTAGCAAAATGTCCGGCGTGCCCGGAATGTCGGCCGCTATAATGCCCGCGCCAAACATCGAGAGGTGAGCATGAACCTGGATCGCGTGACTCCGGGCGCCAAGGCGCCGGACGAAATCAACGTCATCATCGAAATCCCCGCCCACTCCGACCCCGTAAAGTACGAGGTCGATCACGAGACCGGTGCGCTGTTCGTCGATCGCTTCATGATCACCGCCATGCACTACCCGTGCAATTACGGCTACATCCCCCACACCCTGTCCAACGACGGCGACCCCTGCGACGTGCTGGTGGTGACGCCCATCCCCCTGATCTCCGGTTCCGTGATCCGCTGCCGCCCGGTGGCGCTGCTGCGCATGACCGACGAATCCGGCGACGACGCCAAGGTGTTGGCCGTGCCTGTCGATAAGCTGACCAAGCGCTGGGCCAATGCGAAGGGTCCCGAGGACATGCCGCCAGAGTTGTTGCAGCGCATCGCCCACTTCTTCGAGCACTACAAGGACCTGGACGAGGGTAAATGGGTGCGCGTCGGCGGTTGGGAAGACGCACAGGCGGCGAAGAAGGAAATCCTGTCCAGCGTCGCCATGTATAACGCCGCGCCCGAAAAACCGATGTTCTGATAGAAGCGGTCAGCGATCGGCAGTCAGCCTTCAGCAACTGCGTTCAAGCTGACCGCTGAGTGCTGATAGCTGACTGCTCCAAAGTGAAAATCTGCATCGTTTCCGACTCCCACGACAACCGCCGCCTGCTGGAGCACGCCGCCTCCGACGCCAAATCGCGTGGCGCCGAGGCGGTGCTGCATTGCGGCGACATCGTGGCGCCCACCACCCTGCGGGTGCTGAAGCAGTTTGCCTTGCCGGTGCACGCCATCCACGGCAACAACATCGGTGACCTGTACGCCATGCACCAGCTGGCCCACGAGGCCGACAGCCCGGTGCGCTACCACGGCCAGGACGCCATCGTGCATCTGGCCGGGCGCTCCATCTTCATGGTCCATTACCCGCACTACGCCGCCGCCCTGGCCCTGACCGGAGACTATGACCTGGTCTGCTGCGGCCACGACCACCGGGTCAGCGTCAAGGCGGTGGACAACGTGAAAGGCGGCCGTACCTGGCTGGTCAATCCCGGTACCGTGGGCGGCGTGGGCAAGGGCCCCACCTACATCCTGGCTGACCTGGCGACCCTGACCTTCGACATCTACGACGTGCCCGCCGAGCCGGGCGAGGCCTGCAACGTCAGACCGGCCAGCGTGCATATGTAAACTTCCCTGTCCCTGGGGCGAATCGGTCCAAAGGGAGTGTCCTCGGGCGATTGGCCAGGCGGGAAGGGCGGCGCGATCGGCTGGGTTAAACCATACATCGCCATCCGATTTAGGCTGTCTATTCCTTCATAAGTACATTCGATTAAAGCAAAGGGCCGGGCGGGGGGGCTTTGCGTTAACATTCGCACCCATTTGGTTGAACCGGTCAACGGCTCGGTCCGACCATCAAATTTTTCGATCTCAACCCTTCGGAGGCGATTCATGACTGTGGCGACCAACCAGACCATCCTGGTCGTGGGCGGCGGCATCTCCGGTATGACGGCGGCCCTGGAAGCGGCGGAAACCGGCAAGCAAGTCGTGCTGGTGGAGAAGAACCCCTGGCTCGGGGGCCGTACCGCGCAGCTCTACCGTTACTTCCCCAAGATGTGCCATCCCACCTGCGGCCTGGAAATCAACCTGCGCCGGCTCAAGGCCAACCCCCGCATTCAGGTCTATACCCTGGCCGAGGTGACCGGCATCAACGGTGTCAAGGGCGACTACACGGTGACCGTCAAGCAGACGCCCCGCTACGTGAACGAGAAGTGCACCGCCTGCGGCGATTGCGCCAAGGCCGTGGACGGCGAGATCGACGACGCCTTCAACTACAACCTGGGCAAGACCAAGGTGGCCTATCTGCCGCACGTCATGTCCTACCCCCAGCGCTACGTGCTGGACCCCAGCATCAAGGGCACGCCGGACGCCGACAAGGCCAAGGCGGCCTGCAAGGTGGGCGCCATCGACCTGGACATGCAGGAAGAACTGCTCAACTTCAAGGCCGGCGCCATCGTCTGGGCCACCGGCTGGCAGCCCTACGACGCCAAGAAGATCACCCCCTACCGCTACGGTGAGTTCGCCAATGTGATCACCAACGTGGAATTCGAGCGCCTGGCCGACCCGAAAGGCCCCACCGGCGGCAAGATCCTGCGCCCCAGCGACGGCAAGGAGGCCAGGAACGTGGCCTTCATCCAGTGCGCCGGCTCGCGCGATGAGAACCACCTGCGCCATTGCTCGCGCTTCTGCTGCATGGGCTCCCTGAAGCAGACCCACTACGTGCAGGAAGCTTATGGCGACGCGGGCAAGAGCACCATCTACTACATCGACATCCGCGCCATCGACCGCTTCGAGGACTTCTACCAGAAGGTGAAGGCCAACCCCAACGTCGGCTTCATCAAGTCCAAGGTGGCCCGCATCACCCAGGACAAGGACCAGAACCCGGTCCTCTGGGGGGTCAATACCGAAGGCTACAAGCGCTACTCCACCCCCCACGACCTGGTGGTCTTGGCGGTGGGCATGGAGCCCAGTGTCAAGGGCGTGGAGATTCCGGCGGAGGTCATGTCCGATTCCTCCGGTTTCGTCATGGCCGACCCGGCCAACGCCGGCATCTTCGGCGCCGGCTGCGCCACCAACGCCCTGGATGTGAACCGCGCCGTGCAGAGCGCCACCGCCGCCGCCCTGCGCGCCATCCAGGTGGTCAATAAAGTTGCTCGAGCGGAGGCCTGACCATGGCTGCTGAAAAGAAACACGCTGCTTACATCTGTTCCGGCTGCGGCCTGGGTGAGCGTCTGGACATCGACGCCCTGGAGGGCGTGGCCAAGAAGGACGGCAAGATGCAGGTGGTCCGTACCCACGACTTCCTGTGCTCCCAGGGCGGTGTCGCCATGATCCAGAACGACATCGACAACGACGGCGTCACCCACGTGGCCATCGCCGCCTGTTCGCGCCGGGCCAAGACCGAGGCCTTCAACTTCCCGACCACCGCCATCTCTCGCGGCAACCTGCGGGAAGGCGTGATCTGGGTGCGCCCGGACACCGACGAGGCACGGGAGACCACCCAGGAAATGGCCGAGGACTACGTGCGCATGGCCTGCGCCGAGGTCAAGGCCATGACCCAGCCCGCCGGCAACCCCAACACCGGTACGGTCAAGACCCTGCTGGTGGTGGGGGGGGGCATGACCGGCATGACCGCCGCCCTGGAGGCCTCCAAGGCCGGCTACAAGGTGGTCCTGGTCGAGAAGACCGGCGCCCTGGGCGGTTGGGCGGCCAAGCTGTACAAGCGCGTCCCCACCCGCGAGCCGTTCAAGGCCCCCCAGGACAACGGCGTCGCCGATCTGGTGAGCCAGATCGAGGCGGACAGCAACATCAAGGTTTACACCAACGCCACCATCGCCAAGACCTCCGGCGCCCCCGGCCGCTTCAAGGTGGACATCGCCGTGGAGAGCGGCCCGACGGTCACCGAGGACATCGGCGCCATTCTCCAGGCCACTGGCTTCAACCTCTATGACGTGAACAAGCTGCCCCAGCTGGGTGGCGGCCAGGCCAACGTGGTGGACCAGGCCGGCCTGGAAGCCCTGGCCCGCGCGGCCAACGGCGGCGCCATCAAGCGCGCCGACGGCAAGGAGGTGAAGTCCGTGGTGTTCGTGCAGTGCGCCGGCCAGCGCGACACCAGCGGCGAGCACCTGAGCTACTGCTCCGGCTACTGCTGCAACACCAGTATCAAGCAGGCCATGTACTTCAAGGACAACAACCCGGACATCGACACCGTGGTGCTGTTCACCGACCTGCGCACCCCTGGCAACGGCGAGGACTTCTACCGCAGCGCCCAGAACAAGGGCGTGATCTTCTCCAAGGGCGTGGTCTCCGGCGTCACCGCCAGCGGCGGCGGCTGCACGGTGAAGTTCCACGACCTGATCCTGGACGACAAGAACGCCCAGATCGACGCCGACTTGGTGGTCCTGGCCACCGGCGCGGTGCCCAACTCCGGCGTGAATATTGACAACCCCGTCGACGCCCCGGCCGCCGCCCCGGCCGAAGGCGAAGCGCCCGCCGCCCCGGTGGTGGAGGAGAAGCCCATCTCCATCCTCAACCTGGACTACCGCCAGGGCCCGGACGTGCCCCAGTTCAAGTACGGCTTTACCGACAGCCACTTCATCTGTTTCCCCTACGAGACGCGCCGCACCGGCATCTACACCGCCGGCCCGGTGCGCCGTCCGATGGATATCGCCCAGGCCCAGGAAGACGCCACGGGTGCGGCCATGAAGGCCATCCAAGCGATGGAAAACGCCGGTCTGGGCAAGGCCGCCCACCCACGCGCCGGTGACCTGTCGTTCCCCAGTGTGCGTCTGGAAGGCTGCACCCAGTGCAAGCGCTGCACGGTGGAATGCCCGTTCGGCGCCATCGACGAGGACGAGAAGCGCTTCCCGCTGTTCAACGAGTCCCGCTGCCGCCGTTGCGGCACCTGCATGGGCGCCTGCCCGGTGCGGGTGATCTCGTTCGAGAACTACTCGGTGAACACGGTCGGTGCCCAGATCAAGGCGGTGAACATCCCCGACGAGTTCTCCGAGAAGCCGCGCATCCTGATCCTGGCCTGCGAGAACGATGCCTACCCGGCCCTGGACATGGCGGCCATGAACCGCAACGAGTACAGCGCCTGGGTGCGGGCCATTCCCGTGCGTTGCCTGGGCTCGGTGAACACCATCTGGATCACCGACGCGCTCAACTCCGGCTATGACGGTGTCATGCTCATGGGCTGCAAGCACGGCGAGGACTACCAGTGCCACTTCGTCAAGGGTTCCGAACTCGGCCGCTACCGGCTGTCCAAGGTGGGTGACACCCTGAAGGGCATGAACCTGGAGACCGAGCGGGTGTTCGACATGGAAGTGGCCATCACCGACATGGACACCCTGCCGAAGAAGATCAATGAATACGCCGAAATGATCCAGGGATTCGGCCCGTCGCCCTTCAAGGGCTTCTGAGCGAGGAGCTTGCGATGAGCAATATGAACGAACAGATGGCGGCCAAGTACAAGAACAACTTCCTCAAGGAGATCGAGGAACAGGCCGAGATGGGCGACTGGGTCAAGATGTGCATGCAGTGCGGCGTGTGCTCCGGCTCCTGCCCCACCAACTTCCACGCTGGCTGGGACCATCCGCCCCAGGAAATCTTCATGATGATCCGGGCCGGCAAGCGGGAAGAGGTGCTCACCTCCAACTCCATGTGGCAATGCACTTCCTGCTACAACTGCTACGTGCGTTGCCCGCGCAAGGTGCCCATCACCCACATCATGCACGGCATCGCCGAGTACGCCTACCGGCTTGGGCTGGCGCCCAAGATGCAGCCCAGCCTGCATCTTTCCCAAACCTTCTGGAACAACGCCACCAAGCACGGCCGGGTCAACGAGGTGCAGCTCACCCAGAGCCTGTACTTCAAGGACGGCATTGGCGCCGGCATCAAGAAAGCCATGGAGATGAAGGACGTGGCCCTGGGCCTGGTGAAGGCCAAGCGGCTGAACATCATGGAAGCCCTGGGCGGCGGCCACAAGTGCAAGGACGTGGACGGCATCCACAAGATGTTGGCCAAGGCCAAGGAGCTGGAAGCCAAGCGCAAGGCCGGCAAGGCCGCTGGCGCTTAAGGAGAATTCGAGATGGCACGCAAGGAATACGCTTTCTACCCAGGCTGCTCTTCCCAGAAGGGCGCCTCGGCCTCCAACTACCTCACCTCGGTGGAGTCCATGTGTAAGACACTGGACATCAAGATCACCGAGATCCCCGACTGGAACTGCTGTGGCGCCTCCATCAGCTACGCCGAGGCGGGCGAACTGCCCCGGCACGCCATGAACGCGCGCAACTTCGCCCTGGCCGAGAGCAACCTGCCCGGCCAGGACATCGTCGCCACCTGTGCTGCCTGTTGGCTGGGTGCACGGGAGTCCAAGGAGCGCCTGGAGCACAACGACCGCCTCATGGCCGATACTCAGGAGGCCCTGAAGGAGGCCGGCCTGAACATCAAGACCATCCCCGAGATCAAGCACATGGTAGAGGTGCTGATCGAAGACCTGGGCTACGACGAGCTGAAGAAGCCGGTCAAGAAGCCCCTGAATGGCATGAAGTTCGCCGGCTACGTGGGCTGCCAGACCAACCGTCCCTTCGGCATCCACGGCGAGAGTTTCGAGAACCCGGTGTACCTGGACAAGCTCATCGAAACCGTTGGCGGCGAGGCTACCCCCTACGACCAGAAGGTCACCTGCTGCGGCGGCGCCCTGGCGTTCTCCGAGCCGGACAAGGCCCAGGCGCAGATCAAGGACATCATCGAAGCGGCCTACGACAGCGGCGCCGAGATGCTGGTCACGCCCTGCCCCCTGTGCCAGGCCAACACCGAGGTCTATCAGGGCCAGATCAACAAGAAGTACGGCACCAAGTTCCAGATGCCGGTGCTGTACTACAGCCAGCTGATGACCCTGGCCTACGGCGGCAGCGCCAAGGAAGCGGGCCTGGACGGCAACGTCATCCGCGCGCGCAAGCTGGAGGAGTTCGCCGGGAAGTAAGCGCCAGGCCCATGCCTGCATGTGACAGGGGCCTCGTGCCCCTGTTTGCTTTTGAAGGGTAGAATCTGACCGAGCCGGGGCCAGGTCCCCGATTCCTGATCTCTGTCCTCTGAATATGAAGAAACCCAAGACCTACGACGAATACGTGGACCTGGTGCACCAGGCGGTGTACGAGGTGGACGAGATGCGCTCCGTCATGGAGTACGACCCGGAGAACATGGAGCGCTGGGCGGGTTTGCTCGACCACTTGGACGGCATCCTGCGTTCGCTCTACGACGAGATGGTGGCCGACACCTACCAGTTTCCCACCGGCAAGGACCTGGGCTACATGCACCTGCTCAACCGCTGGGGACCGGACTTCCCCTTCAAGCAATTGCTGCTGATCATCAACGAGACCCACAAGAACGGGCTGGACCGTGGCTAAGATCCTGCTGCTCATCGCCGTCACCGTATTGGTGGTCTGGCTGTTCCGCTCCATGGGCCGGAAGTCCGACGCCATCCCGCCGCCCAAGGCCAAGGGTGTGGAGGACATGGTGCGCTGCCAGCGGTGCGGCGTGCATCTGCCCCGTTCCGAGGCGATCATGAGCGGGGGGCGTTTCTACTGCAGCGAGCAGCACCGGCTGCAGGACAAGTCGGGACGGTGATCCGAGCCCTGCCAGGCGCGCCGCTGCCGGAGAGTTTCTGGCGTTCTCTGCGGCACCTGAACCGGTTCCGCTATTTCCTGACCCTGTTCTTCCTGCTCGGCCCCCGCTACGTGGGCCTGTCCGTGCTGGGGCAGGAGGCCCCACGCCAGTTCCTGGCGGTCAGCCTGGCCTATGGCGCCCTGGCACTTCTGGCGGACCGCTTCCTGGTCCGCCAGCGTCCACCGTTCGAGTTGCAGGTGTTGGCGCAGGTGACGCTGGACGCGCTGTTCATCGTCTATCTGATGCATCTGTCGGGAGGCAACGGCAGCGGCCTGGGCCTGTTGCTGATGGTGCCCCTGGCGGCGGCGGGCATGCATCCCCAGGTGCGCAGCACCCTGTTCCTGGCCGCCTTCGCCAGCCTGCTGATCCTGATCGAGCAGGTCGCGCAGAGCCTGTATGGCGCGGATGACGGGGGATTCCTGCGCGCGGGTTTGCTGTCCACCGGCCTGTTCGCCGTGGCGCTGTTTTCCCACT
This sequence comes from Thiobacillus sp. UBA3361, assembly GCA_002360535.1. GTDB lineage: Bacteria > Pseudomonadota > Gammaproteobacteria > Burkholderiales > Thiobacillaceae > UBA3361. Next base: position 9,009 of record DEQR01000025.1, read on the forward strand.
TCCTGGCCGGCGGCACCCTGAGCGCCTCGAAGCTGGCGGGGGAGAAGGCGGCCCAGGCCGAGGAGCTGGCGCGCATCAACGCGCGGGTGATCGAGGACCTGCCCCACGGCGTGCTGGTCATCGACCGGCTCGGGTCGGTGGTCCAGCACAACGCCCGCGCCGAGGCGCTGCTGGAATGCCGTATGTACGACCTGGCCAGCCTGAGCCATTGCGCGCCCCAACTGGAACGCAACTGGCGGGCCTGGCGCGACACCGGCGTGGCCAGCGGGCAGCCGTTCAATGTCGGGCACAGCCATCGTCACCTGCGCGCCCGTTTCAGCGAATTGGAGCCCACCCGCCGGGAAGGCGCGATCATCGTGGTGGAGGACATGACGGAGCTGGAACAGACCGCCCAGAACATGAAGCTGGCCGCCCTGGGCCGCCTGACGGCCAACCTGGCGCACGAGATCCGCAACCCCCTGTCGGCGATCCACCAGGCCGCCTCCCTGCTGCATGAGGAGACCCAGGCCGAACCGCTGCTGCAGCGCCTGACCACCATCATCGACAGCAACAGCCAGCGCCTCAACACCCTGGTGGAGGACGTGCTGGCCCTGAGCCGCCGCGACCGCCTGGATACGGAGGCCGTCGCGGTGGACGAATTCCTGCGTGCCTTCGTGCTCGAATTCCAGCAAAGCGAGGAGATCCCCGCCGGCATGATCGTGGTGCAGGCCCCCGAAACCCTGCGCATCTGCTTCGACCGGCTGCACCTGAACCAGATCCTCTGGAACCTGTGCCGAAATGCCTGGCGCTATTGCACGCGCACGCCGCGCAGCGTGCAGGTGCGCGCCCTGGCCGGCGAGGCCACGGCGGTCGTCGAGGTCTATAACGACGGGGAACCCATCAGCGCGGAAATGCAGGCGCGCCTGTTCGAGCCCTTTTACACCACCGACCGGCGCGGCACGGGCCTGGGTCTGCACATCGCCCGCGAACTGGCGGAGGCCAACGGCAGCAAACTGAGCTACGTGGATCAGCCGGACGGCGCCATGTTCCGCCTGTCCTGCCGGCTGCCGCCCTGCGAACGGGCGGGTGCGAGAGGCCAGGCGCGTGGCCAACCGCTTTCGGGCACACTATGATCCCGGCAGTTGCCCTTGCCTCCGGTCCCATGTCAGATCCCCACGCTCCGGCGGAATCTCCCCCGCCAGTCACCGCCACCCCATGACGCCCCCCCGCATCCTCATCGTCGATGACGAGCCCGACATCCTGGACGTCATCGAACTCACCCTGGTCAAGCTGGGCCTGGAGGTGGACAAGGCGGGCAACGTGGGCCAGGCCAGGACTTTGCTGGACGAGCGGCGCTATGACCTGTGCCTGACCGACATGCGCATGCCCGATGGCGACGGCCTGGAGGTGGTGCGTCACGTGGCCAAGGTCAGCCCGAGCACGCCGGTGGCCGTGATCACCGCCTACGGCAACACGGAGAACGCCATCGCCGCCCTCAAGGCGGGGGCCTTCGACTATCTCTCCAAGCCGGTCAAGCTGGACGTGCTGCGCAACCTGGTGAAGACCGCCCTGCGGGTGAGCGAGGCCCCGGCGCCGGCGGAGGAGGGGCTGCCGCGGCTGATTGGCGAGTCGCCGGCCATGAAGCAGCTCAAGGCGGTCATCGCCAAGCTGGCCCGCAGCCAGGCGCCGGTATTCGTCGCCGGCGAGTCGGGCAGCGGCAAGGAGGTGGCCGCCCGCCTGATCCATGCCCTGGGCCCGCGCGCTGGCAAACCCTTCGTGGCGGTGAACTGCGGGGCGATTCCGGAAAACCTCATGGAGAGTGAGTTCTTCGGCTACCGCAAAGGCGCCTTCACGGGCGCGGACGCCGACCGGGAGGGTTTTTTTCAGGCCGCGGCCGGCGGCACCCTGTTCCTCGACGAGGTGGTGGAGCTGCCCATGACCATGCAGGTGAAGCTGCTGCGCGCCATCCAGGAGCGGCGGGTGCGCAGGGTGGGGGCGGTGGTGGAAGAGCCGTTGGATGTACGCATCATCAGCGCCACCCACCGGGACTTGGGCCGGGCGGTGGAGGAGGGGCGCTTCCGCCATGACCTGTTCTACCGCCTCAACGTCATCGAGGCGCGCGTCCCGCCGCTGCGCGACCGGCGCGAGGACATCCCGCTGCTGGCCCGGCACATTGGCGAACGCCTGGCCGGCATGGCCGACCGGCCGTTGCCCATCCTCAGCCCGGAGGCCGAGGCGGCGCTGATGGCGTATTCGTTTCCCGGCAACGTGCGGGAACTGGAGAACATGCTGGAGCGGGCCTACGCCCTGTGTGACGGCGACCGTATCCTGCCGGCCGATCTGCAATTGGGCGAAGAAGGGCCGTTGCCGCTGGGCCGGGAACCGGCGAACCGCCAGGACGCAGACGCGGGTTTGCCGGAGCCGGGCCGCCTCCCCCTGCAGGAGTATCTGGACCACGTGGAACGCGAGGCCATCCTCAAGGCCTTGCAGGCCACCAACGGCAACAAGACTGCCGCCGCGCGGTTGCTGGGGGTGAGCTTCCGCAGCCTGCGCTACCGGCTGGAGCGGCTCGGCATTGAGTGATGCTGGGCTGGCATCAGAATAACTCGACGGAGCCGGCGCCGTCCCTGGGAGGCACCCGGGTGCGCTTCGCGACTGATAGGCTGCCGCTAGGGGATACTGGCGACGATGTTGTCGTTGCAGGCACCGGCATGGCCTCGCCATGCTTCTCGGCGACCATCTGGCCAATGACCTCCATCACCTGTTGGCTGGCCTGCTCCATGTGTTCCAGTTTGCCGTAGATGGCCTGTTGCAGGCCCACATCCTTCTCCCAGCCCTGGTCGATCAGGGCCATCATCTCGTGGGCACTGTGATGGACAACGTGGTGGGGTGTTTCCATGGCGCGGTAGGAATGAAGCGCGCCAAAACGTTCCTTGCCGTCGCCTTCGTAATACCACTTTCCGAGACGGCAGCCATGGCAATCCACGCCGACTGCATTCACGTACTGGTCTTCGCCGCCGGTGCTCAGAGCCATGTAGGCCCGCTGCTTGTAGATGATGTGGTCCACCTTGATGAGGGAGGCGAAACTCATGTCCAGGGCGTGATAGGTCTTCTCCAGTGTGGTCTTGGCGGAGGCGGCGAACTGATTGAAGCGGGCCGATACCTCGCCCACCACGGCGCGGGAACTGTTGGCCATCTCCCGCATGGCGACGGAATCCCGGAGCATGGCTTCCGCCTCCCGCATGAGGTCTTCCATGACTCGGCCGATGGAGACCGATGCGCTCTTGGTGTTTTCCGCCAGCTTCCGCACCTCGTCGGCCACCACGGCAAAGCCCCGGCCTGCCTCGCCGGCCCGGGCCGCCTCGATGGCGGCATTCAGGGCCAGCAGGTTGGTCTGGTCGGCGATGCCGTTGATCAGGCTCACCGCCTGCTGGATCTCCGCACCCCGGGTGTTGAGTTGGGCGATGGCTTCGCAGGCGTGGTCGATGCGCGAGGAGATGTCCGTGAGGCTCCGCACCACCGTGGACACGGTCTCGTGGCTGGCCTCGGCATCGCTGTTGGTACGGGTGGCTTCGCTGGCCACGATCTTCATATGGTCAGTGATGCGGGTTAGGTCCCGCTGGCTGGAGGCCAGGTTCTTCAGCAGGTTGCTGCTGTTCAGTCCCTGCACCATGGAAAGCAGCAGATTCTTCATCTGGTGCAGGGTATTGGCGGCCATGCTCTCCAGGAGCACGTTCTGGTTCTCCAGTCCTTTGCGGAAACCCCCGTGCAGGCCGGTAGGCATGGCTTTGCGGTAGAACTTGCCGTCCACGCTATGGCGGAAGGTGGTGGCCTGTTCCCGGTTGAAGGTTTCCAGCTGGTCCAGCATGTCGTTCAGGTGCCAGCACAGGCGGCCGATCTCCGTGCTGTCGTCGATGTGGGTGATGCGTTGCTTGAACCGCCCTGCGCTCACCTCCCGCAGGGCTTCGCTGAGGCTGTCCAGCGGCGCCAACCACTTGCGAGACTTGATCTGCAGCAGGGCGGAAACGACGAAGCCGATGGCCAGCAGGCCCATCGGAAGCCATTCGAAACCATGCATCGCCACTTGCACGACGAGAGTGGTAGCCAGCAGTACATAGAAGGCCGTGACGAAGAGGATGAATCGCTTGCGCAGGGGCAGGTTGGACATGGCGTGCCCTCAGAGATTGAGGATGAATTCGCTGTAGCTCACCCTTTTCTCGGCGAGCAGGTCTGTCAGGTACTTCAAGGAAGCGGCGCAGGCGTCCCTGGGCCCGGCCTTCTTCTCGATCTCCAGCATGGTCCGATAGACACCGCTCAGGAGCTTGACCGCCTCGGTTCGGGGCTTGCGCCGCACCGAGGTGAATCCCACGACTTCACCCCCTTTGCTGAAATCCGGGGTGACGTTGGTGAAAACCCAGTAGAAGCTGCCATCCTTGGCCATGTTCTTCACATAGGCGTTGCATTCCTCCTTGGCCTGGATGGTGTCCCAGAGGAACTTGAACACGCCGCGGGGCATGTCCGGGTGGCGGATGATGTTGTGCTGGCTGCCCAGAAGTTCCTGTTCCGAGTAGCCGGAGAACTCCATGAATATCCGGTTGCCGTAGGTGATGCATCCCTTCAGATCGGTCTTCGAGACGATGAAATCGTCTTCCCGCATCTTCAGTTCCACGTCGGTGGGGGTGATCGGATTCTTCATGCCCAGGATGTCCTCGCGTGGTGGCCGTCACGGGCTGCATAACGGCAGGCAGGCGGTAATCTTTAACCGAATGCTGGGTCCGTTTCCGAATAATCATCTAAAGGATTCCACTACGGGACCGATATCCGGCTTGAACCGGCTCAGCGTAAGTCCGGTCGGGAAACCGGCCCTCGGCGCCCTTGCAGGTGCCGGGCCGGCGGGAAGCGTCGTAAGGAGGATGGGCGTTTCGGATGAAGATTCTCTACGTGCAGGGCAACCCCGCTGACGGGGAGGCGATGCGGCTGGGTCTCGTCGAGGCCATGCCCGACTGCGCCCTGCGCATCGCCGTGAATCTTGCCCAGGCCCTGGCCTGCCTGGACGAGCCGAGCCACCCGGACCTGGTGCTGTGCGATCTGCATCTGTCCGACGGCAGCGGTTTCGACGTCCTGGCTCGGGTGCGGGCGCGCGGCCTGCCCCTGGCGGTGGTCATGATCGCCGGCGAGGGAGAACGCAATATCGAGGCGGTGGCCCTCAAGGCCGGCGCGGACGGCTACCTGATCAAGGGCCGGCAGGATAATGGGCAGCTGCGCGAGACCCTGATGCGGGCGCTGCGCGGCAGCCCTGCCCGCCAGGGCGGCGAATCCCGCCCCCTGAGGGTGTTGCGGATCGGCGGCAACCAGGATGGCGCCGATCCCATCCGGGCACAACTGGCCCTGCACGCCCCCCACATCCTGTTGGAGTCGGTGGTCGATTGCAGCCGCGCCCGGCAACTTCTGCATGACCAGGGCAGGGCGTCCTGGGATGTGCTGCTGGTCGAATCGCGACCGCCCGGCGAGGCGGAGATGGCCCTGGTGGCCGCCCTGCGTGAGGAATACGGCAGTGGCCTGCCCATCGTGCTGCTCAGCGAGACCGACAGCGAGGCGTCCATCGCCCGTTTCATCGAGCAGGGGGTGGATCACTGTCTGTTCAAGCACCCGGCCTATCTGCACGAATTGCCCGCCACCCTGGAGAATGTCTTCCACAAGAACGCATTGACCCGTGAACATGCCTTGCTCCAGGAGCGCGAGGCGCACAGCCGGCTGTTGCTGGACTCCTTGGCCGAGGGGGTGTACGGCATGGATGTGGAAGGCCGCTGCACCTTCGTCAATGCCGCGTTCCTGCGCATCCTCGGCTATGCCGATGGCGAGGAACTGATCGGCCGGCCAATGCACGCCCTGATCCACCACAGCCACGCCGATGGCTCGGCCTATCCGGCCCAGGCATGTCCCATGTGCCGGTCCTACCTACGTGGCGAGACCATCGAACGGGACAACGAGGTGTTCTGGCAGCAGGATGGCACGCCCGTGCCGGTGGAGTACCGCGCCTACCCCCTGCTCCGGGGCGGACGGGTGGTGGGGGCGGTGGCCAGCTTCACCGACATCAGCTACCGCAAGCGGGCCGAAACACGCCTGCGGCAGGCCACCATGGTGTTCGAGCACAGCCGCGACGCGGTCATGCTCATGGACGGGGACGGCGCGATCCTGGCGGTCAACCCGGCCTTCACCGCCATCACCGGCTACGCAGAGGCGCAGGCGCTGGGTAGAACGACCGAATTCCTCCGTTCCGGCCCCCACGACCAGGCCTTCTATCAGGCCATCCGGGAGACCGTCGGGCAATCGGGCTACTGGCAGGGCGAGGTCTGGAGCCGGCGGGCGAGCGGCGAGCTGTATCCGGAGTGGTGCACCCTCAGCGCGGTGCGGGACGACGCCGGACAGGTCAGCCATTTCGTGAGCGTGGCCACCGACATGAGCCAGATCCGCAGCAGCCAGGAGCGGCTGGAGTATCTGGCGCACCACGACCCGCTCACCGACCTGCCCAACCGCACCCTGGCGCGCCTGCGGTTGGAGCACGCCATGGAGCGGGCACAGCGCAACCGGCAGCGGCTGGGGGTGCTGTGCATCGAATTGAGCAACTTCGCGGCGATCAACGACAGTCTGGGCCATGATATCGGCGACCGTCTGTTGCTCTCAGTGGCGGCGCGCCTGACCGACCGGGTGCGCAAGGAGGACACGCTGGGCCGCGTGGGAGGGGACGAATTCCTGCTCCTGCTGGAGACCATCCACGATGCCCAGGACGCCGCCGCGGTGGCCCGCGAGCTGCTGGACGTCCTGGCCGCGCCCCTGTTAGTGGGCGAGGGCCAGGATGTCTATCTGGTGGCGAACATCGGTATCTGCGTCTATCCGGACGACGCCGGCAGCGCCGATGAGCTGCTGCGCAATGCCCGGATGTCCCTGGGCCAGGCCCTGCAGGCTGGACCGGGCCAGTTCCGCTTCCACACCGCCGGCATGAACGACCACGCCTTGCAGGATTTGCAACTGGAGGCCGGTCTGCGCCGCGCCCTGGAGCGCAATGAACTGCAGCTGCATTACCAGCCCAAGGTGGACCTGCGCACCGGCCGCGTGGCCGGCGCCGAGGCGCTGCTGCGCTGGCGGCGCCAGGATGGGGAAATGGTGTCGCCGGGCCGCTTCATCCCGGCGGCGGAGAAAAGCGGGCTCATCAGCCCCATCGGCGCCTGGGTCATCGACGAGGCCTGCCGCCAGATGCGCGTCTGGCGCGATGCCGGCCTGCCCTGGCCGCGGGTGGCGGTGAACGTCTCTGCGCATCAGTTTCAAGCCGGCGATCTGGACACGGTGGTGGCCGGCGCCCTGGCGCGCCACGGCATCCCGCCGGAGAGCCTGGAGGTGGAACTGACCGAAAGCATCCTGATGGCCGATCCCGAGGCGGCGGTGCGCATGCTGGGCAGGCTCAAGGCCGTCGGCGTGAAGCTGGCCCTGGACGACTTCGGCACGGGCTACTCCAGCCTCGCCTACCTGCGCCGCTTCCCCTTCGACGTGCTGAAGGTGGACCAGTCCTTCGTGCGCGACATGGTCACCGACCCGGACGCGGCGGGCATCGTCACCGCCATCATCGGCCTGGCCCAGCGCATGCGCCTGCGGGTGGTGGCCGAAGGGGTGGAGACGGAGGCGCAGCTGGACTACCTGCGCGCCCAGGGGTGCGACCTCATGCAGGGCTTTTTCTTCAGCCGGCCCCTGCCGGCCGAGGCGTATGCCCAGCTGCTGCGCGACGGCCGCGGCCTGGCGACCGCCCAGGTCCAGACACCGGAAGAACGCGGCCTGCTGCTGGTGGACGACGAGGCCAACATCCTCGCCGCCCTGCGGCGCCTGCTGCGCGGCGAGGGCTACCGCGTCCACACCGCCGGCAGCGCCCTGGAGGGACTGGACATCCTGGCCCGCCATCCCGTGCAGGTGATCCTCTCCGACCAGCGCATGCCGGAGATGACCGGCACCGAATTCCTCGGCCGCGTGCGGGAGATGTACCCCGACACGGTGCGCATCGTGCTGTCCGGCTACACCGACCTGGAAACCCTCATCCAGGCGGTGAACGGCGGCGCCATCTACAAGTTCCTCACCAAGCCCTGGCGGGAAGAGCAGCTGCGCGACCACATCCGGGACGCCTTCCGCTACCACGAAGCGGTCATGAAGCCGAGGCGCGCGGCGGCCGCCGCCGCCATGGCCCAGGCCGCCTGATCGGGAGCCGAGCATGCAAGACAAACCAACCCTGATGCTGGTGGACGACGAACCCAACATCCTTTCCGCCCTCAAGCGCCTGCTGCGCCCGGACGGCTACACCATCCTGGCCTACGAGGACGCGCGCCAGGCCCTGGCCGACATGGACGGCCGGCCGGTGGACGTGATCCTCACCGACCAGCGCATGCCCAACATGAGCGGCGTGGAGTTCCTGCGCCGGGCCAGGCAGTCCCACCCGGACACCATACGCATCGTCCTGTCCGGCTACACCGAACTTCAGTTTGTCACCGACGCCATCAACGAGGGGGCGGTCTATAAGTTCCTCACCAAGCCCTGGGACGACGAGCAACTGCGCGAACACATCCGGGAGGCCTTCCGCAGCAAGGGCATCGCCGACGAGAACCGGCACCTGACCGAGGCCCTGCGCGCGGCCAATACCCAGTTGCAGGCCCATGCCCAGGAACTGGAGCGCCAGGCCGGACAGCTGGAGAACACCCTGGACATCCTGCAGGAGGTGCTGCAGCTGATCCCCTGGCCCATCCTGGGAGTGGACGACGACGGCATGATCGCCCTGGCCAACGCCGCTTCCGAGGCCCTGTTAGGCCAGCAAGGCATGCCCCTGATGGGACAGAACCTGAGCGAGTCCCTGGGCGATGAGGCCCGCGCCTGGCTCGGCCAGGCCGGCGAGACGCCCCAGGCGGTGGAACTGGCCGGGCAGCGTTTCAACGTGGTGCGGCGGCCCATGGGGCGGAAATCCCGCTCGCGGGGCCATCTCATTGCCCTGATGCCCCTGGAGGCGCGCTCATGAGCGCGCCGGTGACCAGGCTGCCCCTGGTGGCGGCACAGCCCGGCATGATCCTGGCCGAGGCGCCGCGGGATGCCCGCGGCCAGGCGCTGTGCGCGGCGGGCACGCCCCTGGACGCAACACTCCTTTCCACCCTGCGGGGGCTGGGCCTCACCGAGGTGGTCATCATCAAACCTACCCAGGAATCGGAGGGGGCGGATGCCGACGCCGCCCGGCAACGGCTGGCCCACCTGTTCCGCCGCGCCCGGGAGGAGGATGCCTGGTTCCGGGCGCTGATCGAGGACTATCGATTGGGGCCGCGGCCATGAGCCAGCTCACGGGTCTTCCCCCCGTGACCCTGGACGAGATCCTGGACGAGGTACGGCAACTGCCCTCCCTGCCGGCCATCGTCACTGAATTGATCGCCACCCTGGACAACGAGGACACCGACATCGAGCGCCTGGCGGGGGGCATCGCCAAGGACCAGGCCCTGGCGGCGCGCGCCCTGCGGGTGGCCAATTCCCCCTTCTACGGCATGCAGAGCCGCGTGGAAACCATCCACGACGCCATCCTGGTACTGGGTTTTCGCGCCGTGGTCAACCTGGTGACGACCGCCTCCCTGAGCGGCTTCTTCAAGCCCGTGGCCGAGTCCGGCTTCGATCTCACCCGGTTCTGGCGGCACGGTATCGGTGTGGCCCTGGCCGGTCGAGCTCTGGCCGGGAAGGCCGGCCTGAGCGGGGAGCGGTGCTTCACGGCGGGCCTGCTGCACGACATCGGCCGCCTGCTGCTGGCCACCACCCGGCCCCATCACTATGCCGCGGTGCTGGACTGGCGGTCCCGCACGGACGCCTACCTGGTGGAGGCCGAGCGCCACTGCCTGGGCCTGGACCATGTCCAGGCGGGAGAGGCCCTGGCGCGCCGCTGGCGGCTTCCCGAGGATATCTGCCTGGCGGTGGCTGCGCACCACGAGCCGACGAATGCCCCCACCAGTGGCCTGGCGGACGTGATTCACGTCGCCGACGCCCTGGCCCATGCCTTGGACCTTGCCGGCGACCCCCAGGCCCTGGTGCCGCCCGTGCGGCGCGAATCCTGGCGCCGCCTGGGCCTGGATCAGACACCCATGACGCCACTGCTGTCCACCATCGAGCAGGAGCACGAGGGCTACTGCGCCCTGCTTTCGCGATGAGTCGGGATGCCTATGGCCATGAACATTGACCTCAAGCACAGCGCCCCCGGCGGGCTGATCCTGGGTTTCTTCCTGATTATGGTCCTGCTAATCTCCGTGGCCGGGGTTGGCATCTACTACCTGCAGCGCATGCACGGCACCCTGCGCGACGTGGTGGACGTGCAGGACCAGCAGTATCGCCTGGCCACCGAGATGTACATCGCCGCGCGGGAACGCGCCCTGCAACTGCATGCCATCCTGCAGGAGCAGGACCCTTTCGAGCGAGACGAGCTGATCCCCCGCTTCCATGAGCTGGCGGGCCAGTTCCGCGGCGCCCGCGAGCGCCTGCTGGCCATGCCCCTGAGCGAGGCGGAACGGGACATGCTGCGGGAACAAGCGGTGCACACCACCCAGGGTGCGATCCTGCAGGACGAGGTGCTGGACCTGGCCCTGGCCGACCGACGCCAGGAGGCGGAACGATTGCTGGTGAACCAGGCGCTGCCCGCCCAGGACCAGGCCACCGTGGAGCTGCGCCGCCTGCTGGACCAGCAGATCGCCGATTCTCGCGCCGCCTCGGGGGCGGCGCGCGCAGAATACCGATTGGCTAGCGGCCTGATGGCCGGCAGCACCGGCGTGGCCCTGTTCCTGGCCGCTGTTATCGCCAGCGTGGTGGTCAACCGGCAGCGGCGCCTGATGGCCAAGCTGCGGGAGAGCGAGCGGGAGGCCCGCATCCTGCTGGAGAACATCGCCATGCCGGTCTGGTACAAGCACGTGGATGGCCGCATCGACTGGTTCAACCCGCATTTTGTCAGCCTGATGGCCCCCGCCGCCCAGTCTCTCGCGGGCACACGGGAGGCTGAACTGTGGGGGCAGGCGGCGGGGCTGGGCGGCGATCAGGCGGACCGCCAGGCCCTGGACAACGGCCAGGCCGGGTTCCAGGACTTGTATCTGGCCGACGCGGATGGCGGCACCCGCCATTTCGCCATCACCCGCACGCCCATCCCCGCCAACGGCAAGGGCTGGAAGGGGGTGTTGTGCGTGGCCAGGGACCTGACCACCATGGAGCGCATGAACGACCTACTGGTCACCACCAACCAGGAGCTGCAGTACCAGAAGACGGCCCTGGACGAACACGCCATCGTCAGCATCGCCAACCCGGCCGGCAAGATCACCTATGTGAACGAGAAGTTCTGCGCCATCTCCGGCTACGGCCTGGCAGAGCTGCTGGGCCAGGATCACCGCATCATCAACTCCGGCGTCCACTCCAGGGAATTCTTCGAGGGCCTGTGGAGCAACATCATGCAGGGCAGGGTGTGGCGCGGCGAGGTGTGCAACCGGGCCAAGGACGGCAGCCTGTTCTGGCTGGATTCCACCATCGTGCCCTTTCTGGACGACGCCGGGAAACCTTACCAGTACGTGGCCATCCGCACCGACATCACGGCCCGCAAGCGCCTGGAGGATTCCCTGCAGGACAGCAACGTGCACCTGCAGCAGCGGGTGGAGGAACGCACCCAGGCCCTGTCCAAGGCCATGCAGGAGCTACAGGGCAAGTACCGGCAACTGGAGGCCCTGCACCAGCAGCTCAAGGAGGCCCAGTCCCAGCTGCTGCAGTCCGAGAAGTTGGCCTCCATCGGCCAGCTGGCGGCGGGGGTGGCCCACGAGATCAACAATCCCATCGGCTTCGTGCAGTCCAACATGGGCTCCCTGGAGAACTACATCCACGACCTGCTGCGCATCATCCAGGCCTACGAGGCGGCGGAACGCAGTCAGACGGTGAAATCCCCCGCCTGTGCCGAGGTGGCCGGCCTGCGCGAGGAACTGGATCTGGAATTTCTCAAGGTGGACATCCCGGACCTGCTCAGCGAATCCCGGGACGGCATCAACCGGGTGCGCAAGATCGTCCAGGACCTCAAAGACTTCTCGCGCCTGGACAGCTCGCCGGAGTGGCAGTACGCCGATCTGCACAAGGGACTCGACAGTACCCTGAACATCGCCCACAACGAGATCAAGTACAAGGCCGACGTGGTCAAGGAGTACGGCGACATACCGGAGATCGAGTGCCTGCTCTACCAGCTCAACCAGGTGTTCATGAATTTGATGGTGAATGCCGCCCACGCCATGGATGGGCCGCGCGGCACCATCACCTTGCGCACCCGGCGAGAGGGGGAGAACGTGGTGGTGGAGGTGAGCGACACCGGTAAGGGCATCCCGGTGGAGATCCGCGAACGCATCTTCGATCCCTTCTTCACCACCAAGCCGGTGGGGCAGGGTACCGGCCTGGGGCTGTCCCTGGCCTACGGCATCATCCAGAAACACCACGGGCGCATCGAGGTGGACAGCGAGGTGGGACGCGGCACCACCTTCCGCGTCACCCTGCCCATCAAGCATGCCGCAGACACGGTCACCGCGTGAGGACTCTGCATGCATCCCTTGCTTGAAAGACAACTGCGCGACCACCTGAACCCCGACATGATCGGCCAGGCCTTGCCTGAGACCTTCCTGGCGGCGGTGGACCGGGCCTACCAGCAGGCCGACGCAATGATCAAGCTGAAGGAACAGTCCCTGGACGTCATGACTCGGGAGCTGACCGAACGCAACACCGCCCTCCAGGATCAGTTGGTGGAACTGCAGCGCGCCGAGACGCAGCTGGAGCACCTGCTCATGCTCCTGGGCACCACCCTGGAATCCACCGTGGACGGCATCCTGGTGCTGGACCGGGAGGCGCGCTCGGTGCGCTTCAACCGCAGCTTCAGCGAACTTTGGCGGGTGCCGGACGACATCCTGGCCTTCTGGAGCCATGAAGACCTGATGCGGCACGTGCTGGACCAGGTCCAGGACCCGCAAGCATTTTCGGACATGCTGGAGCATCTGTGCCGCCACCCGGAACTGGAGGGCCACGACACTGTCACCTGCATCGACGGCCGCATCATGGAGCGCCATTCCCTGCCCCATTTTCAGGGCATCGACAACATCGGGCGGGTGGTCAGCTTCCAGGACATCACCCAGCGCCGCCTGGCCGAGGCGGCCCTGCTGCGCGAGAAGGAGGAGCAGAAGAAGCTCATCGCCAAGCTGCAGGAGGCCCACGACCAGTTGCTGCAATCCGAGAAGATGGCCTCCATCGGCCAGCTGGCCGCCGGCGTGGCCCACGAGATCAACAACCCCATCGGCTACATCAGCTCCAACCTGGGCACCCTGCGCAATTATGTGGAGGGCCTGCTCCATGTGGTGGCCGCCTACGAGGCGGCCGAGGCCGATCTGCCGCCCGTCTCATCCTGGCTGGCCGAGATCGCCGAGGTCAAGCGGCGGGTGGATCTGGACTACCTGAAGGAGGACGTGCTGGCCCTCCTGACCGAATCCGACGAAGGCACGGAACGGGTGCGGCGCATCGTCCAGGACCTCAAGGACTTTGCCCACGCCGACCAGGGCGAATGGGTATGGGCCGACCTGCACAAGGGCCTGGACACCACCCTCAACGTGGTGCACAACGAGATCAAGTACAAGGCCGAGGTAGTGAAGGAATACGGCCAGATGCCCTCCGTCAAGTGCCTGCCCTATCAGCTCAACCAGCTGTTCATGAACCTGCTGGTGAACGCCGCCCATGCCATCGAGGAAAAGGGCACCATCCGGGTGCGCACCGGCAGCGGGGACGATGGCACGGTGTGGGTGGAGATCGCCGACACCGGCAAGGGCATCCCGGCGGAGATCCGCAACAAGATCTTCGATCCCTTCTTCACCACCAAGCCCGTGGGCAAGGGTACCGGTCTGGGCCTGTCCATTTCCTACGGCATCGTCAACAAGCACGGCGGGCGCATCGAGGTGGACAGCGAGGTGGGCAAGGGCACCACCTTCCGCGTCATCCTGGCCGTCCAGCCGCCCGAGCAAGGGGCCGATCATGGCTGAACAAGACACCTCCCCGCCCGCCACCCTGCTGTTCGTGGACGACGAGCCGTCCATCCTGTCCTCCCTACGCCGCCTGTTCCGGCCCCACGGCTTTCGCATACTCACCGCCGAAAGTGGCGCGGCGGGCCTGGAGGTGCTGGACAAGGAGGCCATCGACCTGGTGATTTCCGACATGCGCATGCCTGAGATGGACGGGGCGCGTTTCCTGGAGCAGGTGCGACAGCGCAAGCCCGAAGTGGTGCGTATCCTGCTCACCGGCTACGCGGACATGGAATCCACCATCGCCGCCATCAACCGGGGCGAGATCTACCGCTACCTGAACAAGCCCTGGAACGACAACGATATCGTCCTCACCGTGCGGGACGCACTGAAGCACAAGCAGTTGGAGCAGGAGAACAGCCGCCTGAACGCCGTGGTCATGACCCAGAACGAGGAGCTCAAGGCCCTCAACGCCGGCCTAGAGCGCAAGGTGGTGGAACGTACCGAGGAGGTGCGCAAGGCCCTGAAGCTGGCCCAAAGTGCCAACGCCCGCCTGAAGACCGGCTTCATCGCCACCGTGCAGGCCTTCTCCGGGCTGGTGGAGATGCGCGGCAAGACCCTGTCGGGGCATGCGAGGCGGGTGGCCGACCATGCCCGCAAGATCGCCGCGCGGATGGGGCTGGACGAGGCCGCCCAACAGGATGTGCTGTTCGCCGCCCTGCTGCACGATATCGGCAAGATCGGCATGGCGGACGACCTCCTGGACCGGCCGTTCAGCGCCCTGAACCCGGAGCAGCGCACCGAGATGATGCACCACCCGGAGCGGGGCCAGCAGGCCCTCATGCAGATCGAGCAGCTGCAGGCCGCCGCCCAACTCATTCGCCACCACCATGAATACTATGACGGCAGCGGCTATCCGGATCGCCTGGCCGGCCTGGCCATTCCCCTGGGCAGCCGCATCATCGCCGCGGCCAACGAGTTCGACGGTCTGGTCAGCGGCACACTCACCCAGCACCCCATGCGGCCCAAGGACGCCATCACCTTCCTGATGGAAAACAGGGGCAAGCGCTACGACCCGGCGGTCATAGACTGCTACACGGCCATCCTGACCGAGCAGTTCAAGAACGTGGTGGACGAGATCCCGGTGCGGCCCACCAGTCTGGTGCCCGGCATGGTGTTGTCCCGCGACCTGCAGCACCGGGACGGCTACATGCTGCTGGCCAAGGGCTATAGGGTGGATGCTCCGGTGATTGCCCAGCTGACCAAGATCGAGGCCACCGAGCGGCACCCTATCCTGGTTTATGTCTATCGCCAGGACACCGAGCCGGCCGCCAGGAGCGCCTGAGCCCCCTGACCGGCCGCTCAGGCCAGGGCGATGATCAGGTAGGTGACGTAGAGGGCGCCATTGACCGCCAGCATCCACACCCTCAGCTGTCCGCGGGCGATCATGAAGCGCAGCCAACTTGCCGCCAGCAGGGTGATCACCACGCCGGCCAGCACCTCCTTCTGGGGAATCCAGGGGGTGAGCAGGATGCCGATGGCAGGCAAAAGCGTGCCCTGGAACACCATGGCGCCGGTGATGTTGCCGAACGCCAGGGTGTCCTTGTGGCGGCGGATCCACAGGATGGAGTTCACCTTTTCCGGCAGTTCGGTGGCGATGGGCACGATCATCAGGGAGAGCACCAGGGCGGAGATGCCCAGCAGGGGCGCGGCGTCCTCGATGCCGTGGATGAAGCCCTTGGCCCCGGCCACCAGCAGGGCCAGGCCGGCGGCGAGCTGGATGAGGATGGTGGTCCAGTTGGTGGGTATGCCCAGCTTGCTCAGCCACATCGGTTCCCCGGCTTCGGTGGCGTGGCCGTCCTTGACCAGCTTCTCGGAGGCCTTGAGGGTGAGCATGACGTAGAAGAAGTAGATCAGCACCATCACGAAGGCCAGGGCGGCGCGGATGCCGGCGATGTCGTGGGGTACGAACAGGGCCACGCAGGACAACGCGAAAGCGCCCAGGAAAAAATTCAGGTCACGGGTCAGCCCGGTGCGCTCCGGCGTCAGGTGGCCCTGGCTGCCACGCCGTTTCCACACCGCCAGGGTCATCAGGAACAGGGACAGGGTCGAAAGCATCAGCGGCGCGCCGAGGATGGCGCCGACGCCGATCTCCTCGTTGAGTTGCTGGTTCTGGGTACCTGCGAAGATCGCCAGCAGGGGCACCAGGGTCTCGGGCAGGGCGGTGCCGACGGCGGCGAACAGGGAACCGGTCACCCCTTCCGAGATACCCAGCCGTTCGCCCAGATGCTCCAGGGCGTTCACGAACACCTCGGCGGCGATCAGGATGAGGACGAGGAAGAAGAACAGCTCCAGGACGAGCATGGGTGGGCTCCGGGGTGGTTCGCGCGAAAGGGCGGCATTCTAGCAGCCCGGCGGTGGCCGGGAGGCGGGCGGTGGGGGAAAATGCCGACCCATGGAAGCTCTGGATGAATTCACCCTGCACCAGAGCCTGGCCGGGTTGTCCGGCCAGGCTCTGGTGCTGTTCACCAGCTCCGGCTGCGGCACCTGCCGGAGCGTGGAGCGCCGCCTGCCGGAGGCCGCTCCCGCCGGTGTGCGTCTGTACAAGGTGGACGTGCAGCAGGCGCAGGCCCTGGCGCGCGCCTACGAGGTGTTCCATCTGCCCGCCCTGTTCCTGTTCGTGGACGGGCATTTCCATGCCCGTCTGAACTGCGAGGTCACGCCCGCCGCGCTGGGTCGTGCCCTGCTCGCGGCCTTGGCCGCGCCGGCCCAGGAGGAGCCATGAAGCGGACGGAGGCAAACCGCGTAGGTCGGCAATCCTTTGCCGACATCATCGCAAGCGCAGCCCCCCCGGCGGCAAGGGTTTGCCGCCCTACTGCGGATGATGTGATGCGGACGGTGTGCTCGTGCAGGGAGGAACGGTGAAAGCGGGGCGCAGGCTGGATGCCAGGGGATGGCTGGACGGTGCCCGGCGTGTGCCGTCGCCCAACTGCGATGCCCGGCCGGCGGGGGAAGCGGTCATCCTGATCGTCATCCATAACATCAGCCTGCCCCCCGGTGAATTTGGTGGGCCGGGGGTGGCCGAGTTGTTCACCAACCGGCTGGACCCAGCGGCGCATCCTTATTACACCGCCATCAAGGATTTGCGCGTCTCGGCGCATTTCTTCATCCGCCGCGACGGCGAGCTGATCCAGTTTGTGCCCTGCGGCATGCGTGCCTGGCATGCGGGTGCATCGAGCTGGGGGGGGCGGGAGCGATGCAATGATTTCTCCGTCGGCATCGAATTGGAGGGCACCGACGCGACGCCTTTCGCCGACGCCCAGTACGCGGCGCTAAACGAACTGTTGGGCGTGCTGCGGGCGGCCTATCCCGGCGTCGAGCTGGCCGGCCACTCGGACATCGCCCCCGGCCGCAAGACCGATCCGGGGCCGCGCTTCGATTGGGGCAGGCTGGATTCCCCGCCGACAGCGGCTGATCGCTGAAAGCTTCGGCTACGCCGCCTGGGCGGGTATCCGGTCGCCGATGCGCTGGATGTGGTTCTTCCCGTCCACGTACACCAGCCTGGGATCGTAGGCGTTCAGTTCCATCTCGTTGAAGACCGCATAGCTGGCGACGATCAGCAGATCGCCGACGGCTGCCTTGCGCGCAGCGGCGCCGTTCACCGAGATCATGCCGCTGCCCCGCTGGCCGCGAATGGCATAGGTGGTGAAGCGTTCGCCGTTGTTGATGTTGTAGATCTCGATCTGTTCGTATTCGCGGATGTCAGCCGCTTCCAACAGGTTCTCGTCGATGGCGCAGGAGCCCTCGTAATCCAGTTCGGACGCGGTCACGCGCACCCGGTGCAGCTTGGATTTGAGCATGGAGCGTTGCATGGAGGAGCCCTCAGGCACGGACAGGGGCGGGCATTATACTGCGCTGCATCATTGGCTGGCCACTTCCAGGTTATCGATGAGCCGCGTACCGCCCAGATGGGCGGCGGCCAGCACCACCAGGCGGTCTTCCCCGTCCCGCGGCGGCAGTAGGGTGGCCTGGGCGCGCACCGAGACGTAGTCCACCCGCCATCCATGCTCCTGTAGTGCGTCCCGTGCGGCCGATTCCAGTGCCCCATAGTCCCGCCCGCCACCGGCGATGGCCCCGACAATGGCGCTCAGCACCGCATGCAGCCGGGGTGCCTCGGCCCGCTCCGCCGCCGACAGGTAGCCGTTGCGCGAAGACAGGGCCAGGCCGTCGGCTGCACGCACGGTCTCGCCGGCGAGGATGTCAATGGGCAGGTTGAGCTGCCGGGTCAGGGTCCTGAGGATGAACAGCTGCTGGTAGTCCTTCTTGCCGAACACCGCGTAGCGCGGCCGCACCATGTTGAAGAGCTTCAGCACCACCGTGGCCACGCCCTCGAAATGCCCGGGCCGGAAGGCACCGCACAGCTCGTCGGCCAGCGGCGGGACGACCCGTACGGTCTGGGGTTCCGGGTACATCTCGGCCACGTCTGGGGCGAACACGATGTCGCAGCCTGCCGCCTTCAGCTGCCGGCAGTCCGCCTCCAGAGTGCGGGGATAACGCCCGAAATCCTCGCCGGCGCCGAACTGCAGGGGGTTGACGAAGATGCTCGACACCACCGGCCGGCCGGCCCCGGCGGCCAGGCGTACCAATTCCAGGTGGCCGGTGTGCAGGTTGCCCATGGTGGGGACGAAGGCCACTCCGCGTTCCCCGTCCAGCATCCCGCGCAGTTCGGCGGCGGTGTGCACCAGATGCATGCCGGGAGGCGCCTCAAAAGGCGTGCTCGGGACCGGGGAAGGCCCCCGTCTTCACCGCCTGCACGAAGGCGCGGATGCCGCCCTCCAAGCTGCCGGCGCCGGCCATGAAGTCCTTGGCGAAGCGCGGCGGCCTCGGGGTCAGGCCGAGGATGTCCTGCAGTACCAGCACCTGGCCGTTGCAATGCGGGCCGGCGCCGATGCCGATGGTGGGGATCGCCAGGCGCTGGGTGACCTCCTCGGCCAGCACCAGGGGGATGGATTCCAGCACCAGCATCCGGGCGCCCACTGCCTCCAGTTCGACGGCGTCGCTGGCCAGCTGCTCGGCGGCCTTGGCGTCGCGTGCCTGGGCGCGGTAGCCGGTGGTGTTCACCGACTGGGGTAGTAGGCCCAGGTGGGCGCACACCGGTACCCCGCGACGCACCAGGAACTCCACCGTGCGGGCCAGCACCGCCCCGCCTTCCAGCTTGACCATGTTGGCCCCGGCGGCCAGCAGCCGGGCGGCGCTGGCGAAGGCCTGCTCGGGCGACTGCTGATAGCTGCCGAAGGGCAGGTCGGCGACGATGAAGGCGCCGCCGCCGGCTTCGGTCGCGCCGCGTGCCACCGCCTCGGTGTGGTAGGCCATCTGCTCCAGGGTCACCGGCAGGGTGGTGGCATGGCCCTGCACGGTCATGCCCAGGGAGTCGCCCACCAGCAGGATGTCCACGCCGCAGGCGGTGAGCAGGCGGGCGAAGCTGGCGTCGTAGCAGGTCAGCACGGCGAGTTTTTCGCCACCGCCGGCCTTCTTCTCCAGTTGGGGTAGGAACATCACTGGCTCCTGTTGAAGAATTCCCGGGTGCCGCGCATTTCCTGGATGCAGTTCACCACCAGGCGGAAGTCATCGTCATTGTCGGCGAAGTTGATGTGCTCGCTGTTGACGATGAGCAGGGGCGCGGCGTCGTAATGATAGAAAAATTCCGTGTACTGGCGGGTCAGGTCGGTCAGGTAGGCCTCGCCGATGCCCCGCTCGTAGCCCCGCGCGCGGCGGCGGATGCGCTCCAGCAGCACGCTCGCCGGGGCCTGCAGGTAGATGACCAGGTCGGGTGTGGGGATGTGCGGCTTGAGGTCGGCGTACAACCGCTGGTAGAGGCGGAACTCGGCCTCGTCCAGGTTCATGCGCGCGAACAGCGTGTCCTTGTCCAGCATGTAGTCGGCGATGGTGGTGCCGGCGAACAGGTCGCCCTGTGCCAACTCCCGGACTTGGTCGTAGCGCGACAGCAGGAAGGACAGCTGGGTGGGCAGGGCATAGCGCCGGCGGTCCTCGTAGAAGCGGGCCAGGAAAGGGTTGTCCTCCGGGCTCTCCAGCATCAGGCGGGCGTTGGCCAACTGCGCGAGTTTGCGCGCCAGGCTGGTCTTGCCGACGCCGATGGGGCCTTCGACGATGATGTAGCGGTAGCGCTCGGGCAGCATCAGGGTTCGTTGGCGAGGGGGACGGCCGCGTCCCGCCCCGCGCCGGGCAGGCGGGTGAGGCCGGAGGCATCCACGCGGGCCAGCGCCTGACTCGCCGTGCCCCGCCCGGGGATGGGGCAATGGGGGGCGATCTCGGCCAGGGGCAGCAGCACGAAGGCGCGCTCGTGCATGCGCGGGTGGGGCAGGGTCAGGCCGGGTTCCGCCATGATCAGGCCGTTGTAGAGCAGTACATCCAGGTCCAGGGTGCGCGGCGCGTTGCGGTAGGTGCGCCGCCGGCCGTGGCGCTGTTCCAGGGCCAGACAGTGCTCCAGCAGCTGCCGCGGGCCGAGGCGGGTGCGCAGGTGGGCGACGGCGTTGATGAAATCGGGCTGGCGCGCGTAGCCCACCGGTTTGCTGCGGTACAGGGAGGAATGCCGCGCCAGGCTGGTTTCGGGCAGCAGGACCAGGGCCTCGATGGCCGCTAGTATCTGCGCCTGCGGATCGCCCAGGTTGGCGCCCAGGGCGACGAAGGCGTCAACCGCCCGTGCCGGCATGATCGTCCGGTTGTCCGCCGCCGCCCGGTTTGCCCCGGCGCCGGCGGCGCGGACGTTTGCCCGAGACCTGGCTGGGCTGGAGGAGACTCGCGCGGGCCTCCTCGTCGGCGTCCTGGAAACGGGTCCACCAGTCGGCCAATTCCTCCGGGGCATCGCCGCCGCGGGCGCGCAGCAGCAGGAAGTCGTAGCCGGCGCGGTAGCGCGGATGGCTGAGCAGGCGATAGGGGCGGCTGCCGCTGCGCTGCTCGAAGCGCGGCTGCAATGCCCAGATCTCCTTGATCATCCCGTCGAAGCGGCGCGGGAAGGCCAGGCTGGCCCGCTGCCGCTCCAGGACGTCGTCCATGGCCTGGAACAGGGCGGCCATGGGCGGCAGGCCGGCATCTTCCTGGCGCTGCGTCTCGGCGCGCATGTCGAACCACATCAGGCAGGCCAGCATGAAGGCGGGCGAGGCGTTCTGATCATGGCGGATGCGTTCGTCCGTGTCATGCAGCGCGGCGTGCAGGAATGGCCGCCGCACCGGGTCGTCGAGGATCGCGTCGAGCATGGGCAGGGTGCCGTGGTGCAGGCCCTCGGCGCGCAGCTGGTGCACGCCCCGTTCCGCGTGGCCCGAGAGCAGCAACTTCATCATCTCGTCGAACAGCCGGGCGGCGGGGATGCGCTCCAGCATGGGCGCCAACTGGGCGATGGGGGCGCGCGTCTCGGGGGCGATGCGGAAGTCCAGCTTGGCGGCGAAGCGGGCCGCGCGCAGCATGCGCACCGGGTCTTCCCGGTAGCGGGTGACCGGGTCGCCGATGATGCGCAACACCCGCTCGCGGGCATCGGCCACGCCGCCGTGGTTGTCCCAGATTTCCTCGGTCTCCGGATCGTAGTACAGGGCGTTGACGGTGAAATCGCGGCGCGCGGCGTCGTCCTCCTGGCCGCCGAACACGTTGTCGCGCAACAGCATGCCGTCCTCGGCGGCGACCCGGTCGCTGTCGTTGTCCTGCCCCTCGTCCTGGTCGGGCTGGCTGGCACGGAAGGTGGTCACCTCGATGGTCTCGTCGCCGCAATAGACGTGCACGATCTGGAAGCGCCGGCCGATGATGCGCGAGCGGCGGAACAGGCGGCGGATTTCCTCCGGCGTGGCGTCGGTGGCCACGTCAAAATCCTTCGGCTCGCGGCCCAGCAACAGATCGCGCACCGCGCCGCCGACGACGAAGGCGGCATGGCCTGACTGGCGCAGGGTGCGGGTGGTCTTCAGGGCGCAGGAGGATATCTGCTGGCGCCGGATGCCGTGCTCGTCGGCCGGCAGGATGCGCGGGCCGGCGGGCTTGTCCTGGATGCCCAGGACCTTGCGGATGAGCCGGGTGATCATCGCCGCGGCAAACGGAAAGTTGGCGCGGCGGCGGGGACGGGATTCAAGGTGGTGTGAGAGGGTCGGTCCATGGATGCGGACGCATTATAACCAGCCAGCTTGCCGGTGGCCGTCGGGTGAGGCTACAGTTAACGGGACCCAACCATAACGGGAACATGGATGTTAGCCCTCATCGAAGCCGCCGGCTGGCCCATCTGGCCGCTCATCTTCGCCTCCATCATCAGTCTGGCCATCATCTTCGAACGTTTCTTCACCCTGCGGGCGACGCGCATCAATCCGCCCCTGCTGCTGGAGCAGACCCTGGAAAACGTACGCCGCCAGGGGGTGGGCAACGACATGCTGCGCGCCCTGGCGGACAATTCGCCACTCGGCCGCATTCTCGCCTCCGGGCTGCGCACCCTGGGCAGCAGCCGCGAGGTGATGAAGGAAACCATCGAGGAGTCCGGCCGGGCCGTGGCCCACGACCTGGGCCGCTATCTCAACAGTCTGGGCACCATCGCCACGGTGGCCCCCCTGCTGGGGTTGTTGGGCACGGTCATCGGCATGGTGGAGATATTCGGTTCCCAGACCCCTACCGGCGGCAACCCTGCGGTATTGGCGCACGGCATCTCAGTGGCCCTGTACAACACCGCCTTCGGCCTCATCGTCGCCATCCCGAGCATGATTTTCTACCGTTTCTTCCGGGGTAAGGTGGATGAACTGCTGATCGACATGGAGCAGCAGGCCCTCAAGCTGGTGGATATCGTCCACGCCGACCGCGGCAACCGGACCCCTCAATGAACTTCCAGCGCGGGCATCGCCGGGATTACCCGGAGATCAACCTAATCCCCCTCATCGACGTCCTGCTGGTGATCCTCATCTTCCTCATGGTCACCACCACCTATGCCCGGTTCGCCGAGTTGCAGATCAACCTGCCCGAGGCCCAGGGGGACACGGCCAAGGAGGCGCCGGCCCAGATCAACGTGGACGTGGATGCGATCGGTGCCTACCACATCAACCAGACGGCGCTGGCCGTCGGCGGCGTCGAGGCCCTGCGCCAGGCCCTGGCCGCCGCCGCCGACGGGGAAAAGGAGCCGGTGGTGGTCATTTCCGCCGATTCACGTACCCCCCACCAGGCCGTCATCACCGTCATGGATGCCGCCCGCCGCGCCGGGCTGAACCGGGTCACCTTCGTGACCCAGACCCCCGCCGACGGCAACCCTTGACACCGATGCTGGACGGTTGCGCCCGGAGCCGGTGTCCGCTGCATCTCCTCCTTCTGCCCCTGTCTGGGGTGTTCGTCCTGCTTCGCGGCCTGCGCCGCCTGGCCTATCGCCTGGGCCTGCTCAAGACCGTGCGCCTGCCCGTGCCGGTGGTGGTGGTGGGCAACATCACCGTCGGCGGCAGCGGCAAGACGCCCCTGGTGATCTGGCTGGCCGGCATGCTGCGTGAGGCGGGTTGGCATCCCGGCGTCATCAGCCGCGGTTACGGTGGCAGTGCCCACGGACCGTGTGCGGTCGGTCCGGATTCCGATCCGCGGCTGGTGGGCGACGAGCCGCTGCTGATCGCCCGCGCCGGCGGCGTGCCGGTCTCGGTGGGACGCCGCCGGGCCGACGCGGGCCGCGCCCTCCTGGCAGACGACCCACGGGTGGAAGTGCTGCTGAGCGACGATGGCCTGCAGCATTACGCCCTGGCGCGGGACGTGGAGATCGCCGTGGTGGATGGGGCGAGGCGCTTCGGCAACGGTTGGCCGCTGCCCGCCGGCCCGCTGCGCGAGCCTTTGTCCCGCCTGCGGGAGGTGGATGCGGTGGTCATCAACGGCGGCGAGCGGGAGGCGGCGGCGGAGGGGGTGCCGCAGTTCGCCATGGCATTGCGTCCTGGGTTGTTCCGGAGGCTCGGCGAGCCGGGCGTGACGCGCGCCGCGGCGGACTTCAGGGGCCGGGAGGTCCACGCGGTGGCCGGCATCGGCGACCCACAGCGGTTCTTCGACACCCTGGACACGCTGGGCATCCGCGCCACGCCCCATCCCTTTCCCGACCATCATGCCTTTGCGCGCGCCGACCTGCCGACGGGCACCATCATCATGACCGGCAAGGACGCGGCCAAATGCGAGGGCTTCGCATTGCGGGACGCATGGGTTCTGGAGGTTGACGCAATACTGTCGCCGGGTCTAAAAGAACTGATATTGACGAAACTGAAGGAGTGCCATGGACGCCAAGCTGCTTGATATCTTGGTCTGCCCCCTCTGCAAGGGGCCGCTGGTCTATCACCGGGAAGCCCAGGAATTGATCTGCAAGGCAGATCGGCTGGCCTACCCGATCCGCGACGGCATCCCGGTGATGCTTGAAGAGGAGGCCCGCAAACTGCCCGCCGAGGAGGAAGTCGCCTAGGACAGGGAGGGCGCGGATACGCCCCCCCGGCGAGCCGACCGTCATGGCCAAAGAATTTCCCCTCCAGCCCCTGCTGGAATATTCACAGCACCGGATGGATTCGGCGGAGCGCACCCTGCTGATGCTGAAGCAGCGGGAGGAGAAGGAACGGCAACGGCTTCGGGATCTGCTCGACTACCGCCGGGAGTATCAGGACCGTCTCAGCGGCAATTCGGCCGCCGGCATGCCCATCCATCTGCTGCGCGACTATCAGGTCTTCCTGGCCAAGGTCGGCCAGGCTATCCACCAGCAGGAGCAAGCCGTCGATCAGGCCCATGCCCGGTGGCAGCAGGCCCATGAGCACTGGCTGAGCCAGCGGCAGAAGGTGAAGGCCTACGAAACCCTGGCGCAACGCCACCACAACGCGGAAATGCAACGCCTGGAAAAGCGCGACCAGCGTATATCGGACGAGCAGGCGGTGAAGCGTTTTCTCTACAACCCGGACAACCGCGAGACCTGACGGCACGTTTATTGCATATGACTGGCCGTTTGCATCAACACCAACGGCCGGTCGTGGACATTTCAGCGGTTATCGGGACAGCAATCACCGGGCACCCGCTTCTCGCGGGGACGCAATCCCCGCAGGGGGGCAAGGGGGGCACGACCTTCGCGGATATCGTGCAGGCGTTGCAGGCCCTGCCCAATCAGGTCGATCCCGTTCAGGATGCCATGGCCTTGCTTGCTGGCCCGCCGGGTTCCCCGGCCCTGCCTGCCGGCCTGCCGGGTTCCACGATCCTGCCCGTCGCGCAGACGCGGACGGGTGGCGTGACCGGAGAACAGGCGGAGGAGGGCGGCGAGGATGCCGCCGAAGGGGGCGGTCCCGGCATCTGGTTCCTGCCCATGTCGGCCGCGGACACTCCAGCGCCCGCTCAGGTTTCGCTTCGTCCGGATGTCGTGAGCGACAAGCCCGCGGCGCGCTTTCCGGCGGCGGATATTGCCGCCCGTAGGCAAGGGCTGCCGCCGCAGGTGACCGTCCAACTGTCCGATCAGGTCCCCCAAGGGGAGGTCGCTGAGGCATTGCTGCCGATGCCGGCGGAATCGCCCGTCCAGAAGGCCATGCTCGTGCCGGCTGACGGGGCGTTGCCTCCCGCGGTGCAGCAGGCCCTGCCTCCGGAAAGGGCAGCGGAAGCCCTCGTCAAAGCGGGGGCACCCGGCCCGTCAACCCCGCCCGGCGTGACCGCAGCGCTGAATTCCCGCGAGTGGTCCACGGACTTTGCTCAGCGGGTGGTATGGATGGTGGGCCAGCGTGCCCAGTTCGCCGAGATCGCGGTGAGTCCGCCCAACCTGGGCGGGGTGGAGGTGCGCCTGTCCCTGAACGACCAAACCGCGGGCGCGCAATTCTTTTCTCCCCATGCATCGGTACGCGAGGCACTGGAAGCGGCCCTGCCTCGTCTGCGGGACATGATGGCCGAGGCGGGCATCAGCCTGGGCCAGGCGGAAGTGCGCGACCAGGCCTTTGAGGGGCGGGGGGAATGGGGTTTGGCCCAGCACCCGGAGCCTGAGCTGCATGGGCAGGTTTCCGAAATGACGGTCCGGATGGCGCGCGGCCACGGTCTGATCGACTTGTACGCCTGATTCAAGGCCCCCGGCCGGCGGCCGATATAAATTCGGGTCATGACTTGCCTAATGGCTTGTCATGTCGTAAGAAGGAACTTAAGCTTATTTCTGAAACATGCTGTTTTTTCGCGATTTTCAGCGATCGCAGCCGACCATGGAGTTCATATGGCCAAGGAAGAAGCCGCCGCCCCAGAAGGTGCAGCAGCCCCCAAGAAGAAAAAGACCCTCCTGATCATCATCATCGCGGTCGCCGTCGTACTGCTGGTGGGTGGTGGCACGGTTGCCTACCTGCTGATGAGTCCGCCCGCTGCCGAGAAGCAGGCCAAGGAGGGCGAGCACGCCGAGGAGGCGCACGAGGAAGAACATCCCCCCATTTACGAAAAGCTGGAGACTTTCACCGTCAACCTCGCCGATGGCGAGACCTATTTACAGGTGGAGATTTCCCTCAAGGTGGCCGATGCCGAGGTGCAGGAGAAGCTCAAGGCGCACATGCCGGAGGTGCGTGATGCCATGCTGCGCCTGTTGTCCAGCAAGAGTCCGGAGGAACTGTCGGAGGTGGCGGGCAAGGACAAGCTCTCCGACGACATCCAGAAGCAGATGAACCAGGTCATCGGCATGAAGCAGGCCAAGACGGGCGTGCAGGGTGTCTTGTTCACGGCCTTCATCATCCAGTAGGCCGGGGCGCTAGGGGAGCGACGTGGCGGACGACATCCTTTCCCAGGAAGAAGTCGATGCCCTGCTGCGCGGGGTGACCGGCGAGGCGGAGGAAACCCAGGCCGAAGTGGCCGAGGGGGGGGTCCGCGCCTACGACATCGGCCGCCAGGAACGCATCGTCCGCGGGCGCATGCCCACCCTGGAAATCATCAACGAGCGTTTCGCGCGCAATTTCCGCATCGGCCTGTTCAACCTGCTGCGCCGCACGGCGGAGATCTCCGTCGGGCCGGTGACGGTCATCAAGTACAGCGAGTTCGTGCGCAACCTGGTGGTGCCCACCAACCTGAACCTGATTCATATGCCGCCCCTGCGCGGCACCGCCCTGTTCGTGTTCGATCCCAACCTGGTGTTCCTGGTGGTCGATAATCTGTTCGGCAGCGACGGCCGTTACCACATGCGCGTGGAAGGGCGCGACTTCACCCTGGCCGAACAGCGCATCATCCAGAAGATGTTGCAGGTGGTGTTCGATGAATTCCAGAAGGCCTGGGCGCCTATCTATCCGCTGAGCTTCGAATACGTGCGCTCGGAGATGAACACCCAGTTCGCCAACATTGCCACCCCCACGGAGATCGTGGTGGTCAACACCTTCAACATCGAGCTGGGCTCGGCGGGGGGCGATTTCCACGTCTGCATCCCCTACAGTATGATCGAGCCGTTGCGCGACCAATTGACCAGTACGATGCAGGCAGACCGGGCAGAGACCGATGAGCGCTGGATTTCCCAAATGCGCCAGCAGGTGCAGGATGCAGAGGTGGAACTGGTGGCCAATCTCGGCGACACGCCCATCATGCTGCGTCAGATCCTCGATCTCAAAGTGGGCGATGTGATCTCCCTGGATGTGCCCGAGGCCGTGGTGGCCAAGGTGGATGGCGTGCCGCTGTTCGAGTGCCATTACGGCCAGACCCATGGGCAGTTGGCCCTGAAGGTGAGCCGCCTGCTGCACGGCGACGAAAAGATCCAATGCGTCGCTGGGAGCAAGAAATGAGTGAAGAGCCCGACAAGGACGACATCAGCGCCGACGACTGGGCGGCTGCCCTGGCCGAACAGGAAACGGCGGCACCGGCCGGCGAGAGCGCTGGCGGTGAGGACGATTGGGCGAGCGCCCTGGCCGAGCAGCAGGCCCGAGACGTAGCGGCCGCGTCCAGCGCTGCTGCGGCGCCCGCGGCCCAGCCTTCGCCCGAGAAGGCGGACATCTTCCACAATCTGCTGCCCGAGGTTGGCCAGGCTGCGCCCAACAACCTGGACCTAATCCTGGACATCCCGGTGCAACTGTCGGTGGAACTGGGCCGCACCAAGATCGCCATCCGCAACCTGTTGCAACTAGCCCAGGGGTCGGTGGTGGAACTGGACGGCTTGGCCGGCGAGCCCATGGATGTGCTCGTCAACGGCTGCCTCATCGCCCAGGGCGAGGTGGTGGTGGTGAACGACAAGTTCGGCATCCGTCTCACCGACATCATCAGTCCGACGGAACGCCTGCGTCGTCTCAACAAATGAACGCCGCACGGCGGCTGTTTCTCTGGCTCTCGGCATGGGGGGCGTCCCTGGCCCAGGCGGCGGAACCCGTCTCCACCCAGCCTTCGGTCACCAGTTTCGCTGCCCTCATGCAGGGATTGCTCGGCCTGGCTGTGGTGCTGGCGGCTCTGTTCGGTTTTTTCTGGCTGCTGCGGCGATTCGCCCCCGGCCAGACCGGGGCGCAGGGCGTGGTCAAGGTCGTCGGGGGGGTGATGCTGGGCACCCGCGAGAAGCTGGTGGTGGTGGAAGTGGGCGATCAATGGCTGCTGCTGGGAGTGGGCGCCGGCCAGGTCAGCCACTTGCACACCATGCCCAGGCCGGCCGATGCCCGCCCCGCTGAAGCGGGCACGTTGCCGGCGCCCTTTGCGGATAAACTGACGGAATTTCTCGCCCGCCGCAAACCCAATTGACGCCGTCCCTGAAGTTCCCCTGTCTCGCCCTGTTCTGTTTGCTGGCTATGCCCGCGCTGGCCTGGGCCGCGCCGGGTCTGCCCGCCTTCACCAGCACGCCCGGACCGGGCGGCAGCCAGAACTACACCTTCAGCCTGGAAGCGCTGCTGCTGCTCACCTCGCTGACCTTCCTGCCGGCGCTGCTGCTGATGATGACCTCCTTCACCCGCATCGTCATCGTCCTGGCCCTCCTGCGCCAAGCCATGGGCACCATGCAGGCGCCACCCAACCAGGTGATCATCGGCCTGGCCCTGTTTCTCACCTTTTTCATCATGTCGCCGGTGCTGGACAAGATCTATGACAGCGCCTGGCGGCCCTATGCCGAGAACCAGATCAACTTCCTGCAGGCGGTGGAGCGCGGCAGCGAACCGCTCAAGGCCTTCATGCTCAAGCAGACCCGCGAGGAGGACTTGGCGCTGTTCGCACGGATGTCCAACGCGCCACCCATCGAGTCGCCCGAGGCCACGCCCATGCGGCTGCTGGTGCCGGCCTTCGTTATCTCCGAATTGAAGACGGCCTTCCAGATCGGCTTCATCGTCTTCATCCCGTTCCTGATCATCGACATGGTGATTTCCAGCGTGCTTATGTCCATGGGCATGATGATGCTCTCGCCCATGTTGGTGTCTCTGCCTTTCAAGCTGTTGCTGTTCGTGCTGGCGGACGGTTGGAACCTGCTGATCGCCTCCCTGGTGCAGACCTTCGAGACATGAGGTTGAAGCCGTGAGCCCCGACTCCGCCGTCGCCCTCATCCGCCAGGCCCTGGAAGTGGCCATGCTGGTGGCTGGACCGGTGCTGCTCGCCTCGCTGGTCACCGGTCTGCTGGTGTCCATATTCCAGGCCGCCACCCAGATCAACGAGATGACCCTGACCTTCATCCCCAAGCTGGTGGTCATGTTCCTGGTGGTGGTGATCACCGGCCCGTGGACCCTGCAGCTGATGGTGGACTTTGTCACCCGCCTGTTTCAGAGCATCCCCACCCTGATCGGCTGAACCGGAGCCAGGGATGTTCACCGTCTCCGCGGAGCAGATCAATCTCTATCTGACCGCCCTGCTGTTTCCGCTGGTCCGGGTGCTGGCCTGGTTGTCCACCGATCCCCTACTGGGCAACCGCTCCATGCCCGCCACCGTGCGCGTGGCTTTCGGCTTCGTGCTCACCGTGGCCATCGCTCCCGTCCTGCCGCCTCCTCCCCCGGTCGCTCTGTTGTCCGGGGAGGGTATCCTGATCCTGATCCAGCAGGTGGCCATCGGCGTGGCCCTGGGCTTCACCCTGCGCATCGTGTTCGCCACCCTGGAGTTCGCCGGCCAGTTCATGGGCCTGCAGATGGGTCTGTCCTACGCCACCCTGTTCGATCCGGTAAACGGTGCCCAGACGCCGGTGGTGGCCCAGTTCCTCATCGTCACCGCCGCCTTGGTGCTGTTAGCCAGCAATGGCCACCACCTGGTTCTGGAGGCCCTGGTGAACAGCTTTCACGAAATACCCGTGGCGGCCGCGCAGCCGTCCGGCCGGGGGTTCGCGGCGCTGGCCCGGTGGGGCGGGGTGATCTTCCAGACCGGCCTGCAGATCGCCCTGCCGGTGACTGCGGCCCTGCTGTCGGCCAACCTGGCCATCGGCATGATGAGCCGCGCCGCGCCGCAGCTGAATATCTTCGCCGTCGGCTTCCCCATCACCCTGTCCGCCGGCATGCTGATGCTCTACGTCACCATCAGCTTCCTGCCGCTCATCCTGGAGCAGCTCTGGGGTGGTGCCCTGCAGGCGGCCGGCGGTATGATCCAGACCTTGGCGGGGCCATGAAGCCACTGTTGATGCAGCCGCCCTCCGCCTGGGTGCGGCGTTGGGCACCCTTGATTCCGGCCGGTGGCCAGGTGTTGGACGTGGCCTGCGGCCTGGGGCGCCACGCCGTCTATTTGGCCGGGATGGGATTGCGCGTCACGGCGGTGGACGCCGACCTGGCGCTCAGCGCGGCTGTGCGCGACACCCCGGGCGTGAGTTGGCTGGAACATGATCTGGAGGCTGATGCCTGGCCTTTCACCGCCGCCGCGTGGCAGGGCGTGCTGGTGAGCAACTATCTGCACCGTCCCCTGTTCCCCCACCTGTTGGACGCGCTCGCGCCGGGAGGGGTCCTCATCTACGCTACCTTTGCGCACGGGCAGCAGCACTTCGGCCGGCCTCGCAACCCGCAGCACCTGCTCATGCCCGGCGAGCTGCTGGAATGGGTGCGCGGCACTCTGCGCGTGATCGCCTACGAGGATGTGGAGGAGCGCCAACCCGTTCCGGCGCGGCGGCAACGCATCGCTGCCCTCAAGCCCTGAGCTTTTCGGATAAAATTCAAGCTTTTCCCGAACCAATACCATGATTACCGGCAGCCTCGTCGCAATCGTCACCCCCATGCTGCCTGACGGCGCACTGGACCTGGACAGCCTCCGTTCCCTGGTGAACTGGCATGTGGAGCAGGGCACCGACGGCATCGTCATCGTCGGCACCACCGGAGAGTCGCCCACGGTCACCATGGATGAGCACTGCCAGCTCATCCGCACCGCCGTCGAGCAGGCCAAGGGCCGCATCCCGGTCATCGCCGGCACCGGCGCCAACTCCACCACCGAGGCCATCGAACTGACCGAATGCGCCAAGGCCGCCGGCGCGTCCGCCGGGCTGTCCGTGGCCCCCTACTACAACAAGCCCACCCAGGAAGGCCTGTATCAGCATTTCCGGCGCATCGCCGAGGCGGTCGATCTGCCCATGTTCCTGTACAACGTGCCCGGCCGCACGGTGGCGGACATCGGCCACGACACCACCCTGCGTCTGGCCCAGGTGCCCGGCATCGTCGGCATCAAGGACGCCACCGGCAACATCGAGCGGGGCAGCAACCTGATCAAGGCCGCGCCCAAGGGCTTCGCCATCTACAGCGGCGACGATGCCAGCGCCCTGGCCTTGATGCTGTTGGGCGGCCACGGTGTCATTTCGGTCACCGCCAACGTGGCGCCTCGCCTGATGCGCGACATGTGCGCCGCCGCCTTGGCCGGCGACCTGGCGCGTGCACGGGAAACCAATTTCCGGCTGCTGGGGCTGCATGGCAAGCTCTTCCTGGAAGCCAATCCCATCCCGGTAAAATGGGCGCTGGCGGAGATGGGGCGCATCGCCGACGGCATCCGCCTGCCTCTCACTCCCCTGTCCGCCCAGCACCACGAAGCCCTCCGCAATGCCATGCGGGAAGCCGAAGTCCTATAAGGAAGCGTCCATGCGTCTGTTACTCGCCTTGCTAGCCGCCGCCCTGGTCCTGGGCGGCTGTTCCATGCTGGAGAGCAAGAAGATCGACTACAAGTCGGCCGGCAGCCTGCCCCCCCTGGAGGCGCCTCCCGACCTGCTGCTGCCCTCGGCGGACAGCCGCTATGTGGTGCCGGGCACGGCGACCAAGGGCGATACCACGTTCTCCGCCTATAGCCAGGACCGCGGCCTGCGCAAGACGACCGAGGGTGCCCAGGTGCTGCCCCAGGTGGACAAGGTGCGTGTCGAACGGGCCGGCAGCCAGCGCTGGTTGGTGGTCAACCTGCCGCCGAATCAGGTCTGGCCGGTGGTCAAGGATTTCTGGCAGGAGATGGGCTTCCTGGTCAACGTGGAGATTCCCGAGGCCGGCGTGATGGAGACCGACTGGGCGGAGAACCGTGCCAAAATTCCCCAGGATGCCATCCGCAATCTGCTCGGCAAGGTCCTGGACAGCCTCTATTCCACGGCCGAGCGGGACAAGTTCCGCACCCGTCTGGAAGGTACGGCGGATGGGCAGGGCACGGAGATCTACATCAGCCACCGCGGCATGTTCGAGGTCTTTGAGGGTACCCAGGGGGGCGGCGACCAAGGCACCGGCCGCACGGTTTGGCAGCCGCGCCCCGCGGACCCGGAACTGGAGGCCGAGATGCTGCACCGCCTGATGACGCGCTTCGGCGTCGAGGATGCTCGCGCCCAGACTCTGCTGGCCCAGGGCAAGCAGGCCGAGCCGCGTGCCAGCCTGATCCAGGCCGCTGACGGCGCGCCCGGACTGCGTCTGCCGGAGTCCTTCGACCGGGCCTGGCGGCGAGTCGGATTGGCCCTGGACCGGATCGGTTTCACCGTCGAGGATCGCGACCGGGCCGCGGGCACCTATTTCGTCCGCTATGCGGATCCCGAGGCGGATGCCAAGAAGGAAAAAGGTTTCCTGTCGAAGCTGGCGTTCTGGCGCGGCGATGACACCAAGCTGAAGGACACGCGCTATCAGGTGCGCCTGTCCGGTCAGGGCGAAACGACCGATGTGGCTATCTATGACGACAAGGGCGGCGGTGGTGCCGCCGAGACCGGCAAACGCATTGCCACCCTGCTGTTCGAACAACTCAAGTAAGCGGAGCGAAGCGGCGCATGCGCTTTGCCTGCCTGGGCAGCGGCAGCAAGGGCAATGCCTGGCTGGTCCAGGCGGCGGGTGCCACTGTCATGCTGGACTGCGGTTTCAGCCTGCGCGAGACCGTGCGCCGACTGGACCGGCTCGGACAGCCGCCTGAGGCGATCGACGCCGTGCTGCTGACCCATGAGCACAGCGACCACATGCGCGGTGTGGCGGCTTTTTCCCGGCACTATGGGGTTGAAGTCCGTCTCACTCATGGTTGCCTGGCCATGCTGAGCGCCATGGGCGAGTTGCCGGCGCGTGCGGTGGTCATCGACAGCCACGCGGACTTCGCGCTCGGCGGGCTGCGGATCCGTTCCTACACGGTGCCGCACGATGCCCGCGAGCCTGTGCAATATGTGGTCAGCGAGGGTGTGCGCCGCTTCGGCCTGCTTACCGATGCCGGGCACGTGACCGGGCACATGGAGGAGATGCTGCACGGCTGCCAGGCGCTGGCGGTGGAGTGCAACCACGACACCGACATGCTTATGCGGGGGCGTTACCCCGCCGCCCTGAAGCGCCGCATCCTGGGACGCTACGGCCACCTTGACAACGGGGCGGCGGCCGACCTGCTGGCGCGTGTGCGTCACCCGGACTTGCAGCACGTGGTGGCAGCGCACCTGAGTGAGGAGAACAATACGCCCGAGCTGGCTTGCGCCAGCTTGGCCGCCGCCCTGGACAGCAGTGCCGATCGGATCGACGTGGCTGGCCAGGAATCCGGCCTGGAATGGCGGGAAATCGTTTGAATGGAATAGTGACATGACCGAGTCCGCCGCCCTGGAGGTGGCCACCACCTTCGCCGAACTCAATCTGGCGCCCGAGATACAGGCCGCCGTCGAATCCCTTGGCTATGTGCATCCCACGCCCATCCAGCAACAGGCCATCCCACTGGTGCTGGCCGGGCGCGATCTGCTGGCCCAGGCCCAGACCGGCACCGGCAAGACCGCCGCCTTCGCCTTGCCCCTCCTGGATCGTATCAAGCCGCATGCCAACACCAGCACGTCCCCGGCACGCCATCCGGTACGCGCCCTGGTGCTTGCGCCGACCCGCGAACTGGCCATCCAGGTCTATGACAGCGTGGTGGAATACGCCAAGAACCTGCCCCTGCGCTGCACCTGCGTCTATGGTGGCGTGGGCATGCAGGAGCAGGAGGCCGCCTTGCGCGCCGGAGTGGAGGTGTTGGTGGCCACTCCCGGCCGCCTGCTGGACCATGCCGGCAACAAGCTGGTGCAGCTCAACCAGGTGCAGTTCCTGGTCCTGGACGAGGCCGACCGCATGCTGGACATGGGCTTCCTGCCCGACCTGAAGCGCATCCTCGCCCTCCTTCCCAAGCAGCGCCAGAGCCTGCTGTTCTCCGCGACCTTCAGCGATGAAATCGTGCGCCTTGCGCAGAATTTCCTGCAAAACCCCATGCGGGTGGAGGTGGCGCGGCGCAACACCGCCGCCGAGACGGTGGAGCAGGTGGCGCATAAAGTGCCCGAGGCGGACAAGCTGGAGGCCCTGCTGCGCGTGGTCAAGGTGCGTGACCTGGCCCAGGCGCTGGTGTTCACCCGCACCAAGATTTCCGCCGACAAGCTGGGCCGGCGCCTGCTGAAGCGGGGGCTGGAGGCAGCCATCATCCACGGCGATAAGACCCAGGTCGATCGTCTGCAGGCCCTGGAGGGTTTCAAGCAGGGGACGATCAAACTGCTGGTGGCTACCGATATCGCCGCACGCGGCCTGGATATCGTCGAGCTGCCGGCCGTGATTAACTACGAGTTGCCCTACTCGCCCGAGGATTATGTGCATCGCATCGGCCGTACCGGCCGTGCGGGGGCCTCCGGCCTGGCGGTCTCCCTGGTGTCGGCCGACGAAGACAAGCTGCTGGCGGGCATCGAACGGTTCATCAAGCGCGAGCTGAACATCGTGCCCTTGCCCAGTCCCGCGTCCCCGCCACGGCCGGCCGTGAGCCCGGAAGAGACGGAGAGCGGCCCCGCGGCAACGCTGCCGCGCCGGCGCAGGGCCGAGCCGGTGTGTGCCCTGCTCATGCCGCCACCCCAATCCCAACTTGCCGGTGGGCAATGATCCATGACTGGCTGCCGGTCTTGGCATTGGCCACCTTGGGGCTATTCTGGTGGGAAGGGCTGAAAAAGCGCGAGTTGGCCATGCAGGCGGCACGCGTTGTCTGCCAGCGTTCGGGTGTGCAATTGCTGGACGAAACGGTGGCCCTGAAGGGCATGAAACCCCGTCGGGATGATGACCGGCGTCTCAGACTGCAACGGGAGTTTCGCTTCGAATATTCCGACAATGGCGACAACCGCCTACCGGGGATGATCGTGATGCTCGGCAATCGGGTATTGAGCGTGGATCTGCAGGCAGGGGTCCTGTAGGGATGGCCGTCAATACCTTCGCGGGGCCTAATAATGCAGGCCGGATGGTTGACTCGAACACGCATGGCGCCTACATTTGTTGGGTGTTTAGACTGCTTCTAAACTAAACCGTGTTCCCGGTGCGGCTATTTACCGGGTGATGTCACAGAGGAGAGCAGCATGCAATTGAAAGGCTCCAAAACCGAGCAAAACCTGAAAGATGCCTTCGCCGGCGAATCCCAGGCCAACCGCCGTTACCTGTACTTCGCAGCCAAGGCCGACGTGGAAGGCTACAACGACGTGGCCGCCCTGTTCCGCTCCACCGCCGAAGGCGAGACCGGCCATGCCCATGGCCACCTGGAGTATCTGGAAACCTGCGGTGACCCCGCCACCGGCATGCCCTTCGGTGCCACCGGCGACAACCTGAAGACCGCCGTCGCCGGAGAGACCCACGAGTACACCGACATGTACCCCGGCATGGCCAAGACCGCGCGCGATGAAGGCTTCGAGGAGATCGCCGACTGGTTCGAGACCCTGGCCAAGGCCGAGCGCTCCCACGCTAACCGCTATCAGAAGGCCCTGAACGAACTGGCTGCCTGATGAAGTTCGCCCGGCGGGCATCGTCCCGCCGGGTATTTTGTTGCCGATACCGATAAGAGGATTTGATTCCATGGCCACGCCCGTCCGCGAAGGCAATCTCGAAGCCCCCACCCGCCACCCCCTGGATTGGCGCAACCCGGATTTCTTCCATGAGGAATCCCTGTACAAGGAAATGGAGCGGGTCTTCGACATCTGCCACGGCTGCCGGCGTTGCGTGAGCCTGTGCCAATCCTTCCCCACCCTGTTCGATCTGGTGGACGAGTCCGAGTCCATGGAAGTCGATGGGGTCAAGAAGGACGATTACTGGAAGGTCGTGGATCACTGCTACCTCTGCGACCTGTGTTACATGACCAAGTGTCCCTACGTGCCGCCCCACGAGTGGAACCTGGATTTTCCCCACCTGATGCTGCGCGCCAAGGCCGTCCACTTCAAAAAAGGCCAGACCAAGCTGCGCGACAAGGTACTCACCAACACCGACGCCATGGGCCGCTTCGTCGGCATCCCGGTGGTGGCCCAGGTGGCCAACGCGGTGAACAAGATCGGCCCGGCGCGCAAGGCACTCGAATCCGTGGCCGGCATCGCTGCCGACGCCTGGCTGCCCGAGTACTCCAGCCGCCCGCTGCGCGGCCGCCTGCAAAAGCTGCCCGCCAGCACCCCGAGTGAGCCCGCGGGCAAGACCCAGGGCAAGGTAGCCCTGTTCGCCACCTGCTACATGAACCGCAACGAGCCCGGCCCGGGCGAGGACCTAGTCTCTGTTTTCCAGCACAACGGCATCCCCGTCACCCTGGCTGAAAAGGAACGCTGCTGCGGCATGCCCAAGCTGGAACTGGGCGATCTGGATGCTGTTGTCGCCGCCAAGGAAGTCAACATCCCCATCCTGGCCAAGCTCGTCGATGAAGGCTGGGACCTGACCGCGCTGATCCCCTCCTGCGTGCTGATGTTCAAGCAGGAACTGCCCCTCATGTTCCCCAACGACCCGGACGTGCTGAAGGTCAAGAACGCCTTCTATGATCCCTTCGAATACCTGATGCTGCGCCACAAGGAAGGCCGGCTGAAGACCGACTTCAAGCATGGCCTGGGCAAGGTGGCCTACCACGCCGCCTGCCACCAGCGGGTGCAGAACATCGGCCCCAAGACCAAGGAGGCGCTGTCCCTGGTCCCGAACACCGAGATCGACATCATCGAGCGCTGCTCCGGCCATGACGGCACCTACGCGGTGAAGGCCGAGTTCCACGAGTTCGCCATGAAGATCGTCAAGCCGGTGGTGGGCCGGGTCAACCAGGCCAAGCCCGACCACTACGGCAGCGACTGCGCCATGGCCGGCCACCACATCGCCCACGCGCGGGCCGACGGCAGCCAGCCCGAACATCCCATCACCCTGCTGCGCAAGGCCTACGGCCTTTGAGCCACGAACCCGAGGGGAAGACATGACCACCTACCACGAGCCCACCGAACAACTCAGCGCCGAAACCCGCGACATGCACCGTGCCCTCAGCTCCCTGATCGAGGAACTGGAGGCCGTCGATTGGTACAACCAGCGCGTCGATGTGTGCACCGACCCGGAACTCAAAGCCATCCTGGCCCACAACCGGGACGAGGAAAAGGAACACGCCGCCATGGTCCTGGAATGGATCCGCCGCAAGGACCCCCGCTTCGACCACGAACTGCGCGACTACCTTTACAGCGACAAACCCATCGCCCACGACTGAGCAAGGAGAGTCCGACATGCCCAAACTGACCCGCGACGATCTCTACAGCCTGGAAAAGTACGCCCAGGTGCGCAACGACTTCCGCGCCCAGGTCATCGAGCACAAGAAGAACCGCCGCCTTGCCCTGGGCGAGCATGCGGCGCTGTACTTCGAGGATGCCCTGACCATGCAGTATCAGATCCAGGAGATGCTGCGTATCGAGCGCATCTTCGAGGCCGAGGGCATCCAGCAGGAACTGGACGTCTATAACCCCCTGATTCCGGACGGCAGCAACTGGAAGGCCACCTTCATGATGGAGTATCCGGACGTGGACCAGCGTCGCGAGGCCCTGGCCCGGCTGGTGGGCGTGGAGCGGAAGGTGTGGATGCAGGTGGAGGGGTTCGACCCCATCACCCCCATCTCCAACGAAGACTTGGAGCGCAGTACCCCGGACAAGACCGCCTCGGTGCACTTCATGCGTTTCGAGCTGACGCGGGCCATGGTGGCGGCGGTGAAGGCCGGCGCGGTCATCTCGGCGGGCATCGACCACCCGGCCTACAGCGTCATGGTCAAACCCATCCCAGACAACATCCGCGCCACCCTGGCGGCCGATCTGACCATCCCGGCGTAACCACCGACCCGTCGTCACCCCGGCGCAAGCCGGAGTGATGCATCGATTTTTCCGGATGTCGGGGATGGGCGCCATCGGTCCGCGAACCGTGGACATGGCCGCCGTCCATGTCCGGTATCATCCCAGCCTCAGCCAGACCAAGACCCCACCATGCGCTCGACCTTCCCACTCCTGGCCATACTTGCCCTCCTTGCTCCTGCCGCGGCCCTCTCCGGCTGGGGCGACTTCGAGTATGACTTCGACGCCGACAAGAAGCCGTGGCAGGAGGTGCAGGCCCAGTTGCCGGCCTATCCCAAGGCCGGGCACCTGATCCCCTTCGAGGTCAGTAGCGCCAGCCGGCACAAGCACTTCATCGATTCCACTTCCCTGTCCGCGGGCGAAGACGGCGTAGTGCGCTACACGGTGGTGGTGAAAACCAGCGGCGGGGCGGAGAACGTCAGCTTCGAGGGCCTGCGCTGCACCACCGGCGAGCGCAAGCTGTATGCCTTCGGGCGCTCGGACGGCAAGGGCGGCGGCGAGTGGTCACGCAACCGCTACGCCCGCTGGGAGCCGATCCCCGCGCGCCAGGCCGCCAGTTACCAGAGGGAACTGTTTTTCCACTATTTCTGTACTGTGGACGGTCCCGGCGACATGCAGGTCATACGCCGCGCCCTTGGGCAGGGCGGCATCCGCCGGGGCGAAGAATAGGACGGCGGTGGGAACCGCAGCGGGCACCCGGCCCGCATGCGGCTCAGGCCGTCGCGGTCAGGCGAGTGAGTAGCACGCGCCGGACGATCCAGCCGAGCGCCAGATAGACCGCCGCGCTGCCCAGATAAGGCGGGAAATACCTCGCCACGCTGGCGGCATACCCAGCCAGGTCCATGTCCCCGAAGTATCCCGAGAAGGCCCAGAAACTCAGGTTGGAAACCAGGAAGGCCAGTCCCACGGCCGCCAGGGAGACCAGCGCGAAGCGGCCCGCCGGCAGTTGGGGGGTGCGTGCCAGAAGACGGCCCGCTGCCCACATCAGTCCATAGGTCAGTACCAGCCCCCCATAGGCGGGGGTCAGACACCAGCCCGCCTCGGTGGCGGTCCGGGCCAGGAAGACGTCGATGCCGAAGGCCGTGGCCATCAGAGCCGCGAAGCACCAGGGGCCGCCCAACCACAGGCCGCCGAAGAGAAAGACCGCCAGCGAGGCGTCGGGCAGGCTGACCACCGTGCCGAAATGGCCGACGCGGGTGAGGGCCAACAAGGCCAGGAGACCTGCGAATGTCCAATGGCGGGTGGTGATTTGCATGCGGTTTCTCCAATGTTGTTGCCCGAGGGCGCTGGGCCGGAATTTACGACAATTTCCTTCGGCCAACCAGGCTCAGCGTCCGGGCTGCTTTGGTTTCCATTCCAGGGTCAGCAGGACATGCCGCTCCGGCAGGGGATAGGCGTTGAAGCGGTCGGCCACGAACTGGCTGCGCACGGCGTACTCGTAATACTTCCGGTCCAACAGGTTGCGGATGTCCAGGCCCAGCCGCCAGTCACCCAAGCGGCGTTGCAGGCGCAGGTCGGCCACCGTGTGGGCGGGGATACGGGTGTAGAAGGAGTTGGTCTCGTCATTGTCCATGTACTGGCTGGATAAGAAACGCAGGTCCACCCCCATTCGCGTGGCGCCATCCAGCGGCCACTCCAGCCCGATGACTGCCCGGTGCAGGGGCACCAGGGGAACCCGGCGGCCGGCCAGGGGCAGGCCTTTCATGGTGCCGGAGAGGAACTCAGCCTCGGTCAGGGTATAGCCAGCGCGCAGGGTAGCGGGACCTACGGGCACGCTGGATTCCAACTCCACCCCCTGCCGGCGTAGCGGCGGCAGGTTGGTGTTGCCGATACCGCTCGCGTAGGGGTCCAGGTGGATTTCATCCCGCACCCGCATATGGAAGAGGCTGGCGCGCAGCGTGCGGCCGCTGTTGCGCCACTGGGCGCCCAGTTCCAGGTCGCGGGAGGTCTGAGGCCGCAGGAACTGGAATTCCTGACTAAGTAACACCGGTGAGTACTCGTATATTTCGTCCACGGTGGCAAACCGGTAACTACGGCCCAAACGCAGATGCAGGCTCGTGGTTGGCGCAGCATCCCAGCGTAGTCCAACCTCCCAGGCATGTTGCCAGGCATTCTGTTCGCCCGCCGGTGCGGCAGATCCGGGAAATGCCCCAGGAGCCGTAGGGTCATAGACTTCATTAGCCGATACATGCATCTGCTCTCGGCGAGCACCTACCGTAACTTGGAAGTCCGGTGTTACGGTGATGCTGTCCCGGATGTATAGGGAAGTCTGTCTTTGCCATGCGTCTACCCGGTTGATGGGCTGGGAGACATTGGCGGGGGCATTGGAGACATCCAGGGCATAGTCCCAATGCTGCAAGTCCAGTCCCACCAACACGTCGTGCCGGATACCGAACTCGCCCAGTGCCATGCGGTAGCGTGGCGCCAGGGTCCAGACCCCGAGGCGGGCTTCGCGATAGTCCGGGAAACCGCCGAAATCGTAATAGGCGTCCTGCTGCTTGGCACGGTAGCCCGCATCCAGCAGCCATTCGCCCGCGCCGGCGCGCCAGCGGCCGTAAGCCCCGGCCTGCCAGCCGTCACGCAGTGACCAGTCCAAGGGTGTGGCGGCGCCCCGGCGATCGGTAGACATCTGGTCCACGCCCGCGCTGGGTTGCACCTGGCGGGCGCCGGGAAGGCGCAGGTCCAACCGGTCGCCCAGCAGGCGCAGTCCGACCTCGCCCTGCTCCGTATCGCGGCGCAGGTGGGCGAACAGATTGTGCTGCTCGCTCTCGCCGTTGGCTCGGTAGCCGTCCGCCGTGCGGCTGCTGGCGGCGAGGCTGATCCGGTTTTCTCCCACGCTCAGGCCGCCCGAAAGCGCCAGTGCGCGGGTGCCGTAGCCACCCAGCGTAGCGGTCGCGGTGAAGTCCTGCGGCTTGGGGCCGGCGGCGCGGGTGACGATGTTGATGACGCCGGTGGTCGCGCCGGCGCCATACAAAACTGCTTGGCTGCCGCGGATGATTTCCAGCCGCTCCACCGACTCCGGCGGGATGGCCGACCACACCACGCCGGACAGGTCCCAATCGTTCAGGGGCCGCCCGTCCACCAGCACCAGCGCATTTTGGGCGGCGACGGCACCCATGCCGCGCAGGTCCACTGTGCTGCCGGAAACCTGGTTGCCAAATAGGTCGCGTACCTGGATGCCTGCTTGCGTCGCCAGCAGTTCCGGCAGGCTGCGGCCGGGATGGGCTTCAATGGTGTCGCGGTCGATGAGGGACGTACCGATCGGGGCGTCCCGTTGTGGGGCAGGGTAACGAGAGGCAGTGACCAGTATGTCGTCCAGGGTGTAAGTCTGTTCAGCCTGCGCAACGGTGCAAAGGGAGGCAACGAGGCAGACAGCCCCGGTGAGTAGCGTTTGATGCATGAGTATTCCGCTTCCTTTTCCCGCAAGCCCACCGCTTGCGTGTGCATGAAATGCGAAGCCGAGGGAAAAGGAATGGTTGGCTTTCCCGGCGACCGCCACCCGCGGCTTCGTGATTGCGGCAGGCCGGTATCCGGGCTCGCAAGATTTGGCGCGCCGCCTTCCCGGGTTTCCCCAGTGGCGTGATGGCGCGCCCGCGCTTGCTTACCGTTGCGGGGGCAGCACAGGCGTTGCGGTGGCACCGCGCACCTGTTTCCCGTTTAACCCTTGGACGAACGTCCCTTGGGCACCTTGCCGGGCACGGATTCTAGGCCTACCCGGCTTAAAGGACAATCCAGGACCTGAATATCCTGTAAATCAATGGCTTAATACTTGACAATTAAACTCAGGAATAGATAGGATTCGCCTCAATCGAATCGTTGTTATCAAACTGCTGAAGAAAGGAAACGAACATGGAAATCGAAATCAACGGCCGTACCGTGGAAACCGACCCGGAAGGGTATCTGGTAAACCTGGAAGACTGGTCGCCCGAGGTGGCGGAGGTACTGGCTGCTCAGGACAAGCTGCCCTTGGCGGAAAACCACTGGAAGATCATCAATTACATGCGGGACTATTTCAACGAGTACGGCACCGCGCCCAACCTGCGCATCCTGCAGAAAGCGCTTAAGGAAGAGTTCGGCGACGAATGGGGCGAAAAGAAATTCCTCTTCGATTTGTTTCCCTTCGGCCCCGCCAAGCAGGCCGGCCGCTATGCCGGCACGCCCAAGCCTACCGGCTGCGTCTGACCAGGACACGCACGGCTGGCCAGATCTGCGGCCAACACCTACACTCACCCCGGCCCCGGTCGGGGTTTTTTCATTTTCGGGGGTGCCTATGCGGGGTTTGCTGGTGGTGTTGATGATGGGTCTGACGGGCGCGGCCCTGGCTTTTCCCTGGTATGCGGGCGGCGACAACATCCGCGGCGCCAAGTACCTGCAACCCGAGGAGCGCAAGGTCCACGTGGCACGCATGCAAAGTTTCCGCACCTTCGCGGAATGCCGTGCCTACATGGATGAGCACAACCGCATGGTGGACGAGCGGGCCCAGGCCCAGGGGGAGAAGTTGCCACCCATGCAGGGCGATCCCTGCGCGGTGATGCGCGGCATGGGCCGCATCAAATAGAAAGGGGGCCGCGCGGCCCCCTTGCGGCATCGCCCGGTTGTTCAGTGCACGCTGCCGAACGATGCGTCGGCTGTACCGGGCGGCGTCGGCAGTCCCGCCAGACGGCAGCCCTGGGCCACCGGACCGTGGGGGAACAGGCTGTAGAGGTATTTTCGGCCGCCCTGGTCCAGATAGGCCGACTCCATCGACTTCAGCAGGCTTCTCGCGTTGGGTGCCGGGCCGCATTGTCGTATTGGTCGCGCAACTGACAGATCACGTCCATGTGCGCCTCGCTCAACTCGATGCCTTCCCGGCGGGCCATCTCGCGCGCCTGGTTCTCATCCCAGGTGTCCAAGTCCTGCAGGTAGGACTCGGCATCGCAGGGGGCCATGTTTTTCCGCATTCAGCAGTTTGTTGATGTCCAGCATGTTGTCTCTCCTCGTAGTGCCACAAGTGCCCGGCTGGGGGCTGGTTGTTGTTTAGCACGCTTCCGGGGAAAGGCAATAAATCTGTTAATAATCAGGATATTGACGTCCTGTAACCAGGGTGGAGGGTAGCCCCGCCACCCGCGACAGCCGTCAGGGATTTTTCCAATGTCCGGACTTGCCACCCAGCTTCTCGGTCAGGCGCACCTGTTCCAGCACCATGCCCCGGTCCACCGCCTTGCACATGTCGTAGATGGTGAGCAGGGCGACCGAGGCCGCGGTGAGGGCCTCCATTTCCACGCCGGTGCGGCCGACCGTCTCGGCGGTGGCGGTGCAGGTCACGGCCGGGGTGTCGGGCACGATTTCGAACTCCAGACTCACGCGGGTCAGGGTGATGGGATGGCACAGGGGAATCAGCTCCGCGGTGCGCTTGGCGGCCATGATGCCCGCCAGCCTGGCCACGCCCAGCACGTCGCCCTTCTTGGTGGTGCCGGCCTGGATCATGGCCAGGGTTTCCGGCCGCATGGTGATGCGTCCTGTCGCCACCGCGACGCGGCGGGTCTCCGCTTTCTCGCCCACATCGACCATGATGGCGCGTCCCTGTTCATCGAAATGTGTAAAGGCAGTCATAGCAGAGGGGAACCAGTGGCGTGGCCGGCTATCATAGCCCCATGAAAATGCTGCGCGCCATCTGCCTGGGGTTGCTGGTGTCTTTGCCTGCCCAGGCGCTCGATCTGCCCGATCTCGGGGAATCGGCCCGAACCACCCTGAGCGAACTGGAGGAGGTCCGGGTCGGCCGGGAGGTGATGCGGCAGATGCGCCAGCACCGCGATTTCGTGACCGACGCGGAACTGGGCAATTACCTGAACACCCTGGGCGAGCGCCTTGCGGCCAGCAGCGCCAAGCCCTACCTGCAATTGGAGTTCTTCGCCGTCCGCGACCCCAGCATCAACGCCTTCGCCCTGCCCGGCGGCTTCATCGGTGTGCATACCGGCCTGCTCACGGCGTCGCGTAACGAGTCGGAACTCGCCGGGGTGCTCGCCCACGAGATCGCCCACGTCACCCAGAACCACATCGCCCGCCTGGTGGACAGCCAGCGAAGCTCCGGGCTGACCACCCTGGCGGCCCTGGCGGTGGCCATCCTGGCTGCCCGATCCAATCCCGAGGTGGCCCAGGCCGCGGTGACCACCGCCCAGGCCCTGAGCGTGCAGTCGCAGTTGGATTTCACCCGCGAGAACGAGAAGGAGGCCGATCGGGTAGGCTTCCAGAACCTGGAACGGTCGGGGTATGACCCCGCCGGCATGGCCAGTTTCTTCGAACGGCTCATGACCCAGTCCCGCTTCCAGGACAACAGCGCGCCCACCTATCTGCGCACCCACCCCCTCAGCCATGAACGCATGGCAGACATGCAGCACCGGCTTACCGGCCTTCCGTACCGCCAGCATCAGGACAGCCTGGAGTACACCCTGCTGCGGGCCAAGCTGATGGCGGAG
The DNA here is from genome assembly GCA_002360535.1 of Thiobacillus sp. UBA3361. Classification (GTDB taxonomy): domain Bacteria; phylum Pseudomonadota; class Gammaproteobacteria; order Burkholderiales; family Thiobacillaceae; genus UBA3361. Next base: position 53,927 of record DEQR01000025.1, read on the forward strand.
GAGGGCGAGCCGCAGTTGGCGTTGCAGCGCTTCTCCGCCTTGCAGCGGGATCGTCCGGATGACGAAGGGGCCTTGTACGGACTGATCCATGCCGCCTTACGGGCCGGGGGTACGGCGCGGGCGGAATCGGCATTCCGGCGCCTGGCGGGGAAGGCCGATTCGCCGTTGGTGGAGACCCTGGGCGCGCGCATCGACTTGGCGCAGGGCAGGGGCGGCCCGGCCATCGACCGGTTACGCGAAGCGCAGACCCGGTTCAGCGCCTACAAGCCCCTTGCCTATGCCTACGCGGATGCCCTGCTGCGGGGCGGGCGGGTCGGCGATGCCATCGCGCACCTCCAGAACGGCCTGCTGACCTGGCCGGAGGACGCGCAACTGCATGCCCAGCTCGCCCAGGCGCGTTTCGCCGCCGGGCAGCCCATGGAGGGTCACCTGGCCATGGCCGAGTCCTATCTCCAGCGCGACCTGCCGGCTGCCGCCATGGAGCAATTGCAGCTGGCCCTCAAGGCCGGCGGTGGGGACTTCTACACCCAGTCCATCGTCGAATCGCGGCTGCGCGAGCTGCGCCAGCGGGAGCAACGGGAAGCCAAACGATAGGCCCTTGCGGGACGTGAGTGGCATTCGCCGACCGCCCCTGGTAAATCTTTACCTTTCTGCAAATTTATCGTACTAAATGGCCAAGTCTAGGGTTGGCCGGGCTTCAGCTCTGCACTATCCTGCCCTTCGTTCCGCCCGGCAAGGTTCAGGAAAAGTTGTCTCCCGGACTCGCCAGACCTGCGGTGCAACAAGATTCATTTCTACCTAGAGGAAGGAGACTTCGATGCGGAATATCGTTTCCGTGCTTGCGGGTTCTGCTCTGTTGAGCGCCCTGCTGGTCAGCACAGCCACCTTCGCGGCCGATGCCAAGAAAGAAGAGACGGGCAAGGACATTGCCTACAACCGTTCCAAGGGCAACTGCCTGGCCTGTCACGCCATGCCCACCATGCCCGATGCCGAGCAGCCGGGCAACAGCGGCCCGCCGTTGATCGCCATGAGTGCCCGCTTCCCCGACAAGGCCCAACTGCGCGCCAAGATCTGGGATGCCACCGCCACCAACCCCGGCACTTTCATGCCGCCCATGGGCAAGCACGGCGTGCTGACCGAGGCGGAAGTGGACAAGGTGGTCGAATTCATTTACGGACTGTGATCGCGAGGAGAGAGAGATGATGAATCGTAGGCAAGTATTGCG
>DEQR01000072.1 GCA_002360535.1 Thiobacillus sp. UBA3361
GCCGGCCCGGCATGTAGATGCCCGGCACCTGGTCCAGGCGGCCGGGCGCGGTGTGGCATTGCTTGCAGGCCAAGGCGTCTTCCTTGGGGGCCACCATGTGGGTGATGGGCCAGGCCATGTCGGTTTCGACGAAGGCGAACTTGCCGCTGTATTCGGCGCCGATCTCCTTCATGCCGAACTCCAGCGCCTTGTCCCAGTTGAAATTGGACCAGAAGGCGCTGTCGTCCTTGCCGTAGGTGTGGAACACCACCAGTTGGTTGTTGCCCGTGTCATAGGGCTGCTTGCCCTTGAACAGCTTGATGGGCCAGATCTTCGACTTGCCGTCGTCGGGGCTGCCGTTGAACTTGTTGATGTGCACCACCTGGGCCGGGTCCAGCTTGGTCTCGCGCAGGGTGTAATCCACCTGTCCGTTGAACCAGATGTACTCGGGGATGACGTTGGTCTCGTATTTGAAGTCGCCCTTCTTGCTGTCGTAGGCGTCGTGGCCGCCGCTGTCCTTCAGCTTGAACGGCTTGCCGTCCTTCAGCTTGCCGGCGGTGGACCAGTCCCAGAGCATCTTGGTGGGCTTGCCGCCGCGGGCGAATTCGGGGATGTGGCAGGTCTGGCAGGCGATCTTCTGGGCGTGGGTGTTGAGCCGGGCCTCGTGCTTGTGCGGCGCGCCGCCGTGGCAGGCCTGGCAGGAGGCGGGGTTGCCTTCCTCCTTGCCGCGCATGTGCTTGCCCGTGTCGCTGGCGGTGGGGTTGTAGCGGCTGCCCGGCACGGCGTGTCCGGTGGTCTTGTGACAGTCGCCGCAGCTGAAGTTGAGGCCGTCCTTGGCCATGTGCACGTCCAGGTACTTGCCCGGCGCCTTCAGCGAGCTGTCGATGTCGCCGTGTTTCACCGCATCGCCGCCGCCGCCGTAGAAGTGGCAGGCGCCGCAGTTGGCGCGGCCGGTCTTGCCCACCTTCTGGGCTACCTCCATGAGGTTGACCGCCTTGACGATCTTGCCGGATTTGGGCGGGAACTCGGTGTCCTGATAGACGGGATGGCCGGCAAAGCCGGGCAGCTTGCGGTAGGTGCCGGTGGAGTCGTGGCAGACCAGGCAATCGACGTTTTCCTGGGCGGCGAAGTCGAAATTCTGGTCCTTCCAGCCGTAGCCCACGTGGCAGGCGGTGCAGAACTCGTAGTTGGAGGGCACCGCCGTGCAGAAGTTGTTGATCACGTGCTGTTTGCCCAGGCGCTGGCTGGTCTTGGGGTTCATGAATTCCCAGGTCCAATGCTGGGTGCCCTGCACCTGCTTGGCGGCCTCGGTGTGGCAGGTCAGGCAGGCCTTGGTGACTTCCGGACCGCTCTTGAACGCCTGCTGGAGGGCCTTGAACTTGCTGTGATCGGCGGTGGAGGCGGATTTCCTGGCCTCATCCCCGTTCAGCGGCGCGTAGGAATGGGCGCCCGGCGCCAAGGTCTGTGCCGTTTCGGGTTTGGCCGGAGCGGCCGCCGCTGCGGGGTCGGTGCTGGCATGGGCGGCTGCGAACGCCAAGGCGGCGCCTGCTGCCGTCGCCAGACGCAGGATGCGCATGGCTAATGACATGGTGGTCTCCTCACAACTGGTTGTAGGTCTGGCGTGTATTCAGCAGCCGCCGCCGGCACCGCCGCCTGCGCCGCCCGCCGCCGGAGCGGCCTTGGGCAGAATCATCTCGGGCGCGGGCTTGTTGGGGTCCATGACCAGGAACAGCTTCTGGTCTGCGGCGACCTGGCCCATCACGTCACCCACCATGGGGCCGAACATCTTGCCCATCAGGCCGGCGTTCATGGTGCCGATATAGACCTTGCCGTCCTGCTTCTTGTACACGGAGATCTTGCAGGGCATGAGAATGGACAGAAAGCGCACCGTGTCCTCCTTGAGGATGGGCTTGGAGTACTTGGTGCTGCACACCTCGATCATCTGCACCGGCAGCACGTTACCGCCGTCGGTCTGTACGGCGCGGGCCGGGTTGCGCAGGCCGGACAGGGCCCAGCCCTTGGCCTTCAGTTCCGGGTTGTCCTCGATGTTGTGCTGGATGCGGGCGATGGTCTCTTCCATGCCGAAGGGACTGGCCCGCTCGGTGAACATCATGCTGGGCATCATCAGATAGCCCGCGATGGCCGTGATCAGAATGCCACCGATCAATCCCAGAACAAGTTTCATGTCTCACTCCTTCCTTGTGTAATCGATCCCGAGGGGGTTGCAACGAGGGCGATCCGCGTAGATAAGCAATTGCGGATTCACTAATTGTTTGTTTTGTCAATGACGGTGGCTAACTGTACAGGGAATTTTCATTCAGGAGAATCACCCAGCGGACACTGGGTCACCGCGCCGGGCACGGGCGGATGCGGTCTGCGCATCCGCCTCATTGGTCGAATCACAGCTCGCCGTTGGCGGCCGCCCGCAACATATCGTCCATGCGCTCGTTCAGGTCGATGGCACCCTTGAGCAGTTCGGGGCTGATGCCCAACTGGTTCTCGAAGCCCTTCACCCAATCCAGGCTCCAGTCCAGCATCAGCACCCAGATGTCCTTGTTGCCGTCTTCCATGACTACCACCCGGCAGGGCAGAAAGACCACGAACTCGGGACTGAGTTTGAGCAGCTCCTTGGCTACCGCGATGTCGCAGAAGGAGAAGACCTCGATGCGCGGGGCCTCCTTGTCGTTGAGCACGGCATGGAAGTCCTTCCACATCATGTTCTCGCCCACGAACTTGACGTTGCGCTGGTTGGCGCGCAGGAACAGGGAATCCTTCACGTCCTGGAAGGTCAGTCCCGGCTTGGCCTTGTACTTGCGGGCGAAATAGTTCATGGAGTCCGCCATGCCCATGCGGAAAATCGAGGTCATCATGGGCAGGGCCATCTGCATGAGCTGAATCTTTTCCTGCTGGGTGACCGCCCGGCGCATGGTGTAGGGCTTGGCCGGGGCCGCCGGTTGGGGCGCCGCGGGCACGAGGAACAATAACGGATTGACGCCGAAGGTGGGCGGCGGCGCGTACTGCAGGAAGGGGTTGACGCCTGCCGGGCTGGGCACGGCGACCGGCGGCAGGGTGGGCGTGTAATAGACCGGCTGTTCCGCCCAGGCGGGCAAGGCGAGGCACAGCAACAGGGCGGACAGGAAACGGGTCGGGTTCATGTAATTCTCCTCTCTCAGAAAAAAGTCGCGGGCTCGCCGGTCCCTGCCTCAGGCCAGCAATCCGGTCAACACGTAGGGCAGGATGCCTCCCGATTGGAAGTATTCGATTTCGATGGGGGTATCCAGACGCAGTTGCAGGGCTACATTCTGACTGCCGCCATCTGTCCGGTGGATGACCAGGGTCAACTCCTGGCGCGGGGTGATGCTGCTTTCCAGGCCCATCAGGTCGAAAGTTTCCGATCCCGTCAGGCCCAGTGCGGCAGCGTCCATGCCTTCCTTGAACTGCAAGGGCAGCACACCCATGCCGGCCAGGTTGGAACGGTGGATGCGCTCGAAGCTCTTGGCCACCACCGCCTTCACCCCCAGCAGCTGCGTGCCCTTGGCGGCCCAGTCGCGGCTGGAGCCGGTGCCGTATTCCTCGCCCGCGAACACCATCAGGGGCACGCCTTCGGCCTGGTAGCGTATGGCAGCGTCATAGATGGACATCTGCTCGCCGTCGTGGAGGGTCACGCCGCCTTCACTGCCGGGGACCATCAGGTTCTTGATGCGCACATTGGCAAAGGTGCCGCGCATCATCACCTCGTGGTTGCCGCGGCGGGCGCCGTAGCTGTTGAAATCCTTCTGGTCCACGCCGTGCTCGACCAGGTACTTGCCGGCGGGCGCGGCGGGCTTGATACCGCCGGCCGGAGAAATGTGGTCGGTGGTCACCGAGTCGCCGAAGATGGCCAGCGCCCGGGCACCGCGGATCGCGGCATCGGGTTTGGCCGTCTGCTTGAAGAAGGGCGGCTCCTGGATGTAGGTGGAGGCACCATCCCAGTCATAGACCTGGCCGGCGGGGGCCGGGACCGCATCCCACAGCGGGTTGTCGGCGCCCACGTCGCCGTAGATGGCGTAGGCGGCGGCGTCGGCGGCATGGGGCAGCAGGGCGGCCACTTCCTCGTGGCTGGGCCAGATGTCCTTCAGATAGACCGGCCCGTCCTTGCCCTGACCCAGCGGCTCCCGGTCCATGTTGACGGTCACCCGTCCGGCCAGGGCGAAGGCCACCACCAGCGGTGGGCTCATCAGGAAGTTGGCCTTCACGTTCTGGTGCACGCGCGCCTCGAAGTTGCGGTTGCCGGACAGGACCGAGCAGGCCACCAGGTCCTTGTCGAGGATCTGTTTCTCGATGGCCTCGGGCAGGGGGCCAGAGTTGCCGATGCAGGTGGTGCAACCGTACCCCACCACGCCGAAGCCGAGCTGCTCCAGGTAGGGCAGCAGGCCGGCGGCCTTGAGATACTCGGTCACGGCGCGCGAGCCCGGGCCCATGCTGGTTTTTACATGGGCCGGCGTGTACATGCCCTTTTCCACCGCCTTCTTGGCCAGCAGGCCGGCGGCCAGCATGACGCCGGGGTTGGAGGTGTTGGTGCAGGAGGTGATGGCGGCGATGACCACGTCGCCATGGCCCAAACCGGTACCCTGATCCTTGAGTTCCGATTCCTGTTTGCCGTAGCCGCCCTGGTCCTTGGGCAAGCTGAACAGGGTTTCGAAGCTTTCCTTGAGGGCGTACAGGTTGATGCGGTCCTGGGGCCGCTTGGGACCGGCCACGGAGGGCTTCACCGCGGACAGGTCCAGGCTCAGCACCTGGCTGTAGTCGATGTCGCCGTCGGCGGGGATACCGAACAGGCCCTGGGCCTTGAAATAGGCGCGCAGGGCGTCCACCTGCGCACCCTTGCGGCCGGTGGCCAGGTAGTACTGGCAGGTGGCCTCATCGACCGGGAAGAAACCCATGGTGGCGCCGTATTCCGGGGCCATGTTGGCGATGGTGGCGCGATCGGTGACCGGCAGGGCCTGGGCGCCTTCGCCGAAGAATTCCACGAACTTGCCCACCACCTTCGCGCGGCGCAGCATCTCGGTGAGGGTCAGCACCACGTCGGTGGCGGTCACGCCCGGCGCGGGCCGGCCGGTGAGGTGCACGCCGACCACGTCCGGGGTCAGGAAATAGACCGGCTGGCCCAGCATGCCGGCCTCGGCCTCGATGCCGCCCACGCCCCAACCGACCACGCCCAGGCCGTTGATCATGGTGGTGTGACTGTCGGTGCCCACCAGGCTGTCCGGGTAATAGACGCTGGTGTTGCCAACCTCCTTCTCCATTACGCCGCGGGCCAGGTATTCCATGTTCACTTGGTGGACGATGCCCACGCCGGGGGGCACGACCTTGAAGGTGTCAAACGCCTGCATACCCCACTTCATGAACTGGTAGCGTTCGAGGTTGCGCTCGAATTCGATTTCCATGTTGCGGCGCAGGGCATCGGGCTGGCCGAACACGTCCACCTGCACCGAGTGATCGACCACCAGCTCGACAGGTGCCAGGGGTTCCACCTTGGCCGGGTCCTTGCCGGCCCGGGCGGCGGCCGAGCGCATGGCGGCCAGGTCCGCCAGCAGGGGCACGCCGGTGAAGTCCTGGAGCAGGATGCGCGCCACCACGAAGGGGATCTCCTCGGTGCGCTGCGCGTTCGGCTGCCAGCCCGCCAGCTGGCGCACGTGCTGCTCGGTGATCTTCTTCCCGTCGAAGTTGCGCAGCACGCTTTCCAGCACGATGCGGATGGAAACCGGCAGCTTGCCGATCCGGCCGATACCGGCCTTTTCCAGCTGGGGCAGGGAGTACAGGGTGCCGGTCTTGCCGTTGCCGGCATCGAAGCTTTGGCGGGTGTCGAACAGGTTGTGCATGGTGGGGTTCCTGGGGTGAATCCGGGGGTGTCCCGGCGATGGGCGGATTTTACAGAGCCGACAATCTGTTGCCACGCCGCGCCCTGTTCATAGGCGCGGGCCCGCGCTTCGAGGTGGTGGACATGGACCGCGGCTGGGTGCCGCCGGCGGCGCTTCCCTTCGTGCCCATTCCCCCTCGCGGATTGCCTTTGGTCAAGTACGGCGCCCGTCCCGCAGACTAGAGTCCCACGCCGTCCCTCCCCGCACGCATTTTCGAATACCACCGGAGTCAGCCCATGATCCAGCCCCAACGGCAGTTCGATCCCGTTTCCACCCCGTTCAGCCCCGAAGACGAAGCGTCGTACCGGCGCTGGCGCGACGCGAAGCTGGAAAACTACCCGAAGTCCCTGGGCGACCTGGTAGTGGAGATCGGCGACCCCCGTGCGCTGACCGAGCACGAGCATGCCGCGCTGCTGGCGCGCTGCCGCAAGGCCAACATGGCGCTCTATGCCGGCAAGACCGGCGACGACCCCGACCCGGAAATCCCCCTGGCCCTGGCGCGCCGCTTCGGCCTCGCCCACATCGACCGCAACTGGCTGGCCGACGACACTGGCCTGACCTCCCTCACCGTCCGCGACGAAGGGGTGCGCCAGCACTACATCCCCTACACCAACCGGGCCATCCACTGGCACACCGACGGCTACTACAACACCGCCGAGCGTCAGATCCACGCCCTCAACCTGCACGTGGTGCGGCAGGCCGCCCAGGGCGGCGAGAACGCGCTGATGGATCACGAGATCGCCTACATCCTGCTGCGGGACAAGAACCCGGACTACATCCGCGCGCTCATGGCGCCCCAGGCCATGACCATCCCGGCGCGCATCGACGAGGGCGGCACGGTGGCCCGGCGCGAGGAGGCCGGCCCGGTGTTCGGCATTACCCCGGCCGGCAACCTGCACATGCGCTACACCATCCGCGTCAACAACGTCATCTGGGCCGACGACCCCCTCACCCGCGAGGCGCTGACCTACCTGCGAGACATCCTGGACGGCGATTCGCCCTACGTTTACCGGGGCCGGCTGGAGTCCGGCATGGGCCTGGTGAGCAACAACGTCCTGCACGACCGCGCCGCCTTCACCGACGACGCCACCCACAAGCGCCACTACTACCGCGCCCGCTATCTGGACCGCCTGGCGGGGACCGACGTGGCGGAGATTTACGTCCTCTGATGCCCGGCCGATGAAACGCGCCACACCCTGCTTCGCGCCGGAGACGGCCGGCGGCTGGCCGCGTTCGGCATCATCGCCCTGCCCAAGCACGGCCCTCCCGCTCAACCACGCTGACCGATCCCGGCCCGCCGGCGCCCACGCGCCGCCGCCGCCCTTTCCAGCCATCGTCAAGCGGGAGCGACCCATGACCACCCATAGCCTGGATTTCATTCCAGCCGCCGAGCCGTCCCTTGCCCCCTCCTCCGACCCCGACCCCATCGCCGGCGGCCGGGTGGAACTGCAACTGTTGACCACCCTGAAGTGCAATCTCAAATGCACCTACTGTTCGCTGGGCGTGGGCGACGTGCTGGGCTCCCAGACCGAACTGAAGTACGACATCGGCCAACTGGCCGCCTTCGTGGACCGGCACCTCAAGGACAAGGAGGTCTATGTCACCTTCTACGGCGGCGAGCCCACCCTGAACCGCGACATGATGGAAGCGGTGATGCGCCGCTTCCCAGAGTTCCGCTTCCAGCTCCAGACCAACGGCACCCTGTTGGACGACCTGCCGGACTGGATGCTGGCCAGGCTGTCCAACATCCCGGTGTCCATCGACGGCGGCGAGGCCACCACCGACGGTTACCGCGGCCGCGGCATCTGGCGCCAGGTGATCCGCAACCTGGACCAGGTGCACCACAAGGTGGGCGGCAGCATCACCGCCCGGGTCACCTGGGGCAACCCGGACACCAGCTTCGAGGAACTGGACGAACTGGCCTCTGCCCTGGAGGCCGTTGACTATCTCTACTGGCAGTTCGTGGCCGACGAGATGTATGCCGGCGACTCGGTGGAGAAACGCCGCGCCGTGCTGGTCAAGCTGATCGACAAGTTCTTCGCCGCCATCGACACGCTCTATCCGCTGATCCCGGTGATGGGCATGGTGCGCAACAAACTGCTGCCCAACCGCGGCCGGGAGCTTTATGCCGGACTCACCCAGTGCCGGGTGTCCAGCCACCTCATCAACGTCATGCCCAACGGCGAGATCTACCCCTGCCCGGACATGATGTACGCCCACCACATGAAGATGGGGGAGATCCAGGGCAACTGGCTGAAGAAAAGCCCTTTGCAGCCGACGCCGGACATGCCCTGCGAGCAGTGCGAGGCCTTCTCCTGGTGCCGTCGCAACTGCATGAGGAACCTCTATCTGGGCTATGTGAAGAACGACCTGCGCTACCGCGCCAATGTGGTGGAGCCCATCTGCGGGCTGATCCGCTTCATGGGTCGCGAGATCGACCGCCACGACCCCCAGGCCTGGTTCGCCAAGCTCACCGTGCCGGTGCGCCGCCGCCTGGTGGACAACGAGGTGTACGAATACGTGGAGATCATGCCATGATCCGGACGGCAACAAGAAATGATCTGTCGGAGTGGGCAGGCGACGCGCGTCCGACCGCGGAATTGCGCCGATAAACCTCGCTCCGATCCCGTGTCAGGATAGCGATGCGGTGAGCATCGCCATCCGCATGTCGGCCATCCGGGCAGGCTGATCGCCGGCGTGGCCGTAAAGCGAGAAGGCTTGGTGGCGGTTTTGAATTCACGGCGCATCATCAATTCCACCATCGTCGTGCTGACGGGCTTCGTCCTGGCCTTGTCCGGCGGCGCGGCCTAGCACGCCTGGCGGGACCATCGCGCGGCGCAGGATGTCTCCCTGGCCAACGCCCTGACCGATTCCCTCATCCAGGCCACCGGTCTGCATGCCCTGGAACGGGGCCTGACCGCGGCGGCCCTGGGCGATGTCCTTCGTCCGCATGCCACTCAGGCCGAGCGCATCGCCGATCTGCGCGGCCAGGGCGAGGCACACTGGCAACGGGCCATGGACCTCGCCGGTGCCCTGGCGAACCGGCAGCCCATGGGCGCCGAATTCGTGGAAAAGCTCGCGGCAGCCAAAACGGCCCATGCCGGCGTGCTCCAGGCCAGGACCGACGCCGGCGCCTGCCTGGGCGGCCGGCCCTGCACCCTGGACCCCCAGAACTGGATCCGCACCGTCACCCGCTTCATCGACCAGGCCGTGCTGTTGCAGGAGTCGGCCTTCCTGCCGGCGGATACGACGCAGCGGGTGGCACAGCTCAACCTGGCCCTCAAGCGCTGGGTGTGGATGGCCAGCGAGTACGCCGGCCGGGAGCGCGGCATCCTGGCCTGGCACGTGGCCATGCGCCGCCCCCTGCCGTTGGAGCTGCGCGAGGAGCTGGCCGCCCTGCGCGGCGTGGTGGAACACGCACTCCACCAATTGCGCGAGATGCGCCAGATGCGCCGGACCGACGCGCGCATCGTTGCCGCCATCGATGGCCTCGAACGGGGCTTTCTGAACGATTACGAAATCAGCCGCAACGAGGTCTAGGCCGCGGCGGGCAGCGGCGAATACCCGCTCGACGCCGGCGAATGGATGCGCCAGGCCACCCGCGGCATCGACAGCCTGCTGGCCGTGGCCGCCGCGGTCAGCCGGGTGGCGGACGAAGAGGCCAAGGCAACCATGGCGGCCAGCCGCCTCACCCTCTTCTGGTATCTGCTGATCGTCCTGCTGGCCGCGGGTCTGAGCCTGCTGGGCCTGATCTGGGTGCGCCGCACCGCCAACGCCCTGTTCCGCCAGAAGGAACTGGCCGAGGTGACCCTGCACTCCATCGGCGACGCTGTCATCACCACGGACGCCGAGGCGCGCGTGGACTATCTCAACCCCGTGGCGGAGGAGATGACCGGCTGGAAGACCGCCGAGGCGCGCGGCCGGTCCCTGGCGGAGGTGTTCCGCATCGTCAACGGCCATTCCCGTCAGCCCCAGCCCAGCCCCATCGAGATTTGCCTGGCCGAGAACCGCGTGGTGGGACTGGCCAGCAACACCGTCCTGCTCTCGCGTGGCTGTCGCGAATATGCCATCGAGGACAGCGCCGCGCCCATCCGCGACCGCGAGCATCGCGTGGTAGGCGGCGTGCTGGTGTTCTACGACGTGCTGCAATCGCGCTACGGCCCCCATCTGCTCGGCTACCACGCCTCCCACGACCCGGTGACGGGGCTCATCAACCGCGCCGAGTTCGAACGCCGCCTGTGCGAGTTCCGCGTGCGCTCGCGCGAGCATGGCGAACGCCACGCCCTGTGCTATGTGGACCTGGATCAGTTCAGGGTGGTGAACGACACCTGCGGCCATGGCGCCGGCGACCAACTGCTCAGGCAGGTGGCCGGCCGCCTCGGCGGCCGGGTGCGCGAGAGCGACATCCTCGCCCGCCTGGGCGGCGACGAGTTCGGCCTGCTCCTGGCCAATTGCCCGGAGGAACGCGCCGCCGTGCTCGCCGAACAGGTGCGGGAGGCCATCGGCCAGCTGCGCTTCGAGTGGGACGGCAAGAGCTTCGACCTGCACGCCAGCATCGGCCTGGTGCCCATCGGTCCGGACAGCCCCACCCCCGCCGACCTGCTCGCCCAGGCGGACGCAGCCTGCAACGCGGCCAGGCAGAAGGGCCGCAACCGCGTCCAGGTCTATGCGGCGGGCGACCTGGACATGGCGCGCCGGCATGGCGAGATGCAATGGATCGCACGCCTGACCCGCGCCCTGGAAGAAGACCGCTTCGTGCTGTATTGCCAGCCCATCGTTCCATTGCGCGGCGGGATGCCGCATTTCGAGATCCTGCTACGCCTGAAGGACGAGGACGGGCGCATCGTGCCGCCCGGCGACTTCATCCCGGCCGCGGAGCGCTACGACCTGATGCCCGCCATCGACCGCTGGGTGATCCGCCGCGCCCTGGCCGAGTTGGCCCTGCGGCAGGCTGCCGGGGTCGGGGATCGCCCCGGGATCTGCGGCCTCAACGTCTCCGGCGCCTCTCTGGGCGATGCGGATTTCGAAGCCTTCCTGCGCGGGCAGTTCGCCGAACACGGCATCCCGCCCAGCCGGGTCTGTCTGGAAATCACCGAGACAGCGGCGGTGGCCAACCTGGAGCAGGCCGGCAGCCTGATCCGCAAGCTGCGCGCCGAGGGCTTCCGCTTCGCTCTGGACGACTTCGGCAGCGGCCTGTCCCCGTTCATGTACCTCAAGAGCCTGCCGGTGGACTACCTGAAGATCGACGGCGGCTTCGTGCGCGCCATGACCGAAAGCCCCGTGGCCCGCGCCACGGTGCAGGCCATACACGGTGTGGGGCAGGCCATCGGCATCGCCACCATCGCCGAATACGCTGAGAACGACGCCATCCTCGACGCCCTGCGGGAAATGGGCATCGACTATGCCCAGGGCTACGGCGTCGGCCGGCCCGTACCCATGGCGGACTATCTTCGGGCGGTGTGAGGGGCTGTGTGGTGAAGGTGGAACTGCGCCGCGGCGCCATGGGCGCCCGCGCCCGTCTGGACCCGAACCTCGATCCGGGCGTGGCGGGCATGCGCCCTTGCCCCCTCTGATCCCAGCCCGGGCATGGAACCGTAGCCTCCGTTGGCCCACGGCTGCCGGAGCCGACGAACTGGATTGACAAGAATCAAGTATTCCAGCCGCGCCACTTGATACAAACCGCTCATTGAGGACGGGATGCGTGCCACCGCCGGCGCGGCCCCGGCCCGTATCCCATCCCACTGAAGGAGGAGCCCGTGCCCGAACCCACCCACTTTCAGCGCCTGGGCGGCTGCGAAGCCATCGCCGCTGCTCGCGACGGCATGGTGGAGTGCTGAGCGGCTTCCCGCCGATCGCCCTTCGTTTACGACCGCCATGACCGCCGGCGCACCCACCCCGTCCGCGCCACGCCGCAAGTATGTCCGGCGTCGGTGGCCCTCGACCCTGACCATCGGCCAGCCCCAGCCCGAGGAGCTGGCCGCTCGCCTGCGGCGTTTCGCCCTGTTCGCTGCGCTGCCGAAGACGGCATTGCTCGCCCTGGCCGGATCGGCGCGGCAGCGGGCCTATCATGCCGGGGAATTGATCTGGCGGCAGGACGAGCCGAATCGCCGCGTCCTGTTCATCGAGGAGGGACTGGCCATCACCTCCCGGGTGGTGCGCGACGGCCTGGATCGCACGTACGGCTTCTACGGCCCCGGCGATTCCATGGGGCTTTTTGCCATCTGGGCCGGTATGCGCTATCCCACCGATGCCCGCGCCCTGAACGAGGGCATGATGGTCATCCAGCTCGACACACGGGCCATCGTGGAGATGGCCCGGGAAGACCCGGGCATGACCGAGCCCCTGCTGGAGGAAATCGGCCGTTTCACCGAGGCCTTCATCCGCAAGATCGACATCGTCAGCGCCGGCACCGTGGCGCGCCGCGTGGCCAGGCTGATGGACATGCTGGTCAAACGGTATGGCGTGGCGATGCCGGACGGAGGCAGGCGCCTGCCCTTCCGGCTGACGCTGGAGCAAATCGGCGCCATCGTTGACAACCGCTTCGAAACCGTGGCTCGGGTCCTGTCGGACTGGCGGCGGGAGGGATGGCTGAACATCGACGAGGACGGTTTCCACTTCGAGCGGCTGGACCGGCTGGAGGCCCTGCTGGCCAGCGACGTGCGCGGCTGAAGGCCTGCGCCAGGCTTACGCCCGGGCCTGGCCGTGGTCCACGTCCCGGGCACCGAACAGCGGGGTCACCCACCCCGGTCGGGCCGGTGGCCAAACCAGCGCCGCGGGTCAGGTGCAGCCGCCACACTCATAGACCCCCGCGCGGGCCCGTTCCAACTCCTGAGCATAGTCATAATGCTCCTTCGACGCCCGCACCTCGATGGCGGCCGGGCTGGCGCGGCCATCCTGGATGAGCAGGGACCGGATGACCGCGTTCGCGTCGCTGAGCGGGGGGACCATCAGCAGTTGCAGCCGGTCGTAAACATCACGGTCGATAGTGATCTGGATGGATTCGCTCATGGCTCGCTCCTGAATCGGGGAAGGGGTTTTCAATCTAGGCCATATTCCCGACCATGCAAGTCGGGTAATACCCAGGGCGCGAGCGCGCGGCGCTGTCAGCGAAACCGGCCGCGGCGCGGGCATTCAGCCGCGGCCGTTTCCGTCCCGAGGAGCGGTTACAGGCGAAACCGGTCGGTCAGGCCGCGCAACTGGCCCGCCAGATTCTGAAGGTGCCTCGCGGCAGCCGCGGCCTGGCTGGCGGTGGCGCCGTTTTCCTCGGCGCCCTGGGCGATGTGTTCCATCTTCTGGGCGATGTCCCGTGCTGCCACGGCCTGTTCCCGCAAGGCGTGGTTGATGTCGTCCACCGCCCGGGTCACGTGTTCCGCGCCGGTACGGATGCCACCTACGGTATCGCCGGCCCGGCGCGTCAGTCCCACGCCTTCATCGACCCGCCCCACACCCGTCTCCATGGCCTGCACGGCCTGGCGGGTACCTTGCTGAATGCGGCCGATCATGTTGGCGATCTCGTTCGTGGAGCGGCTGGTCCGCTCGGCCAGTTTGCGCACCTCGTCGGCCACCACGGCAAAACCGCGCCCCTGTTCGCCGGCGCGGGCCGCTTCGATGGCGGCGTTCAGGGCCAGCAGGTTGGTCTGGTCGGCGATGTCGCGGATGACGTCGATGATGCCGGAGATCTGGCCGGTGATGCCTTCCAGCTCGCGGATGCTGGTGGCCGTGTCGTTGACCGCCTCGGCGATGCGCGTCATTTCCCCGGCGGCGGCGTGGATGACGCGGCCGCTTTCCTCGGACTGGGCGCCGGATCGGGCGGTGGTGTCGCGCGCCTCGCGGGCGTATTCCTCCACCTGGTCGATGGAGACCGAGAGCTGCTCCACCGAGGCGGCCATGCCCGAGGCGGCCTCGGACTGTTCCGCGCCGGCCTGGGCGGCGCGTCCGGCGGCGTCTGCCAGTTCGCGGGCGGACTGGTCCAGGTCGCCCACGTGGCCGCGGATGGCGCCAATGAGTTGGCGCAGTCCCCCCTGCATGGTGGCCAGTTCCCGCAGCATGCGGCCCAGTTCATCCCCGCCCATGTCCGGCACGGGGTGGATCAGGTCGCCCCCGGCCATGGCCGCCGTGGCCGCGCTGGCCGCCCGCAGGCTGGCGCCGATGCGCCGCAGGGTGAACCAGGTGCTGCCCAGCACCCCCACCAGCCCGATGATCAGGAGGCCGGCAAAGAGCAGACGGTTGTTGGCGTAGCGCGTCTCGGCGGCCTCGAATTCGGCGCGGGCCACATCCGCCTGCAGACGGATCAGGGCGGCGAGGGCGTTCGAGGCGGCCACCCGTTCCTCGCGCCCGGCGCGCAGGAAGTCGGCCATCACCCCGGCGCCGTAGTCGCCCCCTCCACGGCCGCCACCGCCCGCATGATGCGATCCACCCAGACCCGGCGCTTGACGGCGAAATCGGCGGCCAGAAGCTTTTCCTCCTCGGTGAGGTAGGTCTGCATGTAAGCGGCCCAAAGGGCGTCGATGTCCGCCTTGGTGGCGCGGATGGCGTCGGTATGCAGGCTGACCTTGTGATCATGCACGTGGTTCAAGGGGCCGGCGGGGTCATGCTGGAAGGCGGTCAGCACATGGGCATAGTTGGCGTCGATGTGTCTCTGGATCAGGGCCAGGTCGTGCATCGGCAGCGCTCGATCCAGATAGACCGTCTTCAGGGCGTCGCGGGATGCGCCGAGGCCCAGCCAGCCCGCCACCACGGTGGCGGTGAACAGGCCCAGGGACAGGATGGACACCAGCCAGAGTCGGCCGGCGAGGCTGAGGTGCTTGGTCATGGAAAGGCTCCCGCGAATTCGGATTGTCGTGATGGTTATCGGCGAGGCGAGGGGAGATTTGAGACCCGACGGGGCGCGCGGTTTGCCGTCTTGGGAATGGGCGCGCGTGCCGTCGGCGCGCGCGGGGGCGGCTCAGCGTCTGTGAATATTTCCAGAACGGCCACAAAACCGGGTGTCATCCCCGCGAAAGCGGGGATCCAGTGCTTGATAACCCATTGAAATCCTGGATTCCCGCCGGCGCGGGAATGACGATTCTTTCGGTGGGCGGCATTTTTTTGTAAACACCCTCACAGCGGGTGTTTACAAAATCAAGTAGTCAATCGGCGGAGCAGCATGCGGGCTTCGGTCAGCCACACCCAAGTCTCTGCGACGCTGGCATGATCTCGAAGAACCGGTGGAAATGGGCGACTTCGAGCACCTGCATGGCTATGCCGCGGGCGCCCAGGATGCGCGCTTGCCCAGCGGGGTCGCCTTTTCCTTCAGCAGCAGCAGCATGCCCAGGGCCGAACTGTCCAGATACTCCACCTGGCTCAGGTCGATGTGGATGGCACGCGTCTCGGCGCGCGCCAGGGCCTTGTCGCAGGCGGCGCGAAAGGCGGACTGGCAGGAGAACACGAATCGCCCCCGGACACGGATGGTGGAGGTGTCGCCCAGAGGCCGGTGTTCACAGCACATGCCGTGTCGATTCATGAGCCGCGACCGGAGCGGCGCCGCAATGCAGCTTGCCGCGCGCCTGCGCGCAGATGCAGTCGCGGCCGGCCTGTTTGGCCGCGAACAGGGCATGGTCGGCGGCGGTGATCAGCGCCTCCATGCCGGCCGGGTTTTTCTCACGCTCCGCCACCCCGATGCTGACGCTGGTGCGCAGGGTCTTACCGGCCGTCTCGATGGCCAGCGCGCGCACGGCGCGGCGCAGACGATCCGCGAGGGGCAGGGCGGTCTTGAGGCCGGTGCGGGGGCAAACCACCAAAAACTCCTCGCCCCCCACCCGGCAGACGCCGTCCCCTCGGCGCATGGCGCCACGCAGGGCCTGGGCGGTCTCGTGCAGCACGGCATCGCCGGCCGCGTGGCCGTGGGTGTCGTTGATGCCCTTGAAGCGGTCGATGTCGATCATCATGACCGCCAGTTCGTGGCCTTCGCGGTCGGCCGTACTCCAGGCCCGCTCCAGGAGTTCCATGGCCGCCCGCCGGTTGGGCAGTTCGGTGAGCGGGTCGGTGAGGGCGGTGTGTTCCAGGCGGTGGTTGGCGATGGCCAGGTCGGCCGCCAGCTGCCGCAGCCGCGCCCGGTCCCGCGCGCCTTCGGCAAGCAGCAGGGCGTGCCGTGCCGCGGCGCGCAGACGCAGGCGCAGGTCGCGCGCCGTGGCCGGTTTAAGCAGGTAGTCGTCGGCGCCGGCATCGAGGATTTCGTTCAGGGCGCCTTCCGCCACCACGCTGGTGAGCACCAGGATGTACAGCGCGCGCCCCCAGTCCGCCGCGCGCAGCGTCCGGCACAGTTCCAGGCCGTCCATGCCGCCGAGAAAGCGGTCCACGATCACCACATGCGGCTGGGCTTCCACGGACAGGGCCAGGGCCTGCGCGCAGGTCGGCGCGGTCAGCACCTCGTGCCCGCCCTCCCGGACCAGCAACCGTTCCAGGGGCTGGCGCGAGGCGGCGTTGCCGTCCACCAGCAGCACCCGCAGACCAGTACCTTCGGCGGCCGGCGGCGAAGAAGGGTGGGTGGCCGGCGCGGCGGCGGAGTTGGCGAAGGACGGCAGCTCGGCGACAGGGACGTCCAGCAGACGGCCCCACTCCTGCCAGATGGGCAACGTCCGGTCCACCGTTGCGCCCAGGATCTCGGCATCCAGGCCCAGGCAGCCGCCCGCGTAGGCCAGGGCCTCGGCGCGGGCGGGGCGCGCCGGCGCGTCGGCCAGGCCCAGGTCGGCGATCCGGCCGGCCAGATGCAGCAGATGGGTGAGCCGCCAGGCGCGGGAATCGGGTTCGAAGCCGGCCGCTTCCGGCCGCTCGTGGTGCATGGCCGGCTCCGCCAGGGCCATGGGCAGTCCCCAATCGAGCAGCAGGGCGGCGGTCAGCTCGTTGTGGTCCACGCCCAGGCACTCTTGTTCGAGGGGTGCCGCCGCTTCGACGCTGTCCGCCCGCGCCAGCACCCCGGCGTATTCGGCCGGGTAGGCCGTGGCCAGCCCCAGCCTGCCGATGCGGGCCAGCAGGCCGCAGACGAACAATTCGTCCGGCGCGGCGGCGCGCGTCAGAACGCCCAGTTCCTGTGCCGCCACGGCCATCAGCAGGCCTTGGGACCAGAAACCCGGGTAGTCGAACCCCTCGCAGGCGCCCGTCGCGTGCCGGTCCAGCAGCGAAAACCCCAGGGCGAGGCGGCGCACGGCGGCCAGGCCCAGATGCTGGATGGCCTCCGAAACGGCGGCCACCGGCCGGCCGCCGCGCGCGGCCGAGTTGGCCTGGCGCAGCAGGCGGCCCGACAGGGCGGGGTCGGTTTGGGCCACCCGTGCCACCTCGGCCAGGCCGACTTCCTCCCGGCGGCAAAGCTCCAGGAGGGCCAGGGCCGTCCCCTCGGGGCTGGGCAAGGGCCCCTGGAGGGCCAGCTGATCCAGGGTCTTCATCGTCGTTCCGGGCGCTGTCCGACGCGGGCTCAATCGCCCTTGAAGGTGTTGTCCACCAGGACGTTGACGTTGGCCTGGGGCGCGTGGCACAGGGTACAGACGTAGCGCTTGTTGGCCACCACCAACCCATCGCCCTCCTTCACGTAATGGGTCTCGGACATGGGCGTGGGCTTGCCCTTGACCTTCTTGCCGATCTTGTCCGGCTCCTCGTGGCACTCCAGGCATTTGTTCAGCTTGGCATTGACCGGGAGGAACTTGTCGATGCGGTGCGGCACCTGGGGTGGGGCATCCTCCCAATAGCGGGGCAGGACCCCCGATTCCTTGGGGTCCGTCGTCGGATACTCGAACACCTGGGGCACGGGCACGTCATAGACGCTTACCTGGGCCAGGCCCAGGCTGTCGTCGATGATCACCACCGGGTCGGCGTTGAGCAGGCCGACGGTCGCGCAGGCGGCCGCGGCGAACAGGGCGATTTTCAGTTTCATGGCGTTCTCCTGGCGGCTCAGACCTTGATGACCTTGACGGCGCTCTTCTTGTAGTCGCACTCCTTCGAGATGGGACAGGTGCTGTCCAGGGCGACCTTGTTGATGAACACCCCCTCGTCGAAGAACGGCACATAGACCATGCCGCGCGGCATGGCGTTGCGTCCGCCGGTTTCCACCCGTACCTGGATCTTGCCGCGGCGGGATTCGATCCAGGCCAGGTCGTTGCGTTTCAGGCCGCGCTTCTCGGCGTCCGCCGGGTGCATCCACATCACCGCCGCCGGCACCGCCCGGTGCAGTTCGGGCACACGCCGGGTCATGGTGCCGGTGTGCCAGTGCTCCAGCACCCGGCCGGTGCACAGCCAGAGGTCGTAGTGGGCGTCGGGCTGCTCCACCGGCGCGGCGTAGGGCCGGTAGAAGATCTTGGCCTTGCCCGCCACGGACACCGGCTTGGGATCGGTGACCCCATCCAGGTTCCCGCTGGGGATGCTCTTCATCAGCTTGCCGTAAAACTCGAAGCCGGCGCCCTTGGTGACGTAGGGGTCGTACTGCTCGTTGAAGCGCCAGGTGGTCTCGGTCCACTTGCCGTCCTTCTTCACCACCGGCCACCTGAGGCCGCGCACGTCGTCGGCGAGATAGACGTCGTAGTCGGCCAGGTCCTTGCCCTTGCCGCGGCCGAACTGGGTGTATTCCTGGAACATCGCCTTCTCGGGGAACCAGCCGTCGCCCAGCAGATCGGCCACGTGGTTGCCATGCCCCTTGGCGGCGCTGGCATCGGGCCAGGCGTGGTGCTTGCTTTCCGCCGTGGCGAACAGGGCCTGGTAGAGGGTGGTGTCCGGCGTCAGGCCATATTTCCCGGCCTCGTCCAGCACGCCGGGCAGCTTGCCATCCTCATAACCTTCCGCCTTGAGGCCGGGCACCTTCTGCTCACCCCAGAATTCCTTCAGCTTGAAGCGCTTGGCGAACTCCATCACCTGCCAGATGTCGGCGCGGGCCTGGCCGGGGGGCATGACCTGCTGCCGCCAGGCCTGGGTGCGCCGCTCGGCGTTGCCGTAGGCGCCCCACTTCTCGAAGATCATGGCCGCGGGCAGGATCAGGTCCGCCACCTTGGCGGAGATGGTGGGGTAGACGTCGGAGACGACGATGAAGTTGTCCATATCCCGCGCCGCCTTGATCCAGTGGTTGGCGTTGGGGTGGGAGTGCCAGGGGTTGTTGACCTGCACCCAGGCCCACTTGAGGCTGCCGTCCTCCAGGTCGCGCATCAGCTTGGCGTAGAAGGAGCCGATCTTAGGGTTGATGGTCCTGGCGGGCACGTGCCAGTACTTCTCGGTCTCCGCCCGGTGCTGGGCATTGCCGATCAGCCGGTCGGCGGGCAGGCGGTGGCAGAAGGTGCCCACCTCGCGCGCCGTGCCGCAGGCGGAGGGCTGGCCGGTGAGCGAGAAGGCGCCGTTGCCGGGCTGGCTCTGCTTGCCCAGCAGCAAGTGGTTCATGTAGCACTGCTCGTTGACCCAGGTGCCGCGCTGGTGCTGGTTGAAGCCCATGGTCCAGAAGGACACCACGCGGCGCTTGGGATCGATGTAGAAGTCCGCCAGCTGCTGGAGCTTGGCCTTGAACTTGTCCAGCGGCTCGTCCACGTCACCCTTGGCCAGTTCCGCGACGAAGTCCAGGGTGTAGGGCTCGACGGCCTTTTTGAAATCGTCGAAGGTGATGAGCCAGTGGGCCGCCGGGTTGGCGGTGTTCTTCTGCTCCACCACCTCGCCCTCGGCGCGGCGCTGGGCGATGGCCTCGTGCCTGTCCAGCTTGACGCGGGTTTCCTTGGCCACCACGTCCCGCTCCGCCGGGAAGGCGTATTTCTCGCCGGGGCGCAGGCCGTAGCCGATGTCGTAGGGGCCGGTGGCGAACACGCAGTGCCTGGCCACGAAGTCCTTGTTCATGGCGTCGCGAGTGACGATCTCGCGGGCGATGTAGTTCTGGATGGCCAGGTCCGTGTTGGGCTTGAACACGATCTCCAGGTCCGCCAGGTCCGAGGACATGTTGCGGTAGGTGGTCAGGTTGACGATGCGGCAGGCCTTGTGGGACAGGCGCCGGTTGGAGATGCGCGACCACAGGATGGGGTGCATCTCGGCCATGTTGGCGCCCCACAGCACCATGGTGTCGGTGTGCTCGATGTCGTCGTAGTTGCCCGCCGGCTCGTCGGTGCCGAACACGCTGTAGAAGGCGGTCACCGCGCTGGCCATGCAGTTGCGTGCGTTGGGGTCGACGTTGTTGGAGCGGAAGCCGGCCTTGAACAGCTTGTTCATGGCGTAGCCCTCGGGGATGGTCCACTGGCCGGAACCGAACACCCCCACGCCGGCGGGCCCTTTCTCGGCATAGGCGCGGCGGAACTGGCGCTCCATCTCGTCGAAGGCCTGCTCCCAGCTCACCGGGGTGAATTGGCCCTTCTTGTCGAACTTGCCGTCCTTCATGCGCAGCAGGGGCTGGGTCAGGCGGTCCTTGCCGTACATGATCTTGCCGTTGAAGTAGCCCTTGACGCAGTTGAGGCCCCGGTTGACCGGCGCGTCCGGATCCCCCTTGGTAGCCACCACGCGGCCGTCCTTGGTGGCGATCATGATGCCGCAGCCGGTGCCGCAGAAACGGCACACGCCCTTGTCCCACTGCCAGTCCTTCTCGCCCGCCTTGACGGCGGCATCCGCCTCTTTCGACAGGGGCATGCCTATGGTCGCCGCCGTGCTGGCGGCGATGCTCGTCTTCACGAAGTCGCGTCGATTGATGTTCATGCTTGGTACTCCTTTCACGCGAAGGCGTCGGCCATGATGTTCTTCAGCCAGCCCGGGGCATATTCCGCCTCCAGCTTGCGTTGCAGCTTGAGCTGGGGCTCGTCCGGGATGTTGATGGGGGAGATGCCGCCCGCCTCCTTGATGTACACCAGCTTGCCGCCCTGGACGCGGTAGATGTGCACCACGGAAAAGCCCCAGTCCTCGTCGGTGATGCTGTAGCAGGTGTTGACGAAGAAGGGTTCCGGCGCGGGCAGGCCATTGAGCTTGGCGACGATGGCGCCGGCGGCCGCCTTGGCCTGGGTGGAGGCGGCATGGGCCGACTTGGGCGCGTCATAGACCGGCAGGTCGCCGTGGATGGTGGCGTCGCCCACCACCCAGATGTCCTTGGCGACGGCGGATTCCATGGTCAGCATGTCCACCTCGCACCAGCCCTGGGCGTTGGCCAGGCCGGCGTTCCTGGCGATGTTGCCGGCGTGATGGGGCGGGATGACGTTGAGCACGCCCGCCTTCATCTCGTGGAAATCCGTGTAGGCGGTGTTGGTCTTGGCATCCATGCGCGTCACCTTGCCGCCCTCGGCGCCGGCCACCCACTCGATCATGCCGGGGTACTGGCGTTTCCAGGCCTGCTCGAACAGGCCCTTTTTCGAGAATGAGTCGTTGGCGTCCAGGATGATGACCTTGGATTTCTTCTTGCCGTGATCGCGCAGGTAGTTGGCCATCTGGGCGGCGCGCTCGTAGGGGCCGGGTGGGCAGCGGAAGGGCTTGGGGGGCACGGAGATGATGAAGGTTTCGCCATCCTGCATGGCTTCGAGCTTCTTCTTCAGGGCCAGGGTCTGGGGGCCCGCCTTCCAGGCGTGGGGGTGGGTGGTGTTGGCCAGTGCCTCGCTGTAGCCCTCGACGGCGGTGTAGTTGAAATCGATGCCGGGCGAGAGCACCAGGGCGTCGTAATTCAGGGTCTTGCCGCTCTTGAGGCTGACGGTCTTCTTCGCCGCGTCCAGGCTGGTGGCCTCGTCGATGACCACATTGATGCCGCGCTTGCCAAGGCCGTCATAACCCACCTGAAGTTCCTCGATGTGACCATGGCCCGAGATCACTTCGTTGGACAGCGGGCAGGAGGTGTAGGTGGCGTTGCGCTCCACCAGGGTGACGTCGATGGACGGGTCCATCAGCTTGATGTATTTGGCGGCAGTGGCACCGCCGAAGCCGCCGCCCACGACCACGACCCGCGCCTTGGCGGCGGCGTGGGCAGTCTGGGGCAGGCCGAGGAAAGCGGAGGCGGGCGCGGCGGCGATGGCGGCCTTGATGAAGGCGCGGCGGTCGAAACGGTTCATGGAAGTCTCCTCACTTGGGCTGGGCGGCGTAGTACTTGGCGGCGGCCGCCACATCGGCGTCCTCGCCCATCTTTTGGGCGTTCTTGCGCATCTTCTTGTGCGGCATGTCCACGCCTTCGGTGCGGTACTTCATGAGCTCCAGCTCCAGGTATTTCGCCCATTGGCCGTTGAGCATGGGGGTGTCCTTGTCGTCCGGCTGGCCGCCAGTGGCGCCGTGGCAGGTCTCGCAGCGCTCGGTGGCTTCCTTGCCGTGGGCCAGTACCCTGGCGTCGGCGGACTGGACCACGGGCACCCAGGGCAGGGCGGAGAAGTGCTTGGCCAGGCCGGCCAGTTCCTCGTCGCTGTAGCCCTTGAAGTGACGGCCCATGGTGGCGGAGTAGCGCTCGCCGTGCTTCCACTGCAGCATGACGTTGTACAGATAGGATTCGGACAGGCCGCCGATGCTGGGCATGGACGCGCCGACCGACACGCCGTTCAGGCCATGGCAACTGTTGCAGCTGCGCGCCAGTGCCTCGATCTTGGCATCGGCGGCATGCGCGGCCCAGGCCGCGCCGAGGGCGGCCAGGACGAAACCGGCCAGCAGGGTGTATCGCTTCATGGGTGACTCCTCTTCGGGTGGGTTATTGGGCTGGCGCTTGCACGCCGGGAATGGGCAACATCTTCATCAGCGCGGCTGGGTCCATGGGGTTTACCGGGGCGGCTGGCGCGAAGGCCGGCGCCTGGGCGGGGGGGGCAAGAGGCGCCAGCATCTGGCCCCAGGCGCCATAGGTGGCGGGGTTCATGCCCGCGCCCATCCAGTTCATGTACAGGTTGGGATTCATGGGGGCCATCATGGTGTTCATGGCGGCAGGCGAGACCGGCGCGGACATCCAGTTGGCGTACATCGCCGGATTGAGGGGCGCGGTCATCAGGCCCAAAGCCTGAGGCGAGAGCGGTGCGGACATCCAGCCCAGATAGTTGGCCGGGTTGAGGCCCATGCCCATGAGTCGCGCGTAGAAGTTGGGGTCCATGCCCGCCGCCATCCATTTCATCATCACGGCGGGGTCGCTGAACTGCATGTAGTTCTGCATGGTGGCCGGGTTCAAACCCGCCGCCATCATGCGGATGTAGGTGTTGGGGTCGATGCCCCTCTGGGTCAGGGCCAGCGTGGTGGCCGGGTTCATCATGTTGCCCGCCCACTCGGTGAAGGCATTGGGATCCTTGAAGGCGGAGGCGTTGCGGGTGGGGTCCAGCATCTTGTCGGCAGTGGCGGCGGGGGTGTCGGCAGCCAGGGCGGCGTGGGTACAGGCCAGGGCGGCCAGAATCAGGGCGGTGCGTTTCATGTCTTTCTCCTCAGTGGTCTTGCGTGGTTTACAGGTCGCCATTCGCAGCGGCTTGCATGATGTTGTCCATCTTGTCGCGGATGTCCTTGGCGAACTTGCCCAGCTCGGCGTCGATGCCCATCTTGCTGTTGACCGTGTCCAGCCAGGCCAGGTCCCAGTCCAGGGTCAGCACCCAGAGCTGCTTGTTGGCGTCTTCCATGATGGCGATGCGGCAGGGCAGGTAGGAGATGGCCTCCGGCGCCGCCTTCAGCACCGCCCGGCCGGCGGCGATGTCGCAATAGTGGTAGACCTCCATGCGCGGCGCGTCCATGTCGCCCAGCACGGCCTGGAAGTCCTTCCACATGGGGCTCTCGCCCACCTTCTTGAAGTTGAGCTGGTTGGCGCGCAGTTCCATGGACTGCTTGACGTCATCGAAGGTGAGGCCGTCCTTGGCCTTGTACTTGGTGGTCATGAAGCTCATGGCGTCGCGGATGCCCATGCCGGGCATCAGGCCCATCATGGCCTGCATGAGGGCCAGCTTCTGGTCGCGCGGCAGGGAGGCGGCCATGCTGTAAGGCTTGGCCGCCAGGGAAGGCTTGAAGGTGGCCATGGAGCCGATCAGTCCCAGGTAGGCGGGGATGTTGGGCAGGGAGATGCCGGGGACGTTGAACAGATAGGGATTGGCGGGAGGTATATAGGGATTGGCGGGCGGCGTCTGGGCCTGGGCCGAGGGCGCGGCAAGGCCGATGGGGAGGGCCAGGATGGCCGACAGCAGGGCTGGCAGGGGTCGTTTCAAGTCAATCTCCTTACTTGGTGGTGGGGGCTACGGTGCTCAGGCCCAGCATCTTCCAGTCCTGCATGCCGCCCCGGTACCACTTGAGCTTGTGCGGGGGATAACCCAGGGCCAGCAGTTGCTTGATGTTGGTGGGGGCTTGCCCGCACCAGGGCCCGTTGCAATAGAACACCAGGGTCTTGGCGTTCTCGAAGTTCCACAGCGCCCCTTCGTGGGCGGCGCCAAAGCGGAACACCAGGGTTTCGACGATCCGGGCCGAGTCGGTATGGGCCGGATGGAGTTCCTGCCAGGGCAGGGAGACGGCGCCGGGGATGACACCGGAGCGCAGCGGCCAGTCGCTGTCGCGGGAATCGATGACCAGCACGCTGCCATCCCGGCCCACCCGCTTCAGATAGCCGGCCAGCTCCAGCTCGCCGAGGGTCTCGACGCCGGGGGCCAGTTGCATGGGTTGGATACAGTAGGGCGGGCAGGGTCGGGAGGTGAGGGAGAAATCCGGATCGAGCATGTTTTCGGTGTCCGGATTGCGCTCGATGCGCACCGCCTTGCCCTGGTGCAGCACCTCCACGTAGGGCAGGTCATGGCTGATGCGCACTTCGCTCGCGAAGGCAGCGTGGCACGCCAAGGCGGCGAGCAGACAAAACAAGGCCGAAGAACCGGAGGCAGCGGACATGGCAGGCATCGTCCTCCTCTACGCGATGTGGATCGGGACACATCACATAGCAATCGGTGTGCCAGCACAAAGTCAAACGCTAGCCGGTTGTTTTAATTGGTTATATTTGTGTACGGAGGGGTTCCTGGCAGGGGGGGCGCCCGGTCATGTCATGACATGAAGTCATGACGAAGGGGCATTCCGCGGCGGGGAGGCAGTCCACTCGCGGCGCGAACACGCCGGCCCCCCATCCCCGGCCCCGTACCCCCGCCGATTCGGCCCGCGCGCGGGCCTCCCGCGGCACCCTGTTTCGCTTCAGCCCAGGGTGTCCGCCCACATGTTCTCGTGCCAGGAACGCCCGTACTCGAACTCGATCTCGCTGTGGGTCTTGTTGGCGCCGCCTTCCGGCTGGCGCTGGTAGACCTTCTTCACGGGGTCGTAGCGCATCACCACGGCGATGGAGCCGGAGGTGTGGTCCGAGGTGACCGAGTAGCTGGTGCTGCCGATGACCGGCACCGGATCGGGCTGGCGGCCGTGCAGCAGTTCGATGATGGCGGCGGCGGCGATCTTGGCCTGGTTGTTGGACACGTGCGCCGACTTGGGCATGTTGGACATGATCGGATCGCCCACCACGTGGATGTTGGGTACGCTGGTGGATTCATAGGTGGTGAAGTCCACCCGGCACCAGCGATCCAGGGCGTCGTTGCGCACGCCCGCGTCCTTGCACAGCTGGGGCGCCCGTTGCAGGGGGATGATGTTGACCACGTCGCCTTTCTGATCCTCGAACTCGGTGCGGACCGTCATCGTCCTGTGGTCGAATCCCACCGCCAGGTTGTTGGGCCGGTGCTCGATCATGCCGGGGTAGAGCTCCTTCCAGGCGGCCTTGAACATGGGCCCCTTGGAGACCACGTCGATATGGCCGTCGAGCATGATGATCTTGGACTTGGGCTTGTGCTGCTTGAAGTAGTGGGCGGCCACGCTGGCGCGCTCGTAGGGGCCGGAGACGCAGCGGCCGGGGGGCGGCGGCGAGGCGATGATGAACACGCCGCCGTCGGGCATGGCCTCCAGCTGCTTTCTGAGCAGCAGGGTCTCGGGGCCGGCCTTGAAGGCGTGCATCACCTTGCCGGCCTTGGCGCCCTCGGCATAGCCTTCCACCTTCTCGGTCATGAATTCCATGCCCGGGGCCAGCACCAGGCGGTCATAGGCGATCTTTTCGCCGCCCTGGGTGTGCACCAGGCGTTTTTCGCCGTCCACCCCGGTCACCCGGTCGCGCACCATCCTGATGCCGTACTTGGGCAGCTTGTCGTAGCGCTTGACCAGGTAGTCGAAGTCCAGGAAGCCGCCGACCACCCAGTTGGACATGGGGCAGGAGGTGAAATGGGGGTTGGGCTCGATCAGGGTGACCTGGATGCCGGGGTCCCACAGGCGCAGATACTTGGCGCAGGTGGCGCCGCCGAAACCGGCGCCCACAACGACCACGTGCGGCTGGGCGGCATGGGGTTTGGCGGCGGCGGTTCGCGGCAGGACGGCGGCGGTGAGGGCGGCGGCGGACGAGGTCAGGAAATCGCGACGGTCGATGGGCATGGCGTGGTCTCCTCGGAACTTGTGTTTTCTATTTCAGGTTGGCGAAATGGTCGGCCAGTTGGGCGATCTCGTCGTCCGTGTAGCCCATCATGTATTTGAGCATCACCGTGGTTTCCCGCTTGCCGGTCTTGCACTCCATCATGGCCTGGCGGAGGTAGTCCCTGTCCTGTCCGGCCAGGCTCGGCACGGCGCCCAGGCTTTGCCCGTCGGGGCCGTGGCAGTTGTTGCAGGTGGCGGCGATCACCTTGAGGTGCAGGCTGCCGTCGGGGCCGCCGGCCGCCATCGCCGGACCGATGCCGGCCAGGCCGGCCAGGAGTCCGAGCCTCAGGATGGGTTTCATGTTCATGACATCGCTCCTTGGCTGATAAATGGAAAACCGCGCGTTGAAGGCCGCGGCGGACCTCCCTGACTTGGCGGCACCGCCGCCGATACGTCAGAAATGCTCCGTCGCCGCCTGGCGGATTTCTTCTTCCAGCAGTTCCAGCGCCGCCAGAAGCGAGTGGGAGATGCCCACCAGTTGCGCCATGATCATCGCCGCGCGGGTCTGGTCTCCCTCTCCCAGTACACGATGCAGCAACTGGTACACCTCGTGCAGCAGCTCGTGGCCGTATTCCACGTCCTGGTAGATCTGCCAGTGGCCGAAGGCCTTGAAGCCCTTGTCGTAGAACCATTGGCCGAAGTCGCAGTCCTTGTGGTGCACGGGCGCGCGTGCCTCCTCGATCTCCAGGCCGGCCACCATGGCCTGGACATAGGCGCGCCAGCGGATGTGGGCCGACTTGGCATGGCGCACCTGGCTGAGGGCTTCCTGCTTGGTCATGGTCATGCCTCCGGTATTTGCGTTTGGTATCACACGATGCCCTGGGCCTTGAGCCGGCGGTAGAGGGTGCGCTCGGTGATGCCCAGCTCGCTGGCCGCCAGACGCCGGTTGCCGCGGTGTTTGTGAAGCACCTCGCGCAGATGGTCGGCCTCGGAAAGTTCGTGCTCCGCGCATTCGATGAAATCGCTCTCCGCGTGTACGGGATGGACCGTCGGCGCGCGTTCCGGCCGGATCACCTCGGCAGGCAGGTGCGCCACCTCCAGCCGCGCGCCCCGCGCCAGGGCCATGGCCCGCTCCAGGACGTTGCGCAGCTCGCGCATGTTGCCAGGGAAGGGGTACGCCAAGAGCGCCTCGTAGGCCGCCTCGGAGATGCCCTGGCGGTGCCCGGCGCGGTCCAGGAAGTAGTTGACGAGCTCGGGGAGATCACCCTTGCGGTGGCGCAGCGGCGGCAGTTCGACCTGCATGCAGTTGATGCGGTAGTACAGGTCGGCGCGGAAATCACCCTGCCTCACCATGGCCTGGATGTCGCGGTTGGTGGCGCACACCAGGCGCACATCGGCCCGCCGTTCGCGCGTCTCGCCCAGCCTGCGGAACTTGCCGGTCTCCAAAGCGCGCAGGAGCTTGGCCTGGCTCGCCAGGGGCAACTCGCCGATCTCGTCCAGAAACAGGGTGCCCCGGTCGGCCAGTTCGAACAGCCCCATCTTGTTGTCCACCGCGCCGGTGAAGGCGCCGCGGATGTGGCCGAACAGTTCGCTGGCAAAGCGCTCCTCGCTGAATTGGGTGCAATCGATGGTGACGAATTCCCGCTCGGCGCGGCGTGACTTGCGGTGGATGAGGTGGGCCGCCATCTCCTTGCCGCTGCCGGTCTCGCCCAGGATCAGCACGGGAAACTCGGTCTCCGCCACGGAAGTGAGGTTTTCCAGCACGCGCATGAACGAAGGACAGCAGCCGCTCACCATGCGCTCCGCGTCGAAGCACAGGTCCTTGCCGTGACTGATGGAGGCCATGCTCTCCCCCATCAACACCACCTCGCCGGCCGCGTTGAAGATCGGCGTGGCATACACGGTCACGTAGTCGGGTTCATGGTACTGGTCGAAATGGCGGTGCACCACCTGGAAGGCATGGCCCTGGTCGAAGGTCTGCCGCAGCGGGCATTCCTCGTGCACATCGCAGGGCACATCCGAATCGTGGGATATCTCATGGCATCTGCGTCCCACGACCGCGGATTTGTCCAAACCCGCATAGGTTTCCGAATAGCGCTGATTGGCGGCCACGATACGGTATTGCTCGTCCACCAGACAAAACGGTTCCTGATGGGCGTCCACCAGGCTTTGCAGGAAGGCCGGATCGGGGAGTTCGCGGTCTTTCGTCATGGCAAGGCTGCGAGGGTCGGGCGGGGGTCGGGCCCGACCCCCGGAGCGTCAGCCTACACTGGCCTCGGCGGTATTGGAATCGCCCTTGTTGTCGATCCAGGTCACCACCACCTTGTCGCCCGCCTTGGCACCCTTGACGCGGATGGCCAGGTAGGGGTTCTTGCTGATGCCGCCGCCCCACTGGGCGTCCATCACCTGCCTGCCCCCCACGGTGCAGGTCACGTTGGTGATGTGGTGGGCGGGCACCGCGGTGCCGGTCTTGGCGTCCTTGCGCAGGCCGGTTTCCATCACGTGGTTCATCAGGCATTTCACTTCGGCGACGTCGCCCTTCAGGGTGGCGCGGATCTTCATTGGTTCAGCCATGTTCTTTCTCCTAAATTCGGTTCAATCTCAAATTGGGCATTCTGTCGTGCAGCAAGCGTCGCGAGCGGGTGTCCGGCGGTTCGAGAAGCGCAGCCGTACAAGTGGTACGGCGGGCATCGCAAGATCGGCAGACGGTCGCGCAGTCGCTTGACGCGTTGCTCGCTTAGCCGCCGCAGCCGCCGATGGTGACCTTCACCTCCTTGTGCGCCTTGTAGGTCTTGCCGCCGGCCTTGACCACGGCGAGGACATTGGAGGTGGCGCCCATCTTGATGCGCGTGGAGACGTAGCCTTCCGCCCCGTTCATCATGTTGAACACCGCGATCAGCGGCAACGCGTTCTTCTCGCCGATGATGGCGAGGGACTCGGTGCCGGCGATGTTGCTGGTGATCTCCACCGGCACCACGGCGCCGTTTTCGGCGATGTCCGGCGCCTTGACGCTGATGTCGCCGGAGGGCGCGGCATCGCCGCCACCGATGGCGCCCAGGGCACTGCCCAGATCCTTCGATTCGAAACCGGCCTTGTTCCAGGCTGCATAAACGGCCGTCGGCTTCAGCATGCCGGCCGCCATCGCAATGCCCACGATGCCGGCGCCGCCGGCACCTTTCAACAGGGTTCTGCGCATTGTGTTCATATGATCTCCAGTCGCTTGTGTTGAAACGGAAAATGACTCGTTACCTCCGCGCCCCACCTGTCAATGGATGCGGCGGGGCCAACCTCTAGCAACATTCCTGCCAAGGCGGGTCGATTCGCATAACACATTGTTTCTTATTTGGATCATCCCTTTGGATGGCTGAGGATGGAGGGACGATCCGGGACCAAGACCGGGGCGTGGTCATGACACGTCATGACAGTTCCGTTCTTCCCCGCCCGGTGTATTCCACAGAGGCCGTCGTCCTCTGTCGTATCCCCAAACCCAGGACATATTGCGCCGCACAATCGCAGCACGTAAGCTTCACCCCGCTCCTGGCAGCCTGTCGTAGGTAGTCCGGCGATTCGGCTATATTGGGCTGGGTCGCACCGTCTGTCGGCGGTCGGGGGCGAGATGACAAACCTTCAAGCGGGTGGAGACATGAACGATCTGAAGCAGCGCGCCCTCGAGTACCACGAGTTTCCCCGGCCGGGCAAAGTCTCCGTCGAATCCTCCAAGCCCTGCGCCACCCAGGGCGAGCTGTCCCTGGCCTACACCCCCGGGGTGGCCGAGCCGGTGCGGGAGATCGCCAAGGATCCGGCCAATGCCTACCGCTACACCAACAAGGGCAACCTGGTGGCGGTGATCACCGACGGCACCGCCATCCTGGGCCTGGGCAACCTGGGCCCTTTGGCCTCCAAGCCGGTGATGGAGGGCAAGGGCGTGCTGTTCAAGCGCTTCGGCGGCATCGACGTGTTCGACATCGAGGTGGCCGCCCCCAGCGTGGAGAGCTTCATCGAGACGGTGGTGAACATCGCCCCCACCTTCGGCGGCATCAACCTGGAGGACATCGCCGCGCCACATTGTTTCGAGATCGAGGCGGCACTGAAGGAGAGGCTGGACATCCCGGTATTCCACGACGACCAGCACGGCACGGCCATCGTCATGTGCGCCGGCCTGCTCAACGCCCTGGATATCCAAGGCAAGAATCTGGACGACATCCGGCTGGTCTGCCTGGGGGCCGGCGCCGCGGGACTGGCCTGCATGCGGCTGCTGATCGCCATGGGCGGCAACAAGGCCAACATGACCCTGGTGGACAGCAAGGGCGTGATCCACGCCGGCCGCACCGACCTCAACGCCCACAAGCAGGAATTCGCCAAGACCACCGACCTGCGCACCCTGGCCGACGCCATGGCCGGCGCCGATGTGTTCATTGGCGTGTCCGGCCCCAACCTGGTGAGCCAGGACATGGTCAGGAGCATGGCAGCCAAGCCCATCCTGTTCGCCATGGCCAACCCGGACCCGGAGATCACCCCCGCCGACGTGCATGCCGTGCGGGACGACGCGGTGATGGCCACCGGGCGCTCCGATTATCCGAACCAGGTGAACAACGTTCTGGGCTTCCCGTACATCTTCCGCGGCACCTTTGATGCCCGCGCCAAGGCCATCACCCAGCCTATGATGATCGCCGCCGCGAAAGCCCTGGCGGAACTGGCCCGGGAGCCCGTGCCCCAGGAAGTGCTGGATGCCTACAAGCTCGCCAAGCTGGAATTCGGACGGGACTACATCATTCCCAAGCCCTTCGACACGCGGTTGATGGAGCGGGTACCCAAGGCGGTGGCGGACGCGGCGCGGGAGGGTTGAGCATGACCCCGCGACGGCCG
This sequence comes from Thiobacillus sp. UBA3361, assembly GCA_002360535.1. Classification (GTDB taxonomy): domain Bacteria; phylum Pseudomonadota; class Gammaproteobacteria; order Burkholderiales; family Thiobacillaceae; genus UBA3361. Next base: position 31,062 of record DEQR01000072.1, read on the forward strand.
TATTACCTGAATCTGCGGGAAATTCGGCTGCCCCTGGGCGGCTGGGTATCCATCCTGCATCGCGCCAGCGGCGCCGCGATGGCCCTGGCGGCGCCCTTGTTCCTGTATGCCTGGATGTGTTCCCTGGAATCCGCCGAGGGTTTCGGCGCCGTCGCCAGCTTTTTTTCCGGCGGCCTGGGCTGGCTGATCGGCCTGGGCTTTCTCTGGGCCTTGCTGCACCACTTCTTCGCCGGTCTGCGCCATCTGGGCTTCGACCTGGGCTGGGGCGAGGAGAAGGAACGGGCCCGCTTCACCGCGTTGCTCTCCCTGGTCACCGCCCTCGGGCTGACCGGACTGATGACCCTGGGGAGCCTGCTGTGAGGCGGGTGGGCGGTGCCCATCGCGGTCTGGACATGTGGCTCATGCAGCGGGCCAGCGCCCTGTACATGGCGTTGTTCCTGGTGGTGTTCGCGGGACTGTTGCTGGCCGCCGGCGGCCTGGATTACCAGTCCTGGCGGGGGCTTTTCCGGCCTCTGGCGATGAAGGTTGCCAGCCTGCTGTTCGCCGCCGCCCTGCTGGCACATGCCTGGATCGGCCTGCGGGAAATCTTCATCGACTATCTGCGCGTCATGGCCATCCGCCTGCCGCTGCTGTTCCTGTTCGGCGTCTTGTACCTGGGCTGTCTGGTTTGGGCGGCGGACATCCTGTGGAGCGTCCCATGATTCCCAAAAGAAAGTTCGACGCGGTCATCGTTGGCGGCGGTGGGGCGGGGTTACGCGCCGCCCTGCAACTGGCCCAGGCCGACCTGAAGGTGGCGGTGCTGTCCAAGGTCTTCCCCACCCGCTCCCATACCGTCTCCGCCCAGGGCGGCATCACCTCGGCCCTGGGCAACGTGTCCGAGGACAACTGGCACTGGCACATGTACGACACCGTCAAGGGATCGGACTACCTGGGCGACCAGGACGCCATCGAGTTCATGTGCCGCAACGCGCCCAGCGCGGTGTACGAGCTGGAACACATGGGCCTGCCGTTCTCGCGCCTGGAAAACGGCAAGATCTACCAGCGCCCCTTCGGCGGCCAATCCAAGAACTACGGCGGCGAACAGGCCATCCGCACCTGCGCCGCGGCCGACCGCACCGGGCACGCCCTGCTGCACACCCTATACCAGCGCAACATCGCCGCCCGCACCCAGTTCTTCGACGAGTTCTTCGCCATGGACCTGATCCGCGACGACGAAGGTACGGTGCTGGGGGTGGTGGCCCTGGAGATCGAGACCGGCGAGGCCTGGCTGTTCGAGGCCCGCGCCACCCTGCTGGCTACGGGCGGCGCCTGCCGCATTTTTCGCCACTCCACCAACGCCCACATCAATACCGGCGACGGCCTGGGCATGGTGCTGCGCGCGGGCCTGCCCCTGGAAGACATGGAGTTCTGGCAGTTCCACCCCACCGGCATCCCCGAGGTGGGCAGCCTGATCACCGAAGGCGTGCGCGGGGAGGGTGGTTACCTGCTCAACAAGGACGGCGAACGCTTTATGCCGCGTTACGCGCCCAACGCCAAGGACCTGGCCTCCCGTGACGTGGTCTCGCGCGCCATTGCCCAGGAGATCCTGGCCGGCCGGGGCTGCGGCCCCCACGGCGACTACGTGCTGCTGAAGATCGACCACATCGGCGCCGACAAGGTGAAGGAACGCCTGCCCGGCATCCGCGAGCTGTCCATGCAGTTCGCCAGCGTGGACCCCTGCGTGGCCCCCATGCCCGTCACTCCCACCGCCCACTACATGATGGGCGGCATCCCCACCAACATGCATGGCCAGGTGGTGGCGCCGGTGGGCACCGGCCCGGAAGAGGGCGTGCCCGGTCTGTACGCGGTGGGCGAGTGCGCCTGCGTGTCGGTGCACGGCGCCAACCGGCTGGGCGGCAATTCCCTGCTGGACCTGGTGGTCTTTGGCCGCGCCGCCGGCGAGCACATGATCGACTACCTGCGCGACAACCCCTATCCGCGCCCGCTGCCGCAAGCCCATGTGGACCGAGCCCTGGCACGTCTGGCGCGCTGGGACCGGACCGGCGACGGCGAGCGTGTGGCGGACCTGCGCGGCGACATGCAGCGCGTGATGCAGGAGCATTGCGGCGTCTATCGCCGCGCGGACCTGCTCGCGGCGGGCATGGACAAGCTGAAGGCCGTCGAGGCGCGTCTGCCCGACGCCGTGTTAAGCGACCGCAGCAAGATGTTCAACACCGCGCGTCTGGAGGCCCTGGAGCTGGAGAACCTGCTGCCCATCGCCCGCGCCACGCTGGCCTCCGCCCTGGCGCGCACCGAGAGCCGCGGCGCGCACACCCGCGAGGACTATCCCAAGCGCGACGACGACCATTGGCTGCGGCACACGCTCTACTTCCGCGAGGGCGATCAGCTCGACTACAAGCCGGTGCGCCTGAAGCCGCTGACCGTGGACACCTTCCAGCCGAAGGAAAGGACGTACTGAGGATGAAATTCCGCATCTATCGCTACGACCCCGAATCCGGCGCTACGCCGGGCATGCGGGACTACGACATCGACTTCGACCCGAAGGGCAGGAAGGTGTTGGACGCGCTCATCGCCATCAAGGACACCCAGGACGAGAGCCTGGCCTTCCGCCGCTCCTGCCGCGAAGGGGTGTGCGGCTCCGACGGGGTGAACGTCAACGGCACCAACGTGCTGGCCTGCATCACCGCCCTGGAAGGCCTGAAGGAACCCATCGAGATCCGTCCCCTGCCCCGGCTGGCGGTGATCCGCGACCTGATCGTCGATATGGACCAGTTCTACCAGCACTACCGGGCGGTGAAGCCTTATCTCATCAACCTGGACCCCGAGCCCGAGCGCGAACGCCTGCAAAGCCCGGCCGACCGCGCCGAACTGGACGGCCTTTGGGAATGCATCCAGTGCGGCTGCTGCACCACCTCCTGCCCGTCGTTCTGGTGGAACCCGGACCGCTTCCTGGGTCCCGCCGCCCTGATGCAGGCCTACCGCTTCATCGCCGACAGCCGCGACCAGGCCACTGACGAGCGCCTGGACCATCTGGAAGACCCATACCGGCTGTTCCGATGCCACGGCATCATGAACTGCGTCGAGGTTTGCCCGAAAGGCTTGAACCCCACCCGGGCCATCGGCAAAATCAAATCGCTGCTGGTGAAACGGGCGTCGTGAAGGCTGGCGAAGGCGACGCCGCTCAAGACCCGATACCGGGCCGGCTGCGCTGGCTGTGCCGGCGAGGCATGCTGGAGCTGGATGCCTGGTTGCAGCCTTTCCTGGAGCGGCGTTACCCGGAATTGGACGCCAAGGCGCGCGCCGACTTCGAGCGCCTCCTCGATCTGGAGGATTTCCAGCTCTACGACTTCCTCACACGGGCCAGCCAGCCGCCGCCCGATCTGCGAGGGATCGTCGATCAACTGTTAAGCTCACGCCATTGAGCATCCATCGAGGCCCGTCCCATGACCCAACGCACTGCCAAACTTCTCCTCGACGAACACCGGGCTGCCATCGAACTGCCGGTTTTGCGTGGCACACTGGGGCCGGATGTGGTGGATACCCGCGCATTGGGCAAGCATGGCGTGTTCACCTACGACCCGGGATTCATCGCCACCGCCAGCTGTGCGTCCAGCATTACCTTCATCGACGGCGATGCGGGCCTGCTCTACTACCGGGGTTATCCCATCGAGCAACTGGCCGAGCAGGCGGACTTTCTGGAAGTGGTTTATTTGCTGTGGCACGGTGAACTGCCCACTGCGGAGCAGAAGCTGGAATTCGACAACCTGGTCACCTACCACACCATGCTGCATGACCAGATGCTGTCGCTCTACAAAGGGTTCCGCCGCGACGCTCATCCCATGGCCGTCATGGTCTCCATCATCGGCGCCATGGCTGCCTTCTACCCGGAGAATGCCAACGTCGCCGACCCCCACCAGCGCGAGATCGCCATGTTCCGCCTGCTGGCCAAGACCCCTACCGTGGCGGCCTGGAGTTACAAGTACAACCGAGGCGAACCGTTCATGTACCCGCAGAACCGCTTGGGCTACACGGCCAACTTCCTGCACATGCTGCACGCCACGCCCTGCGAGTCCTACGAACCCAACCCGGTGCTGGTGCGCGCCCTGGACCGCATCTTCATCCTGCACGCCGACCACGAGCAGAACGCTTCCACCTCTACGGTGCGCATGGCCGGCTCCAGCTATGCCAATCCGTTCGCCTGCATCTCGGCTGGTATCGCCTGCCTGTGGGGACCGCTGCACGGCGGCGCCAACGAGGCGGTGCTGAAGATGCTGGAGGAAATCGGCGACGTCTCGAAGGTGGGCGAATTGGTGAAAAAGGCCAAGGACAGGAACAATCCGTTCCGGCTGATGGGCTTCGGCCACCGGGTGTACAAGAACATGGACCCGCGCGCCGCCATCATGCGCCAGACCTGCCACGACGTGCTCGGCGAGCTGGGCCTGCACGATGACCCCATGTTCAAGACCGCGCTGGAACTGGAGCGCATCGCTCTGGAGGATGATTACTTCATCGAGAAGAAACTCTACCCCAACGTGGATTTTTATTCCGGTATCGTCCTCAAGGCCCTGGGCATACCCACCTCCATGTTCACCGCCATCTTCGCCCTGGCCCGCACCGCCGGCTGGATCGCGCAGTGGAACGAAATGGTATCAGACCACGCCCACCGCATCGCCCGTCCGAGGCAGTTGTACGCCGGCCCCGGCCGCCGCGAGTTTGTCCCGCTCGATCAGCGGGGGTGAGTCGCCGCCGGCCGACATGCCTTATGCAGCCGTCGTCAGGATGCCCGGTGGCCGGCCTTGCGGCGTGGAAGCCGAGGCTCTAGCTTTCTTACGGAGCGGGTTGCAGCCTGAGGAGGGCGTATGAAATGAATCGCGAACCCCTGCCCGATACCGCCTATTTTTCAGGCAGCGCGGCCTATCTGGAGGCCCTCGCCGAGGGTAGGAGCAAGGCCACGGCCGCGCCGCCCACCAGTGCGGCGCGTTTTCCCGAACAGGAAGCCGTGGAGGTTTCCGACCTGCCCCTGCTGAAGTGCGAGGCGACCCAGGTCGGGGTGCTGCAACTCATCAACGCCTACCGTTTCCATGGTTTCCGGGTGGCCGATCTGGACCCCGTGCATTGGCTCTCGACGCCCCACGTGAATGAACTGGAGCCGGCCAACCACGGCCTCTTGCCCACCGACTTGGACCAGACCTACGAGACCGGCTCCCTGGTGGGCCCCCCTCGGGATACCCTGCGCAACATCCTGGCCCGCCTGAAGGCCATCTACTGCGGCACCCTGGGCGCCGAATACATGTTCATCCGCGAAACCAGCCTGAAGCGCTGGCTGCAACGGCGCGTCGAGGGCGGCGAGGGTATGCCCGACATGAACCCGGGACGGCGCCGCTGGCTGCTTTCCGAGCTGACCGCCGCCGAGAGCGTGGAAAAATTCCTGCACACCCGTTTCGTCGGCCAGAAGCGCTTTTCCCTGGAGGGGGCCGAATCCCTCATCCCGCTGCTCAACTACCTGATCGAGCTGGCCGCCCAGGCGGAAGTGGCGGAGGTGGGTCTGGGCATGGCCCACCGCGGCCGCATCAACGTGCTGCACAACGTGCTGGACCGCTCGGCGGTGGCCATGTTCGAACAGGCCAACCGGGAAGCGGAGGAGGTGGACCGTGCTGGCGACGTGAAATACCACCAGGGCATGGCCACGGAATTGCACACGCCGGGGGGCAACATCCGCGTCGCCCTGGCCTTCAACCCCTCCCACCTGGAGATTGTCAATCCGGTGGTGGAGGGCTGGGTGCGCGCCCAGCAGCAGCGGCGCGGCGATCGACACGGCAACCTGGTCATGCCGGTGCTCATCCACGGCGACGCCGCCCTGTCCGGGCAAGGCGTGGTCATGGAGACCCTCAACATGTCCGCCACCCGCGGCTTCAACTCCGGCGGGACGATCCACATCGTGGTCAACAACCAGATCGGCTTCACCACCTCGGATACCCGCGACGCCCGCTCCACGCTCTATTGCACCGACGTGTTCAAGATGGTGGAGGCGCCCGTGCTGCACGTGAACGGCGACGACCCGGAGGCGGTGATCCGCGCGGTCAAGATCGCCTTCGACTACCGCATGGCCTTCCGCCGCGACGTGGCCATCGACCTGATCTGCTACCGGCGCCTGGGCCACAACGAACAGGACGAGCCCATGGTCACCCAGCCCCTCATGTACCGGAAGATCCGCGACCTGCCCACCACCCGCGAGCTGTATGCCCGCCGCCTGGCCGCCGACGGCGCGGTGAAGCCCGACGAGCCGGAGCACCTGTACCAGATTTACTACGACAGCCTGGATGCCCCGGTGGACCACCTGCCCAAGCCGCGCAACCCCTACGCAGCGGATTGGGCGCCCTACAAGGACAGCCATTGGCGCGCCGAGGCCGATACCATGGTGCCGCGCGAGCGTCTCAAGCTGCTGGGCCAGCGGCTGTGCGAGGTGCCCGACGGTTTCAATCTGCACCCGCGGGTGATCATGATCCTGGGCAACCGGCGCCGGATGGCGGAGGGTGAGATGCGCCTGGACTGGGGCATGGCCGAAACCCTGGCTTACGCCACCCTGCTCACCGAGGGCCACGGGGTGCGCCTGTCCGGCCAGGACTCGGGCCGCGGCACCTTTTTCCACCGGCATGCCGTGTGGCATGACCAGCAGCGGGAAAACCGGGAATCGGGCTACTTCATCCCCCTGCAACACCTGCAACCCGGCCAGGCCCACTTCCTGGTGGTCGATTCCCTGCTCTCGGAGGAGGCGGTGCTGGGCTTCGAATACGGCTACGCCGGTGCCGCGCCGGAACAGCTGGTGATCTGGGAGGCCCAGTTCGGCGACTTCGTCAACGGCGCCCAGGTGCTCATCGACCAATTCATCGCATCCGGGCAGGTGAAATGGGGCCGGCTCAACGGCCTGACCCTGTTTCTGCCCCACGGCTACGAAGGGCAGGGGCCCGAACACTCCTCGGCGCGCATCGAGCGATTCCTGCAACTGGCCGCCGACGACAATATGCAGATCGTGCAACCCTCCACGCCGGCACAGATGTTCCACGTGCTGCGCCGCCAGGTGCTGCGTCCTTACCGCCACCCCCTGGTGCTGTTCTCTCCGAAAAGCCTGCTGCGCCATCCCGATTCCAGTTCCGATCTGGGCGAGCTGGCCGAGGGCCGGTTCCAGCCCGTGCTGGGGGATGCCTCCGCGGAGGAAGCCGGCGCCGTCACCCGCCTGGTGTTCTCTAGCGGCCGCATCTACTTCGACCTGGCTCGTGCGAAGGGGGAACGGGAGCGGCAGGACACCGCCCTGCTGCGCGTCGAGCAGTACTACCCTCTGCCGGATCGGGAGATCCTGGCCGAATTGGCACGCTACCCCAACGCTCGGGAAATTTTTTGGGCACAGGACGAACCCCGCAATCAGGGGGCTTGGCGATTCATGGCCCATCACCTGGGCCAGTTGGCCGGGCGCCGGATCAACTACGTCGGCCGCCCGGCCAGCGCCTCGCCCGCCACGGGGCACCACGCCACCCACCAGCGGCAGCTGGATAACATCATCGATACGATCTTCCCGGCAGCGTCCTAGGCCGGGTCAGGACAAGTGCCGGGCGGTTTGATAGAACGCCCAGCTCACCACCCAGGCCAGCCCCAGCGACCAGCCCAGGCTGAACAGGGTGAAACCCAGACTGCGGGATTCCTGGCGGATCACCGCAAGGGTTGAGACGCAGGGGGTGTAGATCAGGGTGAACAGCATGAAGCTCAGCGCGGAGACCCAGTCCACCCGCGCGGCGATCACCGCGTCCAGGCTGTCCGGACCGACGGCGTAGATCACCGCCAGGGCGCCGATCACGATCTCCTTGGCCACGAAACCGAACAGCAGGGCGATGGCCAGCATCTGGTCGATGCCCAGGGGATCGAACACCGGGGCGATGAAATCCGCTAGGCGCCCGGCCAGAGTCTCCGCCGAAGCCGGCGCGGCGTCGAACGGGAAGTGGGTGAGCAACCAGACGAGGGCCACCCCCAGCAGGATGAAGCCGCCCGCCTCGCGCAGGAAATGCGTGGATTCGCGCCAACCCTGGGCCAGCAGGTAACCCAGATGAGGCATGCGGTAGGGCGGGATCTCCATAAGCAGGGGCTCGTGGCTGTTCAGTCTGTGGCGCCACAGGAAGGCGCTCAGGAAGGCGATGGCGAAGCTCAGAAGGTATAGCCCGAACAAGACCCAGGGCGCGGCCGTGGGCGAAAACACGGCGGTGGTGAAGAACAGGAACACCTGCAGCCGGGCCGAGCACAGCGAGAAAGGGATGGTGAGCATGGTCAGCAGGCGCAGGCCGCGCGAGCGCATCACCCGCGTGCCCATGATGGCCGGCACGTTGCAGCCGAAGCCCATCAGCTGCAATACGAAGGCCCGGCCGTCCAGACCCATGCGGGCCATCAGGGCGTCGGCCAGGAAGGCCGCGCGGGCCAGATAGCCGCTGTCCTCCACGGCCGCCATGACCAGGAAGAACACGAAGATGATGGGCAGAAAGCTCAGCACGGTGCCCAGGCCATCGTAGAGGCCCTCGGCCAGGAAGCTGCGCGGAATCTCCGGCAGGCCGCCCAGCATGGGGGTCAACAGCAGGTCCTTCACCCTTGTGAGCAGCCATTCCATGCCGTCCTGCAAGGGTGTGCCCAGTCCGTAGATGGCCTGGAAGACGCCCAGAAGCAGCAGCAGGAACAGGGGCGGGCCGATCCAGGGATGCAGGGCATAACGGTCCAGGCGCTCGGTCAGGCTCCTGGGCAGCACCAGCGGCGACTGGACGGCCTGGCTCAGCAGCGCCTGGGTTTCCTGCTCCAGGCGGTGGTCCTCGGTGAAGTTGTCGAAATTCGCCTGGATGGTGTCCCCACCAGCCCGCAGCAGGCCTTCCATGGAGGCCTTGGCCTGGGGCAGGCCCTGGCCCGCCTTGGCCGAGATCATGTGCACGGGTAGGCCCAGACTCGCCGACAACCGTCCGGTATCGATCCGCATGCCCAGCTTGGCGGCTTCATCGGCCATGTTCAACAGCAGGATCATGGGCAGGCCCAGCTGCTTGAGTTGCAGGGCCAGGGCCAGCTGGCGGTCCAGTTGCACGCCGTTGAGGACTACGGCGATGAGATCGATCGGCTGGCTTTCCAGGAAACGGCGCACTACTTGCTCGTCCTCGGAAAACCCATGCAGGTTGTAGATGCCCGGCAGATCGACCACCTCGACCATGTCGCCCGCCAGCAGGAGCTTGGCGGACAGCAGTTCGACGGTGAGGCCGGGCCAGTTGCCGACTCGGGCACCGGCCCCGGTCAGTCGGTTGAACAGCGTGGACTTGCCCGTATTGGGCATGCCCAGCAGGGCGATGCGTTTCAAGACTGGGGCTCTAGGCTGATACTTCTCGCTTCGTCGAGACGGATGAGCAGGTTGGTGTGGCCGGAGCGGATTTCCAGCGGGCCATGGAAGGGGGCCTTACGGATCACCTGCACCGTGCGGCCTGGCAGCAGACCGAGGGCATGCATGCGTAAACGCAGCTCGCTTTCCGCGCCCAACGCATTGATCACCCCCGTGTCACCCGCTTTCAGTTCGGCCAGATTGGCATGCGTCGGGCCATCGGTCACGGTAGCCTGCAGACGGATGGGGGCAAACTCGTTCTGAATGCTCAGGGTAGTCATTTCGGGCGAGGGTTTGATGAGCAGTGACGCAATTATCATCTCATCTAATGAGAACTATTATCAACATATTTTTTGTTTCATGGGATCGTCATGTCCTGTTTGTGGTAACGATACAAACACGGGAATGGTCCGGGCCGAACCTCAGGGCCGGGCGTCGAAGCGGATGACGGTGCGCAGGATGCCCTCGAATACCGTGTCGTAGGACACTCCGTCCGTCCGCGGATCGACCCGGAATCCCGCTTGCGCCTCGGGCGTGATCTCCACATAGCGGATGCGGTCGGTCAGCAGTCTGACGTTCATCGATACCCGCATGGGGTAGTAGCCGTCCAGGAATTTCCGCATGTAGGGACCATTGCTCAAGTTCCAGCTTTGCTCTCCGTTGCGGGACAGGGCACGGGTCTCGGCGCGGATGCACAGCCGTGCGTCAGAGCTGACGTCGCGCAGCTGAACGCTGCTCGCTTCGGCATGCGCCTCGCCGATGTTGCGGCTCTCGATCACTTCGATGTTCCTTACCCGATCGGCGTGATAGACGATTTGCGCCTTGGGCACGGCATCCAGGTGTTCGTGGCACTGCTCCAGTCGTACCCAGCCGTCGGCCAGGCTGGCTTCGTCGATGGTGATGCTGTTGTGGTGATGATGGATGGCGCGGTCTGCGGGCAGGGCGACAAATTTGAGATCGCCCTCGTTGACATCGCGGGCGCCCTTGAAAAACATCTCCTCTTCGCTGGCGGCCTGGGCCGGGGAGACCGTCACGATAAACAAGAGTGCGAGCAACGGAGCGGTCCGGGCCGGCCGGGCAAAGCGCCCATGTGGAACACGAGGCTTGCGAAGCAGGCACAATTGGCGGGGGCGAAGAGTCAAGAGACCGGCCCCCTGCCTGCCGGGAGCCGGCTGAGAAGGGGACTATTACTGCGAGAGGAGACGGCGCGCGCCATCAAAGCGCTTGGCCCAGTACCGTTTGTTCATGTCGGAGACCAGCACCCGGCCGGTCCGGGTACTGCTGGCATGTACGAACTTGCCTTCTCCCTTGTAGATGCCCACATGGGAGAAAGGGCGCCGCAAGGTGTTGAAGAACACCAGATCGCCCGGCTTCAGCTGCTCCTGTTCCACGGGTTCGCCCTGCTGGCTGATGGCGGCGGCGGTGCGTGGCAGTTCCAGCTCGGCGGTCTGGGCATAGACGTGCTTCACGAGGCCACTGCAATCGAGTCCGGACTGGGGATCGGAACCGCCCGGGCGGTAGGGGGTGCCCACCAGGGTGAGGGCATAGACGAGGGGTTTGGCCGCTTCGGCCAGGCTCTGGATCGCACTGTCTTCGCACCTGCCCGGCGGGGAGGCCAGCAGACTCCAGATCAGCAGTGCCGGAGCCAGCCAGCGATGCGACAATGGAGCGGATGCGTGTTTGTTTTTCGTCATGGGCCGCATTTATGCCACCCGTTTCGCCGGGTTGTCTAGTATTAGAACGGTTCATAAACTTCACAAGTGACATAAAGGAGATCGGCCATGTCATTGGAAAACAATGAAGAAGTCAAACTCGAAGTACTGGAACCGGTGCGTCAGGCTTTCGTCAGTCAGGAGGATTTGCGGGATCGGGTCCGGCAGTTGGTGGTGGATGCCCTGGTCAAGCGCGAGGCCGACCCACAGGCCATGAAGTCGGTGATGCAGTCCGCTATGGACGGGATAGGACTAGGGCTTGGGCAGCGTGCGCAGCAGACGGGCGAGGCCTTGAAAGAGGCGGTGGGTGGTCTGGACGAGGCCATCGGTCGCACCGTCTATGCCCTGAGGCAGGCCATGGAGGAGGGCTGGGGCCAAGGGAAGCAGTTCGCCCAGTCGGACCTGAAGGAGGCCTATGACAGCCTCAAAGGCCTCGATGACGAGTTGTTGGGGGTGCTCAAGAGCACCGGTGACAAGGCGCAGGGGGCACTGCGGGATGAATTCGAGAAGCTGCGCGCGCACATGGCCAATACCGGCTCGGACACCGGCCGCCAGGTCAAGGATGTGCTGGGTGTGCTGGGCAACCGCATGAACGCCGCCGCCAGCGGTTCCGGCCAGGAGGCCAGGGAGGCCGCCCAGGAAGCCGCCGGCCGTCTGCGTGCTGTGGCCTCGGGCATCCTGCGCGGTTTGGCGGACGTCCTCGACAAGCGCTGACCAGGCAGGACACGCATGCTTCTGGAAACCCTTTCGGTGGTGCGCGACTTCCCGCGCCTGCACGAAATTACCTCGGTCCTGATCCGCTATGGCTGGGGTGACGTGGTCAAGATACTGGGCCTCGCGAACATGCTGGAGCGGGCCGGCCGCCTACTGCACTGGCAGACTCATGACGAGATCGCCAAGCTGGACCTGCCGGTGCGCCTGCGCCTGGCCATGACCGAGCTGGGGCCCACCTATGTGAAGCTTGGTCAGGTGCTGGCCAGCCGGGTGGACGTGTTTCCGCCAAGCTGGATCGCCGAGTTCGAAAAGCTGCACAGCCAGGTGCCGCCGGTACCGTTCGAGACCTTGCGGCCGATGTTGGAGAATATCTGGCAGCGCCCCGTCGAGGAGGTGTTCAGCGAGTTCGATACCACGCCTTTCGCGGCCGCCTCTATTGCCCAGGTGCACCGGGCGAAACTGTGCGACGGCACACAGGTGGTGGTGAAGATCCGCCGTCCGGACATCCAGCAGAAGATCGACGCCGACCTGCGCATCCTCAACCATATGGCCCGTCTGGCCGAGTTCCAGATGCACGAGGCGCGCCGCTACCACCCGGTGCAGATCGTCGCCCAGCTCCGGCGCTCACTGAGCCGCGAACTGGATTTGGCGAAGGAGGCGCGCAACATCGACACCTTCTCGCGCAACTTCCTCGACGATCCCACCGTGCACGTGCCCAAGGTCTATTGGGAATACTGCGACGAGATGGTCAACGTGCAGGAGGAGCTGATTGGCGTGCCCGCCACCCGTCTGGACGAGGCCCGCGCCGCTGGCCTGGATCTGCCTCTGCTGGCCCGGCGCGGGGCGGACGTGGTGCTGAAGATGATCCTCAAGGACGGCTACTTCCATGCCGACCCCCACCCCGGCAACGTCATGCTCCTGCCCGGCAACCGCATCGGCATGATGGACTTCGGCATGGTGGGGCGCATCTCCGACCCGCGCCGCGATCAAATCATCAAATACCTGGGCGCCATGATCGCCAAGGACGAGGAGGGCATGCTCAACATCCTGGTGTTGTGGGCGGGCGATGCCGACGTGGACGAGGACAAGCTGGCCTATGACGTGGGCGAGATGGTGTTCAGCTACGACAACCTGCCCCTGAAGGACCTGAAGATCGGGCCGTTGCTGAACGACGCCACCGCCATCATGCGCGAGAACAACCTGTCCATGCCGCCGGACCTGACCCTGCTGTTCAAGTCTCTGATCAGCCTGGAAGGCTTGGGCCACCAGCTGGACCCCGCCTTCGAGATGAGCGAGCACCTGGAGTCCTACGTCAAGGCCTTTTTCCTGGAACGCCTGTCGCCCGAGGTATTGGTCAAGCGTACCCAGCGTGGCCTGCGGGAGATCGCCGACGTGCTGTTCGGCCTGCCGCGCGACATTGCGCGCCTGTTCCGCAAGGCCCGGCGCGGCAACATGCGCATCGACCTGGACCTGAAACGCCTCGACCACTTCGGCGTGCAGCTCAACCAAGCCGCCAACCGGCTCACCATGGGGGTGCTGACCGCCTCGCTGGTGGTCGGCTCGTCGATCATCATGACCGTGGAAGGAGGCCCGACCCTGTTCGGGCTGCCGTTCTTCGGGCTGTTGGGCTTCATCGTCGCCTTCTTCAACAGTATTTGGATCTTGTGGTCGATCTGGCGCTCCGGGCGGGAGTAAGACCGGCCCCGGGAGGCACATTGCCTGCTTGCGGCTGATCTGAAGCTTTCCATCGGCCTGCCGTTAATTGGGTACAATCTTGTCCTTACAAAGGGTTACCCATGTTTCGCATTGCCGCGCTCACCCTGACACTGTCCTTCACCTTGCTGCACACCGCCACCTGCCACGCCGCCAACCCGATGCCTCCCGCCACCGACGGGGACAAGGAGCGCATCCGCGCCATCGTCAAGGAAGTGCTGCGGGAATACGCGGCGGTGATGAGTAATAAGCAGGCCGGGGGTACGGAGGCCAAGGACATGCTGGGTAACCTGGTGCAGGACAACGCCACCTTCATGCGCACCCATCGGGCTAGCCACTTCAAGCCGTTCATGGACGGCCAGCACCCGCGCGCCACGGTGGTGACCTGCGCCGATTCGCGCGTGCATACCCACGCACTGGATACCACGCCGGACGGCGACCTGTTCATGATCCGCAATATCGGCAACCAATTGGCCACCGCCGAAGGCTCCGTGGAATACGGCGTGCATCACCTGCATACCCCCCTGCTGTTGTTCATGGGCCATTCCGCCTGCGGCGCCATCAAGGCGGCGGCGGGCGACTATGCCGCCGAATCCCCCGCCATACGCCGTGAGCTGGACACCATCCAGATACCCAAGGGCGAACCGGGCCTGTCCAGCATCCGCCTCAACGTGAACAACCAGGTGCGCGATGCCATGGCCAAGTTCGAGTCGGAAGTGATGACCGGCCGCCTGACCGTGGTGGGTGCCATCTACGATTTCCGCAACGACATGCGCCAGGGCCAGGGCAGGCTCAACATCATTAACGTCAACGGCGAGACCGATCCGGCCGCCATCGCTCGCCTGGAACTCATGCAGGACCTGGAGAAACCCGCCCCCAAGGGCAAAGCCAAGGCGGCCCCCGCCGCCCATCACTGACCTCGTAACCGAGTACACAACTCACCGCAACAAAGGACGCAAGCAATGGAACGCATCTACAACTTCAGCGCCGGCCCCGCCGTGCTGCCCAGGGACGTGTTGGAACAGGCCCGCGACGAGCTGGTCAACTGGCAGGGCTGCGGCATGTCGGTCATGGAGATGTCCCACCGGGGCAAGGAATACATGGGCATCCAGGCCCAGGCCGAGGCCGATCTGCGCGAGCTGATGGGCATTCCCGGCAATTACAAGGTGCTGTTCCTGCAGGGCGGCGCGACCAGCCAGTTCGCCATGGTGCCGATGAACCTGCTGCGCGGCAAAACCACCGCCGATTACCTGAACACCGGCGAGTGGTCGAAGAAGGCCATTAAGGAAGCCAAGAAATTCGGCAGCGTGAACGTGGTGGCCAGCAGCGAGGACAAGAACTTCTCCTACGCGCCCGCCCAGTCAGCCTGGAACCTGAACAAGGACGCGGCCTACGTGCACTACACCCCGAACGAGACCATCGGCGGCGTGGAAATCTTCTGGACCCCGGAGACCGGAGACGTGCCGCTGGTGGCGGACATGTCCTCCACCATCCTGTCGCGTCCCATGGATGTATCCAAGTACGGTCTGATCTACGCCGGCGCCCAGAAGAACATCGGCCCGGCCGGCGTGACCGTGGTCATCGTCCGCGAGGACCTGCTCGGCCAGACCGTGGCCGGCACCCCGACCATGTTCGATTACAAGGTGCAGGCTGACGCCGAATCCATGTACAACACCCCGCCTACCTACGGCATCTACATCGCCGGGCTGGTGTTCAAGCTGCTCAAGACCAAGGGCGGCTTGGCGGAGATGGAGAAGGTCAACATCGCCAAAGCCAACCTGCTCTACGATTACCTGGACGCGACCAATTTCTACAACTCCCCCGTGGCCAAGGAAAACCGCTCGCGCATGAACGTGCCCTTTACCTTGAAGGACGCTGCGATGGACGAGGAATTCCTCAAGGGCGCCAAGGCGCGCGGTCTGATGCAGCTCAAAGGCCACCGTTCGGTGGGCGGCATGCGCGCCTCCATCTACAATGCCATGCCCGTCGAAGGCGTGCAGGCCCTGGTCGATTACATGAAGGAGTTTGAGAAGAGCCATGGCTAAGTCGTTCAAAATACAGACCCTCAACAAGATTTCCGCCAAGGGCTTGGCCCGCCTGCCGGGCAATTACAGCGTCGGCGACGCGGTGGACAACCCGGACGCCATCTTGGTCCGTTCGCACAATATGCACGAGATGGACGTGCCCCCCTCGGTGCAGGCCATCGGCCGCGCCGGCGCGGGCACCAACAACATCCCGGTGAAAAAGATGAGCGAGCGCGGCGTGCCGGTATTCAACGCCCCCGGCGCCAACTCCAACGCTGTGAAGGAACTGGTCATCGCCGGCATGCTGCTTGGCGCGCGCAACATCGGCGGCGCCATCAACTTCGTCAACGGCCTGGAGGGTCCGGACGAGGAACTGCACAAGAAGACCGAGGCCGGCAAAAAGCACTTCGTCGGCCACGAGCTTCCCGGTCGCACCCTGGGCATCGTCGGCCTGGGCGCCATTGGCTCCCTGGTGGCCGACGCGGCCATCAAACTGGGCATGGAAGTCATCGGCTTCGACCCCGGCATCACCGTCGAGGCGGCCTGGAAACTGCCGTCCAGCGTGCGCAAGGCGGAAAGCGTGGAGGAACTGGTCAGGGCCGCCGACTTCATCACTCTGCACGTGCCGTTGGTGGATGCCACCCGCAACCTTATCAACACCCAGCGTGTGGCGCTGATGAAGGGCAACGTGGTGGTGCTCAACTTCGCCCGCGAAGGGGTGGTCGATAACGCCGCCGTGCTGGAAGGCATGAAGGACGGCAAGATCCTGTCCTACGTGTGCGATTTCCCGGCCAACGCCTTGAAGGGCCAGAAGAACGTCGTCTGCCTGCCGCACCTGGGCGCGTCCACCGGCGAGGCCGAGGAGAACTGCGCGGTGATGGTGGCCGAGCAGGTGTCCGACTTCCTGGAAGACGGCAACATCCTCAATTCCGTGAACTTCCCCAACGTGGCCCTGCCGCGCGAAAGCGCCTACCGTTTGGCCATCGCCAACGCCAACGTGCCCAACATGGTCGGGCAGATATCCACCGCTTTGGCCGAGGCCAAGCTGAACATCCACAACATGGTCAACAAGTCCAAGGGCGACATGGCTTACACCCTGGTGGATGTCGATAGCCCGGTCTCCGATGCGGTGTTGAGCAGGCTCAAGGCCATCGAGGGTGTGCTGCGGGTGCGCTATCTGCCTGCCGAATAAGATAAGGCATGAGCGAAGAACTCAAGTCGCTCCGCGATCGGATCGACGCACTGGACGATCAGGTCTTGGACCTCATCAACCAGCGCGCGCGTCTGGCCCAAGCCATCGGCCACCTGAAGAACGGCATCGTCTATCGCCCCGAGCGCGAGGCCCAGGTGATCCGCCGTTTGCAGGACAACAATCCCGGTCCGCTGCCGGGGGAATCGGTGGCGGTGGTGATCAAGGAGATCATGTCCGCCTGCCGCGCCCTGGAGCAACCGCTGACCGTGGCCTATCTGGGTCCGGAGGGCACGTTCTCGGAGGCCGCGGTGGTCAAGCACTTCGGCCATGCCGTGTGCGGCTTGCCGGCAGCCTCCATCGATGAGGTGTTTGATGCAGTGGAGCGGGGCGAGGCCC
The DNA here is from genome assembly GCA_002360535.1 of Thiobacillus sp. UBA3361. Taxonomy (GTDB): domain Bacteria; phylum Pseudomonadota; class Gammaproteobacteria; order Burkholderiales; family Thiobacillaceae; genus UBA3361. Next base: position 48,204 of record DEQR01000072.1, read on the forward strand.
ATTACGGCGTGGCGCCGGTGGAAAACTCCACCGAGGGCGCGGTCAGCCGCACTCTGGACAAGCTGCTCAACAGCCGTTTGAAGATTTGCGGCGAGGTGCTGCTGCGGGTGCGCCAGCACCTGATGCGGCATCCCGATGCGGTGGCCGACGAAGGGCCTCAACCGAGTGGCCTGGAAGGCATCGAGGTGATCTATTCGCACGCCCAGTCGCTTTCCCAGTGCCACGAGTGGCTCAACCGCAACCTGCCCAACGCCCGCCGCATCCGCGTCACCAGCAACGGCGAGGGCGCGAAGATGGCCTCCCAGGATCCTAAAGCCGCGGCGGTGGCCGGTGAGATCGCCGCCGAGCGCTACGGCCTGGCCATCGTCGGCCGCGACATCGAGGACGAGCCCAACAACACCACCCGGTTCCTGGTGCTGGCCCAGGAGGACGCGGCACCTTCCGGCAAGGACAAGACCTCCCTGGTGCTGTCCGCCAAGAACCGGCCCGGCGCCTTGCTGGACCTACTCAAGCCCCTGTCGGACCTGGGCATCACCCTGACCAAGCTGGAGTCCCGCCCGGCCCGCAGCGGCGCCTGGGAGTATGTGTTCTTCATGGACATCGAGGGCCACCGCAGCACCGAGAAGATTCAGTCCGCCCTGGCCGCGGTCGAAGGCCACACCACCCTGATGAAGCTGCTGGGTTCCTACCCGGCCGCCTGTTGACAACCCGATCCATGCCACTCATCGACCACGTGCCGGCCCATATCCGGGCCATCGCCCCCTATCAGCCCGGCAAACCCATCTCCGAACTGGCGCGGGAGCTGGGTTTGGAGGAAGCCGGCATCATTAAGCTGGCGTCCAACGAAAACCCCCTGGGTATGTCTCCCCTGGCCCGCGCCGCCATGGAATCCGCGCTGGCCGATCTGGCCCTGTACCCGGACGGCAACGGCTATGCCCTGAAAGCGGCGCTGTCCCGCAAGCTCGGCGTGGCGCTGGACCAGATCGTCCTGGGCAACGGCTCCAACGACGTGCTGGAGTTGGCCGCGCGCGTCTTTCTCGGCCCCGGCGTCTCGGCGGTCTATTCCCGTCACGCCTTCGCCGTCTATCCCCTGGTCATCCAGGCCTGCGGAGCAACCGGCATCGAGACGTCGGCGAAGGACTTCGGCCACGATTTGCGTGCGATGCTTGCCGCGATCCGCGCCGATACCCGGCTGGTGTTCATCGCCAATCCCAACAACCCCACCGGCACGCTGCTCGAGAATCGCGAACTGGCCGATTTTCTCGCCGCGGTGCCCGAACAGGTGGCGGTGGTGCTGGACGAGGCCTATGTCGAATATTTGGACGAGGCACGGCGCAGCCCCTCCCTGGATTGGCTTGCCAGTTTCCCCAATCTGATCCTCACCCGCACCTTCTCCAAGGCTTATGGCCTGGCCGGACTGCGGGTCGGTTACGCCGTGGCGCGGTCCGAGGTGGCGGACATGCTCAACCGGTTGCGCCAGCCGTTCAACGTCAACAGTCCCGCACTGGCCGCGGCTACCGCCGCCCTTGATGACCTGAATTTTCTGGTCGAGAGCAAGCGGGTCAACGATACGGGCATGGCCCAGCTATGCGAAGGATTTGTCCGTCAGGGTCTGGAGTGGATTCCCTCGCACGGCAACTTCGTGGCCGTGCGGGTGGGCGATGCGGGACGCATCTTTCAGGCCTTGCTGAAGCGCGGTGTCATCGTCCGCCCGGTCGGCAACTACGCCATGCCGGAATACCTGCGGGTCAGCGTCGGCCTGCCGGCACAGAACGCGCGTTTCCTGGCCATGCTGGCCGAAACCTTGGGGCTCCCTGGATGATCCGGCGCCTGGCGGTCATCGGCGTCGGCCTGATCGGCGGTTCCCTCGCCCTGGCACTGCGCCGAAAGGGCATGGTGAAGGAGGTGGTGGGATGCGGCCGCGGCCGCGCCAATCTCGAACAGGCCGAGCATCTGGGCATCATCGACCGTATCGCCGATACGCCCGCCGAGGCGGTCATTGGCGCCGACATGGTCTTCGTGGCCGTCCCCGTGGGCGCCATGCCGGCGCTGTTCGCCGCCATCGCGCCCGTCCTGGAGCCCGACGGTATCGTGACCGACGCCGGCAGCACCAAGTCGGATGTGGTCGAGGCCGCCCGCCGGCATTTGGGCGAACGCGTCGGCCGGTTCGTGCCCGCCCATCCCATCGCCGGTGCCGAAAAGAGCGGTGCCAGGGCGGCCCGGCCGGAATTATTCAAGGACAAGCACCTGATCATCACCCCACTGGCGGACAACGCGCCCGCGGACATCAAGCAGGTGCGGACCATGTGGCAGGCCTGCGGCGCGCAAGTCGAAGAGATGCCACCCGAGGTCCACGACAGGGTGTTCGCAGCGGTCAGCCATCTGCCGCACCTGGCAGCCTTCGCCTTGATGGAGGAACTGGCCGGACGTGAGGAGGCCGACGTCTTCTTCCGTTACGCCGGCTCGGGGTTCCGCGATTTCACACGCATCGCCGGCAGCCATCCGGAGATGTGGCGGGACATCGCCCTGGCCAACCATTTGGCCGTGCTGGCAGAGTTGGACCTGTACATCGACAAGCTGAAAGCCATCCGCGGGCTGATCGAACGCGCTGACGGCCCATCTCTGGAAGAACTCTTCGCCCGCGCGCGCGGCGCGCGGGAACAATGGATCAAGCACAAACAACCATGAGCGAATTTCTCGATTTGGCTCCCGCGCGGGGCGCCGTGGGCATGGTTCGGCTGCCCGGTTCGAAAAGTATCTCCAACCGCATCCTGTTGTTGTCCGCCCTCGCCGAGGGCACGACGGAAGTGCGGGCGTTGCTCGACTCCGACGACACGCGGGTGATGCTGGAGGCGCTGAAGGCGCTTGGGGTCGAATGGTCTCGCCACCCGGACAGCGACGATTACCGGGTCCAAGGCGTAGGGGGCGCGTTTCCGGTTAAACGGGCCGCCCTGTTCCTCGGTAACGCCGGCACCGCCTTCCGCTCGCTGACCGCCGCCTGCGCCCTGGCCGGCGGCGAATACACACTGAGCGGCGTGCCGCGCATGCACGAGCGGCCCATCGGTGACTTGGTGGATGCCCTGCGTCAATTGGGCGCGAACATCGAATATTCCGGCAATGCAGGCTTCCCTCCGCTGGCCATTTCACCCCCCTCCGCCTGGGGGGGAGAGGGTGATACCCCCCACCCCACCGTCACCGTCAAAGGCAATGTCTCCAGCCAATACCTCACCGGTCTTCTGCTGTCCGCGCCCTTGCTGGGCCGCGAAGTCGAGGTGCGGGTGAACGGAGAGTTGATCTCCAAGCCCTATGTGGAGATCACCCTCAACCTGATGAAGCGCTTCGGCGTGGACGTGAGGCGTGACGGTTGGCAAAGCTTCCGGGTGCCCGCCGCAAAATACAAGAGCCCCGGCGAGATCGCCGTCGAGGGCGACGCCTCCTCGGCCTCCTACTTCCTCGCCGCCGGCGCCATCGGCCACGGGCCGGTGCGGGTGGAAGGGGTGGGGCGCAACAGTATCCAGGGCGACGTGCGTTTCGCCGAGGCCCTGGCGCGCATGGGGGCGGAGATCGGCTTCGGACGTGACAAGTCCACGGAGTGGATCGAATGCCGCCTGGGTTGCGCCGACAAATTGCACGCGATCGAGCTGGATTGCAACCACATCCCCGACGCGGCGATGACCCTGGCCATCCTTGCCCTGTTCGCCGACGGCGCCACCACCCTGAAGAACATCGCCTCCTGGCGGGTGAAGGAGACCGACCGTATCGCCGCCATGGCCACCGAGTTGCGCAAGCTGGGCGCGACGGTGGAGGAGGGTGCCGATTACATCAAGGTCATCCCACCCAAGACCCTGATCTCCGGCGCGGCGATCGATACATATGACGACCACCGCATGGCCATGTGTTTCTCTCTGGTCACTCTGGCCGGCATACCGGTGCGGATCAACGATCCGAAGTGCGTGAACAAGACCTTCCCGACCTATTGGGAAGCCTTCGCCAGCATTACCCAGCGCTGACCATGACCGACGCTTCACGTCTCATTCCAGTCATTACCATCGATGGGCCCTCCGCCTCTGGCAAAGGTACGGTGGCGGCCCTGGTGGCTCAGGCTCTGGGGTTCCATTACCTGGACAGCGGTGCCCTCTACCGGGTCACCGCCCTGGCCGCGCGGGACGCGGGGATATCCCTGGAAGATGAAACGTCCCTGTCCGAACTGGCCGCCAACCTGGATCTGGCCTTCCGCGACGGCGAGTGCTATCTGGATGGCAGGTCGGTGGGGGACCGGATCCGCAGCGAGGCAGCAGGCGGCGACGCCTCCCGCATTGCCGCCCTGCCGGCCCTGCGCGCGGCCCTGTTGGCCCGGCAGAGGGCCTTCCGGCAGTCACCGGGCCTGGTCACGGACGGCCGTGACATGGGCACGGTGGTCTTTCCCGGCGCCCAGGTTAAGGTCTATCTGACCGCCAGCGTCGAGGAACGCGCTCGCAGACGTTATAACCAGTTGATAGAAAAGGGTTTGCCTGCTAACCTTGATGATCTGTTGATGGACCTGCGGCAACGGGATGCGCGCGATGCCTCCCGCGCCACGGCGCCCATGCGACAGGCGGCGGACGCACATGCGCTGGATACCACTGGTCTGACCGTCGGGCAGGCCATGGATGCCGTCCTCGGATGGTATGCGCAGGCGAACGCCAAAACCGTGACGGAATGACATGAGAAATTCATTCCGATTTTTTTTCTTAACCAGCCACGTGCCCGCACGTTGTCCTTAACCAGGTTCATTCATGTCCACTGCTACTTCCATTACACCTTCCAGTTCTAATACCGAAAGCTTCGCCGCGCTGTTCGAGGAGAGCATTGCCAAGCAGGAAATGCGCTCTGGCGAAGTGATCACCGCCGAGGTGGTCGCCATCGACAGCAACTTCGTCACCGTCAATGCCGGCCTAAAATCCGAGAGCCTGATCCCCGTCGAGGAATTCAACAATGACCGGGGAGAACTGGAAGTCGAAGTGGGCGATTTCGTCACCGTCGCCATCGAATCCCTGGAGGACGGTTACGGTGCCACCAAGCTGTCCCGCGACCGCGCCAAGCGCCTGGCCGCCTGGCTGGACCTCGAGGCCGCCATGGAAGAAAACCGCGTCGTCAAGGGCGTGATCAACGGCAAGGTCAAGGGCGGCCTGACTGTCATGTGCAACGGCATCCGCGCCTTCCTGCCCGGCTCCCTGGTGGATGTGCGTCCCATCAAGGACACCAGCCCCTTCGAAGGCAAGGAGGCCGAGTTCAAGGTCATCAAGCTGGACCGCAAGCGCAACAACGTGGT
>DEQR01000045.1:0-66185 GCA_002360535.1 Thiobacillus sp. UBA3361
CCCGACCCCAGTTTCGTCTGGAGACCATATCGGGGCGGTCCCACCCCTTCCGATATCGAACAGGACCGTGAAACGCCCCTGCGCCAATGATAGTCGGCTCCTCGCCGGTGAAAGTAGGGCATCGCCAGACTCACAATACCCAAATAAGCCAACCTGATCATAGGTGGGCGTTTTTGCTCGTGCGCCCAGCACGGGGGCAGTCCTGATGTTGCCCCCATTCCGTGGACACCCGAAGGAGCCTCCCCAAAAAACACGGGGCGATTCACGGAGTAGAATCGCATCAACGCGGGCACATCCGCTATCGGAGGACGATTTCCGGATGGAACGTTTCACCATCTCCCTAGACAAGCATCTGGCGTCGGAATTCGACGGCCTGATTCGTGCTCGCGGGTACGCCAATCGTTCGGAAGCCATCCGGGACATGTTGCGGCGGGAATTGGAAAACAACCGTTTGCAGCAGGCCGAGGCGCCTTACTGCGTAGCTAATCTGTCCTATGTCTTCAATCATCATGAACGACAGCTTTCCGAACGGCTGACAGAGCATCAACATCACGCGCATGACTTGGTGGTCTCGACCATGCATGTGCATCTAGATCATGACAATTGCTTGGAAACCCTGATACTTCGGGGCAAAACGGAGGATGTCCGTCAGGTCGCCAATACAATGGGTGCCGAAAGAGGGGTAAGGCATGCCCAACTCAACCTGATTTCTGCGGATTTGGCGGACCAGGGGTCACACATACACAGCAGACCAAAGACGTAGGGATTGGGTCGCCCGCGTCGGCTGAACCTCACTCCGATCTGTTCGAGATGGGGTGCGGCCATTTCCCCTGCTGCCATAAGGCACCCGTGGGACGACAAGACGAATCATGTTCTGGTCTGTCATGGACCGAGCCGATTATCATCCGGGCTGAGTCTTGGCCCTGTCAGATGGAGCGCTTCATCATGTCCCCCCACAGCCTGGCCCACGAAGTCAGCAAATTGTTCACGCTGCCCGATGTGGCCATCCGCCTGAACGAGTTGATTTCCGCGCCCAACTCCTCCTCCCATGATTTGGCCCGTGTCGTGCAGCTCGATCCCGGCTTGTCGGCGGCCCTGCTCAAGCTAGCCAATAGTGCCTACTATGGACTGGTTTCCCGCGTGGACACCATCGCAAGGGCGATCTCGATCATCGGGGAGCGCGAGCTGCAGGTCATGGCCATGGCCGCCTCGGTGGTGAGCACCTTCAAGGGCCTGCCGGAAGACTTGGTGGACATGGCCAACTTCTGGGACAACAGCGTCACCTGTGGGGTGATTGCCCGAATCCTGGGGCGCAAGTGCCGGATGCCCCGCACTGAGCAACTGTTTCTGGCGGGCCTGCTGCACGGCGTGGGCAAGCTGGTGTTCTATGCGCGGGCCACTGAGAAATATCGCGCCCTGCTCCTCGAGGCCGATGCACGTGACGACAGGAGCATGGCGATCGCAGAGCAGCGCGCTTTCGGGTTCGATTACGCCACGTTGGGCGCTGAGCTTCTGTCATGCTGGAAGTTGCCGGACATGCTGCGGGTGCTGGTGGCCTACCAGCTGCGTCCGATGGACGCGCCCGATTACCGGCGGGAGACGGCGCTGGTCCACGTGGCCGGCGACATGGCCGCCAGTCTGGCGCCCATGGTCAAGACCGATGCGCCGGTCGCGGCCTACAAGCCCGGTTTCGATCCGGCGGCCTGGGCCATGCTGGGGCTGGACGTCGAAGTGATCCAGGAGGTAATGCAGGAAGCCAACATGCAAGCCCTGGAGATACTGGAGATCATCAACCCGCGGGCTGCGGTGATCTACTGACCGGAGCGCGGGCACCCGAGGGTGCCCGCGGATGTGTCGGCAGTGTGCTTCAGGCCTGCGCCAACTGGGCGCGCATCGCGGCGATGACGGTGTCGTAGCGGTGCGGGTCGCCGTCTTTGGCGGCACCGAAGACCGCCGAACCGGCCACGAAGGTATCCACGCCCGCCTGGGCCACTTCCTTGATGTTGCCGGGGCCTACGCCGCCGTCGATCTCCAGACTCACGTCCAGGCCGCGGTCGTTGATCATCTTGCGCACGGCGCGGGCCTTGTCGAGTACGTAGGGGATGAACTTCTGGCCGCCGAAGCCGGGGTTCACGCTCATCAGCAGCACCATGTCGATCTTGTCCAGGGTGTACTCCAGCACGTCCAGCGGGGTGGCGGGGTTGAACACCAGGCCGGCCTTGCAGCCGGATTCCCTGATCAGACCGATGGTGCGGTCGATGTGCTCGCTGGCCTCAGGGTGGAAGGTGATGTAGGTGGCGCCGGCCTTGGCGAAGTCGGGGATGATGCGATCCACCGGCTTGACCATCAGGTGCACGTCGATGGGGGCGGTGACACCGTGCTTGCGCAGGGCCTCGCAGACCAGCGGACCGATGGTCAGGTTGGGCACGTAGTGGTTGTCCATCACGTCGAAGTGCACGACATCCGCGCCGGCGGCCAGCACGTTATCAACTTCCTCGCCCAGCTTGGCGAAGTTGGCGGAAAGGATGGAGGGGGCGATTCGATACTGGGGCATGGTGATTCCTGGTTGGCGAATTAACTCGCCAATTTTACCGGCTGCCCCGCCAACTGGACAGGCCGGTCGAAATCGTGTGCAATGCCCCGCAGATCGGCGTTTCCCAGACCCTGTAATGGCAGACAGCAAATACCAGATCACCGTTAACTCGGTGACCCATTTCATTCCCGACCAATCCGACGAAGCCGAAGACCGCTATGTCTTCACCTATACCATCACAATCACCAATACCGGGCGGATGACGGCCCAGCTCATATCGCGCCATTGGATCATCACCGATGCCAACCAGTCGGTGCAGGAGGTGCGTGGTCTGGGGGTGATCGGCGAGCAGCCCACCCTGAAGCCCGGCGAGAGTTTCGAATACACCAGTGGCACTGCACTCTCCACGCCGGTGGGCACCATGCGGGGCTCTTACCAGATGGTGGCGGAGAACGGCGAGAAATTCGACGCGGAAATCCCTGAGTTTCTGCTCAGCATGCCGCGCGTGCTCCACTGAGGAGGGATGCGGCAGGTTAGCCCGGTCATGGCCGGGATCAGGGCGCGGCAGCCGCGTTTTCCCTGAGTCGGCGCGGCCCTTGAACCGATCGCATTCCAGGGCTGCCCTATCCTCATTTGCAGCCTGTTGACCCGACGCCCCCATGCAGCCCGTGACCCGAGCCCTGCTCATCGCCAACGTGACCTTGTTCCTGGCGCAGATGTTCGCGTCGGCGGAATTGAGGAATGTTTTCGCACTGTGGCCGCCCGGCTCGCCCCGCTACCATCTCTGGCAACTGCTCAGCTACGCCTTCCTGCACGGCTCCGTGGCGCACATCGGCCTGAACATGCTGGCCCTGTGGATGTTCGGCTCGGAACTGGAGCGTCTGTGGGGCGGGCGGCGCCTGCTGCTCACCTATCTGATCAGCGTGCTGGTCGCCGCCCTGACACAGATCGTGGTGTCCGGCTATCTGTTCGGCTCCGGCGGGCCGATGATCGGCGCCTCGGGCGGGGTGTTCGGCCTGCTGCTGGCCTATGCCCTGTATTTCCCCAACCGGCGGGTGATGCTGCTGATCCCGCCCATCCCCATGCGCTCGCGCACCTTCGTGATGGTCTATGCCGCCCTGGAACTGTTCCTGGGGGTGACCCAGACCCAGGCCGGCGTGGCCCATTTCGCCCATCTGGGCGGGCTGTTCGGCGGCTGGCTTGGGGTGCAGTATTTCCGGGGCCGGGGCCTGTTCGGGCCGCGTTGATCAATCCGCCGGTTCGCCGTACAGGCGTCCCCGGCGGATTAACCACTTCTCCGCTTCCACCGCCAGGAACACCACCGAGGACAGCACTAGGCAGAAAGCCAGTTCGCTCGCCGGCAGCGGCGTGGTCTTGAAGATCGGGTTCAACGCCGGCACGTAGAGCACCGCCATCTGCAGGGCGAAGGTGAGCAGCACCGCGCCGAGCAACGGCAGGTTGGATCGCAGGCCGATCTCGAAGAGTGACCGCCGTTCCGAGCGGATGGCCAAGGCGTGGCCCATCTGCGACAGGGTCAGCACGGTGAAGACCATGCTCTGCCAGTGCGGACTGCCGGTGTGCCAGGCCCAGGCCTGGGTGAAGATGGAGGCGGCGCCCATCAGCAGCCCCACCCAGACGATGTGCTGCCACATGCCGTGGGCGAAGATGCTCTCCCTGGGCGGACGCGGCGGGCGGTTCATTACGCCCTTTTCGGCCGGCTCCACGGCCAGGGCCAGGCCGGGCAGGCCGTCGGTGACTAGGTTCACCCACAGGATGTGTATCGGCAGCAGGGGGATGGGCAGGCCCAGGAAGGGCGCCAGGAACAGGGTCCAAATCTCCCCCGAGTTGCTGGTCATGGTGTACTTCACGAACTTACGGATGTTGTCGAAGATGCGCCGGCCCTGTTTGACCGCGCCGACGATGGTGGCGAAATTGTCGTCCAGCAGGATCAGGCTGCTGGCCTCGCGGGCCACGTCGGTGCCGATCTTGCCCATGGCCACGCCGATGTCGGCACGTTTCAGGGCCGGGGCGTCGTTCACGCCGTCGCCGGTCATGGCCACAAACTCGCCCTTCTTCTGCAAGGCCTCGACGATGCGGATCTTCTGCTCCGGATCGACCCGTGCGTAAACCCGCACCTCTTCCACCAGTCGCTCGAATTCCTCGGCCGGCATGCGCTTCAGTTCCGGCCCGGTGAGCACCCGGCCCGAATCCAGGATGTCCAGTTCGCGGGCGATGGCGGCCGCGGTGGCCGGATGGTCACCGGTGATCATCACCGGCGTGATGCCGGCCGTGCGGCACTCGGCCACGGCGCGTTTGGCCTCCTTGCGGGGCGGGTCCATGAGACCGGCCAGGCCGAGGAATTCCAGGCTGCTCTCCAGGGCCCGGGGCGAGGGCGGATCGGGTAGGCCATCCAGCCGGCGGCGGGCGAAGGCCATCACCCTCAGCCCCTCGGCGGCCATCTGCTCGGCCTTGCGGGCGACGGATTCGGAAACTTGGTCACAGCAGGGCAGCAGCGTTTCGGGGGCACCCTTGACCAGGGCCAGGTAGTCGTACCCGTTGGCATCCGCCGGGGCGTGTACCGTGGTCATGCGTTTGCGTTCCGAATCGAAGGGCAGTTCCGCCACCCTGGGAAAGAGTTCCTCCAGCCGCCGCTTGTCGTAGCCCGCCTCGTGGGCGGCCAGGAACAGGGCCACTTCGGTGGGGTCGCCCTTGGGATGGCCCCCGCGGGTGAATACGCAGTCGTTGTTCAGGGCCAGGGCGGTGTAGAAGTCCTCCGGCAGCGTGCCCTGGCTGCCTTCTCCCAGCCAGACGTGCTGCAAGTGCATGCGGTTCTGGGTGAGGGTGCCGGTCTTGTCAGAACAGATGTAGGTGACCGAGCCCAGGGTCTCCACCGCCGGCAGGCGGCGGATCAGGGCATGCTGTTTCACCATCCGCCGCGCGCCCAGGGCCAGGGAGATGGTCACCACCGCCGGCAGGGCCTCGGGGATGGCGGCCACCGCCAGGCTGACGGCGGTCAGGAACATCAGGGTCACGTCCTCGCCGCGCAGCACGCCGGTCACGAACAGGATGGCGCAGATCGCCAGCACCGCCCAGGCCAGCCGTTTGCCGAAATCGGCCAGGCGTTTCTGCAACGGCGTCAGGCCCTCGTCCTGGCCGGCGAGCAGATCGGCGATGCGTCCCAGTTCGGTCCCCAGGCCGGTGCCGACCACCAGGCCCAGACCCCGGCCATGTACCGTCACCGTGCCCTTGTAGGCCATGTTGTGGCGTTCGGCCAGCGGCGTGTCCGGGTCGCCCACGGCTTCCACCCGCTTGTCCATGGGGTGGGATTCGCCGGTCAGGGCCGCCTCGTCGGTGCGCAGCCCGGCCGCTTCGATCAGGCGCAGGTCGGCGGGCACCAGGGCGCCGGCTTCCAGGGCCACCACGTCGCCGGGCACCAGTCCGGCCGCATCGAGTTCCTGCCATTCGCCCTCGCGCAGCACGCGGGCGGACGGCGCGGACAGCTGCTTCAGCGCCGCCATGGCCCGCTCGGCACGGTATTCCTGGACAAAGCCGATGACCGCGTTGAGCAGGACGATGACCATGATGGCGATGCTGTCCGAGGCCTCGCCCACCAGCCCGGAAACGATCGCGGCGGCGATCAGCACCAGGATCATGAAGTCGGCGAACTGGGCCAGTAGCATGGCCAGGAGGCCGCGCCGCCGGCCTTCGGGCAGGCGGTTCTCGCCATGCTGGGTGCGCAGTATGTCGGCCTGGGCCTCGTCGAGCCCCTGGGCCGGATTGACCCCCAGATGCTCACAGGCTTGTGGCACGGCGATGGCGTGCCAGGCGGGGGAAGAAGGGTTCGCCGACATCACTTTCAGCTTAGCAGGCCGGCAGGCTGCGGCCGGGCGGGCTCAGGCCAGGCTGTCAATGATGCGCCGCACGGGGGCGGGCAGGGCGGCCTCGCGGGCCTCCTCCAGGGTGAGCCAGACGCGCCCGGGTTCCTCCGCCGCGTCCCCGCGTCCCACCTCCACTCGCCAGGGGGCGATGTCCAGGTGGAAATGGGTGAAGCTGTGCGCCAGGCCGGGCAGAGGGATTGCGCTGACCGCCCGCAGGCCCCAACGTGCCACCGCGGCACCGGGTTCGTCGTCGCAGGCGCATTCCGGCAGGCTCCACAGGCCACCCCAGATGCCGCTGGGCGGGCGCTTTTCCAGCAGGATTTCACCGGCCCGCAGGCAGGCAAGCATGGCCGTGGCGCGCCTGGGCAGGGGTTTGCGCGGGCGCGCGGCGGGCAGTTCCGCCTGCCGTCCCTGACGCCTGGCGCTGCACAGGTCCGCCATGGGGCAATCCGGGCAGCGCGGCCGGCCGCGCCGGCAGAGGGTCGCACCCAGGTCCATGAGGCCCTGGGTGTAGGCGCCGATGTCCCGTTCCGGCAGCAGGCCCTCGGCCAATTCCCAGAGCCGGGCTGCCACCATCTTTTCCCCCGGCCAGCCGTCCACCCCGAACACCCGGCACAGCACCCGCTTCACGTTGCCGTCCAGGATGGCCCGCCGCTCGCCCCGGGTGAAGACGGCGATGGCGGCAGCGGTGGAGCGGCCCACGCCGGGCAGCGCCAGCACCTGTTCGAAGGTGTCGGGGAAATGGCCGCCGTGCCGCGTGACCACCTGCCGAGCGGCGGCATGCAGGTTGCGCGCCCGCGCGTAGTAGCCCAGGCCGCTCCACAGGGCCAGCACCTCGTCCAGGGGGGCGGCGGCCAGGGCGGCAACGTCCGGGAAACGGCCCAGGAAGCGCAGGTAATAAGGGATCACCGTTTCTACCTGGGTCTGCTGCAGCATGATCTCCGACAGCCAGACCCGGTAGGGGTCGGCCTCGGTGTTGACATCAACCTGCCAGGGCAGGCCGTGGCGTCCGTGCAGACGCTGCCAGGCGATCAGACGGGAGGCGAATTCGGCGTCCGTTTCGGCGTCCGTTTCGGCGGTGGGTTCGGTCATGGGCGCTCAGGATACACTGCCCCCATGGCCACCCTCACCTCCGCCAACCACGACCGCGACATCGCCGGCATGACCTACGTCTATCCGGTGGTCTCGCGCCGCGCCGAGGGTGTGTCGGTGGGGGTCAACCTGAACCCCAACAATGCCTGCAACTGGCGCTGCATCTACTGCCAGGTGCCCGACCTGAAGCGGGGCGGGCCGCCGCCCATCGACCTGGGACGGCTGGAGGACGAACTGCGCCGCATGCTGACCGATGTGGTGCACGGCGATTTCATGGTCCGCCGCGTGCCCGAGGGCATGCGGCGGCTGAATGACGTCGCCCTCTCGGGCAACGGCGAGCCCACCACGGCGCCGGAATTCCCCGCGGTGGTGGACCTGATCGGCCGGGTGCTGGCCGATTTCGGCCTGCTGGGCCGTATCAGGCTGGTGCTCATCACCAATGGCAGCCAGCTGGGCAAGTCCCGGGTGCAGGCCGGCATCCGCGCCATGGCGGCACTCGACGGCGAGGTGTGGTTCAAGTTCGACCGGGCTACGGGGGCCGGCCTGCGGTTGGTGAACGACAGCGCCATCGACCCGGTGCGCCACTACCGGCGCCTCAGGGCCTGCGCCGCGCTATGCCCCACCTGGCTGCAAACCTGTGTCTTCACCCTGGACGGCCAGCCGCCGGATGAGGCGGAGGTGCAGGCCTATCTGGACCTCGTGGCGCGGACGAAACGTGAGGGCGTGCCGCTGGGGGGCGTGCTGCTGTATGGCCTGGCTCGCGCGCCCCGGCAACCTGAAGCCGGCCGGCTGGGCCGAGTGGACGAGGACTGGATGGTGGGTTTCGCGTGGCGCATCGAGGCCCTGGGAGTCCCGGTTCGCACCGCCGCATGATCGAAGGGCGCGGCCCACGCCGGGCCGTAGACAGCATCAGCCGGCTGGCGGATTGGCGCGCCGGCCGGCGTCGAGGGCGGCCTCGCGGGACTGGAACTTGGCCCGCAGGCGGGCGCGTGTCAGGGACAGGGCATCGGTGCCCTGCGGATCTGTAAACAGGAACATGCCCTGCTGCGGGCTGAGCCAGGTCAGCTTCAGACGTTTGCGCCCTTGCGGCTGGTCGAAGCTGACCCAGTCGCCCACCCGCAGCGCGGGCAGGTCGTCCAGGGGGGCGGACGGGGATTCCGTTTCCACCGGCGCCGGACGAAGCAGCCCCATCTCCCTTTCCCCGGCCAGGGGGTCTGATGTCGTGGCGGGGGACGGTTCGGGCAATGCCTCGCCGGCCGCCAGATGCAGGCCTTCCCTGGCGATGGAGGCGTGCAGCAGGGCCAGGTCGGCAAACAGCCGGTCACGCGCCATCAGGTCGTAGTTCAGAGCGGTGCAGCCCTCGTGCAGTCGTGCCAACAGCACCGGCAGGATGCGTAGCATCTTCATGGTGTCGGCGCGGCTCTGCTTGGGTGCCAGGGTCCACAGCAGCGCATTGACGGTATCCCAGCCGGCCTGCCAATCCGGATCGGTATTGCCCTTGGCCATGAAGATGCCGGTCATGAGCCTGGCCCATTGCTCCAGCAGGAAGGGGCGGACTTCTTCCGGTGCGCCCGCCTTGTCCAGGTGGGTTTGCAGTTCGTTGCGGATGTGTTCGTACGCGGACGCTTCGGGACTCTTGCCGGCCATGCTCGATCAGCCATCTCGGGATGGGCTTATGTATCGGTTCAACGCCGGGAAACTTGACCGCAACGGTTCGCGGGAGACGGGCTCGGCAAGCGCCGATTCAAGTAGTTCCGGTAGTTGCCGATAAGGTCATTGGTTTTGCAACCCATTGATTCGCATGTTAACCTCGCCCGCTGCTAAGTATGGGAGCACGCATGAATAACGCAATTTTCGCCGCCAGGCCGCGGCAGAAGCGCTGGCTCATGGTCCTGGCGTCCCTTCCCCTGTTCGGTGTCATGGCCGCTTTCGCTATCGCCCCGGGCGCCCAGACCAACACCGTGGAGCAGGAAACCGTCGTCGAGGCGGTCGAGATTCCCGAACTGCAATACGCCGACAGCGGCGCATTCGATTTCTGGCGCGAGGAGCGTATCCAGCGCGGCGACAGCCTGTCGGGACTACTCCGGCGCCTGGGCGTGAACGACGAGGAAGCCGCCCTGGTGCGGGACGCCGGGCGGGGTACCGCCGCTCTGGGCCGCCTGGTGGCCGGCAGCACCGTGCTGGCGCGGGTGACCAACAGCGGCCGCCTGATCCTGTTCCGCTACATGGTGGGTGACGATCGTCTGGTGAGCGTGGAGCGGGTCCGGGACCAGTTCCGCGTCCAGGACCAGGAGATCAAACCCGGGGTCGAGACCATGATGCGCTCCGGCGTGATCCAGGGTTCCCTGTATGGCGCCACAGACGCCGCCGATATCCCCGATGCCATCGCCTCGCAGCTGGCGGAAATCTTTTCCGGCGAAATTGACTTCCACCGCGACCTGCGCCGCGGCGACCGCTTCTCCGTGGTCTATGAGGCCTACTATCACGAAGGCCGCCTGCTCAAGTCGGGACGCCTGCTGGCGGCCGAGTTCGTCAACGACGGCAAGAGCCACCAGGCCCTGTTCTTCCGCGACCCGCAGGGGCGCGAGGCCTACTACACCCCCAGCGGGCACAGCATGAAGCGCGCCTTCCTCAAGTCGCCCATGCCCTTCACCCGCATCTCCTCGGGCTTCACCTCTTCCCGCTTCCACCCCGTGCTCAAGCGCTGGCGCGCCCACAAGGGCGTTGACTACGCCGCGCCCACGGGCACGCCGGTGCGGGCCATCTCCGACGGCACGGTGGAGTTTTCCGGGCGCCAGGGGGGCTACGGCAACCTGATCGTGCTGCGCCACAAGAACCCCTACAGCACCGCTTACGGCCATCTCTCCGCCTATGCCAAGGGCATCCGGCGCGGCGCCAAGGTGGAGCAAGGCCAGATCATCGGCTACGTGGGCGCCACCGGCCTGGCCTCCGGGCCGCACCTGCACTATGAATTCCGCGTCAACGGCGAGCAGCGCAACCCCCTGGCGCTGAAGCTGCCTACCGCTTATCCCCTCGAAGCCCGCTATCGGGGCATGTTCACCAGCACGGTCGAGCCCCTGGTGCACCGGCTTGAACTGCTGCATGGCCACAACGTCACCCTCCTAAACTGATCCAGGCCCGGCCCGGTCGCCGTCCCTCCACGGGGCGGCGTCGCCGGCGGCCATACCCGACATGTCAGACATCCAGGCGAGCAAGGCCCGGTACTTCATCGGCCTCATGTCTGGCACCAGCCTGGACGGGGTGAATGCGGTTCTGGCCGAGATGGTCCCCAGGCCCCTCATCCTGGCCAGCCTTTGGCTCGCCTATCCCGAAGACATCAAGGCCGAACTGCTCGAATTGCAGGAATCCGGCCGGCATGAACTGGCGCGGCTGGGTCCGCTGTCCAACCGCATCGCCGGCCTGTATGCGGATGCGGTGCACGCGCTGCTGGCCCAGGCCGGCATCCAGGCGCGGGTGGTTCGGGTCATCGGCAGCCACGGCCAGGCCGTGCGCCACCAGCCCAGCCAAGGCTACAGCTTGCAGGCCAACAACCCGGCCCTGCTGGCGGAGCTGACCGGCATCCCGGTGGTGACCGATTTCCGTTCCCGCGACCTGGCCGCTGGAGGGCAGGGCGGGCCCCTGGCCTCCGCCTTCCATGCCGCCGTGTTCCGCCAGCCGGGCGTGCATCGCGCAGTCGCCAACATCGGCGGCATTGCCAGCCTCACCTACCTGCCCGCCGACGGCCGGGTTATCGGCTTCGATTGCGGTCCCGGCACCCTGCTGCTGGATACCTGGGTAAAGCGGCATTGGGGCTGCGACTACGATCCCGGCGGCAGCCTCTCGGCCCAGGGGCGGGTGCTGGACCGGTTGCTGCAAGGCTTCCAGTCCCACCCCTACTTCGCCCGTACCCCACCCAAGAGCGCCGGCCGACAGGATTTTTCGATCGAGTGGCTGGACAGCCACATCCCCGCCACGGCCCAGCCCGAGGATGTGCTGGCCACCCTGTTGGAACTGTCCGTGCGGGCCATCGCCAACGGTGTGCGGGGCTACTGTCCGGGCACCCGTGAGATATGGCTGTGCGGCGGCGGCGCTCACAACGAGGAGTTGCGCCGCCGGCTGTCGGCCCACCTGCCCGGCCTACGCATGGGCGTGACCGATGAGTTGGGGGTGCACGTGGACTGGGTGGAAACACTGGCCTGCGCCTGGCTGGCGCGGCAATGTCTGGCTGGCCACACCGGCAACCTGCCCCAGGTCACCGGCGCCCGCGGCGCCCGCGTGCTGGGCGCCCTCTATCCGGCCTGAACAGCCGGCCTCCCGATAGGGTCGGAATCGGTTGCCATGCACGCATGGCCATCTAAAGTGGACATATACATCCATTGATGCAAATGCCGGGGAGAGTCCGGCTTTTTTCATGGACCGATGATGCGAAACGGCAATCGCATTTCCCCCGCCGCGAGGCTGGCGGCCGTGTTCGGCCTGATGCTCCTCGTCATGGCCGCCCAGGCCGAGACCCTGCGCGCGGAGCGTTCCGAGATCACGGTGGGCGAGACCCTCACCCTGTACATCGAAGGGGCGAGCGGGATGGTCAGGCCAAAGTGGCAGACCAGCCCGGAGGGGATCCTGTCCTTCCAGGACAGGGGCAACATCAAGGCCGTGGTCAAGGGGCTCAAACCGGGACGGGTGACGGTGACCGCCAAGGTGCCCGGCCTGTTCGGCTCCAGCCTGCATTCCCGTGATCTGAGCGTGTTGGACGCGGCCGCCGGGCGCGGCCGAAGCGAAGGCCAGACCAGTTCGGGTGCGGCCGAAAGTGGCCAGGGTAGCGGTTCCGGGCAGCCGCAGGCCGGATCGCTGGGCGAATCCGACATGAAACGGATCGGTGATCTGATCAAGCAATACGAAGGTGAACTGAGAAAGGCCGGCTTGCTCGATCGTTTCGGGAAGCAGGAAGCCGACACGGAAAAGGCCAGGCCCAGGCTCACGGACGCCGAGGCGAGGAACCTGGGGGATATCTCCGAGGCCTTCCTGAGGGACCTGAGCCGCCAGGGTTACAGCCTGCAGACCCTGCAACGCTTCAAGTCCCAGTTCATGGCGGCGGGTTCGGGAGGCAGCCCCCTATTCCCCGGCCAGGGCGGCTGGAACGATGCCTTCCTGGCCACGGAGCGGGCCATCATGATGGGCCGTGCCCAGCTGGTGCAGCGCCTGTGGATGGAGACCCTGCAGGACACCTTCAAGGCTAATCCCGACGCCGCCGTGTTCGGCGAGATCGACATCGGCTCCTGGGTGAAGATGCAGCTCTCCGGCCTGGGTTTCGAGGCGGACATCGACCTCTCCAGCGTGGCCCTGGACCCGGACCTGAACCGCTGGATCGTGGACAACTTCCAGAACAAGCTGGGCGGGCACATCAAGCTGGACATGGTGAAGGCGGACGCCCTGCTCACCGCCCACGGCCAGGCCACCCCCGACGTGTTCATCGGCGACTGGGGCAAGACCTTCGCCGAACTGGACATGCTCAAACGCTCCAAGTGGAAACTCATCCGCGTGGAGAAGGACGGCAAGGGCAACCTCATCCTGGACGAAAACGGCAAGCCGAAGATCAGGATGGTGGAGCGCGCCGGCGCCCATCTGTTCTGGGAGGTGGCCTTCCGGAAGATGGAGGCCCAGCAGAAGCTCTATTCCAAGAAGCAGCCCCACGAACTGCCCTTCCCGGACGAATTCCTGGTGGATCACCCGAAGATGGGCCTGGACAAGGAACCCATGCTATCCCTGGAGATGCTGCGCCACGGCATCCACGACATCGAGCACGGCCCTTATTCCCGGGGCCAGAAGCTCATCAAGATGCTCAAGTACGCCGAGCGCAGCTATTTCATGAACAAGAAGGCCCTGGCCGCCCACGGCTTCGATCCCTACGCGGACAGCGGCGACACCGCCCTGGCGGACGCGGCCACCAGGATCATCGCCAACAAGAACGACCCGGCCATGGTGGCCGACCTGCTCCAGGCCCTGGCCGGCAAGGAGATCACCGAGGACAACGTGGACGCGGTCACCGACGAACTGGTCGCCCGGGCCAAGACCGCCATGCACGACAATGCCGCCCGCGCCCTGGCCTTCCGCCTGCGCGACATTGCGAAGATCGATGCGGACGACGCGCGCCAGAAGGCGGCCGAGAAGCTGTGGCAGGATCTGGGCACGGAGTTGGATACCTTCCGCGGCACGTCGGGCGAGCCGCCCCATCTCCTGGTCCAGGCCCAGGAGATGGCCCAGGCGGTCATGGAAGGCAAGCTGTCTCCCGCCGATCTGGAGGCCAAGGCAAACGACCTGCACAAGCTGTTGAACGAGGCCTATAAGCTGCCCGACCAGGTCATCAGCCGCATCCTGATGTCGGATGCCTACTTCAAGGTGAAGGCCTACCTGAAGGAAAAGGGCTGGGACCAGAAATCCATTGACGAATTCGTCAGGAAGGCCCGGGAGAAGTATCCCAACGCGGCCCAGTTCTACGACAAGTTCACGGAATTCAACGACCAGCTGAACAAGACCACCGCAGGTTCCGGCCTGCTGAAGGCAGCGGACTTCGCCGACAACGCCTTCACGGTGTACGAGGCCTACCTGGGCAGCAGCGCTGACGAGGCCCTGTGGAATGCCTCCCTGGCCCTGGGCCGGGTGGGCTTGCAGGAAAGCTTCCCCAGCCTGCAGATCCCCCTGGCCCTCTATGACAGCGTCAGGACCGGCTCGCCCAAACCCCTGGGCATGGCCGTGGTGTTCATGTACTTCCCCTTCGCCGGCCAGACCTACATGGTCAGCCAGATGATGGGGCGGGCCGACGTGGCCATCCGGGACGCGGAGTTCTACGCGGGCCTGAACATGGTGCTTGAAATCACCGAGTTCGATACCCAGGGCAAGATCACGGGATTCAGCCTGAAGAACATCCTGGGCAAGGAGATCGACAGCGAAACCATCTCGCCCCCGGGCAACCGCAAGGCCATCGTCGCCCTGTTCACCAAGCCCGAGAGCACGTTCTACGTCTCGCCCAACTTCCGCTACTGGTCCTCCTTGGTGCCGAAACAGGACGACCGCTTCGGCCGCTACGAGAACAAGCTCCAGAACCTGCGCCGCTTCTTCGCCCTGAGCGAGGACGTGGCCTACATGACCCACATGCTGGAGAACTTCAAGACCCAGAGCGGCAAGATGCCCCAGGACAAGTACACCGCCCAGCGCCAGGCGGCCCTGGCCGGCATGGAGGACCAGCTCACCGAGACCCTGTGGGTGGCCATGGCCGACATGCTGGAATCCGCCGCCCAGTCGGTGCAGACCCCCGAACTGGACGCCAAGGTCAGGAAGGTGGAAGAAGAGCTCAACCTGGGGGACGACGACCTGGGCCGCAACAAGGGCATCCTCAGCAAGATCAAGTGGGAGATCCGCCAGAACTCCAGCCTGTTCAGCGGCGAGAATCCCTACGCCGTGGGCCTCATCTACGACAAGTACCTGAAGGCCTACGAGCGAGTCTCCGCCCTGCGCAGGCAGATCGTGCTGGATATCTGGAACGGCAACCTGGGCATCGACTACGTGGCCGCACAGTCCAAGCCCATGAAGCTGCTGCTCATGGGCGGCAAGTCCGGCGCCCCGGCCCTCACCGGCGACCCGGCCGCCGACGTGGACCTGGCGGAAAAGGCCCTGGCCGCCCACCAGGCCGCCGCCGCCGGCGTGCGCGCCGACCTGGCCTCGGCCCTGGGCCGCACCGTGGACGACAAGCAGGACAAGGACCACCTCAAGGCCCTGGGTCAGCTCGGGCTGGAGCGGGAGCACCTGTTGGACGACTGCGCCGCCCGGGCCGCCCCCAACTGCGACGCCACGGTACGCAGCGCCCTCCAGGAACGGGTGCGCCAGTACAAGGAATACCTGGCCAAACTCAGCGCCGGCCTCCAGCCCATCCAGATGGCCATCGACGGGCCCACGGAGCTGAAGCCGGGCGACAGCGTCACCTTCAGCGTGCGTTTCGCCAAGGCCGAGGACCGGTCCCGGCCCGGCCTGGCCCTGCGCTGGACCGTGGACGGCCAGGCCCGGGGCAACGGCGAGAAGCTCGGCCTCAAGGCCGAGAAGGCCGGTTCCCTCAGCATCGGCCTGACCGCCTGGGTGGGCGTGGACAAGGAGGTCCGCAAGCTGGGCGAGACCAGCCGGACCATCACGGTGAAGGACGGCAAGGATGACAAGCCCGGGGCCAACGCCAAGCTGGCCGCCGACATCGAGGGCGCCCTCAAGGCCAAGGACTGGAAACGCCTGGCGGATATGCTGGCCAAGGTGAAGCAGGACACGGACCGGCGCATCAAGCAGACCGAGGCCTGGCAGGCGGACGTGGACGCCCTCATGGCGGCCCTGGAAAGCCTGAAGAAGGAACGCATGGCCTGGGCCCTGGCCTGGAAGGACTACATGGAGGCCCTGTCCAGCATCGATTCCCGCACCTGGGACAAGCTCACCCGGGCCGTGGACCGCCAGAAGGAACTGGCCATGGAGCGCTGCTACAAGGGCGCCAGTCCCGGCGAGGACCCCCGCAAGCGGGAAAGCCGCTGCACCAACGAGGGCATCAAGTTCTATGACAGCTGCCTGGGGGATTGGCCCAAGCGGCACTTCGAGGAGAGCAAGCGCATCCGCGTGGCCATGCAGGAACTGCCCGACGCGGTGCATCTGCTGCACAGCGCCGGCTACTTCAGCCACAAGGACTGGTTCGAGGCCGTGGAGAAGATGGCGGACAAGTACAAGCTGCCCTTCCCCTATCCCAACCCGGTGAAGCCCCGCCTGGCCTATGCCGCCGGCTGCGCCAGCGTGGACCTGCCCACGGACAAGAAGAAGCCGGAAGATACGGGCGCCTTCTCCGTGCGCGTCCAGGTGCCCTCGGCCATCGTCCCCTTCGGCAAGGCCATCACCGCCACGGCCAGCCCCACCGGCGGTCGCCCACCCCATACGTATCACTGGTCCGTGGCCGGCGGCAGCGGCGCCCGGGCCAGCTTCACGCCCCAGTGGGCGGGGGAATGGACCGTGAGCGTCACCGTCACGGACGCGGACGGCAAGTCCGGCGAAGGCAGCGCCAGCGTCCAGGTCTCCCCCATGAAGGTGAAGCTGGTGGGTGCCAAGGGCCAGGTGTTCTACGGCAGCCAGGCCCGGCTCAGCACCGAAGGCCTGGGCCTGGAGATGCCCGCGCCGGAACCGGTGCCCGATCCCTGCGCCGGCAAACCCCGGGGCACCAACCCCTTCGACGAGTGCGGCAAGATCGAAGTGACGGCGCCCCCCGTCAGCACCTGCCCCGCCGACGACCCCTTCTGCGTGAATACCAGCCATCCCGGCGTGCGCAGCTACGGCGACCTGCCCCCCGTGCAGGAGGGCATGGTCCACGACCCCAACCTGGTCCGAGCCCTGCCCGAGTCGGGGCCGGCGCCCACCGGACAGGCGCCCAAGCCGTCGGAATACCAGTTCGTCTGGCAGGCGGAGCCGGGCCTCACCTTCGACCAGCCCAAGGGCGACAAGCCGTTCACCAAGGTCATCTATGACCGCATGGGCCAGGTGAAGGTGTGGTGCGAGGTGCTGAAGTTCGAGGAAGGCGCCTTCCACACCGTGGGGGAGTGCGACCAGGCCACCGTCAACGTGGTGGCGCCCGCCTTCTCCGTGAGTTTCGCCCCGCCTGACGGCCAGGCCCGGGTGGGCCAGGAGGTGCGGGCGCGCATCAACACCCAGCCCAGTGTGAAGCCCGACCTGATCCAGTACCGCTGGCTGGATCCGGGCACCGCCAACCGCATGGAATACACCGACAACGCCGGCGAGATCGGCTTCAAGGTCAAGGACGCCAAGACCCTGGTGCTGAAGGCCCTGGCCCGGGTGCCCGGCTACGGCGACGAGATCGGCACCGTGGACGCCACCTACACCGGCGCGGTCTACGAGGTGAAGGCCTGGGTGGTGGAACCCGGCACCCGGCCCATGATGTGGGACGCCAAGAAGGGCGGCCTGGTGCCCGTGCCCAAGGGCAGCTACGCCACCTTCGAGCGCATCGGCCTGCGGGCCGAGGTCCAGGGCGGTGCCCCGGACGGGGTGCGCTGGAACTGGACCGTCAACGACGGCACCAGCATCAGCAATCCCATCTCCCAGACCCCCACCGTGTCCCGCAGCGAGGCCGGCGGCATCAGCGCCCGGGTCACCGCCCGGGACAAGGACGGTGCGGAACTGGGCAATGCCGAGGTGAGTTTGTCGGTCATCCAGGTCTCGGACCAGCCACCCAAGCCCACCCCCGCCGAGGAGAAGGAGAATAAGCAGAAGCAGAAGCAGGCCGAGGCCAGGAAGCTCGCCAAGCAGGCCGAGGACCAGCTCAAGCGGGGCGACCTGCCCGGCGCGGCCCAATCCGCCCGCCAGGCCAGGGACCTGGACCCCGCCACCGCCGGCCCCACCGCCCGCAAGGTGGCCGACGCCGCCAAGAAGGCGGGCTGGCAGGGCGTGTACGACCGGGATTTCAAGCAGGTGGTGCCCCACCTGGAAACCGCCGTGGACCTGAACCCGGACGACAAGGACGCCCGGGACAAGCTGGAACGGGCCCGGCGCTTCGTCCAGGTCTGGCCCCAGGTGGAAGCCAAGGCGCGGGAGTTCGACGCCCAGATGGCCGAGAAGAAATACTTCAGCGCCCACAAGAGCATCCTGGCCATGCAGGACCTGCAGAGGGAGATGCCGGGCGTCACCCAGAACGCCCTGCCCAACCGGGTGATGAAGGACTTCGACGCCGGCATGAAGGAATACAACACCTTCATGAATCAGGTGCAGGAGACCCACCGGCGCAGCTTCAAGGAGGAAGACTGGCAGGTCATGCTGGACAACGCCCAGCAGGCCCTGAACCGGGAGCACTCCCCGGAAAACGAGAAGATGCTCCGGGGCAACGCGGAATTCGCCCGCCAGCAGCTGGCCCAGCGGGCCGCCGAAACCGCCAAGCACGGCAAGACCGTGGCGGGCACCTGGGCCATCAATGGCAATGGCTATCAAGGCAAGCTGGAAATAAGCGAGCAGGACGGGAAGCTGAGCGGGCGGGTCTGGTATGACATCCATGGCCGCTGGGAAGCGTTGCGGGACGTGAGCTTCAACGGCCGCAACCTGGTGTTCACCCGGCCCATCCCCGGCGCCACCCAGCGCTATACCGGCGCCGTGGCGGGCAAGGAATTTAGGGGCACCTTCAGCCAGGAAGGTACGGCAACCCTGTACAACTGGTCGGCGAAGCGGTCCGACGCGGCCGAACCGGCTGTCGATATCCGCCTGCCCCCAGGCCTGGCCCTGGCCACGGACAAGGCGGCCTACCCTGTTGGAGAAACCATCACCCTGCGCTGGGGAGGCATCGGCCAGCCCGCGGCCCAGGACTGGATCGGCCTCTACGCCGAGGGCGCGGCCAACGAGAAATACGGCGAGTGGCATTACCTCAAGGCCCAGGCCGGCGGCACCCTGCAATTCAAGGCGCCCCAACAACCCGGCGCCTACGAGTTCCGCCTATTCCTCAACTGGCCCGCCGGCGGCTACAAGGACGTGGCCCGCAGCCCGCGCATCCGGGTAGGCGCCGCGGGGGATGCGGCGCCGGCCGGGTCGCCGTCCACCGGGGCCCAAACGGCAGCGGTCCCGGTGGGGCCGGGTGGACTCATCGCCGCCTATGCCCTGGACGGTGATGCCCGGGACGGTTCCGGCAACGGCCGCCACGGCACCCTCAACGGCGTCGTCCCCACCGCCGACCGCTTCGGCCGGGCCAACGGCGCCATGGCCTTCAACGGCAAGGCCTGGATCGAGCTGCCCATCGACATCAACCCGGGCGCCCTGCCCCAGCTGAGCTTCACGGCCTGGGTCCGGGCGGATGAGGCCAACCCTGTCCGCCAGGTCATGTCCCACGACAACGGCGGCTACGACCGCAGCCTGGGCATCGACTACCGGGGCGGCGGCAACGGCTGGTCCGTCTTCACCGGCTCCAGCGCTGTCCTGGGCGTCCAGGCCGTGGAGATCGGCCGCTGGACCTTTGTCGCCGGCGTGTGGGACCAGGCCGCGCGTAAGGTCAGGCTGCACGTGGACGACCGGACCTTCGAGAAAAGCGGCGAATCCGGCGGCGGCCACGCCACCCTGTCCCTGGGCCGAAACCCGAGCTACGGGGAATACCTGGTCGGTGCCATGGACGACGTGCGTCTCTACGGCCGGGTCCTGAGCCTGGGCGAGATCGCCGCCATCCGTGGGGAAGCGGGCGTGGCCCGGGACAACGCATACAGCGGCCCCGCCGCCAACGTGGCAGGCAAGTGGAAGACCAGTGAGGGCGAACTGACCCTGAACCAGGCGGGCAACAAGGTCACCGGCAGCTATGCCAACGACGGCGGCGAGATCGAAGGCGAGGTGAGAGGCAACGTGCTGGAGGGGGTCTGGATCGAGAACAGCTCGGGCCAGAACTGCGGCGTGGCCCGCAACGGCCGCAAGCACTGGGGGCGCATCCGCTGGGTCTTCGACGGCAACCGCTTCGTGGGCGGCTGGAGCTACTGCGAGGGGGCCGTGGGGCCCGAGGACAGGCGCTGGACCGGGGAACGCATCGGCGCGGCCCCCGCGGCAGTCCCGGCGTCCCCTGCCACCAGCTCGACGCCTACGGGCGACGCCGCAAAGTCCCTGGATCAGTCCGTGGACGACCTGAAGAAGTCCCTCAAGGACCTGAAGGGCCTGTTCAATTGGTGACCGTCATGCCATGGAGCGACTCATGAGCGGTAAAACCCCGGACCTGGTCTGGGAGGCCGATATGCCTCTCTTCACCCGCGCCATGTTCTGGCAATGGACCGGCGCCATGGCCGCCACCCTGGTGGTGGTCATGCTGATCCTGGTGCCCATCTTCGCCAGCCAGGGCGAGTGGGATGCCCTCCCGCCCCTCATGGGCATGGTGTCGGTCGGTACCGGGGTGCTGTGGGCCCTGGGCTTCCTCATCATGGCCCTGGTGTTCCGCGGCCGCCTGCGGATGCGCTACACCCTCACCGGCCGGGGCGTGGTCCAGGAGACCATCGACCGGACCGCGAAGGGTGCCAACCGCCTGGCCATCCTGGCCGGCGCCCTGGGTCGCAGCCCCCAGGTGCTGGGCAGCGGCCTGATTGCCAAGTCGCGGGAGCGGGAGGCCGTGGAATGGGCCATGATCGCCCGGGCCGACGACGATCCGGCACGCCACTTCATCACCCTGCGCAACAGCTGGCGTACCCTGGCCTGGGTGCAGTGCACGCCGGAAAACCACGCCCTGGTACTGGGCCGGATCCGCGCCGCCCTGGCCGCCAACCCCGCCGGGGGCGAGGCGACCCGTCCCTCGCCGCTGCCGCGTTACCTGGGGCTCAGCCTGCTCACCGTGCTGGCCTGCGTGCCCCTGTTCCTGCTGGTGGAGGAGTTCGACCTGGACCTCCTGGTGGCCCTGCTCGTGCTGTGCTTCGCCCTGGCCACCCTGTGGCTCATCCCCCTGTTCGGCTGGGTGGTGCTGGCCGGCCTGGGCTGGATGGGGCTGGGGCTGGTGCTGCGCCTGACCGAGGTGCGTCCGTCCACCCTGTTCCCGGGGCGCAGCTATCGCGGCCTGGACCTCCTCACCGACCAGGACCTGGGCCTGCTGCTGATGGCGGCCCTGGGCGCGGCCTTCCTGGTCTGGCTGTCCCTGGCCGCCCTGCGCGGGCGGCTGGCCTCCATGCTGGTGCGAGACCAGGCCTAACCGGCGCCGCCCCCCGGCCGGACGGCCGACTTGGGCCGGAAGGCCTTGCAGACCTCCTCCCGGGTCTCCAGGTAGGGCCCGCCGATGAGGTCCACCCCGTAGGGCACGGCGGCGAACACCCCGTCCAGGGTCTCCTGGATGGCCTTGGGCTGGCCGGGCAGGTTGAGGATCAGGCAGCCGCCCCGCACCACCCCCACCTGCCGGGAGAGGATGGCGGTGGGCACGTACTTCAGGCTCACCGCCCGCATCTGCTCGCCGAAGCCCGGCAGCACCTTGTCCGCCACCGCCAGGGTGGCCTCGGGGGTCACGTCCCGGGGCGCCGGGCCGGTGCCGCCGGTGGTCAGCACCAGGCAGCAGCGGTCGGCTAGTTCCCGCAGGGTGGCCTCGATCACCGCCCGCTCGTCGGGGATCAGCCGCTCCACGAAGCTCAGGGGGTTGTGCAGGGCGCCGCTCAGCCACGCCTTCAGGGCCGGCAGGCCCTTGTCCTCATAGACGCCGCTGGACGCCCGGTCGCTGACGGAGACGATGCCGATGGTGGCGGGCTGGTACATGTGTCGCCTTTCCTTTTCCTGGGGAGCGTTCGAATATGGCACGAAACCCCCCCGAGGAGACACCCATGCGCGCGTTGCTCGCACTCATCCTGCTTCTGGCCGGCGCCCCGGCCCCGGCCGATCCGCCGCCGGGCTACGACTTCCTGGACCATGACGCCGGCTTCAAGAGGGCACGGGCCGAAGGCAAGCCCGTCTTCCTGTATTTCGGCCGCTACGGCTGCGCCTGGTGCGACCACGTCAACCGCAAGACCTTCAGCGACCCTGATCTGAAGCGCCTGTACGGCGATCATTACGCGCTGGTCTATGTGGATGCGGAGGGCGCCGGGCGTATTCGCCTGCCCGGCGGCGAGCGCATCACCGAGGCCGAGTTGGGCGCACGGCTGGGCGCCTTCGCCACCCCGCTCTTCGTCTATCTCAGCCCCGAGGGCCGGGTGCTGGCCAAGATCCCCGGCTTCAAGACCGTGCAGGACTTCCGTGACTACGACCGCTACGTCCGGGGCCGGCACTACGAAAAGCAGACCCTGCCGGAATTCCTGGGGAGCAAGCCGTGAGGGTCCGGGCCGCCGCGGGGCTGGCCGGACTGCTTCTGGGCCTGGCCGCCCCGGCCGCCCAGGCCCAATGGCAGTTCGGCCCGGCGGTGGACGTGGCCGTGGGCGGGGTGTTCCACCATCTGGACGCCTCCGGCCGCCGGGCCCTGGCGGTGAGCGGCCGCCGGCTGGGTCTGGTGTGGGAGGACAACCGCAGCGGCGCGCCGCGCTGCTACCTGGCCCTGGGCCGCACCGATGGGCCGGCCTTCCGGGAATACCCCTTCGGCCGGGGCGAATGCTTCGAACCGGCGGTGGCCGGCCTGGGGGACGGCCGTTTCGCTCTGATCTGGGAGGACGAGACCGGCGTCAACGCCGCCGTGGCCGGGATCTCCGGCATCGGCCAAGCCCTGCGCCTGGCCCCTGCCGGCGGCCACGGCAGCCTGGCCTGGCACCCCCGCCTGGGCCTCGCCGCCGCCTGGAGCGCCACCGAGGGCCCCTGGCGTCGGGTCTGGCGGCAGGCACTGACGGTGGAGGAGGGGCGACCGGTCGCCTCGGGTCCGGCCCGGCCTGCCGATCCCTGGCCGGCCGCCGACCACCAGGCCTGGCCGGTGCTGGACGCCAGTGGCGCGGGGCTCACCCTGGCCTGGGAGGACCGCCGCCCCGGCCACACGGTGATCTTCTACAGCCACTCCGGGGACGGCCGCGTCTGGACCCTGCCCGCGCGCCTGAGCCGCAACCCCACCGGCCGGGTCAACGACCAGCTGGGACGGGGCACCGGCGCCATGCGTCCGGCCCTAGCCGGCTTCGGAGAAGGCCGCCTGGCCGCCGTGTGGCTGGACAAAAGGGACTTCCTGTCCGGCTACGACGTCTATGCCGCCCTGAGCGACACCGGCGGCCTGACCTACGGCCCCGACGGCAAGGCCCAGGACAGCTTCGGCGACGCCATCGCCCAGTGGCACGCGGCGGTGGCCGGCAACGCCCGCGGAGACCTGGCTATCGCCTGGGACGACGACCGGGACGGCACGGCGGACATCTGGGTCACCCGGCTGAAGGCCGACGGCCGTTATGCGGACAACGTGACACCAGAGCCGGCCTCCGGTGCAGGCGCCCAGACCGATCCCGTCATCGCCTTGGATGAGCAGGGGAGGCTGCATCTGGCCTGGATCGAACGGGATGGCGAAGGGCAATCCAGGTTGCGTTACGCAACGGGCCAGCCATAAGGGGGCGGTGGCCGACCGGATTAGGTTTTCGCGGAAATGTGCAGGAATTGCTGAGCGGGCGCACGGCCCGACGGGCGACAACGCCGGCTATCTGGCTCCTCCGGTGTCAGGCCGGCTGGCTGCGTTAAGCGTCGGTTCCAGAGCAAGAGGGCAAGGCCAAGCCCGAACAAACCGGATACACCGGGTTCAGGGATTCCGATTTGCTGGATCCTGTAAGTCTGTGTGGGATCGGGATCGATCGAATCCAGCCACCCCATGAAGGACGAGAAATAATAGTCTTCGAGGCCCGTTCCGAAATCCAGACTGCCGATGTCGGCGCCCATGAGATGCAGGTAATCGGTTTCCTCGGTGACGGGATCGATCGCGCCCAGCCAGTACTCGTCGTACAGGCCGAGCATGTGGCCGAATTCATGGGCGTTGGTCTGTGGATGGTCGGTCAGGTACCACTCGCTCACATTCGCCCGGCCACTGCCAGGCAGCACGCTCACATGCTGGTCGTAGGTGCCGTCTGAATAGCCGTCGTAGGTGACGTCGAAAAAGATGGGGAAATGCCATTGGTCATCTTTGACCACTTCATACCGGCCGCTCCACCAGTGTTCGATGTTCTGTTCCCAGAGAGACATGTGCGCGGCCCGGACCTGTTCATTGGCCTCGCCGGAGTTGGTCCAATCGAAGGCGATCTGGATGTCTGCGGTGAGGGCGCTGCCATCGAAGGTCAGGTCATACCCGTACATCCAGGCATAGTTGGTGTTATGGGCCACGAGGTTGGCCCCGTCGCCCCAGTAACCGACCCAGGTCTTGGCGTTGGCGTCATAGCCTTCCAGCATGATGGTCTGATTCTGTAAACCAGCCTTCACCTCGACCTCGCCCAGTTTCAATTCTTTTTGGCTGCCCCAGGAGTTGTCGGGTTGCTTCTCACGATAATAGGAATACATCTGCCCCGCGCCGTTGACCTGATAGCCATCCGTGTACACGGATTGTCGCGTATAGGTCTTGCGCTCCGAAGTGGTGATTGGAAACGCGCCTGCCTCGGCAAAATAAATAAGTAAAAACAACGCGATAATGATGTTTTTCATGCTGCGATCCAATCTTCGTCCATCGCCATGGGGCAGGCCTGCATATTTGCATGTATAAGGTATTAACTTATGAAATTCCACCTAAATATCGGGGTGGGCAACGGCGGGTCGGACTGATCGAAGAACAATCCGACACCGGCCAGTGTGGATAGCAATCCTGATCCCTGCTCTAAGCTTTCCCTGCGCAATGCCGTAACTGTCTGATCCGAAAAGATTCATGGAGGCTATCCATGGCCTGGCGGGATTGGTGGGGGATCAAGCAGTGGGCGGCCTATCTGGAGCATCTGGAATTGCCGGTCAAGGGCACTACCCAGCAGGCCCTGCTGGAGCTGGAGGCCAGCCGCGCCGATCAGCTTTCAGCACGCGATCTGTCCGGGCTGCTGCTGGAGGACCCCCTGTTCGCGCTGCGCCTGCTCAGGGAGGCCAACCGGCGCCTGCCCCCCAGGCTGGCCAGGGACATCACCACGCCCCTGGGGGCGGTGCTGGCCTTGGGCACGGAGCAATTCCGGGCCCAGTTGCTGGAGGCGCCCCAGGTCTCGCCGGACAACCAGGCGCTGCTGGCCGCCGAGGCCACGGCCACCCTGGCGGCCCGCGTCGCCTACGCCTGGGCCGGACTGCACTACGACCTGGACCCCGGTGAACTGGCCCTGGCGGCCCTGCTGTCCAACGCGGGGGATTTGCAATTGTGGGTATTCGCCCCCGAACTGCCCTCGAAGGCGGCCGAGGAACTGGCCAGCGGCCGGGCCGGGCGCAGCATCCAGGCGCAACAGCAGGTCTGCGGCTTCGCCTTCCGCGACCTGACCCTGATGCTGTGCGAGAACTGGGGCCTGCCCCTGCTCATCCGCCAGCTGATCCGGGGCGACGAGAACCGGCGCGCCCAACTGGCCCGCCTGGCCGTGGATGCCGCCCGGCATCTGAGCAATGGCGCAACTGACCCGGCCCTGCCCCATGATGTGCGGGAAGCGGGCCGGCTCACCGGCGCGAACCTGGCCAAGGTGGTGGAGGGCCTGCCGGGGCTGATGGATGAGGAAAGGGCGGCGCTGCTGACGGTGGCCGAGGCGCAGGGCGAGGGCGGCCCGAGGGCGCCGGGAACGGCCGGCTCCACGCCCGAGGCTCCGGTCCCGGAGTAGAATCCGACCGCTCCCGGCCTTGCCTGCCCATAGGGCCAGGCTGCGATACCAACATGACGTGAGGTGCCCCGAGATGATGACATCCCTGCCAGTGCCGGAATCCCGGTCCATGCACCTCCCCTGCGCGCCGACGCCATGCCATGAAATCTGCTGAAGATACCAAACCCGACATGATGCGTTCCCGGCGGTCCGGGGATGCTATCCCGGCGGCCGCAGAGGCGTTGCGGCAGGGCGGGGAGGAGGGGGCGGCCGTGAAGTCGTTTGCCGTCTGGCCCCTGCTGGACCGTTTCGACAAGCAGGCTGCCTGGCAGCGCTGGCTGGTCCTTGTCCTGCTCATCGGATTGATCGGCCTGGTGGATTACCTGTCCGGCTACGAGGCCTCGGTCGCCTCCCTGTACGTGGTGCCCATCTTTCTGGCCGGCTGGTCCCTGGGCATGGGCGCCGGCCTGCTGCTCGCCCTGGCCGCCTCCATCACCCTCATCCTGACCAACTGGCTGGCCGGACAGCCCTATTCGGCCTCTTGGGTGCTGGTCTGGAACATCGTGGTGCGCGGCGGCACCTTCGCGGCATTGGCTGCCCTCGCCGCGAGCCTGCGCGGGCAGATGGAAAGGGTGCACCGCCTGTCTCTCTCCGATTCCCTGACCAGCGCCTGGAACCGGCGCGCGTTCTATCAGGCGCTGGCCGTCGAACTGGCACGGGTGGAACGCAGTCCGGCGCCGTTCTCCCTGGTGTATGTGGACCTGGATAACTTCAAGGCGATCAACGACCATCTCGGCCACAGCACCGGGGACGACGTGCTGCGGGCGGTGGTGCGGGGATGCCACGGCGCCCTGCGCCTTCAGGACACGGTGGCGCGCCTGGGGGGCGACGAATTCGCCATCCTGCTGCCCGGCACCGACGAGAAGGCCCTGGAGGGGCTGCTGATCCGCCTGGTGGAACGGCTAAAGGGCACCACCCGGCCCCATGCGCCGGTGACCTTCAGCATCGGCGCCATGACCTTCGCCAAGCCGCCGACCTGCGTCAACAGCGCCCTGCATCTGGTGGATGAGTTGATGTACCAGGTCAAGCGTGGCAGCAAGGACAGCGTCCTCATCGGCCGCTATCCCGAGCCGGCGGACTGACCCCGGCCGGGGTCACTTGCCCAGCGAGCCGAACACCTTCTTGAGCAGGTCCGTGGTGCGCTGCACCGGGTTTTCGCGGATCGCCTTCTCTTCCGCGGCGATGATCTTGAACAGGCCTTCCATAGCCTTGCCGGTTACGTAGCCATCCACGTCGGTGGCGTCCTTGCCCATCAGGCCGGCGGCCGGACCGGCCTTCTGCATGAGCTTCTTGTAGGCCGAGGTGACCCCGGCCTGGTCGGTGGCCTGTTTCACGATGGGCAGGAAGCGTTCCTTCAGCTTGCTTTCGTTGGCCTTGCGGAAGTACTGGGTGGCAGCGTCGTCCGGCCCCTTGAGGATGGCGCGGGCGTCCTCCAGGCTCATCTGCTGGATGGTGTCGTTGAGCAGGGCGGCGGCCTCGGGCACGGCGCGCTCGGCAGCCCGGTTCATGGTGGCGACGAACTCGTCGGCGTACTTGTCCTGGCGGAAGGTGCGCAACAGCTTTTCCACCTTTTTCAGTTCTTCGGGCATGGGGATCTTCACGTTCAGGTCGTTGAGGAAGCCGCCTTCCTTGCCCAGCTTGCCGATGGCCCGTTCGGCGCTCTTGCCCAGGGCCTCCTTCAGGCCGCGCACCACCTCGTCGTCGGTGAGGGTAGTGCCGACCGCCTGGCCCACGGGTTTGCCCTGCGCCTGCTGGGCCTTCTGCAGGAGGGTGTCCCACCAGTCGGCCTGCGCCGTGGCGGCCACCAGCAGCAGGGCGAGGGTGAGGAAGAGATAGGCGATGGAGGTGGGTTTCATGGTGGGCTCCCAAGTCTCGGGGATGAGCCGAGAGTATGCGTGCGCCGGCCGGGTCTGTCGTGTGAAACAGTTCACCTGATGCGGTGTTCGGGCCGGTAAACTCGAACCGCCCTCGTCAAGACGGAGATTGTCGCCATGTCGAACCGCATCCTCCCGCTGCTGCTGGCCGCCCTCTGCCTGACTGCCTGCGACACCCTGCCACCGTCCCGCGACGGCCGGGTCGTCGTCGGGGACGCAGAGGTGCGCATCATCTTCAGCGACCAGGACCGGCGCCTGATCGGCGACTGGTTCGATGCCCGCCGCAAACCGCTGCCGCCCGGCCTGGCGAAAAAGGACAAGCTGCCGCCCGGCCATGCCAAGCAGATGGAGCGCGGCCATGTGCCGCCGGGCCAGGAACACCGCTACCTGCCTCCTGAATTGGAGCGCCAGCTCGCGCGTCTGCCCGAGGCGCACGTGCGGGTCATCGTCGGCGCCGACGTGGTGATCATGAATGTCCGCACGCGGGTGATCCTGGATGTGATCAGGGACGTGGCGGAGGATTGAGCCCGGCTCGGGGGGCACCCGTTTACAATACGCGCCCGCCCCTGCGAATACCCACGGAAGCCCCGCCATGCCAGTCGAAAACGACGCCCAGAACCCGGATGTCTCCATCGTCATCCCCGTCTTCAACGAGTACGACAACCTGCACGACCTGGTGGGGCAGGTGGAGGCGGCCATGGCCCAGTCGGGCGTGGCCTGGGAACTGATCTGCGTTGATGACGGCTCCCGGGACGGTTCCGACCGGCGCCTGGCGGAACTGGCCGAGACCCGGCCCTGGCTCAGGCCCCTGTTCCTGAACCGCAACTACGGCCAGTCAACGGCCATGCAGGCGGGCTTCGACGCCGCCCGCGGGGCGACCCTGATCACCCTGGACGGGGACCTGCAGAACGACCCGGCGGACATCCCCCGGCTGCTGAAGGAACTGGACGCGCGGCCGGAGATCGACATCCTCTCGGGCTGGCGCAAGGACCGCCAGGACAAGACCGTGTCCCGCAAGATTCCCTCCATGCTGGCCAACCGCATGATCTCCAAGGTCACCGGCGTGCATCTGCACGACTACGGCTGCTCCCTCAAGCTGTACCGGCGCGAGGCCCTGCGCCACGTGAAGATCTACGGCGAGCTGCACCGCTTCATCCCGGCCCTGGCCGGGCAGTTCGGCGCACGGGTGATGGAGCTGCCGGTGAACCACCGGGCGCGCACCCGCGGCAAGTCCAAGTACGGCATCGACCGCACCATCCGCGTGCTGCTGGACCTCTTGTGGGTGAAGTTCATGCTGCGATTTCTGCACCGGCCCATGCACGCCTTCGGCGGCGCCGGGGCGGTAATGTTGCTGGTGGGTTTTCTGATTCTGCTGGTGCTCAGCTTCGAGAAGCTGTTCCTGGGCCAGGACATCGGCGGCCGGCCCCTGCTGCTGCTGGGGGTGATGCTGAGCCTGATGGGGGTGCAGTTCCTGGGCATGGGCCTGATCGGCGAGATGCTCACCCGCATCTACCACGAGCCGGGGGGCGGGCAGCAGTACGTGCTGCGGGAGGCGCCCCGAGCCGATGGCAAGTCCTGACGGCGGGGTCCCGCCATTGCCGCCGTTCCGTAGCACGGGGGGGGCGCAGCGAGTCCGGGAGTCCTGGCCGGGATTATCCGGACTCGGCCTTCGGCCTCCTCCGGGCTACGTGTTGGTCGTTCGGCACCCGAGCTGGGGAAGCGCCTCCTTGCTCACCGCGTTCGCTGTCCCAAGCGTACTGACATGGCCTTGAACATGGATCGTCTCTCCCTGTTCGTACTGGCCGGCGCGGCCCTGAGCCTGTTCGCCGGCCTGGGCGCCGCGCCCCTGTTCGACCTGGACGAGGGGGCCTTCACCGCCGCCACCCTGGAGATGTTCCAGCGCGGCGATTTCCTGTCCACCTACCTCAACGGTGAGCCCCGCTACGACAAGCCCATCCTGATCTATTGGCTGCAGGCGGCGTCGGTGAGTGTGTTGGGCTGGAACGAGTTCGCCCTGCGTCTGCCCTCGGCGCTCATGGGCCTGGCCTGGGCGGCCATGGCGGGGCTGTTCGCCCGGCGGCTGTTCGATGCGGAAACCGGGGTCATGGCCTTTGTGCTCACCGCCACCGCCCTGGGGGTGAGCTTCATCGCCCGGGCCGCCACCGCCGACGCCCTGCTCAACGCCTGCATCGCTGGGACGGTGTTCGCCCAGTACCTGTGGCTGAGGGACCGGCGGCGGCGCGACCTCTATCTCGCCTGGGCGGCCATGGGACTGGGCTTCCTGGCCAAGGGGCCGGTGGCGGTGGCCATTCCCCTGGGATTGGCCTTCCTGTGGTGCGCCTCGAAACGGGACTGGCGCAGCTTCTGGTGCCTGGTGTGGCAGCCCCGCGCCTGGCTGCTGTTCGCCGCCATCGCCCTGCCCTGGTACGTGGCGGTGACGGCGGTGAAGGGGCCGGGCTTTCTGGAGGGCTTTTTCCTCAAGCACAACGTGGGCCGCTTCGCCGGTTCCATGGAGGGCCACTCGGGCAACCCGTTCTATTACCTGCCGGTGCTGCTCGTCGCCACCCTGCCGTTCACCGGCCTGCTGGTGCCGGTGTTCGTGCGCGTCCGCCGGGTGTGGGCCGACGATTTCGGCCGCTATGCCCTGATCCTGCTGGCCCTGGTGCTGGCCCTGTTCTCCTTCTCCGGCACCAAGCTGCCCCACTACCTGTTCTACGGCCTGTCCGCCTTCCTGGTGCTGCTGGCCCGTCAGGCGATGCTGGCGAGGAGCCCCTGGCTGCTGCTGCCGGCTCTCCTGCTGTTCCTGATCCTGGCCTTCTTCCCCGACCTGGTGGCCCATGCCCGGCCGCGCTCCAACGCCTACTACCGGGACATGCTGGCGGACCTGGGAAACTGGTTCGGACCCGGCTACCGGGCGTGGTATTGGGGCGCGGCCGGGGCCGCCCTGGGGCTGATGTTCCTGCCTCAGATCGGCCTGGCCCGGCGGCTCCAGTTCGCAGGCCTGCTGGCCGCCTTCGGCCTGGGCCTGATGCTGGTGCCGGCGGTGGGCGGGGTCTTGCAGCAACCCGTCAAGATGGCGGGCCTGAAGGCCAGGGCGCTGGATGCGCCGCTGGTCATGCACGGTCTGAACCAGCCCAGCTTCAGTGTCTATGCCGGGCGGGTGGTGCAGCGCCGCGCACCGCGCGCGGGGGAGGGGGTGGTGACGAAGGTGGAGCAGCTGTCGGCGCTGCCGGCCCATGAGGTGCTGTATCAGGACAAGGCCATTGCCTTGGTGCGGATCAAGCCGTGAGGCTGCTGTCCGCTCCCCACCCGACGGCCCTGGCCGCCGCCCGCGTCTGGCGCCTGCCTCTGGTCGCCTGGCTGGCGGCGACCCTGATCGCCTGGACGGAGACCAACCAGGGACTGTTCCAGCTGGTCAACGGCTTGGCCGCCCATCTGTCCCCCTGCTTCTGGCAGTGGGTCACGGTCAGCGGTGACACCCTGCTGGCCTTCGCCATCCTGCTGCCCCTGATTCGGCGCCGGCCGGAGCTGGCCGGCGCCGTGCTGGTCACCGTGCTGCTGGCGATGTTGCTGGTGCACGGCATCAAGCCCTGGGCCGCCATGCCGCGCCCGCCGGCGGTGCTGGCGCCGGAGCAGCTCCACATCATCGGCAAGGACCTGCGCTCCGGCTCCTTCCCCTCGGGCCACTCCGCCACCGCCTTTGCCCTGGCTGCCCTGCTGGGGTCCTGGCTGGCGCCAGGTTGGCCGCGCCGGTTGCTGCTGGCGCTGGCGGTCCTGGTGGGGCTGTCGCGCATGGCGGTGGGGGTGCACTGGCCCCAGGACGTGCTGGTGGGGGCCAGCATCGGCTGGCTGTCGGGGCTGGCAGGCATCGACCTGGCGCGGCGCTGGGAGGGATTGCGCGGCCGGGGCGTATGGTTGTTCACCCAGGGCCTGCTGTTGCTGGGGGCGGCGTGGATCTTCATCGACTTCCAGAGCGGCTATCCGGACGCGAGGCGCTGGGAACTGGCGGTGGGCTTCGCGGGCATCGTGCTTTTTTTCAGGCCCCAGGGATCAGGGGTCAGGAATCAGGAATCAGAAAGGATGGATCGTGGCCCGGCCTGAGGCGCAGACCGAACGCTACGCCCCCCTGCTGGCCATTCTGCTGGTCGCCCTGGCCGCGTACCGGGTGTGGGCGGCGCAGCTGATCCAGCTGGAGCTGTTCTTCGACGAGGCCTACTACTTCGGCTGGGCGCAGAGCCTGGAGTGGGGCTACTACTCCAAGCCGCCCATGGTGGGCTGGCTGATCTGGCTGACCACCCACATCGGTGGCGATTCCGAGCCCTGGGTGCGGGCGGCCAGCACTGTGCTCTATCCGCTGACCGCCTGGGTCGCGTTCCTCACCGGCCGGCGCCTGTTCGATGCGCGCACCGGCTTCTGGGCGGCCCTGGCCTTCATCACCCTGCCCATGGTGAGCTTCGGCGCCTGGCTGATCACCACCGACGCGGCCCTGCTGTTCTTCTGGGGACTGGCCCTGTACGCCCTGGTCCGCGCCCTGGCCGACAACCTGTGGCGCCACTGGCTGCTGCTGGGCCTGGCCCTGGGCCTGGGCGGGCTGTCCAAGTACAGCATGGTGTTCTTCTCGGTGGGCGGACTGGCCCTGCTGGCGATGGACAGGGACGCTCGTCGGCAACTGGCCAACCCGCGCATGTACGCCGCCATCGCCCTGGCCGCTCTGGTGTTCGCGCCTAACCTGTGGTGGAACGCCCAGCACCAGTTCGTCAGCGTGCAGCACACGGCGGAGATCGCCCAGCTGGACCGCGACCTGCTACACCCGGACAAGCTGGGGGAGTTCTTCGGCGCCCAGTTCGGGGTGATGGGGCCCATCCTGTTCGCGGCCCTGCTGTGGATCGCCCTGCGCCACGGCCGTGCCCTTCTGAACGATGCCCGGCTGCGCCCGGCCGCGGCTTTCAGCCTGCCTGTGCTGGGGGCCTTCCTGGTACTGGCCCTGCTGTCCCGGGCTTTCGCCAACTGGGGGGCCATGGCCTATGTGGCCGGCTGCCTGCTGGTGGCCGGCTGGCTGGCGAAGCGCGAGCGGCTGGTCTGGCTCAAGGCCGGCATCGCCCTCAACCTGCTGGCCGCCGTGTTCCTGTACCACTACCACGCCCTCATGGGCGCGGCCGGCGTGGAGCTGACCCGCAAGGCCGATCCCTACGCCCGCATCACTGGCTGGCGGGGCTTCGGCGCCCAGGCCCAGGCCTACCTGGCGGCCCACCCCGGTACCCGCCTGCTGGGGGACGACCGCAAGTACATGGCGGAGCTGATCTACTACATTCGGCCCCATCCCTTCGACGCCCGCCTGTACAACCCCAGCGGGGCGCTGGACGACCATTACGCCCTCAAGCATGACCTGAAGGGCGACCCGGCCGGGGAGTTCGTGTTCGTCAGCCGGCATACGGACGACGCAGCGTTGATGCGGGATTTCGACACCGTGCGGCCCCTGGGGGAGATCGCCCGGCCGGTGCGCGGCCACAGCGTGTTGCGGGCCCATGTGTATCTGGTGTCGGGCTTCCGGGGGTATGGGCGATGAGCTTCCTCCGGGCGCATCCCGTCTATGCCTCCTTCTTCGTCCTGGGCCTGCTGTTCCTGCTCTGGCCGGAACTGGACCTGCTGGCGGCGCGGGCATTCTTCGTGCCCGGTGCCGGCTTCAGTCAGGATCCGGTGCTGGACTGGCTGCACAAGGACGCCATCCCCGCCCTGTCGCGCCTGCTTGGTTTCGGATTGCTCGCCGCCTGGCTCGGGGCGCATCTGACCTCGCAACCCCGGAACCTGCGCCGCCGGCTGCTCTACGCCCTGCTGGCCCTGCTGCTGGGGCCGGGGCTGATCGCCAACACCCTGTTCAAGAACGAATGGGGCCGGGCGCGGCCGGCCCAGGTGGCGGAGTTTGGCGGGCAGGCGGGGTTTACCTCCGCCTGGGAACGCTCGGACCAGTGCCGGCAGAACTGCGCCTTCGTGTGCGGCGACGCCACCGTGGGCTTCGCCCTGCTGATCCCCGCCTTCCTGTTCCCCCGCCGGCGCCGCCTGTGGCTGGCCACCGGTCTGGCAGCGGGCGCGGGCCTGGGCTGGATGCGCATGGCCCAGGGGGGGCACTTCCTGTCCGACGCGGTGTTCGCCTTCTACGTGGTCTATTTCGCCGCCTGGCTGTTGGACCGTTGGCTGCGGCCGGCGGGGGAGGGGGGCGCCAGGTTGGGGCTGGGCGGGACATTGCGCCCCGGGCCGCCGCCGGAGGAGGCCTACATCCACAGCTACACGCCGGCGGAGCAGGCCCGGCTGCTGGCCCAGGCCGAATATCTGGCGCCCTTCCACCACCCCGGCCTGGATTTCACGGACTGCCGGTCGGTATTGGAGATCGGCTGCGGCGTGGGGGCCCAGATGGCCCTGTTGCTGGAACGCTGGCCCGAGGCGCGCATCACCGGCGTGGATATCTCCCCCGTGCAACTGGCCACCGCCCGCCGTGTGCTGGCCGAACCCCTGGCCGCCGGCCGGGCCGAGTTGCGCCAGGTGGCGCCGGGCCCGCTGCCCTTCGCCGCCGCCGGCTTCGACGCGGTCTATCTGATCTGGGTGCTGGAGCACGTGCCCGACCCGGTGGCCCTGCTGGCCGAGGCCCGGCGGGTGCTCAGGCCCGGCGGACGCCTCTATTGCACCGAGGTGTTCAACGCCGGCCTCTACACCCGTCCGGCCAGCCCCGCCATGCAGGCCTACTGGCGGGAATTCAACCGGCTGCAACGGGAGCTGGGCGGCGACCCGGACGTGGGCGCGCGCCTGGCCAATCTGGCCCTGGCGGCGGGTTTCCGGGTGGAGGCCCTGGACGATGCCTCGGTCCTGCTGGACGGCCGTCTGGGCGAGGCGGACAAGCGCGCAGCCTTTACAAAGATGTGGCGCCCCCTGCTGCTCAGCGCCGCCGACGGCCTGCTGGCACGGGGCCGGGTGAACCGCAACCTGATCGACGCCCTGCAAGCCGAGTTCGACCGCCTGGAGCGGGACCCGGAGGCGGTGTTCCTGTATCAGGCGCGGCAGCTGCGAGGACGGGCGCCCTAGGCACTCTCGAACAGCGCCAGGTCTCCGGGCCCGTCCGCCTCCAGTTTCAGGTCCGGCACATGGGTGAAGGAGATGCGCATGGGCGCCTCTTCCATGGCACGGGCGGCGGTGCCGAAATAGATGGCGTGATTGCCATATCTCAGCTTGAGGCGGTCCAGTGCCTTGTCCAGGCTGGCGCCGCGGTCGGGGCCGCTCAGCAGCGGCAGGGTCTGGTCATGCGCCGCCAGCACTTCGCCCAGCACCACCCCCACCTTCACCGGCTCGTCGCCCCGGCGGCGGGGGCGTCGCGCCCACAGGGCGTCGAGCAGGTGGAGGAAGTCCAGGGTGTGGTCCACGGGGGCGAAGCGGCTGCCCAGGCTCCAGTAGCCGCGCCGGCGGTAGCCCACGTACAGGTCCAGCCGGCCCGCCAGATAGCCCTCGGCGCGCAGGCGCAGGGCGGCCTTCTGGGTGAGCTTGGAGAGCACCGCGAAGGCGCCGGGGTCGTCCCGAAGATGGGGTGGCAGCACGTGGGAGTGGCTGAAGCTGCCGCGCCGGGTGGGCTCCAGGACGGGTTCGATGCCGCGCAGCTGGTCATGCATGCGCTCTCCCCCCACGCCGCCCCAGACCCGGCGCAACTGCTCCCGGTCGGCCCGGCACAGGCCTTCCACGGTGGTGATGCCATGCCGCTCCAGGCGCGCCAGCATGGCCGAGGCGATGCCGTTCAGGTCCTGGAGTTCGAGGCCGAACAGGATGTCCGGCAGGTCGGCCTCGCGGATGACCACCAGCCCGTCGGGTTTTTGCATGTTGGAGGCGGTCTTGGCCAGGAAGCGGTTGGGGCCGATGCCGATGGAGCAGGTCAGCCACTCGCCCACGTCCTCCCGGATGCGCGTCTTTGCCAGGCGTGCGCGGGCTACGGCCACTTCTTCCTGTTGCCAGGAACCGGTGAGCTCGCAGGCCACCTCGTCGATGGAAAGCACGTCGCCCAGGGGGATGGCCCGGTCCACCGCCGCCATCAGCCGGTGGTGCATCTCCACATAGACCCGCGGCCGGGCCTGGACGAAGACGATGTCCGGGCAGCGCCGCCGGGCCTCGGCCACGCCGGTGCCGGTCTTCACCCCGAAACGCTTGGCCTCGCGGCTGGCGGCGATGCAGCAGGTGGTCTCGGCCAGCACCGGCAGGATGCCCACCGGCCGGCCGCGCAATCCTGGGCGCAGTTGCTGTTCCACCGAGGCGAAGTAGGAGTTGAAGTCCAGCAGCAGGACACGCAGGGGCATGATCATCGAACGAAAGTTCTATATGGAGCGAAATCTAGAACGATCGTTCCCTCATGGCAAGGCGCGGGCCCGTAGAAACCCTATTAATAAAGTACGTTTATGCCTATATAAAAACCTTATTGACAATACTTGAGTGTATTAGTAGAGTAAAAAACGTGAAGCGCGTCATGCGCTTCTTTTTGAGGCAAGTAAATCAGCATTCGCTTATTTACTTTTAGAGGAGCAAGGACATGGCACTGATCAATGGATTCAACAGCGACGGCGTGGTCACCATCAACCGGGTCATCCTGCGGCCCGAATACAGCACCGACGATCTGGAGATGCGGGTGGCCGAACTGTGTGAAAACGTGAAGACCTACCACTCCGACACCGGCTTCGTGGGCGGCTTCGTGGCTATGAACTCGGGCCGGGTGTCCAACGAGGGCTCCACCATCGGCCAGGCCGTGGACAACCCTCTGAAGGGCCGCGAGGCGCTGATCGTCACCTTCTGGCAGTCCTTCGAGGAACACGAACGCTCTCACCGCTCTGAAACCTTCCAGCCCCTGTTCGCCAAGGTGTTGGAACTGTGTGAGAACGGCAACGAGGAGATCGCCTACGACATGCTCTGGTCGGGCAAGGCCTACAGTGCCGAGGAGGCCAAGGAGGCGCGGGCCGCCAAGGAACGCTATCTGAAGGCGGCCTGATCCCCCAGGCGAAATCCGCTGACCATGAAAAGGGCCGCCGCAGGGCGGCCCTTATTACGTCTGCCAGCGTTCCGCGGCCGTGCCGTCGCTGTCCCGTGCATCCACCCAGCGTTCGCCTGCCGGGGTGACTTCCTTTTTCCAGAAGGGGGCGCGGGTCTTCAGGTAGTCCATGATGAACTCGCAGGCCTGGAAGGCCTCCTGACGGTGTGCCGAGGCCACCGCCACCAGGACGATGGGATCGGTGGGGCAGAGGGGGCCGACCCGGTGGATCACCGTCACGCCCAACAGATGCCAGCGGGTCTCTGCCTCCCGGACGATCTGCTCCAGGGCGCGTTCGGTCATGCCGGGATAGTGCTCCAGGGTCATGGTGTGCACGCCCAGGCCGGCGTTCACGTCGCGGGTCACGCCCAGGAAGCTGGCCACGGCGCCCACCGCCGGGTTGTCCCGGTGGAGGGCTGCCACCTCGGCGTTGAGGTCGAAAGGCTCGGTCTGGACGCTGATCTTCATGCTGTCAGCCGCCGGTCA
The DNA here is from genome assembly GCA_002360535.1 of Thiobacillus sp. UBA3361. GTDB lineage: Bacteria > Pseudomonadota > Gammaproteobacteria > Burkholderiales > Thiobacillaceae > UBA3361. Next base: position 37,167 of record DEQR01000045.1, read on the forward strand.
CAGGCGGGAAGATGGCCACCTCGTCGTTGTCGCGGATGGCCGCCTCCAGCCCGGCCATGTCCTGGTTCACCGCCATGCGGTAGGCGCGGCCGGGGGCAAGCTGTTCGGTCCAGACGCCGCCGCGGGTGCTCAGCCAGGCGATCAGGTCGGCCAGGGTGCGCACTTCATCGGGCACGTCCACGCTTTCCGAACCGGTACCGAACAATTCCCGCAGACGGGCGAAATACAGCAGTCGGATCTTCATGACAGCATCTCCGCAAGGGGCAGATAGCGTACCGGATCGCCATCCCGCACGGTGATGCCCGCCTCCAGGTCCACCAAGCCGTCGGCCCAGGCCGCCGAGGTGAGCACGCCGGAACTCTGGCTGGGGTAGAGCACCGCCCGGCCGTCCTCCACCCGGGCGCGCAGGAACTCTCGGCGTTTGCCCGGCTTGGACCAGGCGAAACCGGCCGGCACGGTGAACGTGGTGGGTGGCCGGGCCTCGCCGCCCATGCGCTTGACGAGGAAGGGGCGCACGAACAGGCAGAACACCACGAAGGCGGAGACCGGGTTGCCGGGTAGACCCAGGAAATCCGCCTCGCCGACGCGGCCGAACACCAGAGGCTTGCCGGGCTTCATGGCCACTTTCCACAAATGGATGCTGCCCAGCGTCTCCACCGCCGCTTTCACGTGGTCTTCCTCGCCCACGGAGACGCCGCCGCTGGTGACCACCACGTCCGCCTCCCGGCTGGCTCGCTCCAGGGTTAGCCGGGTCGCGTCCAGCCGGTCCGGCACCTGGCCCAGGTCGAGCACCGCGCAGCCCAGGCCGCGCAGCAGCCCGATCAGGGTGGCGCGGTTGGAGTTGTAGATGCGTCCGGGGGGCAGGGGCTGGCCGGGCATGACCAGTTCGTCGCCGGTGAAGAACACCGCCACCTTCAGGCGCCGGAAGACGGTCAGGGTGGTGGCGCCGACGGAGGCGGCCACGCCCAGCCGGGCCGGGGTGAGGCGCTGGCCGGGCCGCAGCACGGTCTGGCCGACGGCGATGTCTTCGCCGGCACGGCGAATGTTGTCGCCGGGCTTGGGCGGGCGGGTGGGCAGGACTTCATTCTCGCGGGCGTCGCAATCCTCCTGAATCACCACCGTGTCGGCTCCCTCGGGGATCGGCGCCCCGGTGAAGATGCGCGCCGCCGTGCCCGCAGCCAGGGGCTGGCCGATTTGACCGGCGGGGATACGTTGGGCGACAGGCAGCCAGCGCCCCTCGGCCCAGTCCGCGACGCGCAGGGCATAGCCGTCCATGGCCGAATTGTCGTGTGGCGGCACGTTCACCCCGGCCACCTGGGGGGTGGCCAGGATGCGGTCCAGGGTATCGTCGGCGTCCAGGGTTTCGCGATCGGCGATCGGCCTTGCCCCGTCCAGCAGGTGGGTCAGGGCCTCGTCCACGGAAAGCAGTTTATCGCTCATGTCAGGTCCAGGAACTCCAGTATGAATCTGTATATGACCGCCACGTCGCCCAGCGGCAGGTGGCGGATGGCGGGTTGTTCCGGCGGTGGCGGCCGGTCCGAGGCCACTGCCAGGAAGCGGTCGCCGTCGGGGTACAGCCAGGGTTTGCCCAGGGCGGCGCGCCACACCTCCAGCTTGGGTAGGCGGGCGTGCTTGAAACCCTCCACCAGCACCAGATCGCAGGGGGACAATCGCTCCAGTAGCTCGTCCAGTCCGGGTTCCGGGGCGCCGCGCAACTCGCCCACCAGCATCCAGCGTTGCGGTCCGGACAGGAGGACCTCGCCGGCCCCGGCCATGCGGTGACGCCAGGAATCCTTGCCCGGCTGGTCCACCTGGAAGTCGTGGTGGGTCTGCTTGATTACCGACACCCGCAGGCCCCGTTCGACGAACCGGGGCAGCAGCGCTTCGATCAGCGTGGTCTTGCCGCTGCCGCTCCAGCCGGCGATGCCCAGAACCTTCATGGCCATCCTCCGCCTGGACGGTGTGGCGCGGGAGCTGGGGCGGACATGATCCAAGTCAAGGCGACGGCCCGCGGGTGGGATGAAGATAGGCCCCGGTGTTGAACGATTTCCATATTGCTATATTCTTCCAGATATAACGCTTCCCGACGACCCGAACCATGCATGCCCTGATTGACCGCTTTGGACGCCAGATCGAATACCTGCGGCTTTCCGTGACGGATCGTTGCGATCTGCGTTGCGCCTATTGCATCCCCGAGGGTTTCAAGGACTTCGAGGAGCCCGATCATTGGCTCACCTTCGACGAACTGGAACGCCTGATCGGCCTGTTCGCCCGGCTGGGCCTGAAGCGTCTGCGGCTGACCGGCGGCGAGCCCCTGCTGAGACGGGATGTGGTCGGGCTGGCGGGACGGCTGTCCGCCATCCCCGGCCTGGACGATCTGTCCCTTTCGACCAATGCCACCCAACTGGCCAGGCAAGCCGACGACCTGCTGGCCGCGGGCGTGCGGCGCCTGAACGTGAGCCTGGATTCGCTGCGGCCCGAGCGGGTTGAGAAGATCAACGGCCGGCCGGTACTGGACAAGGTGCTGGAGGGCCTGCGGGTCGCTAAGGCCGCAGGCTTCGACCTGATCAAGATCAACATGGTGGCGATGCGCGAGAACGCCGATGAAATCGACGCCATGGTGGCCTACTGCATGGAACACGGCTTCGTGCTGCGCCTCATCGAGGTCATGCCCATGGGCGACACCGCCCGCAAGATGGGTTATGTGGATCTGCAGCCGGTCAAGGAGCAGTTGCGCGAGCGTTTCGACCTGATTGACACGGTCATCCCCGGCGGCGGGCCGGCGCGTTACCTGGGCACGGCGGACGGGCGCTTCACGGTCGGCTTCATCACCCCCATCTCGCAGCACTTCTGCGCCACATGCAACCGGGTGCGGCTGACCGTGGACGGGGTGCTGCACATGTGTCTGGGCCAGGAAGACCGGGTCGAATTGCGCCCCCTGCTCCGTTCCGGGGCCAGCGACGAAACCATCATCGAAACATTGTTGCAGGCCATCGACCTGAAACCGGAACGTCACGAATTCAACGAACAGCCCACTAAGCTGGTCCGCTTCATGAACATGACCGGCGGCTGACGCGCCCCGGAGCACGGTCCTGCGCCGGGCCGGCCGTTCCCTTCAGATCACACTGCCGAAGCTCCTGTCCACCGCGCCGGTCGGTGCGGCCAGGCCAGCCAGCCGGCAACCCTGGGCGATGGGACCGCCGGGGAAGAGTACGTAGAGGTGTTTGAGTCCGCCCTGGGCGTGGAAGCGCTCATCTAGGGCATCGTGCAGGTCCCTGACCTGGACGCTGCCCTCCTCGGCATGGCGCGCGTAATAGTCTTGCAACGAACGGATCACCTGCCAATGCTCATCGCCGAGAGGCAGGTGCTCCGCTTGGGCGGTCCTCACGGCAACGGACGGGTTCCAGTCCGCCGGGGCATAGGGGAAGCCAGGTCGCGGCTCGATTTCCCGGCCAGGCAGGGCATGTTCGAACACGGTGTCTTTCATGGTCATCCTCCTCGTTTCGCGTTGGCGATCTCCTCCTGTCTCGCCGTTCATCACAGATAGGCCTTGGCCTCCTCGCCGGGATTGGGCAGCCCGGCGATGCGCCAGGCCTCTCTGGCATTAGGGAAAAGCCTTGTCATGCAGGTCGGTTCCAGACTGCTGAGACGGCAGATGTGGGGCAGGGAGGGCACGGCGCCCGAGTGCAGGTAGCTGGCACGGAGATGGCGCAGCAAGCGCAATTGACACTCATCCAGGTCACCGAGGCCATCCAGTCTGGCGATGCGGCGTGCCGCCAGTTCGTTCCAGCCGCCCGCGTCTGTAACGAAGCCGTCCGCATCGAACAATTGCTTGGCAGGGATCGTTTGGGTCATGGCCGTCCTCTGATATCCGACTTGTATAGTCAACTTATAGCAGACGGGCACAGAACGTCGAGCCCGAGAACACCAGGATGGGACATGATCGAGGAACAGCTGTTGGAGGCGGGGGAAGATGGTCGGGGTGAGAGGATTCGAACCTCCGGCCTCTACGTCCCGAACGTAGCGCTCTACCAGGCTAAGCTACACCCCGAAAAATCAGAAATCGCGGTTGACCGCGAAGGTTGCCAATTCTAGCAAAGCGTCCTTGTAAACACCATCTGGCAGGTACTCTGCGGCGGCGATGGCAAGGCCGGCCTCGTCCCTGGCGCACTGGCGCGTGTAGTCCAGCGCGCCGGTCTCCTGGATGGCTTGCAGTATGGTGTCGAATTGATCCTGCCCCCCATGCTCGATGGCGTGGCGAACCGCGTCGGCCTGTTCTGCGTTTCCCTGCCGCATGACGTGCAGCAGGGGCAGGGTGGGTTTACCTTCAGCCAGATCGTCGCCGACGTTCTTACCGGTTTGCGCCTTGTCCCCCGAATAGTCCAGCACATCGTCCACCAATTGGAAGGCGGTGCCCAGATGCATGCCGTAACGGCCCAGCGCGGCCTCGATTTCGGGGCTGGCGCCGTTGACGATGGCGCCCAGACGCCCCGAGGCCTCGAACAGTTTGGCCGTCTTGTAGCGGATCACACGCAAATAGCCGTCGATGGTCACATCGGGGTCATGGCAGTTCATGAGCTGCAGCACCTCGCCTTCGGCGATGGTGTTGGTGGCGTCGGCCAATATTTCCATGACGTGCATGTTTTCGACGGAAACCATCATCTGGAAAGCGCGCGAATAGAGGAAATCACCCACCAGCACGCTGGCCGCGTTGCCGAACAGGGCGTTGGCCGTCTCCCGGCCGCGGCGCAGATTGGAGGCATCTACCACGTCGTCGTGGAGCAGGGTGGCGGTGTGGATGAACTCCACCACCGCGGCCAGTTCGTGATGGTGCCGGCCCTCGTAACCCAGCGCGCGGGCACTGAGAATGACCAGCGCTGGACGCAACCGCTTGCCGCCGCTGTGGATGATGTACTCGGCCACCTGCCGGACCAGGACGACCTCGGAATGCAGGCGCGCGCGGATGACTCCGTCCACCGCAGTCATGTCATCGGCAATTAGCTGACTGTAACGTGGAGGATTCATCAATGGAGGCGGTGCGGGAATGTATTCGTGCCCCTTCGGTTGTGAAGCCGGGCGCGTTCGGGATTGGTGAGGGGCGGATTATAGGGGCCGGCCGGGCCCTTCACAATCCTGGGCAAGCTGCAGCGGGGACAAGGGCGTGCCTGAAGCAAGCGCCTGGGTATTTTCCGCGTTCGTTTCCGAGGGGCCTAGCGCCGGGAGCGGCGCTGCCAGGCAAGTCCGCCCAGCCCCAGAACGATGAGGGCCAGGGTGGCCGGCTCCGGAAGGGGTTGATCCAACAGAGTCGCGCGGCCCTGAAAGATGGCCTCCCCGCTGCCTGCCGTCGATACGTAGTAGTAGCTCAACACACCGTCATAGGCCTGAGGATCGACATCGTCGTAGATCAACAGCCTGGGCGCGGAATTGATGTCCAAGAGCAGGCCGATGAGCGGATCGGCGCCGGTGCCTGCCTGGAATTGGGTGACGGATTGTTCGTCCCAAGCCGGGACCTGGTCGAAGGAAAAACCGGTCAGCGACCATTGCCAGACGCTGTTCGTCTGGTTTCCCGTCAACTCCATCGCGATCTTGCCGTTGCTGCCCAGGCTCAGGTCGTAGGTCAGCACGTCGGCACGGGCCACTGACAGGCAGGCAACCACGGCCAGCATGGATATGAGGGTGAGGCTTCGCTTGTTCATGGAAATCAATAAGTGTGAAGGTGCAAGCGAAAAAGCAAGTGCTGTGCCATGATGTAAGCCATTGATATTCAATGGGCTACTAACCTAGGGAGAATTCTGTTATTGCCGGGTGGCAATGGTTGTGCGCGTGCGCGCGATGGTTTGGTGCCGGCGAGAGGAGTCGAACCCCCGACCTTCGCATTACGAATGCGCTGCTCTACCAACTGAGCTACGCCGGCAATAAGAGCGGATTGCCACAGCGAAATTGCCTTGGCGAGGGCGCGGAGTATATCAGACGCGGATAAGGCCGTGGTCGCCGGCCGGCCGGATGCGGATGATCACGTCCACATGTTCTGCGACCGTTCCCGCCGGTGTTTTGGGCAAATCTTGCAGTTGCAGATTGGCGGCTTCGATGTCGATGAGTTCACCGGTTTCGACGTTGTAGAAATGATGGTGCGGTTCGGTGTTGGGGTCGTAGAACACGCGCCCGGCTTCGACGATGACCTCCCGTATCAGCCCCTTTTCCAGCAGCAGTTTGAGGGTGTTGTAGATCGTGGCTTTGGAGGATTCGCTTTGCTCCAGATTGACGGCGCCGAGCAATTGATCGGCTGAGAGATGGGTGCGCCGCGAGAACAATACCCGGCTGATTTCAACGCGTTGCCGCGTGGGCATAATGCCATGCTGGCGCAGCAGGTCAGCCACCATGTCCCGGTCCGTCGGTTGAATTTCACACTCGCTCACGTCATCACACACTGAAAGCGCACGCATTACAGATTCATTTAACCGGGCCATATGCCGATGTCAAGCCAAGCTTGCCACCGGCAGCCGGATCAACAGCATAAGTAGGGCTGGGTCCCGGCACCGGCGTGGTTAACGAGCGGGCGGGCGAATAGCGGCGGAGTCAGTGCGACCGCCAGGCATAGTCGGACATGCCGTTGCCCGCCTCCTGCTCCAGCAGCAGGTGTGTCAATCGATCCGCGCTGGCCGGTGCCATGGTGACCCCGTAGCGGTAATGCCCGCCGTTCAGGTAAAGATTGCCGATGGTGGGGTGACGGGCGATGATCGGGACGTTCCCGCCCGATCCTGGCCGTAGCCCTGACCAATGGCGGATCGGCTCGATCCCCCGCAACCATGACAGGGTTTCCCAGGCGAACCGGCGAAGTTCCGCGTAAGCGGCGCCGGTGGTGGCCTTGTCGAAACCCACGTCTTCCAGGGTGCTGCCGGCCAGGATGTGCCCGTCGGCCCTGGGCACCAGATATTTGCCTTGCCGATAGACGATGCAGGGCAGCCGCCCGGGGGCATCCCTGAACAGCAGGATCTGACCGCGGATGGGCTTGATCGGAACGCTGACGCCCAGTTCCTCAAGTACCTCGGCTGACCAGGCGCCGGCGCAGATGACCACATGCGTGCAGGCGAGTTCTTCCTGGCCGGCGAGTACATGGGTGATGCGATCGTTCCGCAAGCGCAATGAAATCCTTGCCTGCTCCGCATGGATGCGCACTCCCAAGGTCTCGGCCAGGCTCGCCATACCCCGTACCAGCCTGGGGTTGCGCAATTGAGCCACCTCCGGCAGCCAGACGTGGGCGGCGGAGCGTTCATCACACGCCAGCACCTCGGGAGAGACGGCAGACTGAATACATGGAGGGATTTCCTGTCCGGAATGGCCAAGCCAGCCCTGCACCCGGCACCACTCCAAAGCACGATCCGCCGCGGGCACACCGAGGGCCAGCATGCCGCTCACCCGGTACTCCGGGTCGATGCCCGTATGCCGCCAGATATCGTCCGCCCAGATAGGCCACAGGCGCCGGCCCTCCTCGACAAGCCGCTGGACAGCCTCCGGGTAATCCCAGGGCAGCAGCGAGGACAGGATGCCAGCCCCCGCCCAACTGGATTCCCGACCCGGCGAACCCCGCTCCAGCACGCTGACGCGAACACCGGCGCGAGCGAGGCTACAGGCCGTGCTCAGGCCGACGATGCCGGCGCCGATAATGATGGCGTGCGGGCTCATCGCCGGCGGATTGACCGGTTATACATTGCAATCAACCAGTTGTCGTTCATGGGTGGCAAGCTTGACGGATACGTTGTTAGATTCGAAATGCGTGGAATGGAAACGAAAAGCAATGATATGAGCAAGCAATACGGCCTGACCCTGATTGAATTGCTGGTCACCCTGGCGATTCTGGCCATCCTGATGACACTCGCCCTGCCGTCGTTCCGGGATTTCTTCTCCAGCAACCGGATCGCGGCAGCCACCAGCGATTTTGTCACCAGCCTCAACCTGGCGCGCAGCGAAGCGATCCGCCGCGGCGCGCAGGTGACCATGCTCAGCACCAACGGCAGCGGCGACTGGGGCGGGGGGTGGACAATGTTCGTGGACACGGATCGCGACGAAGTCTTCGACGCTGGCGAGGAACGACTGCGGATGGCCAATGCGCTCAGCGTACCCACCACGCTCTATGGGGACGGGAATTTCACCAGTTTCATCGCCTTCCTGCCGACCGGACGCATTACCAATAACGTGGGGGGGAGCTTCGCGATCTGCCACGATGATTCCACCAGCGGCGCCAAGTCGATCACCGTCATCGGCACCGGGCGGGTCAGGGTCAGCAACAGTGCAGCCGATTGTCTGGTGCCATGATGAGCAACGCCAAACACAAACAGGCCGGGGTGAGCATGCTGGAAGTGCTCGTGGCCATCCTGGTCCTATCCCTCGGTTTGTTGGGCCTGGGCGGGTTGCAGGCCACCGGCCTGCGCAACAGCTACAGCGCCTATCTGCGCGCCCAGGCCGCCCAGTTCGCCTTCGACATGACCGACCGCATGCGCGCCAATCGGCAGGCGGCCATTGCCGGCTCGTACGATCTGGCCATGAACGCCAGTGCGCCGACCGGCACCAACCTGCCGGACAAGGACCGGGCCGAGTGGTTGGCCCTGCTGGGAAACCTGCCCGGCGGTGACGGCTCGATCTCCGTATCCAACAATGGCACCACTCGTATCGTTGTGCAGTGGAATGACAGACGGTCGGCTACGGATCAAACAGAGGCTGCCACATTGAGTACAACTCAATTAGTCGTGGATACGCGGATATGAGCTCACACCAATCCATTGCTTCATTGGGGGCATCCTGGAAAGAGAGAGGGCTCACTCTCGTCGAACTGCTCGTTGGCATGGCCTTGGGGCTGATCGTGCTGGCGGCCATCGGCTACATCTACTCCGGCAGCCGGCAATCCTATGTGCAACAGGACAACCTGGCGCGTTTGCAGGAAAACGGACGCTATGCCCTGGAACTGCTGGGCCAGGAGATCCGCATGGCGGGCTATATCGGTTGCCCGAACATTGGTATGGTCACCCCGACCGTGCAGGCCAACAATGCGCCGTTCACCTCCCTTGGGTTGACCGGCGCCCTCGTTCGTCCAGTCACCGGTGTACTGGCGGATGGCATTAACAACGCCGTGACCACCAATATTTCCACCAACCAAGTGTCGGGTACCGATCTATTGATCATCCATCGTGCCTCGGGCACCGGCTTCCCGCTGTCAGCCAATATGGTCACCACGGCGGATGCCATCCAGATGACGGGCAGTCCGCGCGGGCTTAAACACGGCGACAACAATGTGCTGGTGATCTCCGACTGCACCCAGGCCGACATTTTCTGTGCCTCCTCCGTCGCACCCGTGAATCCTGATGGGGCAAACGCCACCGTCGGCCACGACGGATCGGCCGGCGCCTGCAACAACGCCTCGACCCTGAGCAAGATCTATCGCACCAACGCCATGGTCATGGGACTGGAGACGGCGGTTTACTACATCCGCAACCAGTCCACTGGCAATCCCGCCCTCTATGTGACCCGCTGGGCTCCCGATGCCGCCGCTGGGGGGGATACGGACGAGGTCCTGCCCAACGTGGAGAACATGCGCGTCTATTTCGGTCTGGACACCGACAACAACGGCTCGGTGGACCAGTATGTGCGGTCGGCGGCGGTGGGCAACTGGGCCCAGGTGCGCGCGGTGCGCGTCAGCCTGCTCATGCGCAGTTCGGACAATGGCGTTGCGCCGCAAGCCCAGACCTATGTCTATGACGCAAACGGCGACGGCACACCCGAGGCCATTACCGCCGCCTCCTCGGATCGTCGCCTCCGGCAGGTCTATACGACGACGGTGGCCATCCGCAATCGGGCGATGGGGGGTATCTGATGCGGACGCATTACCGGACTCAATCCTTCCCGTCCAGGCATCGCCAGGCAGGCGCAGCCCTCGTGGTGGGGCTGATCTTCATCGTGCTCCTCACCATGCTGGGCATCAGCGCCTTCGGCATCAGCAGTCTGGAGGAGCGCATGGCCGGCCACAGCCGTGACCGCATGCTCGCTTTCCAGGCCGCCGAGGCCGCCTTGCGCGACTGCGAGGACAACGGCCTGGCCAATGGCTATGTGGTGTACAACTCCCAGAACCCCGCCCGCTGGAGCAGTGGAAATGCGGTTTGGACAGGCACCAATTCCACTTCATACACCGGAACGGTCACCGGTGTATCTGCCGCCCCTCGCTGCATCCTGGAAGAGATGGAACGTCAGGAATGCGTCGTCGGAGGCAGCCTCGCCTCCCATACAGCCACCAGCGGCAGCTTTCTCTACCGCGTCACCGCCCGCGGTGTGGGATCAAGTCCCAACACCGTGGTGATGCTGCAGACGGTGTTTCATGCCTGCAACTGAACAACATGAATGAAGGAATCCGCCATGATTGACCGCATGCTTGCCAAGTTGAAGCGATTGCTGGGCGGTGCCTTGTTATTGCTGAGCCCGTGTTTGTCCCACGCCCTGGACATCGCCAATCTGCCCCTGTTCGTCCCCACCGCCCTGGCCCCTAACATCGTCGTGACCCTGGACGACTCGGGGTCCATGGCCTGGGGCTTCGTTCCGGATATCTGCGGCCCGGCATGGCATGGAAGCCTGAACGTGACGGGGACTTCGAATGACTGCACCAACCCCAATACGCTACACAGCCGGCGGTTCAAGTCCGCGCATTTCAATCCCCTCTACTACAACCCGGCCACCACTTATCCTGCGCCCGTGCAGGCCGACAATACGCCTCTGAGCACAAGCTTCTCCTCGGCCCGGATCAACGGCTTCAATGCCGGTTCCGCGAGCATCGATCTGAACACGGCCTATCGGCCGACCGCCGCTTACGATCCCAGCAAAACGTTGCTTAGTGAGCAGGTCTTCGCCAATCACCCGAGCAACGATGCGACCGACCCGGATGACGGTAATTTCACGAACCAGACCGGTGATGCCGCTGCCTATTATTTTTTGTTCGACACGACCCGGACCAACACCTCCGGCCAGACGTGCAACCCCAGCGGCAAGACGGATTTACAGCAGGCTGCCGACAACAATGACGATGCCTGTTACAAGTACATCCTGGTGGGTGGCCCGAACGACACCTTTGCCGGCACCAGTGCCGAACAGAAACAGAACTTCGCCAACTGGTACTCCTTTTACCGCACACGCAATCTGGCCACAGTCAGCGCCGCGACGCGGGGCTTCTCCAGCGTGGCCGAGAGTGTGCGGGTGGCCTGGCAGGCGCTGAACGCCTGCGACAGTCTGAGCGGCAATTGCGAGAGCTGGCAGGCAAACAGTTCCTTCGACAACCGCATCAACACCTTCTCAGGCAACCACAGGACCAACTTCTATTCCTGGATCCAAAAACTTCCGGCCTTCGGCAACACCCCCCTGCGTACGGCCATGAAACGTGCCGGGGAGTATTTCAAGACCTCCGGCGCCAACAGCCCCTACGACAATAAGATCAACGATTCCAGCGACAACACCGAATACGCCTGCCGCCCCAATTTCCATGTGCTGTTGACCGACGGCATGTGGAACGACGCCGATACCGACGTCACATTGCCCGACAGCAAACCCAGCAACCTCGACAACAACACCATCACGCTGCCCGCGTCAGCGGATCTGACTTTGTACTCTCCCCAATCCTACTCTCCCCACTCCCCATACAGCGACAGCAATTCCCTGAGCCTGGCGGACATCGCCATGTATTACTGGGCGACGGACCTGCGGGGCAATCTGGAGAACAGGATGATCCCCTACACGGTGGACCGTAGCGGGACGGATGCCCAGAAATTCTGGAACCCCAAGAACAATCCCGCCACCTGGCAACACATGGTCAACTACACCGTCGGGATGGGCTTGAGCGAAAGTTTGTCAAAACGCAAACTGGTATGGAACGACACGACCGATACGCCGCCCACCTATAGCGGCAGCTACGACGGTTTGCGGAACGGCAGCCTGATCTGGCCCAATGCCAACACCAATGCGGACAATACCACCGCAGACCCGAACCCCAACAATGATTGGAAGGTCGCCGACCTCTGGCACGCCGCCCTCAACAGCCGCGGGCAATTCTTCAGCGCCGACAAGCCGGACGACCTGAACAAGGCGTTCGTGAGCATCCTCAGCAGCATCCAGGCCAATTCCAGCCGTGCCTCGGCGCCGGCCCAGAGCAGTTCGAAACTGACCACGGACACGGTGATCTACCAGGCCGGTTTCAATACCCTGGATTGGACGGGTACCCTGACGGCCTATCAGCTGAACAGTACCACCGGCGCCATCGCCTCCTCCCTGTGGGAGGCCTCGGAGGTGCTGCCGGCCCATGGCAGCCGCAACATCCTCACCTGGAAACCCTCGACCGGCGGGGTGGCATTCCAGTGGGCGAACCTGAGCACGGACCAGCAGGCCGCGCTTGGCGGTCTGAGTACCCTGGTGAGCTATCTGCGCGGCGATGCCACCATGGAAGGCACCTGGCGCCGGCGCAGCAGCAAACTGGGCGACATCATCAACTCCGATCCGGTTTTCGTGGCGGCCGCCGATTACGGCTACGAGGCCCTGCCTTCCGGGACGCCCGGTGCGGACACCTACCGGACCTTCGTCAACGGCACCAAGCGCACCCGCACCAAGATGCTGTTCGTGGGTGCCAACGACGGCATGCTGCACGGCTTCCGCGCCAGCGATGGCAGGGAGTTGCTGGCCTTCATCCCCAACGAGGCCATCGTCAACCAGGGTCTCGCCAATCTGAAGGATCCGACCTACAGCCACCGCTACTACGTGGACGGTTCCCCCTTCGCCGGCGATGCCTATCTCAACTCCGCCTGGAAAACCGTGTTGGTGAGTGGCATGGGTGCCGGAGGCAAGGCGGTGTTCGCCCTGGACGTCACCGATCCGGACAATTTCGCCGCCGGCAACGTGATGTGGGAGTACACCGATGCGGCCGATCTGGGTTACACCTTCGGCCAGCCCATCATCGTGCGGCTCAACAATGGAGAATGGGCGGTGGTTTTCGGCAATGGCGTGAACAGCGCCAACCATCGCGCCGTGCTGTACGTCGTGAACCTGGCCGACGGAACGCTGATCAAGAAGATCGATACCGGCGTGGGCGATGCCACCACCCAGAACGGCCTGTCAACACCGGTGGGCTACGACAGCAACCAGGATCGCGTCACCGACCTCTTCTATGCCGGCGACCTGCGGGGCAATGTGTGGAAGTTTGATCTTTCCTCGGCGGACCCGGCCGACTGGGGTATCGCCTACGACGATGGCCAGCCTACCCCCAGTCCCGTGCCTCTGTTCCGTGCCCGCAATGCCAGCGGCCAGGTCCAGCCCATCACCGCCCCCCTGGAACTGGGTCGTGCGCCCGGCGGCCAGTCGGGCGGTCTGATGGTGTATTTCGGCACTGGCCGCTTCCTGGCCACCGGGGACAACGTGGTGGCCGGCGCCCAGACCCAGAGTTTCTACGGCATTTATGACAACGGCACCGCCATCGCCGCCACCAATCGCAGCACGCTGCAACAGCAAACTATCCTGACCGCTACGACGAGCTTCGGTTTCGAGGTGCGGGTCACCTCCGACAACCCGGTGGACTATGCCAGTCAGCGGGGGTGGTACATGGACCTGACCGCCACGGGCGAGCGGGTGGTCAGCGCGCCCTTGTTGCGCCACGGGCGGGTAGTGTTCGTTACCCTCATCCCATCGGCCGATCCCTGCAATTTCGGTGGTGACAGCTGGTTGATGGAGGTGAACGCGGAGAACGGCGACCGGCCGGACGCGAGCGTGTTCGATTTCACCGGCGAGGGCCAGTTCACCAGCGCGGATTACGTGACCTATTCCGGCGACTCCGTGCCCATCAGCGGCTTGAAATCCCCCGTGGGTATCATCGACACCCCCGCCGTGGTGACCAAGGACACCAGCGAGATCAAGATCGGCTTCGGCGCCCGGCCCGACGCGGCGGGCAATACCAGCTTCAGCATCGGCGAGGCCGGGGGGCTGGGGCGCTCAGGCCGCGTCTCCTGGCGGGAGATCATCGACTGATGGGCGGCCCGGTCGGGATTCACTACAATACCGCAACTGTAAAATTATTCGACGGAGGCATCATGCGCTTCAGGATGGCTGGTTTCACTCTGATCGAGTTGTTGGTGGCGGTGGCCATACTCGGCATTTTGACGACGGTGGGCGTGGCGTCGTACCTGGACCACGTCGCCACCACCAAGCGGGCCAGCGCCAAGGCGGTACTGGTGGAAGCGGCCAACTGGCTGGAACGCCAGTATTCGGTGAACGGCTGCTACAACTTCATCACTTCCGCGGCCTGCGCCAGCCAGTCTGGCACGGCCACGAGCCTGCCCGGCGCCCTGGACAGCTCGCCCCGCGAGGGCACCAGGGAGAGCTATCGCATCACCGTGGCCTATGCCAACAGCGGCCAGACCTACACCCTGAGCGCCACGCCCTGCGGCAACGGCGGCTCGGGCTGCACCGCCGGAAGCAACGACGGTTTCACCGACAGCAAGTGCAACGTGCTGACCCTGGACAGCCTCGGCACCCAGGGCGAGAACGGCAGCGGTTCCGCGGCGGACTGCTGGCAACGTTGATCGCTGCGTTGCGGGCGGGCACGCGCGTAATCCGGAGGGAATGCAATGGAATCCGGTAGGTCGAGACACCGCCGGGCCGGATACCGCTGCGTGACACTCGGCCCGCACGGGGTGGCTTTCCGTATCCTGGTGTTTGATTTCTAGACTCAAGTCCCTTGTCTTTCCTTCCTCCGGGTTTGCTGGACGTCCTGCGGCACCTGTCCGCGGACGAATTCGTTTCCGGCGAGGTGCTGGCCGAGCGTCTCGGCCTTTCGCGCGCCACCATCAACAACCGCCTGCGCGCCGTCCAACCCCTGGGCCTGACGGTCTATAGCATACCCGGCCGGGGCTACCGGCTGGCGCGCCCGGTCAGCTGGCTGGATGAGCGCGTCCTGACGGCCGCTTTGTCCGGCCTGGGGTTTCACCTGCGCTTGGAAGACAGCGCGGAATCCACCAATAGCCAGTTGCTGGCCCACGCCATGCATGGGCTGCCGCACAAGTCCGTACTGGTGACGGAATGGCAACACGGCGGGCGCGGCCGGAGGGGCCGGCCGTGGCTGGCACCCCTAGGCAGCGGCCTGACGTTTTCCCTGTTGTGGCGGTTCAACCGGCCCCTGGCCGAACTTTCAGGCCTCAGCCTGGCGGTGGGCCTGGCCCTGGCCCAGGCCGCCAGGGCGCTGGGTATGGCCGCGGGACGTGGGAACTGGGCGGATGGCGTGCGGGTAAAGTGGCCCAATGACGTCCTCCATGACCAGGCCAAGCTGGCCGGCATCCTCATCGAGGTCCAGGGCGATGCCCTCGGGCCCAGCGCGGCGGTGATCGGCGTCGGGCTCAACGTGCGCCTGCCCGACGAGGCCCGTGCCGCCATCGACCAACCGGTGGCCGACCTGGCCGCCGGTCTGGGACAGACCCCCGAGCGCAATGTGCTGCTCTGCCATCTGCTCGCCCATCTGGACCGGGTGTTGCGCCAATTCGAGGCGGCCGGGTTTGCCGGCATGCGGGCGGAGTGGGAGGCGCTGCATGCTTACCAGGGCAGCGACGTGCGCATGGCGGGTGTGCAGGGCGACGTGCTGGGCCGGGTGCTGGGCGTGGATGCCGAGGGTGCCCTGCTGCTGGAGACGCCGGCCGGTGTGCGGCGCATGATGTCGGGCGAGATGAGTCTCAGGGGGATGCCGTTTTGATCCTGCTGGTGGATGCCGGCAACACCCGGCTGAAGTGGGCAGCCTGGCGGGACGGCCGGTGCCGCGATCGGGGCGCCGTGCCGGTTGGCGAGGCGGGCGGGCAGGCGGCCCGCTGGGCCGGCTTGGCGCCCCGCTGGGTGGGCGTGAGCTGCGTCGCGGGGGACGATATTCGTGCGGTCTTGGAGCACACGCTGCATGGCCTCGGGGTGCCGGTGTTCTGGCTAGTTTCGCGGGCAGCGGGCTTCGGTATCCGCAATGGCTATGCCCGGCCCGAGCAACTGGGCAGTGACCGCTTCGCGACCCTGATAGCCTGCCAGCGACTGGGATTGACACCCTGCGTGGTCGCCGGCATCGGCACGGCGGTGACCGTGGATGCCCTGACCGGAGAGGGGGAATTCCTGGGCGGCCTGATCCTGCCCGGCCTGGGTCTCATGCGCGCGGCCCTGAGGGGCGGTACCGCCGGCGTGCGGACGGCGGCGGACGGGATGGCAGGTGTCACGGCGGACTTCCCCACCGCCACGGACAGCGGCGTGGAAACCGGCATCCGCCTGGCGGTGGCCGGTGCCGTCCGGGAGATGCACCATCGTCTCGGCGCGCGCCTGGGCCGGCCGGCCGGGGTCGTGCTCACCGGCGGAGACGCCGCCCTCCTGGCCGGGGACATTGGGATATCCGCCCAGGTGCGCGATGATCTGGTGCTGGAAGGCTTGCGCTGGGTCGCCGCGGATTTGGGCGTACCCGGCGGCGGCGGTGATCGGGAAGAACGGGACGAGGAAGTGCGGGGACAGGCATGAAGGGTTTCGGAGGCAGGCTGGCACTGCTGCTGTTGCTGTTGAACGTGGCGGTGCTGGGAACGGGGATCGGGTTGGAGCATTACCGGCAGACCGGAAACATGCTGGTGGGCTACAACGCCGACAAGATCACCCTGCTGCGCTCCCCCGCGGGGGAGCGGCCGGGGATGGACGGGTCCGGAGGGAATGTGTCCGAACCGGAACCCGTGCCGGCGGGCAAGGACGCCACCGGGGAAAAAGCTTCACACGCCGCGGCGACCCCGGCGGGCGACTGCCTGGTGGTGCGCGACTACAACCAGGCCTCCCATGACCGCCTGCTGGCGGACCTGGCCGCCGCAGGCCTGAGGCCCGGTCAATATGCCATCCGCCTCGACAAGCCCCTTGGCTGGTGGGTCTATATCCCCCCGGAAGGCAACGAGGCCAGGCGGGAAGCCCTGATCGCGGTGCTCAAGGCGGCAGGTGTGCGGGACATGGCGGTCATCGGCCGCGGCAGCATGACCAACGCCATCTCGCTGGGCATGTTCGCCGAACCCGGCCAGGCCGCGGCGCATCTGGCGGCCATGCAGGCCAAGGGGGTGGCGGGGGTGGTCTATGGGCCGCGGCCCGGCATGGGCGCGGCGCGGGTGGATTTGTCAGGCATGCCGGCCCAGGCCAGGGAGCGACTGCCGGCGCGGCTGCGGGGCGGTCTGGCGGCCTGCGGCTAGTTCCGGAAAGACCCGTCCCGGCCATCCTGCGGCGTCGGAAGAAGGGTGCCCGACCCAAGGCCCGGGCCGGCGCAGGCCGGCAATCCATTGCCCACATTCTCGGGCGGCGCCGGTCCGCTACCTCAGCAGCCCACTCAGCAGCCCATCTCCGGCCCGCACAGTCGGCCGAGCAGATATTCGGCGGACAGCACCAGCCCCAGGTCGTCGAATTCACCGCCGGGCCGACCCAGGGCGGCGGGTGGCCGATACACGAAGCGCAGGTCACCATCGGTATTTTCCTGTTCGTCGGCGGCGGTGGCCGCCTGGTTCATGCGACCGATCTGGTTGATGGCGCCCAGGCCGTTGCGTCCGTGCGAGATCAGCACGGCGGCGGCCTGCATGTGAGTGGCGCAGTCGCGATCCAGGCAGATGCGCAATTCCGCCTGGCTCGCCGGCCGGAGGCTCATGCCATGGCCGGAGTGGGCGTAGGCGGGGCTGACGGCGTAGGTGAAGTGATTGCCCCAGGCATCGGTTTCCGGCACGCCCAGGGAGATCCAGGGGCTGTTGCCGGTGGGGCCCAGGCAGCCACCGTCCGGCTTCCGGTCTTCCCGGCCGTCGTTGGCGGTGCCGCCCGCCAGCGGTTGGCGCAGGTCGGGGCAGGGCAGGTAAGGATGGCCGTCCGCGTCCCGGTGGCTCAGGGCATAGCCGATGAGCGCCGACTGCACCGCTTCCAGGTTACGCCGCGTCTGGGTGTTCTGGCGTTCCGCCAGCTGCTGGGTGAGGGGGGTCAGGGCGCCGGCGAAAAGCAGGGTGAGGATGAACAGCACCACCGACAGTTCGATGAGGGTGAAGCCCCCCGCGCGGTGCCTAGGAGCCTGTCGGACTTGAAGGGAAATCGGCTGCAAATCCGTCTGGACGGTCCATTTTTCGCCGCTTCCTTGGGCAATAGTTCGACTATTGCCCGGCGTTTGCACATCAATGAGCGTCAAAAACTGTCCTCGACCAGCCGAATTTTGCGAGCAGCCGCAATGCGGCTTGCCTGCCAACCCCACTGCGCTTCGATTCTTCAAGTCCGACAGGCTCCTAGTCATAGGTATCGCCATCCCGCGAGGCGGCCTCCGGCACCCTGTCCTCGGCCGTCGCGCCATGCCAGTTCCACCACAGCAGGCGGCAGTCCATCTGGCCGGCGTCGCCGCCGGTGATCAGGGTGCAGCGATCGACGGTGAAGCTGCCGCGCGCCTCGGTGGCCAGGCGGCGCAGCAGCTCGCCGACCCCGGCGGCGCTCAGGGGCGCGCCGCGCAATGTCATGGGCGTGACCCACAGATCGGCGACGGTGGCGTGCCGTTGCTGCGGCTCCAGTTGCCAGCTCAGGCTTTGCATGCCGGTCCCGCCTTCGCCCGACGTGCGCATGTCATGGCCCGCTCGGGCCACGGCGGAGGCCCAGTCGAGGCGGTCGCCGATGCCCTGGAAGCCCCGCTGCGCCATGCGCCGGAAATCCCCGTCGGCGCCCTTCACCAAGGCCAGCCGGTCGGGCAGCTTGCGCAGGTCGGCCTGTGCTTCGCGCAGCAGGGCGGCCTGCCGGGAAACGTCCTGCCGGGCGGCCAGCAGGGCGTTCAGGGAGAGCGCATACAGGGCGGTACCGCCGGCGACCATGGCCAGGAACAGCGCTGCCGCCAACGCCAGGCTGTTGGGCAGGCGCGCTTTCATGAGGCGGGCATCCTGCGCAGGAAGATGAGGAAGGTGGCGCGCGCGCGTTCGACGCCGCTGCTCAGTTCGCCCGTGGCCGTGCCGCCCGGCGAAGCATCCATGGGCCACTGCTCAACGCCGGCCAGCCATCCGGACCGGGCCAGATGGTCCAGCAGGGACTGGATGCGCGCGTGGGCCGCCCGGTAGTCGCCCAGGAAGGGGGTGACCTCGCCGCTGACGCGCAATTCCCTCGTCCCCGACTCGTCCGCGCGGCGCCAGTCCAGCTGCTGGATTTGCAGCCCCTCCTGGGCCTGGGCGGCGGCCAGGACGGTCTGGAAATCGCCGGATGGGTCACGGCCGTGGCTGTCCACGTGCCGCCAGGCCCCCAGGAGGGCCAGGCGCTGCTGTAGGTGCCGCACCTCCTCGGCCGAGCCCACCATGCGCAGCTCTTCCAGCCGTGTCTTGTGGGTGAACTGGGCGTAGTCCCCGGCCGCCCGGCTCTGGCGCCAGGTATCCACCAGCAGGGCGGCGCTGAGCAGCACGCAGACGGCCAGCCAGAGGCCACCGCCGGTATAGAGCCAGCGCTGCAGGAGAAAACGCGTATAGGCGGCCCGCATCTCGGTGGGCTGCAGGTTGGCTTCCCGTTCCGCGTGGGGCAGCAGGTTCAGGTACAGGGCATCGGTGGATTCGGCCAGCAGGGAAGGGGGCAGACCCAGGTCCGCCACCAGGCGCGGCCGGGCGATGGTTTCGCAGCGGAAGCCCGCCGACTCGGGCAGCAGGGCGTGCAGTTCGCCCAGGCTGTCCAGGGGGTCGATGAGAAAGACCGGGAGCTTTTCTTCGCGCACCAGCAGGCGCTGCGACAGCAGGTACTGGCGGGTGCGCTCGATCTCCTCGCCGTAGCCTTCCAGGGGATTGTCGTACAGGGCGTTGTCCACCGGCGCCAGTCGCGAGAAGCGCAGGCGCCCGGCCTCGAAATAGGACAAGCGCAGGCCGCCGGTCTGTTCGGACACCAGCAGCAGGCGGCCGGACCCCAGGCGCAGCCGCCGCAGGAGCTTGCCGGACAGGGCCGGCGCGAGCCAGATACCGGCGAGGGGGGCCTTGTGCAGGTGGATCACGTCCAGCCAGGGGCGCAGCAGTTCGTGGCCGGTGAGGCCCATGAACAGGTAGTGGTCGCCCTGCCGGCCCGGGCCGACTGGGCCCTGGCGCAGCACGGCGCGGTAAGGGGACTGGACCAGCATCTGCCGCAGGCGGCGCTGGGCCATCTCACGGCGGTCCATGCCGAAGGCCCGCGGCAGGACCTCGTCGCGGAACTGCTCATCCACCGTATCGACGACGATGGACACCGGGGTCTTGGGATGGGTGGCCAGCAGGGCATCGAACTGCTGCCAGCCTTCCTCGTCCAGGGCTAGGGCGTTCACCTCCCGCAGCCGGCCGCGCTGCCAGATGCCCACGCTGGCGCCGGTGGCCGACAGATAGACCAGGATGCGGGTGAGGGTCAGGGAGAGTGAGAGCATCAGATGCGAATTTCGCCGATGACCTGGTAGATGGGCAGGAACACGGCCAGCAGCAGGAACGCCAGCATGGCGCCCAGCAGCAGGGCCAGGGCCGGCTCCAGCAGCTTGAGTGCCCGCGCGACGGTGTCGCGGGCATCCCGTTCGAAGAACCAGGCGGCATTTTCCAAGGCCTCGGCCAGGGTGCCGCTCTTCTCGCCGGTGTGCAGCATGCGGATGACCAGGGGCGGGAACAGGTCCAGGTGGCGGAAGCTCTCGCTCACAGATTCGCCGGCGGCGATGCGCTGCCCGGCCCCGGCCAGCTTGCGGGCCAGGTAACGGTTGCCGACGCTGGGCTCGCAGGCGTCCAGGGCATCCAGGATGGTCAGGCCCGATTGGGTGAGCAGGGCCAGCAGGCTGGAAAAGCGCGCCAGGGCGCTCTTGCGGATGGCGTCGCCGACGGCCGGCAGGCGGACCAGCAGGGCATCGCGGCGCTCCAGCAAGGCGGGGTTGCCGCGCAGGAGCCAGTACAGGGTGGCGGCCACGACCGGCACGATCGGGATCAGCCAGTATTGATACGCCTGCATCCAGGCCACCAGGCTCAACAGCCAATGGGTGACGGCGGGCACCGGCAGGTTGAGGCTGTGCACCAGCACCGCCAATTTGGGCGTCAGGTAGAAGAGCAGCACCCAGGCGGCGGCGAACACCGCCATGGCGACGGTGACGGGGTAGATGAGCAGGCGGGAGAAATCCGCCTCCAGTTCCTCCTGAGCCTTCAGCCTTTCCTCCAGGCGGCCGAACACGTGCGCCAGCTGGTCGCTGTTTTCCGCGGCCCGCACCAGGTTCACGAACACGGCGTCGAAGGTTTCCGGGTGGGCGGCCAGGGCCTGGGAAAGCAGTTTGCCGCCTTCCAGGTCATCCGCCACCAGCGACAACACGTCCCGGAAGCGGGAGTTGCCCATGGTTTCGACCAGGTCGTTCAGGCCTTGCAGCAGCGGTACCCCGGCTCGGACCAGATGCTGGATGTGGAAGCAGAAGCCGATCAGGTCGCGGCGGGTGACGCGGCTGCGCCCCCATAGACCGCCGTGGCCGGGCCGGCTCCATAGGCGGATGAGCACCAGGCCCATGCGCCGCAGACGCAATTCCACGTCTACCTCGTTGAGGGCATGCAGCTGGCCCACGACCCGTTTGCCGTCGGCGCTGGCGGCCTTGTAGCGGAAATAGGGCATCAGCGACGTGTCAGGTTGACCACCCGACCCAGTTCGGCCAGGGAGGTATCGCCCGCCAGCACCCGGCGCAGGCCGTCCTCGACCAGGGGCCGGTAGCCGCCCAGGCGGGCCAGCTCGGCCATCTCGCGCGGCGTCGTGCCGCGCAGGACCGCCTCGTCCAGGGCATCGTCCATGACCAGCAATTCCAGCAGCGGCAGACGGCCCCGGTAGCCCTTGAAGGCGCAGTGCCGGCAGCCTACGGCGCGATAGATGGGACCCTCGGCGGCATTGCCCAGCAGGCGGCGCTCCTCGGCATCCGGGGCATGAGCCTCCTTGCAATGGGGGCATAGGCGGCGCGCCAGGCGCTGGGCCACCACGCCGATGACGTTGCCGGACAGGATGCCCGGCGTCACGCCCATGTCCAGCAGGCGGGGGAACACCCCCAGGGCGGTGTTGGTGTGCAGGGTGGTGAGCACCAGGTGGCCGGTCATGGCGGCGCGGAAGGCCATCTCGGCGGCGTCCCGGTCGCGGATCTCGCCCACCAGGATGATGTCCGGGTCCTGGCGCATGATGGAGCGCACGCCGCTGCCGAAGTCCACCTTCACCATCTCGCTGATGGAGGTCTGGCGGATCATGGGCAGGGGGTATTCCACCGGGTCCTCCAGGGTCATGATGTTCACGTCCTCCCGGTTCAGGTGGGAGAGCAGGGAGTAGAGGGTGGTGGTCTTGCCCGAGCCGGTGGGGCCGGTGACGATGAGCATGCCCTCGGGGCGGGCGATGAGCTGCCTGAGCCGCTCCAGGGTGTCTTCCGCCAGGCCCATGTCGGCCATGGGGATGATGGATTTCTCCCGGTCCAGCACGCGCAGGACGATGTTCTCGCCGTGCAGGGTGGGCAGGGCCGAGACCCGGAAGTCGATGGGCCGTCCGTAGAGGGTGAGGGACAGGCGGCCGTCCTGGGCGGCGCGGGATTCGGCGATGTTCAGGTTGGAGATGACCTTGAGGCGCACGGCGATGGCCGGCCAGTACTTCTTGTGCAAGCTGCGCATCTGTTCCAGCACACCGTCGATGCGGTAGCGCACGCGCAGAAAGCCGCCCTCGGGCTCGAAATGCACGTCCGAGGCGCCGCGCTTGACCGCGTCGGCCAGCAGGGCATTGACCAGCCGAACCACCGGCTGGGTGTATTCGCCGCCGCCGCTTTGCAGGCTGACGTAATCCACCTCGCCGGTCTCGATCTCGCGCAGGATGCCATCCACCGAGAGGTCGAAACCGTAGAAGCGGTCCAGGTATTCCAGTATCTGGGGCTGGGCGGCCAACACCGGCCGGATCTCGTAGCGGCCGTCCAAGTGGGCGCGCAGTTGGTCCAGGGCCACCAGGTTGAACAGGTCAGGCACTGCCACGGTGAGCACCCGCGCGTCGTGATCGACGGTCAGGGGCAGCAGGAGGTGGCGGCGGGCCAGGGCCTCGGGGGTGAGTTGGATGGCCTCCGGGTCGGCCACCACCTGGTTCAGGTCGATGCTGGCCTCGCCGGCGCTTTTCGCCAGCACGTCGCGCATCATGGCTTCGCTGATGAAGCCCAGGGCGATGAGTTGCCGGCCCAGGGGCAGGCGGCTGGCGTGCTGCTCGGTCAGGGCGATGCGCAGCTGGTCGTAACTGATCAGGCCCTGGTCCAGCAGCCACTCGCCGAGTTTGGGGGGGTCGGGCAGGTGGGACATCCGGTATCAGACTTCGGGTGACAGACAACAGCCTTATCGGCAGCTCGCGCCGCGGCCTGAAGCCACCTGCCGGTGCTTAACCCGGATATTTATTTCACCGGGCCGGCCCCGAATGTGATCGGAAGCACCCTGAATAGGCGTATGTCAGGCACTCGCGAATCACCTCGCCATCATCCCGCGACCCGCTGAAAAATCCGGGTCAATCGTTCTGGTAGGTCTGCATGCGGCTGTAAAGGGTGGTGCGGTTGACGCCGAGGATCTTGGCCGCCTGGGACAGGTTGCCGTGGGTCATGGACAGGGCCGCCTCCACGTAGCTCTTTTCCCACTGTTTCATGACCACGTCCAGGTTGAAGCTGTGCAGGGTCTTGAGGTGTTTCTTGGCGTATTCCAGCAGGCCCTGGGCATCGGTGGGCAGGGGCATGTCCTGGGGGCTGACCAGGTCCATGTCGAACTCCGCCTCCAATTCCTGGGGGTCCACCGCGTGCCCGGCGTACTTGGTGGTGAGGCGGATGACGATGTTGCGCAGTTCGCGGATGTTGCCGGGGAAGTGGTATTCCTCCCACACCCGTTGGGCGTCGGCGGTGAACTGGAACGGTTTGACGCCGGCCTCGCTGGCGTACATGTCGCGGAAGTGGTTGAGCAGGGCGATCTTGTCCTCGTTCTGCTCGCGCAGGGGCGGCACGTGGATGGAGAACACCGACAGGCGGTGGTAGAGGTCGCCCCGGAAACGGCCTTCCCGCACCTCCTTGCGCAGGTCGCGGTTGGTGGCGGTGACGATGCGGGCGTTGGAGAAGCGGCTGCCGGTCTCGCCCACGCGCTGGAATTCGCCGTTCTCCAGCACCCGCAGTAGTTTGGCCTGCAACTCCAGGGGCAACTCGCCGATCTCGTCCAGGAACAGGGTGCCTTCGCGGGCGTCCTCGAAATAGCCGGAGTGGGCCTGGTTGGCGCCGGTGAAGGCACCCTTGGCGTAACCGAACAGGGTGGGCTCCACCAGCGTGGGGGAGATGGCCGCGCAGTTCAGGGCCATATAGGGCTTGTCGTTGCGCTTGGCCCAGAAGTGCAAGTTCTTGGCCACCAGTTCCTTGCCGCTGCCGGATTCGCCCTCGATGAGCACCGGGAAGGGCGCGTCCGCGTAGAGCTGGATCTGCTGGCGCAGGCGGTCCATGGTGTAGCTGGTGCCCACCATGGTGCCTTCCGGTACGGGTTTGACCTGCTCCGCCGTGGCCTCTTCCTCCTGGTCGAAGCGCAGGGCGGTGAGCAGGGCCTGCTTGATGCTTTGCGGATCGGCGGGTTTGGCGATGAAGTCGATGGCCCCCAGGGCGCGGGCATGGCGGGCATTGGCCTCGTCGTTCTGCCCCGACAGGACCAGGATCTTGATCTTCTTGGAGTGGTTGAGCAGGTCGGAGATCAGGGCGAAGCCCTCGTCCGGCTTGTGCTGGGCGGGGGGCAGGCCCAGGTCCACCAGGGCCAGGGGCGGCATGCTCTGTAACTGGGTGAGCAGGCTCTTGACCTGGGCGCGGGATTCGGCCACGTACACCTCGAAGTCGCGCGACAGCACGAAATGCAGGGTGTCGGTGATCACGGGATCGTCATCGACGATCAGCAGTCCGGGTTTTTCTATCGGCATAGGGCAGGTAGTGGCGGGTGGATTATTCGACCGTGCTGTATTGCGTCATCAGCCAGCCGTCACCCTTGTCCTTCACGGATTCCAGCTTGATGAACCGCATCTCGTCACCGTCGTGCAGTTTGAGGGTACGCCCGTGGGCGTATTTGGCGCTTTCCAGGACCAGCAGTTCCGTGTCCTTGTCGGGGATCAGGATGGCCGGGCTGGCCTGACTTTCATCGCCGAGATGCACAGAGTCGTCCACGGCGTAGGCCAGGGGGGCGGTATCCATCAGTTCCACGTGTACCAGCCGTGGCTGCTCACTCAGGAATTCGATGCCGATCTTGCGCCAGTCGGCATCGATGCGGCTGATGCGGCGGATGACGCCCAGCCGCCAATGTTCGCCAGGGTCGGGACGCAGGCTGAGCAGCTTGCTCACCCGCACCCAGTCGCCGTCGTCGTTGCGCAGTACCACGCCGATACCAGTTTCGCTGCGATCCTGCAGGGGCCAACGCTCCAGGCCTTCGGGACGCAGGTTGTCGATGGTTTTCTGGCGCACGATGGCCTTGGTGCGCTCGGTCACGAAACCGTAGAGCTTGATGTCCAGGATTTCCTCCGGACTCAGGGTCGTACCGCCCTGGCCGGAGGCCAGGTTGATGTCCGCCTGCATGCGCTGGGTGATGTTCGACAGGTCGCGCACCACCTCCCAGCGGCTCTGGATGGGGTGCCTGGTGGCCCGGCGGCGGTCCTGCTCGGTGAGCGGGGACCATTCGTTGCTGACATATTCCAGCAGGTCGTAGCCGTCGGGCAGGCGGAATTCCTCGCCCAGGCCGACAGAAGCGGGTGTGGCACCGGACTTCAGCGACCGCCTGACCAGTTCCAGATGATCGAGCAGCTTGTCCATGGGCACGTAGCGCCATGTATTGTCGCCGCTCATGTCCTTGCGCAGGCGGCGCAGGCCGGCGCCCTTGGCCAGATCGACGTAGAAGGCATGGCGATCCGCGTCCGCCTGCCTGTCCAGGCTCAGCATGTCGCCCCAGTTGTCCAACCATTGATCCACCATGTCGATCTGGCGCGGGGTCAGGCTGCCGGAACCCAGGGGCGAGAGCAGCAGGGCCTGCACATACTCGCGGGCGCAGCTGGAGATCTGGGCGTCCGACGGATAGACCTTCAGGGCGCTGCCGGCGAAGCTGTCGAATTCGGCGATGCGATAGATGTTGTGCAGCCGAATCCAGAGCTTGTCCTCGATCTTCTCGTAGCGGAAATAGCGCCATTTGAAGATGTTGGCGAAGCCCCGCAGGGCACGCGCGGTGATCTGGGGCACGGCGTGCTGGATGCGGCTGCCGCCGGGATCGGACACGAAGTCCATGAGGAAGGCGTGGTAGCCGCGGGTGATTTCCCAGTAGAAGGCATGGATGGCGGTCCAAAGCCGGGATTCGATGACCTTGGACATGCGCGGGTTGCGCAGGTACTGGCTGCACAGGGAGAACTGCATGTCGCGGGCATGCTCGTCCAGGTGCATGAGCACGTTCAGCCGCTCCTTGGACATGGGCATCTGGGCGTGGTTGAACTGGATCAGGCTCTGCACCACCTGTTCCTGGGCGGTGTAGATGTCGCCGGTGGGCAGGTCCTGCATCCAGCGCGACACCGTTTTGATGTCGCTCAATGTGTCGTCGGCGGTTTTCTTGCCGCGCTTCAGAAACCCGAACATGTATTTATACCGTAGCCTCTCTCAACTCCCGAGCTTAGCCTTGACCCAATCGGCAACCCCTGCGAGGGCCTGGTCCAGTCCCTCCGGGCGGTTGCCGCCCGCTTGCGCCATGTCCGGCCGGCCGCCACCTTTGCCGCCGACCTGAGCCGCCACATGGTTGACCAGCTCACCCGCCTTGACCCGGTTGTTCAGGTCCGGGGTGACGGCGGCGATGAGGGCCACCTTGCCGTCTGCCACGGTACCCAGCACCAAGGCGCAGGATTTGAGCTTGTCCCGCAGCTTATCGGCCATTTCACGCAAAGATTTAGGGTCCGCGGCCTCTATTTTCCGGGCCAGAACCTTGAAACCCCCTATATCCATGGCCTCCGCGGCCAGTTCGTCACCCTGGGAGGTCGCCAGGCGGGCCTTCTGGCGATCCAGTTCCTTTTCAAGCAGGCGCACCTGATCCTGGATCTGGGCGAGTTTCGCGGCCACCTCCTGGGGTTGCGCCTTGAGGCGTTCGGCCACTTCCCGGAGGATATCTTCCTGGCCGCGCAGATGGTTCAGGGCCACCGGGCCGCAGACCGCCTCGACCCGGCGGATGCCCGCGGCCACACCGCCTTCGGAGACGATCTTGAAGACACCGATGTCGCCCGTGCGCAGAACGTGGGTGCCGCCGCACAGCTCGGTGGAAAAGTTGCCCATGCCCACCACTCGCACCTCGTCGCCGTATTTCTCGCCGAACAGGGCCATGGCGCCGGCCTTGATGGCCTGGTCATGTTTCATCAGACGCGTTTCCACCTGCTGGTTGTGGCGGATCTCGTCGTTGACCAGGTCTTCGATGCAGCGCAACTCGGCGGGCGTCAGGGCCTGGGGGTGGGAAAAGTCGAAACGGGTGCGCTCCGGAGACACCAGCGAACCCTTCTGGGTGACGTGCTTGCCCAGCACCGTGCGCAGGGCGGCATGCAGCAGGTGAGTGGCCGAATGATGATGGGCGGCCCGCTGGCGCGCCTCGGCATCGACCCGTGCGTGCACCGTATCGCCCAGCGCCAGCCGGCCGGTTTGCAAGCGGCCGCGATGGCCGAAGACCTCGGCACGGATTTTTTGGGTGTCGTCCACCAAGAAGATGCCATGGCCAGTGGCCAGTTCGCCCCGGTCTCCCACCTGGCCGCCGGACTCCGCGTAGAACGGAGTGCGCTCCAGGACGATGACCGCTTCGTCCCCGGCGGCGATCTCGCCGACCTGCGCGCCGTCCTTGTAGATGGCCAGGATGCGGCTGTCGTCCTCCAGGGTGTCGTAACCGACGAACTCTGTGGCGCCGCCCTCGAAGTCCAGCCCCTTGTTCATGGTGAACTTGCTGGCCGCTCGCGCCCGTTCCCGTTGCTGTTCCATGGCTGCCTCGAATCCGGCGAAATCCACGTTGAAGCCGCGCTCGCGGGCAATGTCGGCGGTCAGGTCGAGGGGGAAACCATAGGTGTCGTAGAGCTTGAAGACGGTTTCCCCGTCCAGCATGCGGTCTTCCGCCTGCATGGCCACCTCCAGCACCGCCATGCCGTGTTCCAGGGTCTCGGCGAAGCGTTCCTCCTCCTGCTTCAGCACGCCGGTGACATGCGCCTGGGCGGCCACCAGCTCCGGATAGGCCGCGCCCATGGCCTGGGCCAGGTCGGCCACCAGCTTGTGGAAGAAGGGCTGCTTCTGGCCCAGCTTGTAGCCGTGGCGGATGGCCCGGCGGATGATGCGGCGTAGGACGTAGCCGCGTCCCTCGTTGCCGGGGATGACCCCGTCGGTGATCAGGAAGGCGCAGGCGCGGATATGGTCGGCGATCACCTTCAGGGAGTTGTCGTGCGGATCGGCTATGCCGGTCTCACGACCGGCGGCGCGGATCAGGTCCTGGAACAGATCGATGTCGTAGTTGGAGTGCACGCCCTGCAACACCGCGGCGATGCGCTCCAGGCCCATGCCGGTATCCACGCTGGGCTTGGGCAGGGGGTGCAATTGGCCATTCTCGTCCCGGTTGTATTGCATGAACACCAGGTTCCAGATTTCGATGTAGCGGTCGCCATCCGCGTCCGGACTGCCGGGCGGGCCGCCGGCCACTTCCGGTCCGTGGTCGTAGAAGATCTCGGTGCAGGGACCGCATGGCCCGGTGTCACCCATCTGCCAGAAATTGTCGCTGTGGTACTTCTGCCCCCCGGCCTTGTCGCCGATGCGCACGCAACGGTCGCGGGGGACACCAATCTCCTCGGTCCAGATGCGAAAGGCCTCATCGTCGTCGATATAGACCGTGGTCCACAGGCGTTCGGCGGGAATGCCATAGACCTGGGTGATCAGTTCCCAGGCGTATTGAATGGCTTCGCGCTTGAAGTAGTCGCCAAAGCTGAAATTGCCCAGCATCTCGAAGAAGG
>DEQR01000045.1:66305-87726 GCA_002360535.1 Thiobacillus sp. UBA3361
TCTCGAAGAAGGTGTGGTGGCGTGCGGTGTAACCCACGTTCTCCAGGTCGTTGTGTTTGCCACCGGCGCGCACGCAGCGCTGCGATGAGGCGGCGCGGGAATACAGCCGGCTCTCGCGGCCGAGAAAGACATCCTTGAACTGGACCATGCCGGCATTGGTGAACAACAGGGTCGGATCGTTGGCCGGTATCAGGGGGCTGGATTCCACCTCCGTGTGTCCCTTGGAGACAAAAAAATCCAGGAATTGACGACGTATCTCACTGCTTTTCATGGTTGCGAGGCGAAGACGTGAATCACGGCATTTTAGCCAGGAAAGGCCGGCGACGGGGCAAGGCTTTGCCGGCCGGATGCCCATGGACAAAGGCTTGCCGCGAGACGATCGGCTGAAGTGTGGCCTGTGCCACCGATCAAGCCGCTGCCCGGACGCCCGCCAGCGCTGTTGTTTCCCAGGGAAGTGCTTGAATATTCTGTTATTTGTGGAATATAATTAAACGCTTATATGTAATTGAAAGAGGAGTCTTCAATGTTCGGCATGCATCAGTTCAAGGAAGTGGATGTGCACTATCTGGCCAACAACAAGGACCAAGTCATCCATCTCATCGACGTGCGTACCGAGGCGGAGGTGTCACGCGGCGCGATCGACGGGGCCATCCACATCCCCCTGCATCTTATCCCCCTGCGCGCCCACGAGATCCCCCAGGACAAGCCGGTGGTCATCTATTGCAACTCGGGCGCGCGTTCCGCCCAGGCCTGTGCATTCCTGGCCGCCAAAGGTTATGAGAACATGCACAACCTGTCCGGCGGCATTCTGGCCTGGGCCCGCTCGGGCATGCCCATCGCCTGATCCCTCTCATAGCGTTCCGCTACGATGGCTTAGGTTGCAATCCCATGACGCCTGGTTTAATGTAGCCAAGCTATATTCAGCACATGCTTATTTGTTGAAGGAGAAAGTAATGAATTTCGATAAGGAACTCGACGCACGCGGCCTGAATTGCCCCCTGCCCATCCTGCGTACGAAAAAGACTCTGAACGAAATGTCTTCCGAGCAGGTTCTACGGGTGGTCGCCACCGATCCGGGCTCCGTCAAGGATTTCGCCGCCTTTGCCAAGCAAACCGGCAACGAGTTGCTGTCTTCTTCCGAGGCCGGCGGTGAGTTCACCTTTTTCATCAAGAAAAAGTAATCAGCGGCCCGCCGAGCACGGGACCATTCGTTAACCAGGAAAAGAGGTGGTGTGATGGACGAGAAAAAAATGGCGATTATCGCGACCAAGGGCACGCTGGACTGGGCTTACCCCCCGTTCATCCTCGCCTCCACGGCCGCCGCCCTCGGGTACGAGACGCAGATCTTCTTTACCTTCTACGGCTTGCAGATGCTCAAGAAAGACATCAGCGATCTGAAGGTCAGCCCTCTTGGCAACCCCGGCATGCCCATGAAGATGCCCTTCGGACCCAAGTGGTTCCGGGACATCAACTGGAACATTCCCAATGCCGTGCAATCCATTGTCCCGGGTTATGAATCATTGGCCACCACGCTGATGAAGATGACCATCAAGAACAACGGCGTGGCGACGATTCCAGAACTGCGCAGCCTTTGCCAGGAGGCGGACGTCAAGTTCATCGCTTGCCAGATGACCGTGGAATTGTTCGGTTTCTCCCACAGCGATTTCATTGACGGCATCGAGTACGGTGGCGCTGCCACTTTCTTCGAATTTGCCGGCGAAACGGATATCTGCCTGTTCATTTGAACGACAGAGCGCGAATCGAAACCCGCCGGACGCAAGTCGGCGGGTTTTTTTCCGTCCCGAGTCGGTACGGCAGTGGGGCCGGGAATCCGCAGCGTGATGTTTTTTCACGGATGTCGTTCCTGTGAGGCAGGACGCATCCTGCGCCAGGAATGCGCATAGAATAGGGGCCGGGAAGCCATGGCCCAGGCTAATTTCCATCCGAAGGAGAAGGTAATGCGTCAGTTGTTGGGTGCGCTTGCACTGTTGATCATCAGCCCGGTGGTATGGGCGCTCTCTCCCTACTATTACGGCAACCGCCTGCCCGCGGGCGATCTCACGGGACTGGTGTCCAGAGTGGAAACCGCCTTGCAGAAGCAGGGTCTGGAGGTGGTGGGCAAATACGTGCCCAGCGGGCTCGGCGGTCACGGCGTGGTCGTGGCCACCGACAAGGACCTGCTGGCCGCTGTCCGTAGCCTTGGCGGAGCGGGTATCGTGGCCGCGCCCATCCGGGTGGGCGTCAAGAGCGATGGCACGGTTTCCTTCATGAACCTGGAATACTGGTCGCGGGCCTATTTGCGCAAGCAATATCCCCTGGCCGAGCGGGCCGTGCGCAATGCCCACACCCGGCTGGTCCGCGCTCTGGGCGGCGGCAAGAAGGCTTTCGGCGGCGATGTGGCAAAGGCCGACCTGGCCGAATACCAATACATGTTCGGCATGGAAGGTTTCGAATCCGACAAGAATCTGCTGCTGGAACACCTGTCCTTCGAGGATGCGGTGAAAACCATCCAGGACAATCTGGCCGCAGGTGTCGGCAAGACAGCCAAGGTTTATGAGATCGTCCTGCCGGACAAGAAAGTGGCCGTATTCGGCGTGGCCCTCAACGACCCCAGGGAGGGTGAGGGCTGGTGGGTAAATACCATCGGCGGCGACAACCTGGCCGCCTTGCCCTATGAAATCTACGTGGTCAACAACCGCGCCAGCCACCTGTTCGCCCGCTTCCGCATCGCCCTGGGCTGGCCGGACGTAGGCATGGGTACCTTCATGCGCATCGTGGAGGCGCCGGGCATCATACGCGACACCCTCGTCAGGGTTGCGGGCGGGACGCCCTGATAATCAGACAAGCCCCGGAAACGGGGCTTTTTTCATGGCCGTGCAATACCGGGGAGATGTCGCATCCCATGGCAGTTTGCTATTTTCCCCATCCTGATTTCCAAACAACCTGAGGTGAGGCGATGAACATTATTCGGACTGGACTGGTGGGGGGTGTGTTGTTGCTGTTTCTGGCGAGCGCGCCCGCCTGGGCGTTTCTGGGCATCTCCCTGGGCAGCGATGACAAGAAGGATGCCGCCGAGGTCTCCGGTGGCGCGGGTCCAGACGGCGCCCAGGGCGAGTCGGCCAAGCTGGAGAAGTGCGACAAGCCCTACGGCACCCTGGCCGTGTCCGAACCCCAGGATTACGTGGGCCAGGCCCTCATGAGCTACGGCCTGCCGTCGCCCTCCGGCCTGATCCGCATGATCATCCAGCAATCCAACTGCTTCGTGCTGGTGGAGCGCGGAAGGGCCATGAAGAACCTGATGCAGGAACGGGAACTGGCCAGCAGCGGCATGCTGCGCGGCGGCTCCAACATGGGCGGCGGGCAGATGGTCACCGCCGACTATGTCCTGACGCCGGACGTGGTGTTCTCCCAAAATGACGCCGGCGGCGTGGGCAGCGCCATCGGTGGTCTGTTCGGCTGGGGCGGCGCGCTCATCGCGGGCAGCCTCAAGTTCAAGAAGGCCCAGACCAGCATGCTGCTGGCCGATGCCCGTTCGGGTCTGCAGGTGGCTGCCGCGTCCGGGGCGGCCAAGGCCACCGATTTCGGCATCGGCGGCATCGTCGGGGGCGGCGGCGCGGTCGGTGCCCTGGGCGCCTACGAGAACACCGCCGAGGGCAAGGTGGTTGCCTCCAGCTTTCTGGACAACTGGAACAACATCGTCCGTTCCATCCGCAACAGCCCGGAAATGGCCCGCCAGCAGATCAACCTGAAGGCCGAAGTGGGCAAGGTGGCCAAGGCCGGCGTGGGTCTGGAGGCCGGTGACGTGATCACCGGCAAGATCGGCGGTCTGAAGCTGTATGCCAGCCCCGACAAGAAGTCCAAGGTGCTGGCCAATCTGGGCAAGGGCGAAGAGGTCATCTACAAGGGCGATGAACAGAACGGCTTCCTGCTGGTGCAGGGCAACGACGGCGAAGGCTGGGTGGAGAAGCTGCTGATCAGGAAGCCCTGAGCCATTCGGACTCAGGGTACAACGCATAACGGCGGGGTATCCCGCCGTTTTTTTCGTCTATCCGCCGGGTCGGCGCGGGTTACCCCGGCGCAGACGGCGCAGCATGAAGCGCGCCGGGTCCAGTGCGGCGACCAAATCGGACTCCAGGGGCTGCGGCTCCCCCTCCAGTTGGCTGGCCAGCAGTTCGCCGGCCAGCTGGGCCCAGACCAGGCCGCGGGAGGCCAGGCCTAGCAGCGCGAATAGACCCTCCTGGCGGGGCAGTGAGGCCAGGTGCGTATCCCTGTCCGGCGATCCCGCCGAGTTGTCCGGCAAGGGTCCCACCAGGGGCAGGCGGTCCGGAGGCACGGCACGGAATCCCACCCGGCCGCCCAGGCTTAGGGCATTCAGGCCAGCGGTGCCGCCGGGCAGGATCAGCTCCAGGCGGGCCAGATTACCCAGGTCGTCCTCCGGCCGCGGCTCCGGTTCGTCGTCGAAGTGGTAGGAGGCACCGGCGCACACCAGGCCGTCCGGGGCAGGGGTGGCATAGCCGTCCCGGCACAGGGCCAGGTGGAAGGGTGGCAGGTGGTGTGCCGGGATGTGGCTGACCTGTCCGCGCACCCGGCGCAGAGGGAGGCCGGCGGCCTGGGCCAGATCGGCGGTCCAGGCGCCGCCGGCCAGGATGGCTACCGGGGCGCAGGCCAGTTCGCGGCCCGCGGGATCGAGGGCATGCCAGAGGCCGTCACGCCTCTCCAGCCGGGCCACATGCGTGCCGAACAGCCGGCTTATCCGTTCGCCGCCCGCCTCCAGATTGGCTGCGCAGACGCTGGGGGGATGCGCCCAGCCGCCGCCGGGAAACAGCCAACCACCCTCGGCTACCGGCCAGCTCACCCGATCCGCGGCCTCGGCCCGATCCAGGAAACGGACATAGTCGGCGGGATAAGCGTGGCCGGCGACGACTTCGTGCTGGTGTGCTGCATGGGCCGCGTCGCGGGCGATCTGCAATACCCCGCAGGCGTCCCAGCGGGGTGCCATGCCTTCCGCTCCGAACCCCCGCCAGGTGCGCAGGGCGTGCAGGAAGGCCGCGCGGGTGAACCGGGAGGCGATGTTGTCGTCCAGGGACAGCAGCGGTCGGACGATGCCCGCCAGGTTGCCTGAGGCCTCACGTGCGGGTTCGGCGTGACGCTCCAGCAGGCTGACCCGCCAGCCGCGCCGGGCCAGGCTGTAGGCGCTGGCGCACCCGGCCAGGCCGGCACCGATGACCAGGACGTGGCGGACCTCGGCCGCCGGGCGGGGGTTTCCGGCAGGGGCATGGCCGGCTTCCAGACGGCCGGTCAGCATCTCCCGCTTGCCGGCGTAGCCGGGCCGTTTCTCCAGCTCGAAACCGGACCGGGACAGGGCCTCGCGTACCGGTCCGGCCACGCACCAGGTGGCGAGGGTGGCATCGGGGGCAGCCAGCCGGCCCAGCCGGCGCAGGACCGGGTCCGACCACATGGCGGGATTGCGGGGCGGCGCGAAGCCGTCCAGGTAGAAGGCATCCACCTCGGCCCGGAGCCGCTTCAGGCAGGATTCCGCATCGCCGAACATGAGGGTCAGGCGGAGCCTGCCGCCGTCCAGGTCTAGGCGGTGGTAGCCCGGCACCAGGGAGGGCCAGGCGGCCCGCATCCGGGCCGCCAACCCGGCCAGTTCCGGCCATCCGGCATGGATGCGGGCCAGGTCGTCGGCCGAAAAGGGATGTTTTTCGACCGCCAGGTAATGCAGGTAACGGCAGGCATCGGGATCGGCCTGCCAGGCCGCCCAGGTGGACAGGAAGTTGAGGCCGGTGCCGAAGCCGGTCTCCAGGATCACGAAACGCGCGCGGTTCCGCCAGCGTTCCGGCAGGCCGTTGCCGGCGAGGAACACATGCCGGGCTTGACCGGGCCCGCCGGCGGCGGCGTGATAGACGTCCGCGTAGGTCTCGGAATACAGGGTGCCGCCCGCGGCCCGAGCCGGGCGGGCGGGGATCAGGGGTTCAACCAAGGCGGGGCAGCAGGTAGGGCAGCAGGATAATCAGCCCGACGCAGGCGGCGCCCAGGGCGGACAGCAGAACGGCGGCGGCAGCCACGTCCTTGGCGCGGCCGATGAGCGGGTCATGATCGCGGCTGACCCGGTCGGCCAGGGTCTCCAGGGCGGAATTCATGGCCTCCATGGCCAGCACCCAGAAGACGCAGATCAACAGCAGCGCCCATTCCAGCGCGCTCACCCGCAGGCTGGTCGCCAGGGCCAGCACCGCCACGGCGGCAGTCAGGTGGAAACGGAAATTGCGCTCGCCCGCGGCCGCCGACAGTCCGCGCGCGGCGTGGACGAAGCCCCTCAGGAAGCGACGCAGGGGGGAGGGGGCGGAGGTGGCAGGCATGGCTCAGCGCAGCGGCAGGGTGACGAAGAAGGCCGTGGTGTTCACGTCATTGAAATCGCGCACCTTCAGGAAGTGGGTGAGGTTCAGGGTCAGTCCGCCCAGGTCGTAGGACAGCAGAGGCACCGGCGCCACGAAGGGGTCGCCCCGGTTGTAGGTGTCGCTGTGGAAGGCCACCAGGGCCGCGCCCAACTGCCAGCGCCGGGTGTCGTCCAGGGGTATGCGCCAACCGGCGCCGCCATAGACCGCCGTGTTACGGCCCGAATCGCGATAGATGCCCCCGTCCATGAACCAGTTGCCTTTGCCCAGGGGGCCGCCCGCGTAGCGCAGGCCCAGGCCGGGGTTGATCTCGTTGTCCCAGCCGTTGCGTTTGGCCACCTCCCGCTCCCAATGGTAGGACAGGCCGTAGAGGTTCAAGCCCCAGGTCTCGGCGGCGGGGGCGGAGATGCCCCAGGCGGCGGCCCACAGCCCCAGGGCGAGGCCCGTCCGGGTCGGCATGCGTGTCATGATCGGTCTCCCGAGGCGGTGAACAGGGCTTGCACTGCCGCCTCGTCCAGGCGGTATTCCCGGTTGCAGATGTCGTCGTGCAGGCGGATCTCCCCGCGCTCGGCCAGGATGTCCCGGCACTCGTCCGGACCCAGGCCGCGCAGGGCATGATGAATCTTGTCCCAGTCTTCCGGGCAATGGTAAGCGACCGGGCGCGGGTCATAGACGCGGATGTCCTCCTCGCCGAACAGCCGGGTCAGCAGTTGCACGCTGCCCAGGTCCAGCAGTTCCCGGTCCCGTGCCGTCTCGGCCAGGGTTTGCAGACGGTTCCAGCCGTCCGCGTCGCGCCGGTCGGCCTCGGGCAGCTTCTGCAGGAACAGGCCGGCCGCGGATCGGTCGTCGGCGGCCAGAAAGAGGCGGGCCGGCTGCTGTTCGGAGCGGGCCAGGTAGTGCTCGAAGACGGACGCCAAGGAGTCTCCGTCCAGGGGCACCAGGCTTTGATAGGGGATGTCCAGGCCGGCCACGTCGAGGGTCAGGGCCAGTTGCCCGTGGCCCAGCAATTCCGGCACCGGCGCTGGCCGGACGTCGGGATCGGCGCGCGCCATGCCGCGCAGGCGCAGGTCGCGGTCGCAGTCCAGTACCAGCAGGTTGATCGGCCCTTCACCGCGCAGTTGGAACGTCATGCGGCCGGGTTGTTTCAGGTTGGCGGCGATCAATACCGTCACCGCCGCCATCTGCCCCAGCAGTTCGGCCACGCAGGGCGGGTAGTCCCGGCCGGCCTGCATCTCCCGCCAGGAGGTTTGCAGATGCACGAAGGCGCCGCGCACATCCAGTGCCTCGAACAGGAAAGAACGGATGTAGTCGCTGGGGGGCTGGGCGGACACGGGTCAGGGAGATGGGTTGCGGCGCCGGCTATTGTAAGCAATCGGCGCCCCGCGCCGTCCTATGCTGAAGATGATCCGCCACGGCAAGGGGGACGCCATGAAACTGCTCACCTGGAACATCCAATGGGGCCGCGGCCTGGACGGCCGTGTCGATCTGCCGCGCATCGTCGGGAGCGTCCGCGGGCTGGGGGACTTCGATGTCATCTGCCTGCAGGAGGTGGCGGTCAATTTCCCCGGCCTGCCCGGCAGCCGGGGCGAGGACCAAGTAGCCGAACTGGCCGCCCTGTTGCCCGGTTACACCCCGGTCTATGGCCCGGCCACTGACCTGCCGGACGGTCGGGGCGGGCGCAAGCGCTTCGGCAACCTGATCCTGAGCCGGCTGCCGCTGGGCCAGGTATGGCGGCACCTGCTGCCCTGGCCCGTGGATGCGGCCGTGCCCAGCATGCAGCGGGTGGCGGTGGAGGCGGTGGTGGAAGCGGACGTGGGCACGGTACGCGTGCTGACCACCCATCTGGAGTACTACTCCCGGCCCCAGCGTCTGGCCCAGATCGACGCCCTGCGCACCCTGCACGCCGAGGCCTGCGCCCATGCCCGCGCGCCCCGGCGCGGCAAAGGGGAGGAGGGCGGCAGTTTCCAGGTGTACGCCCGCCCGGCGGCGGCCATCTTGTGCGGCGACATGAACTATCCCGCCGAGGCGGAGGAGCGGGACCGCATGCTGGAGTCCTACACGGACGGCACCCCGGGCTGGCGCGACAGCTGGAGCGTGCTGCATCCCGGCGCGCCGCATGCCCCCACCGTGGGGATACATCCCGTGGACTTCGTCGATCGGCCGGCTTGCTTCGACTTCGTTTTCATCACCGAGGACCTGGCGCCGCGGCTGCGTGCCCACGGCATCGACGCGGCGACCGAGGCCTCCGACCACCAGCCGGTATGGGTCGATCTGGCCTAACCGTCCGGCTTAAGCAATGCGGCGAACCGCTGCCGGAACTTGGCCACCTTGGGACTGACCACGAACATGCAGTAGGGCTGGCCGGGGTGCTGTTCGTAGTAGGCCCTGTGGTAGTCCTCGGCGGGCCAGAAGGGGCTGGCCGGGCTGACCTCGGTGACGATGGGTGCGTCGAATACACCCGCGGCGTCCAGCCGGGCGAGGGTTTCGCGGGCCACGGCCTCCTGTTGCGGGTCGTGGAAAAAGATAACCGAGCGGTACTGGCTGCCCACGTCGTTGCCCTGGCGGTCAGGGGTGGTGGGGTCGTGGATGGCGAAGAACACCTCCAGAATCTGTGCATAGCTCACCTGGCCGGGATCGAAGGTGATCCGCACCACTTCAGCGTGGCCGGTGGTCTCCTCGCACACCTGCCGGTAGGCAGGATGCGCCTGGTGTCCGCCCATGTAGCCGGAGGTCACGGCCGAGACCCCGCGCAGCCGGACATAGACCGCCTCCAGGCACCAGAAACAGCCGCCGCCCAGGGTGGCGGCGGCAAGGTTCGGTCGGGCTTCGGGCGATGCGGTCATGGTCGTTTCCTCCGGGTTCGCCATTCGATGTCCGGGGCAGAAGCGAGTTCAATCCCATCCCTGTCCCGCGCCGACTGAGGCACAATGGGCCGGTTGCGAATTGTTGCCCTGGCGGGCCGGCAGGATGAAAGAGGAACGCATCGCCATCGATCAGTTGCGTATCGGGTTGTATGTCCGTCTGGATACCTGGATGGAACATCCCTTCCTGTTCAACGCCTTCAAGATACGCAACGACAAGCAGCTTGCCGCCCTCAGGTCGCTGGGGCTGAAGGATATCCTGTACGTGCCGGAGCGCAGCGATGCGCCGCCCCTGCCGCCCTCCTCGCAGCCCATGCCGGTCGTGGCCCGGGCCGAGCCCGACCCGGAGGTGCTGGCCCTGTGGGAGGAAAAGAAGGCACGCCGGGAAAAGGTGGCCGCGCGGCGTACCTCGGTGGCCCAATGCGAGCGCCAGTTTTCCCGCGGCGTGGACACGGTCAGGGCTCTGATGCGCAATCTGTTCGCACGGCCCCAGGAATCGGTGGTGCAGATCCGCGCGGTGATTACCGAGATGGTGGATTCCCTGCTTGCCGACAAGGATGTCCTGGTGCACGTGATGAGCAGCAAGCGCGCCGACGAGGGGGCCTACTACCACGCCATGAACGTCACCGTGCTGGCCCTGCTGCTGGGCCGGGCGGCGCAGCTGGACGACGGACAGCTGCATGACCTGGGCACGGGCTGCCTGCTGCACGACATCGGCAAGGAGCGCATTCCCAGCCAGATCCTGCGCAAGCCAGGCGCGCTGACCAGTGCCGAACGCGCCTTTTACGAGTTGCATGTGGAATACGGCCTGGAGATGGCCCTCAAGCTCCCCGACCTGCCGCGCGGCGCCCTGGAGGTGATCGCCTGTCATCACGAGATGCTCGACGGCAGCGGTTTCCCCGGCAAGCTGTCGGGGGACCGGGTGGGCCGCCTGGCACGCATTGCCGCCATCGCCAACCTCTTCGACAACCTGTGCAACCGCATCAACCTGGCCGATTCCATGACCCCGGCCGAGGCCCTGGCGCACATGTTCAAGCACTACGGGGGCAAGCTGGACGAAGCCCTGCTCAAGCTGTTCGTGCGGCAGATGGGGGTCTATCCGCCGGGCAGCGTGGTGCAGCTCAACAACGATGCCATCGGCATCGTCGTCAGCGTGCGTCCCGAGCAGTTGCTGCATCCCAACATCCTGATCTACGACACGGACGTGCCCAAGGAGGAGGCGGTGTTCTTCGATCTGGCGGAAGAGCCCGACCTGGCCGTGGTGCGCAGCCTGCGGCCGGCCGATCTGCCGCGGGAGGTGTACGACTATCTGAGCCCGCGCACCCGCGTCAGCTATGTGGTGGAGGACGGCCGCGAGGCCGTCTGAGGCGAGTCCGCGCGGCTGCCCGGAGCGGGCGGCGGCGATGTCCTAGCGGGGTTTCGCGCCGTTGCCGTTCTTGCGTTCGTCGCGCCGGCGCAGCACGGCCTGCACCAGTTCGTTGATGTCCTCGCCCGCGTCGGCCAGGCCGACGATGCGCTCGATGGTCTTGTCGTCCTGCTTGGCCCAGCGCAGCTGCCGTTTGCGAATGGCCTCCGGTTCGTAAAAGGCCCAGGGGTTCTGCCGGCGCAGCCATTCCGGATCGTCGCCGGCGTGGAAGGCGTAATCCACCTCGTGCTGGGTGAAGTGCCGACCCAGGCGGCCGCGCACCTCCTGCTCGCGCGCCAGACGCATGAGCAGGTCGCGGTGGCGTTCGCGCGGAAAATCCAGCAGCAGATCGCTGCAGCTGCGCCGCAGCATGCCCGGCTCGGCCGGGTTGTCGGCCATCCGCGCCAGCCAGTCGAGGGTGTCCTCCAGGGACTCGGGGGTGTCCGACCAGGCGGCCTCCAGCACGCATTCCACGGCCTGGGCGCGGGCGTACCAGTTCAGTTGCCGGTCCGTGGCCAGTTGGCGCAACTGGGCATGCACGAAGGCGTGCTTGTTATGGAAGAACGCCGGCCAGTAACCGCGCGTCCAGTCCCACAGGGTGTCCTGGGGGTGGTGGCTCATGTGGCCGAAGTATTCCAGCAGGGCGGCCGCGGCGGCCTCGCTGTCCATCTTTCCCAGCAGCATGATGGCGTGCAGCAGGCCCCACCATTCGCCGCGCATCTCCGGCTGGCCCCAGCGCTGGTTGTCGCGCACATGGGCGAGCAGCACGGGAATGATCCTGTCGCCCCGCGCCACGCAGGCCTGCATCAGGTTCCAGGGCGCCCGGTCCTCGCATTCCATCAGCCTGGTGAACAAGGCCTTTTCACCGAGCCGCGCCAGTTCGGCGTCGGCGTAGGCCGGCGGCGGCGGCAGATCGACCAGCCAGTCGCGGCTCCTGGCCGGATCGACCAACTGGTGGCGCATGTGCCTGACGAGAGGTGCGAGCAGCACGGTGTTTTCGCGCACGAACTCGCCATGTTCGTCGGGCGGGAAACCCAACTTGCGGGCGAACTGGCCGCTGTCGGCCATCAAGCGGATGAATTCCAGTCGGGTCTTCAGCGCGGGGAGGGCATCCATGCGCTTTCGCCAGGCGGGTTCGGCCAGATCGACCGCGTTCAGGAAACCCCGGCACCACAGGTCGGCCCGATACCCGTTGATGGCCGTGGTGCGCAGCAAAGGCTTGAAGGTGTTGTTGTCGGTGGCTTCGGCGATCTCCGCCAGGCCATCTTTCAACAGGCCGGTGAATTCATCGTCCATGACCGCCTTGTCCGCGCCTGGCAGCGCCTTGGGCCAGTCGATCTGGACCAGCGGGGCGGGGGTCAGGGCGATGCCCGTGAGGTAGCCGTGCAGCTCGACGGTGCTCGCGCCGGCCCGTTCGAGGCCGAGGCGGCGGCTCAGGCGGTGAAATTGTTCAAACATGAATTGGCCGTACGCGGGTAATGCGATGTCATCCATCAACGTCCGGTCCTGACGTGATAATGAAGATACTCTCGGTCGCCGGCGTTGCCGGATGTCGCATTGCTGCCTCCTAGAATCTGGGTTGCCGGGGCAAGGGGATTGTCCCTCGGGCCGCGTCCAGACCCCATATCGGCACGAATGGGCGAGGGCTTGAATGCCCACCCAACCGGGTTACAACCCAGTATGTACGGGGCTATGACAGCAGGGTTTCCGCCAGTTTGACCCAGTAGCTGGCACCCAGGCCGAGCACCTGATCGTTGAAATCGTAGTGGGGGTTGTGCAGCATGCAGCCGCCTTCACCACTGCCGTTGCCGATCCAGACATAGCATCCGGGGCGTTCGCGCACCAGGTAGGCAAAATCCTCCGCCCCCATGGAGGGCCGCATGCCGTCGTTCACCCCGGATTCCCCTACCAGATCCAGCAACACCCGCCGGCAGGCCTCGGCCTCGGCGGCGGTGTTGACCGTGGGGGGGTAGCCCCGTTGGTAATCGAGCCCGATCTGCACCCCATGGGCGCTGGCGACGCCGTTGCAGATGCGCTCCATGGCGGCCTCGATGCTGTCCTGCACCTCCGGCCGGAAGGCGCGTACCGTGCCACTCAGGGTGGCCTGTTCCGGGATGACGTTGTAGGCGCCGCCATCCGCGTGCAGTCGGGTGATGGACAGGACTGCCGAATCCAGCGGGTCGAGGGCGCGGCTGACGATGCCTTGCAGCGCGGAGACCAGCTGGGCCGCCGCGACCACCGGGTCGCGGCCCTGGTGGGGCATGGCGGCATGGGCCCCGTGGCCGCGCAGGGTGATGTCGAAGGTGTCGGCGCTGGCCATCACCGGGCCGGCGTGCACCGCGAACTGGCCGGCGGGCAGTCCGGGCCAGTTGTGCATGCCGAACACCCGGTGCATGGGAAAACGCTCCAGCAGGCCCTCCTCGATCATCACCCGGGCGCCGCCGACGGTTTCCTCAGCGGGCTGGAAGATGAAATAGACGGTGCCATTGAAATTGCCCGTGGCGGCCAGGTACTGAGCGGCGGCCAGCAGCATGGCGGTGTGGCCGTCATGGCCGCAGGCGTGCATGCGTCCCTCGTGGCGGGAGCGGTGCGGGAACAGGTTCTGCTCCTGGATGGGCAGGGCGTCCATGTCGGCGCGCAGGCCGATGGAACGCTCGCCGCCGCCCGAACGTAGCACACCCACCACGCCGGTTTCGGCCAGGCCGCGGTGCGTCTCGATGCCCTGGGCTTCCAGGAAGGCGGCCACCCGATCGGCGGTGCGGGTCTCGGCGAAGGCCAGTTCTGGATGGGCGTGCAGGTCGTGGCGCAGGGCGACCAGTTCCGGCAGGCGCGCGCCGATGGCCGGGATGACGGCGAGGGTGGTATTGGCGGTATGCTGATGGCTCATAGATTGAGGTTAGCATGCGTCCACAGGAGTCCCCATGAATACAGCCGGCGGCACCGAGAACTCGAACCTGACCACCCTGACCCATGTCATGTACGGCCTGCATGCGTTCAGCGCCGTCACGGGGCTGCTGACGCCGGCCTTCGTGGTCACTGCCTTTCTGACCGGCTGGCCGTCGCTGATCGCCGTGCTGCTCAACTATATGAAGCGCGGCGAGGCGCGCGGCACTTGGCTGGAGAGCCATTTCCGCTGGCAGCTGCGCACCTTCTGGTACGCGGTGCTGTGGATCGGCCTGGCCATCCTTGTTGGCTTGACCATCATCGGCCTGCCCATCGCCTGGATGATCGTCTTCATCGCCGGCCTGTGGGTGCTGTACCGCATCGCGCGCGGCTGGCTGCGCCTGAACGGCCGGCAGGCCATGCCGATCTGACCCCGCGCCTCGCGGGCGGTAAAATCCCGAGGCATCATTCACGATGTTGACCAAGGGAGATTCACCATGGCCCACCCCCTCGCCGGCAAGCCCGCCCCCCAAGACAGCCTGATCGACGTCCAAGGCCTGCTCGACGCCTATTTCCACGCCCCCGACGCCAGCCAGCCCGAGCAGCGGGTGGCCTTCGGCACCAGCGGCCACCGGGGCAGCGCGCTGAAGCTGTCGTTCAACGAGGCCCACATCCTGGCCATCAGCCAGGCGGTGTGCGAATACCGCGCCGCCAACGGCATCGACGGGCCGCTGTTCCTGGGCATGGATACCCACGCCCTGTCCGCGCCCGCCCAGCGCACCTGCCTGGAAGTGCTGGCGGCCAACGGTGTCGAGACGCACTTGCAGGCAGGCGGAGGCTTCACCCCCACGCCGGTGATCTCTCATGCCATCCTGGCCTGGAACGCCGCCCATCCCGAGTTGAAGGCCGACGGCATCGTCATCACCCCCTCCCACAATCCGCCCGCCGACGGCGGCATCAAGTACAACCCGCCCCACGGCGGCCCCGCCGACACCGACGTCACCGGCTGGGTGGAGGCGCGAGCCAACGATCTGATGGCCGCCGGCAACGCCGAGGTGAAACGCCTGCCCCACGAGCGAGCCCTGGCCGCGCCCAATACCCACGCGGTGGATTTCATGGCCCCCTATATCGCCGACCTGGACAACGTCATCGACTTCCAGGCCATCCGCGATGCCAATCTGAAGATCGGCGTCGATCCCATGGGCGGTGCGGCGGTGGCCTACTGGCGGCCGATTGCCGGGAAATACGGCCTGGACATCCAGGTGGTCAACGACCGGGTCGATCCCGCCTTCGC
Organism: Thiobacillus sp. UBA3361; assembly: GCA_002360535.1. Classification (GTDB taxonomy): domain Bacteria; phylum Pseudomonadota; class Gammaproteobacteria; order Burkholderiales; family Thiobacillaceae; genus UBA3361. Next base: position 81,144 of record DEQR01000045.1, read on the forward strand.
CTTCATGACCCTGGACCACGACGGCAAGATCCGCATGGATTGCTCCAGCCCCTATGCCATGGCCGGCCTGGTGGATCTGAAGGACCGCTTCGACATCGCCTGGGGCAACGACGCGGACGTGGATCGGCACGGCATTGTCACCCCCTCGGTGGGGTTGATGAACCCCAACCACTATCTGGCGGTGGCCATCCACTACCTGCTCACCCACCGGCCGCGCTGGTCCGACCGGGCGGCGGTGGGCAAGACCCTGGTGTCCAGCGCCCTGATCGACCGGGTGGTGGCCGACCTGGGCCGGGTGATGGTGGAGGTGCCGGTGGGCTTCAAGTGGTTCTCCCAAGGCCTGCTGGACGGCAAGTTCTGCTTCGGCGGCGAGGAGAGCGCCGGCGCCGCCTTCCTGCGTAAGGACGGCACGGTCTGGGTGACCGACAAGGACGGCATCATCCTCGCCCTGCTGGCCGCCGAGATCAGGGCGGTCACCGGCAAGGACCCGGGCCGCTACTACCAGGATTTGGTCGCCCGCCTGGGCATGCCTTACTACACCCGCATCGACACCCCGGTCAGCCGCGAGCAGAAGGCCGCCTTCAAGAACCTGACGCCCGAGCGGGTGAGCGCCGCGACCCTGGCCGGCGACCCGATCACCGCACGGCTCACCCGCGCCCCAGGCAACGGCGCGCCCATCGGCGGTCTGAAGGTGACCACCGCCAACGGCTGGTTTGCCGCCCGGCCGTCGGGCACCGAGGACATCTACAAGCTGTACGCGGAGAGTTTCGTCAGCCCCGAGCATCTGAACCGCATCGTCGCCGAGGCTCGGGAGCTGGTCGCGGCCGCGCTGGGGGCCTGAACCGGCCGCGCCCGACTTTCAGGCTGCCTTGCCGCGGGCTAGGTTTTCCACCGCCCAGACGGCCGCCTCCACCCGGGAGCGCAGGCCCAGCTTGCGCAGGATGTGCTTGACGTGCACCTTGACCGTGCCTTCGGCGATGTCCAGTTCCTTGCCGATCAGCTTGTTGCTCTGGCCCGCCGCGACGTGTTCCAGGATGCGCCGTTCCTGATCGGTCAGCGCGGCCTCCTGGGCGTTGCGCGCGCGCGGCTGCTCGCGCAGGGCGGCGGCCAGCAGGTGGGTCAGGGCGTCGGACACCACAAGGCGGCCGTCGGCGATGGTGCGCAGACTGTCCAGCAGCTGCTCGGGCTCCATGTCCTTGAGCAGATAGCCGTCGGCCCCCAACCGCAGGGCGGCCACCAGGTCTTCCGCCCGGTCCGAGACGGTGATCATCACCACCCGCGTGTCCAGGTCCAGTTCCCGGATCACACGCAACACCTCCAGGCCATCCGTGTCCTTCATGTTCAGGTCCAGCAGCAGCAGGTCGGGCTTGAGGGAGCGGACCAGGGCGATACCGTCGCGGCCGTTGGAGGACTCGCCGACGAAACGGAATCGCGGCAGGGTGTTGACCAACTGGATCAGCCCGCGGCGAAACAACGGGTGGTCGTCGATGATGGCGAGGGTCAGGACGTGTTCTTTCATGCGGCGTCGGCGAGGGGGAGGGGGGCACTGGGTTGGGGGGCGTGTTCGGCGCGGAATCGCAGCACCACCTGGGTGCCGCCTTCCGCGCGGGGTGATATCCGGATGTCGCCGCGCAGGCCGGCGGCGCGCTCGTGCATGATGGCCAGGCCATAGTGCAGCGTGCCGTCCAGCGGATCGTCGGACAGGCCGACTCCGTCGTCGGCCACCCGCACGGTCACCTGCCCGTCGTCATGGCGCACTTCCAGCCAGGCCTGACCGGCATGGGCGTGGCGCAGGATGTTGGACAAGGCCTCGCGGATGATCTGCAGGGTATGGATTTCCTGGTTGGGACTCAGCCGGCAGCCGGTCAGGCGGGTATCCAGGTGGATGGGCAAACCGCCGCGGGCGCTGAATTCCTCGGCCGTCAGGGACAGAAGTTCCAGGAAATCGCCTTGCATGCGCAAGCGGAAGGTGGCCAGCAGTTCGCGCAGCTGCCTGTAGGCGGCGCTGATGCCCTCGCGCAGATCGGCCAATGTCCGTTCCGCGTCGGGCTGCCGTGCCGGATCGGATAGCATGGGCTGCAGCAGGCTGGATTGGATCTTCAGGTAGGACAGGGCCTGGGCCAGGGAGTCGTGCAGCTCCCTGGCGATGATGGAGCGCTCTTCTTGCAGGGCGATAAGGCGTTCCTGTTCAGTGCGGTAGGTGATGCCCAGGGCGATACTGATGTGCCGGCACAGGGCCTGGAGCAATTGCTCCTGCCAGGGCGCCAGATGGTGCTCCGGCGGTAGGACCAGGCGCAGCACGCCGTAGTGTCGCTCCATGTCCCGCAGGGGCACGATCAGTGTCTCCCCCTCCGGGCCAGGCAGGCGTATCCAGGGTTGGTCCACGCGTAGGATGTCGGTGCAGTGTGGGCAGCCATCCCGCTCCCGCGACGGGCAAACGCCCAGGGTGTCGCTCAGGATGGTGGCGGGGCCGCCCAGGTTCGGCAGCAAGCAGGCCATGCTGCCCCGCAGGCCCAGCAACTTGCCCATGTCCTCCAGCATGGCATGGTAGGTTTCCGGGGCCGTGGGGGCGTTGTGCAGCCGGGCGATGGAGTGGTAGAGCAGTTCCAGCGACTGGTTGCTGCGCTCCAGCTCGGCGGTCTTGTCGGCCACCCGCCGTTCCAGGTCGGCATAGAGCTTATTCAGTTCCTCGGCCATCAGGTTGAAGGAACGGCCCACCCGGCCCAGTTCGTCGGGTCCCTCGTGGCGGGCACGGGCGGTGAAGTCGCCGCGCGCGAAACGGGCGGCGCTGCGCAGCAGGTCGGACAGGGGGTCCAGCACCCCGCGGCGGACGATGATAAGGGCACCCAGCACCACCGCCACGATAAGCACCAGGGCGCCGCCCAGCACGCTGCGCAGGGTCAGGATGGCCTCTTCGGTGTCCGCCTCCAACTGGGCGACGAGGGTGTTCAGCTCGTCCACGAAGACTTCCACGGCCTCCAGCATCTGATTGTGGCGGCTGACGGGATGCAGATCGGCGCCGGGCAGGGCCTCTTCCACCAGGAGCGGCTTCAGTCCCCGTTCCCAGGATTGCCTGATCTGCGCGTAGGTGCGGGCGTAGTCACTGTCGGGCTTGCGCGTCATGACCCGGCGCAGGGCCGGATGATTCAGGCTTTTTTCGAAGTGGGCGATGGCCTCCCGCAGACGGCCATGATCTCTGACCCGGTTTTCGGCGTCCGAGAGGACGAGGGCGCTCATGCGATGGGTCAAGCGGCGCAGACTGCCGGCCACGTTGATGGCGCTGCCGCTGCCCTGGATGCGTTCGGCCTCCACGACCGACAGGGTCATGCCGCCGACACCGATGAGGGTCATGGCGAACAGGGCAAAGCCGAGGCTCAGCAATATGGAGCGTGCCATCAGGCGCTCCCGCAAGCGGCCCATCCAACATCTCCTCTGGCAAGGCGGCCGCGTGATCAGGGCAACCCGGCAACGAAGAAGGAATAATCCCATTGCACGAATCGCCCGGCCGCTGTACGGCAGCCAAATAATTATCTGAAAATAATCAATTGGTTGTTTTATACCACCAATACCTCGATGGTGGTATCTCTACTTGCGTAGTCGGGTTTGCCCACGCTGTCTTCGCGGCACGGCCGGTTCTATCCTTCGGAGAGGAGACGTTTTAAATAGCCAAAGACCACAAATGATCCTCGAAACGCGGCATTCCATTCCAGAAATTCTGTCCCGCCAGCCCCCGTTCCGCGTGCTGAACGGAGCCGAGTTGGGCATCCTCGCCACCGGCACCCAGGAGTTCCGGGTGGCCAAACATGAAGTGCTGTTCCAGAAGGGGGACTGCACGCGCGGCATGTACCTGGTGATCACCGGCCAGGTGAAACTGTATCTGCCCTCCCAGGGTGGCTCGGAGAAGATCGTGCACATGGCCAGCGCGGGCGAATCGTTCGGCGAGGAGGGCGCGTTCATCGACAGGCACTGCCCGGTATCGGCGCAGGCGACCCGCGATTCCATACTGCTGCATCTGGACCATGGCGTGTTGCTGCGGGCCGTGGAGCGCAGCCCCATCCTGGCCCGTGCCTTGCTCACACGGCTGGCCAACCGCATGTGCCAGCTCATCGAGAACATGGAGACCTGCGTACAGCGCAACAGCGCCCAGCGGGTAGTGCATTTCCTGACCCAGAACATGCCTACGGGCGTCGATAGCTTCGCCGTGGAACTGGAGGCCAACAAGCAGACCATTGCCTCCCAACTCAACCTGGCGCCCGAAACCTTCTCCCGCGTGCTCAGCCGCCTGTCCCGTGATGGTTACATCCGGGTCAATGGGCGCAACATCACCGTGGTGAATGTGCGCGAATTGCGCGACTACGCGGGCTGACCTCCGATCCGGCCGGAAATGAAACAGGCCCCCGCGAGGGCCTGTTTCATTTGGCGCGCCTTGCCCAGGCTAGGGCTTGGCCGGCGGGACCAGCCGCGACATGTAGTCGCTGACCGCTGCCACGTCGCTGTCCACGTAGTGCTTCAGCACCATGACCATTTCCGGGTTGGAGTTGCGGCGGCCCTTGTCGCGGCTCTCCAGGGTCTCCCGGTACAGGTAGTTGTAGTGCTGGCCGGCCACACGAGGGTAGAACTTGGCACCGTCGCCCTCCCCATGGGCGCCGTGGCAGGAGGCACAGTCCCGATCGTAGAGATGCCTGCCGAGATCCGGTTGCCGGCCGTCGCCCTTGCCGTTGCTGGCGGGCACCGGCAGGCCGTGCAGGTAGGCGGCGATGTCGGCCAGTTCGTTGCTGGCCACCACGTCGTGTTCGATGAAGGGGTGCATCTTGGGACTGTCCCGGCGTCCGGCACGCACGTCCACCATTTGCTTGATGAGCACCGCGGGGTGCTGGCCGGCCAGTTGCGGATACCCCGCTTCGGGTTTCCCCGCCGCATCGGCCTTATGGCAGCCGCGGCAGATTTCGTAGGAGATCTTGCCCTTGTCCGGGTCACCTTTGCGGGCCAGCAGCCGGGCCAGCTCGGGGTCCTGTTGATTCCAGACATAGCCCTTGCTTTCGATGCCCGGCGCGTGGGGCTGGGCAGGCGGCTCGGCTTGGGCGGGCGGGACCAGGGCCGCCACCAGCACAAGGAGTGGGGCGTGGAGGGAGGTTTTCATGGGTATCGTCCTCATTTCAAACTGGCCATGTATTCGGCGACTGCCTTGGCTTCCTCATCGGTGAGGCGCTCGGCCACGGTGCGCATTACCTTCTTGCCGTTGGTGCGCTTGCCGGTGGCGTACTGTTTCATCTGCTCCAGGGTGTATTCCGTATGCTGACCGGCCACCCGCGGAAAGCGCTTGGAGCCCTCGCCATTCTCCTCGTGGCAGCCGTCGCAGGACGGCACACCGTTCTTGTCGTTGCCTTGCAGATAGACGCGTTTGCCCATAGCCAGCAGTGCGGGGTTGGTCACCACGCCATCGCTGGAGTCCTGCTTGGCGAAGAAGGCGGCGAGGTCGGCCATGTCCTGCTCGGATAGGCCGGCGACGAGGGGGGTCATGATCTCATTGGCGCGTGCGCCGGACTTGTAGTCCGCCAACTCCTGTAGCAGATAGGATTCCTGCTGTCCGGCCAGTTTCGGGAAGGCAGGCACCTCACTGTTGCCGTTCGGCCCGTGGCAGGAGGCGCACGCTTCGGCGGCCAGGGCCTTGCCCTTGGCCGGATCGCCCTTGACCGCCTGGGCGGCCATGGCCGCAGCGGCGAAGCCGCCGCACAATGCGATCAGTGCCAGGGCTCGGGTTTGGGCGGTCTTCATGGCGTCTCCAAGCGATGCGGAGAGAAGATCATACACTCGCATTCTCCGGACTGCATTGGCGGCGGCCGCATCGCCGGACATGGCGATGCACGCACCTGTCCCACGGCGAAAAGTGTCGTTGCGGCAGGACGGTGTTTTCCCTACAATGCCCGTCTTTCACGCGCCCGTAGCTCAGTTGGATAGAGTACCTGGCTACGAACCAGGGGGTCGTGGGTTCGAATCCTGCCGGGCGCGCCAATAAATCAAGGGCTTACAGCGATGTGAGCTCTTTTTGTTTCTGGCGGGCTAAGGCCCAGCGAAGCCACGGATTTTTTCGCCCTCTATAAGTTCATTTCGTAGCCCCATCTGTTGGCGACCTCAATGAGGCCGGTCTTTACCGCATCCACAGCGGCAGGTGGTCGGAGAGCTGCTAGGTGAACTTGTCTTTGCTCGGGCCCGGGAACAGCGATTCGCTGTTGCCCTGATAGAAGTCCGGCACTCCGCCCACGTTAGTGAAGTTCTCCGAATGGTGGGCGTAGTGCAGGATCTGGTCATGGCGCTTGCCCTTGGCCAGATCAGCGCCGGATTCCAGCTTCCGCAGCGCCTTTGGGAAACTCTGTCCCTTGCTGGTGATGGCTTCATACAGGGTGTCCCTATGGCTGGGGATGTTGAAGTTGAAGTTCCCCATCACCAGGATGCCCTCCTGGGGCATAGGCCACCCAGAATCATGAAGAGGTGGCGGTGCCCTTGCCGAAGCGCTCCCCCAGGTTGGGGCAGGCCGACTCCTCGCATACCGTATTCAGTTTCCGCTCGCGCGGAATGCGCCACA
>DEQR01000026.1 GCA_002360535.1 Thiobacillus sp. UBA3361
GCCGGCCCGGCATGTAGATGCCGGGCACCTGATCCAGGCGGCCGGGGGCGGTGTGGCATTGGGCGCAGGCCAGGGCGTCTTCCTTGGGGGCCACCATGTGGGTGATGGGCCAGGACATCTCGGTGCGCAGGAAGTCCATCTTCCCCGAGTAGGGGGCGCCGGTGGTGGCCATGCCGCTGGCGATGGCCTTCTGCCAGTCGAAGGTCTTCCAGAAGGCGGCGTCGTCCTGGCCGGCGGTGTGCAGGGTGACCAGGCTGTGGTTCACTGGGTCGTAGGGCTGGGAGCCCCGGAACACCTTCACCGGCCAGATCATGGAGCGGCCGTCGTCGGGCCCGCCCAGGAAGCGGTTGATGGGGATGATGCCGTCGCCCTTGTCCACCCGGTCGCCCACCAGGGTGTACTTCACCTGGCCGTTGAACCAGACGTACTCGGGCGGCACGTTCTCTCCCAGGGTGAAGTCACCCTTGCGGCTGTCGTAGATGACGTGGCCCTTGGCGTCCTTCTTGGTAATGGGCTTGCCGTCCGGGCCCATCCGGCCGGCGGTGGACCAGTCCCAGCTGAGCTTGGTGGCCACCCCGCCCCGGGCGATGGCCGGGATGTGGCAGGTCTGGCAGGCGATCCTGCCGGCGTGGCTGTTGAGCCGGGCCTGGGACTTGTGCGGCGCGTTGCCGTGGCAGGCCTGGCAGGTGGCCGGGTTGCGGCCATCTTCCTTGCCGCGTATCAGCTTGCCGTCCTTGTCCTGGGCGGTGGGGGCGTAGCGGCTGCCGGCCACGTCGTGGTTCTTGCCCATGTGGCAGGTAGCGCAGGTGAAGTTCAGGCCGGTGGCGTCCATGTGCACGTCCAGATGTGCCTCTGGCGCCTCCAGGGAACTGTCCAGGTCGCCGTGCTTCACCCCGTCGCCGCCGCCGCCATGGAAGTGGCAGGCGCCGCAGGTGTCACGGCTGGTCTTGCCCACTTTCTGGGCCACCCGGGTCAGATCCACGGGCCTGACCTTCTTGCCCGAGCCGGGGGGGATCTCCATCTCCTGGTAGGCCGGGTGGCCGGCCTGGCCGGGGGCCTTCTTGTACTTGCCGGTGGTGTCGTGGCAGACCAGGCAATCCACGTTCTCCTGGGCGGTAAAGTCGAACTGGTTGTCCTTCCAGCCGTAGCCCACGTGGCAGGAGGTGCAGAAGGCGTAATTGGGCGGCGCCGAGATGCAGAAGTTGTTCACCACGTGCTTCTTGCCCAGCACCTGCTTCTGCTCGGGGTTCAGGTATTCCCAGGTCCAGTGCTTGGTCTTGTGGATCTGCTTCGCCGCCTCGGTATGGCAGCCCAGGCAGGCGCGGGTCACCTCCGGCCCATTGGCGAAAGTTCTTTGCAGTTCTTTGAATTTGCTGTGATCGGCGGTGGATGCGTGGCCGGGAATGGCCAGAAACAAGGCGGCCAGTACGGCCGCGACAGGCACGAAATAACGTGCCAGGACAGGGTCCAGCATAGCGCTCCTCCTCGCTCCCCGGATGGGACAGCCATCCGTCCGACGACGCCCGCCACTTCTTTCTCCCTCTGCGGGTCGAACCGTGCTCCCAGCATAGGAAGCCCAATCATAAAGTGCAATTAACTGACTGTAATGCTGGGATTTTTTATTCTGGTGCGGTCGGCTGCGTCCGGGGATGGCGCGTGCCGCGCCATCCCCGAAGTCTCGGTTCAGGGGTTAAAACAGGAAGTCGGTGCTATCCACCGCCGCGACATTGATGCCGAGCAGCACGAGGGTGTCGTCTCCGAGGCTGATCTCGGTGTTCGTGCCGACCTGCGCGAACATCAGGTCGGCGATGCCGGTGGCGCCGCTGGCATGGAAGTCGAGCTTGTCGTAGCCGTTCTGGAAATCGGCGACGGTGTCACGGCCCCAATCGGCGCCGGCCACGAAGATGTCTTTGCCGTAGCCGCCGAACAGCAGGTCATCGCCGCCAAACCCGTCCAGGACGTCGTTGCCCGATTCGCCGCGGAGGGTTTCTCCCCCTGCGGTGCCGATGACGGTGTCGTTGCCGCCACCGGCATTTACCTCGATAGTGCCTACGAAGCCGCTCTGGCTGAAGTCGAAGCGGTTGGCGGCGCCGTCGCCCAGGATGCGTACCGGGCCGGCGGCGGCGCCGGCGTCGATGATTTCGATGCCGTTGGCCGCCTCGAAGCCGGTCATGCCGATGTCCACGCCGGCGCCGTAGGCGACGATCCGGTCAGTGCCGGCGCCGCCGCTGTAGGTGTCGTAGCCTTCGAAGCCGGAGGTTTTGTCTCCGCTCACCCGGAATACGTCGTCACCCTCGCCGCCGTCGAGTTGATCGTTGCCGCTGCCACCGTACAACACGTCGTCACCCTCGCCGCCGTCCATCCGGTCATTGCCGGAATCGCCGCGCAGGGTGTCATTGGCGCCGCTACCGGTGAGGGTGTCGTTGCCGCTTCCGCCGCCGATCTCCAGGGTCCCGATCAGATAGACGCCGTTGAAATCGAGGATGTTGGCGGCGCCGTCGCCCAGGATGCGCACCGGACCGGTGGCGCCGCCGGCGTCGATGATTTCGATGCCGTTGCCCGCGTCGAATCCGGTCATGCCAATGTCCACGCCGGCGCCGTAGGCGACGATCTGGTCGGTGCCGGCGCCGCCGGTATAGCTGTCGTAGCCTTCGAAGCCGGAGGTCTTGTCACCGGTGACCCGGAACACATCGTCACCGTCGCCGCCATCGACGCGGTCGTTGCCCTTGCCGGCGTAGATGAGGTCGTTGCCGGCGTTGCCGGCGAGATCGTCATCACCCGAGCCACCGTAGATCAGGTCGTCGCCGTCGCCGGCCGCAACCGTGTCGCGCCCGCTGCCGGCATTGATCTGTTCGTCGCGGCCGTCGCCCAGGAGGGTGTTGTCTCCACCGTCGCCGTAGGTGAGCACCTTCAGGCCGTGGAAGACGTTCAGCCAGCTGGCGACGTCGTCGAGGGTGGCGTTGGGGTCGCCGTCCTCGTTGAGGAAACGGCCGTTCTCGATGGCGAAACCCAGGTGGTAGATGCCGTCGGCCACCGTATTGAGCAGGTTCTTGTTGAAGAAACGGATGCTGCCGCCGTCGTTCTGTACCAGGTGATAGCCGGTTTCGTAGCCACCCTCGTCGTCGCCGTGCAGCGCCGTCCAGGTCGCCTTGAGGGTTTCGTCGCCCTGGATGAGGGCGTTCATGGCGCGCAGGTCCTCGATGGTGATCCACTTGTCGGCCGCGGCGCCGGTCTGGCCGATCAGGTTGACGATGATGTGGTTCATGGCGTCGGCGGCGGCCGCGCCGTCAACGATGTCTCCGGCATTGGTGCAGCGCGCCAGTCCGGTATCGAGCTTGATCAGATCGACGAGGTTGTCCAGGCCGGTACCCGTCGTGGACTGGTCAATGTAGAAGTAGTTCAGCCAATCGGCCACGTCGGTGACTGTGGCATTGGGTTGCCCGTCCTCATTGAGGAGACGGCCTTCCCGGAGTTCGAAGCCCAGGTGGTAAATACCGTCGGCGACGGTGTTGACAAGGTTCTTGCCGAAGTACTTGGTGTTGGCGCCGTCGTTTTGCACCCGGTGGAAACCGGTTTCCGAGCCTTTTTCGTCGTCGCCGTGCAGTTCGGTCCAAAGGGCCTGTCGTGGGCCGCCGTCGTGGAGATAGCCGTTCAGCGTTTCGACATCCTCCGCCGAGATCCAGTTGTCCTGGGCCACGCCGGTGGCGGTGATCGCCTCCGCTAGCAGTTTGTTCATACCGTTGGCGGCGTCGGCGCCGGCGGCGATATCCTGGTCGGAAATCCTCGCGTCCAGGCCCTTGTCGGCCATGATCATGTCGGTGAGCCGGTCCAGGCCGGTCTCGGTGGTGGAGTGGTCGGTGTAGAACTGGGTCAGCCAGTCCGCCACGTCCTGGACGGTGGCGTTCTCGTCGCCATCTTCGTTCAGGAAGCGGCCGTTACGGACGGCGAAGCCCATGTGGTAGATGCCGTCGGCGACGGTGTTGACCAGGTTGTCGCCGCGATAGGCAGTGGTTGCGCCATCGTTCTGGACCAGATGGAAGCCCGACGACTGACCATTCCCGTCGTCGCCGTGCAGGGTGGTCCAGGCGCCAGAATGCTGGGCCTGGATGTGGGCGTTCATGGCCATCACTTCCTGGACCGTGAATACCCCATCGGCAGACGCGCCGGTGGCGTTGGCCGCCTCCTTGATCAGGTTGTTGAGTTGGTCCGCGGCGATGGCCCCGGCCTTGGTTTCCTGGCCATCGTTGGCACCGGCGAGACCGGTGTCGGCCTGAATGTATTTGACCAGCTGATCCAGTCCCGTCCCGGTGGTGCCGATGGCGGGTTCAGTCAGCAGGGAATAGGTATTGGCGCACGAAGAAGACATGGCGATTCTCCAGAAAGGTGTTGAAGCACATGAATGCTCGACCGCCGCGTGCGCTCCCCGGATATCGTGATCAGTCGGCCGGTGATTGCCACCGGGCCGCTAATTTCTACGGCCGAACAAGACCTTTTTATCCGTATTGTGTTACGTCCGCAATACACCCTGCCAGGCCTTGCCGGGCAGGGAGAAATGGCCGTTTCGGCCAGTGTTTTCGCGGGTGTCAGGGTCGAGATGCCCGCCTGTCAATGCTCCCGGGACGGTGGGTCACCGGGCAGAGGGCCATGCCCCGCCACCGGGGCGCTCATCCCTCCCGCAGACTGACCATGGGCGGTGCGTTCAGTACCGTGCGCAGTCCCGCCAGGGCGTTCAGGGCCACGCAGCCCAGGCCCAGGGCGGGGCCGGCCAGCCAGAGCCAGGGGTCGGGGGCGTAGTCCAGCTCGAACACCCGCGCCGCCAGCACGGCGCCGATGGCCGCGGCGGCGGTGGACGCCAGCAGACCGGACAACAGGCCCAGCACCGCGAATTCGGCCAGCAGGGCACCCCGCAGCTGGGGCCGGGCGGCACCCAGGGCGCGCAACAGGGCGGCCTCCCGCAGGCGCTCGTCCCGGGTGCTGACCAGGGCGGCGTAGAGCACCAGCACCCCGGCGGCCAGGGCGAACAGGAACACCGTCTGCACGGCCCCCACCAGCCGCTCCATCCAGTCCAGGGCCTGGGTCAGGATGGCCGTGGTGTCGATCACGGTGAGATTGGGCAGCTCCCGCACCAGGCCGTTCAGGTCCTTGGCCCGGTCGGCCGGCAGGTGGAAGCTGGTCAGGTAGCTGGCGGGCATGTCCCGCAGCAGGGCCGGGGTGGTGATGACGAAGAAGTTCACCCGCATGCTGTCCCAGTCCACCGCCCGCAGATTGGTGACCGGGGCGCTGAAGGTCTCGCCGGCTACGCTCCAGGTCAGCCGGTCCCCCAGGCGGATGCCCAGGGTCTGGGCGATGCCCGTCTCCACCGACAGGGCGCCGCCTGCCAGGTCGGCGCCGCCGAACCAGCGCCCGGCGGTGAGGCGGTTGTGGCCGGGCAGACCGGCCATATAGGACAGGTTGAACTCCCGTTCCGCCAGCCGCCGGGCCCGGTCCTCCGGGTAGTCTTCCGGGACGACGGGCCGGCCGTTGATGGCCAGCAGCCGGCCGCGCACCATGGGGTAGAGCTCGGGCACCGCCAGGCCCCGGCCGGTGAACCAGGCACCCAGGGCGTCCCGCTGCTCCGGCTGGATGTTGATGATGAAGCGGTTGGGGGCGTCGGCCGGCGTCTTGCCGCGCCAGGCGTCCAGCAGGTCGCCCCGGGTGAAGGCCAGCAGCAGCAGGGCGGTGAGGCCCAGGGCCAGGGCGGCGGTCTGCACCCCGTTGGCCGCCGCCCGGCGGCCTAGGCTGGCCAGGCCGTAGCGCCAGGCGAAGCTGCCGGCGCCGCGGCCCAGGCGGCCCAGCAGGCGCAGCAGGACCAGGCCGATCAGGGTGAAGGTCAGGCCGGCGGCCAGGAAGCCGCCCAGGGTCCAGGCCGCCAGACGGGCGTCGCCGGTCTGCCAGACCAGCAGGGCGGCCAGGACCGCCAGCCCGGCCAGGGAGAGGATGAGGGCGCCGCTTTCCAGGGGTAGGGCCTCCCGGCGCAGCACCCGCAGGGCGGGCACCCGCTTCAGGCGCCACAGGGGCGGCAGGGCGAAGCCCAGCAGCAGCAGGTAGCCGGCCAGCCAGCCCTGCAGGGCCGGCAGGGGGGAGGGTGCAGGCAGGTCGGCCCCCAGAAGTTCGCCCATCACCCGGCCCAACAGGGCCTGGGCGGCGTAGCCCAGCAGCCCCCCCAGACCGCCGCCCAGGGCCCCCAGGAGGAGCAGCTGGCCGCCGAACAGGCCCACCAGCCGGGCCTGGGTCGCCCCCAGGCAACGCATCACCGCATAGCCGTCCAGATGGCGCGAAACGTAGCGCCGGGCGGCCAGGTGCATGGCGGTGGCGGCCAGCACCACCGCCAGCAGGGCGGCCAGTCCGAAGAAGCGTTGTGCCCGGTCCAGGCCGGAGCGCAGTTCGGGCCGGGCGTTGTCCAGGCCCTGGAGCTGTTGGCCCCGTTGCAGGCGGGGCGAGAGCCAGGCCCGGTAGGCGGCGACCGCTTTCTTGCCGCCGGCCAGGTGGAACTGGTAGTTCACCCGGCTGCCCTCCTGGACCAGGCCGGTGGCGGGCAGGTCTTCCAGGCGCATCATGACCCGGGGGGCGAGGTCGAACTGCACCAGGCCCCGGTCCGGTTCCGCGTCCAGGCGGGCGACCAGGGTGAAGCGGGTGTCGCCCAGTTCGATGGGGTCGCCGACGCGGGCGCCGGTGAGGTCGAAGAACCGCGAGTCGGCCCAGACGGTGCCGGGGGCGGGGCCGTGGTTGATCTCCGTGCGGGTGGCGTTGGCAAGGCGGCCTGTTCGACCGCCACCCTCACCCCCGGCCCCTCCCCCGGCGGGGGAGGGGAGCCCGGTGCTGATCTGGATCCGGCCGCTCAGGGGATAGCCCTCGTCCACCGCCCGCAGGGACACCAGCTGGGCGGCCTGGACGTCGCCCCGGCCGGTCCGGGCCATGCTCACGAGGCGCCGGCTCTCCGCCACCCTCAGTCCTAGTCCGACGGCCTCCAGGCGCCATTCGGTGGGCGGCGGGTGGTCGGATTGCAGCAGCAGGTCGCCCCCCAGCAGGGTGTGCACGTCCCGCTCCAGGGCGAGGCGCGCCCGGTCGGCCAGGAAGCCGACACTGGTGATGCTCATGACCGACACCACCAGGGCGGCCAGCAGCACCCGCAGTTCGCCGGCGCGCCAGTCCCGCAGCAGCAGCCGCCAGGCCAGTCTCATGGGGCGACCCGCCCCGCGGCCAGGCGCCCGGCGCTCAACTCCACCGACCGGCCGCAGCGCCGGGCCAGGGCGGGGTCGTGGGTGACCAGCAGCAGGGTGGTGCCGTGCTCGGCGTTGAGTTCGAACAAGAGGTCGATGACCCCCGCGCCGGTGGCGGCGTCCAGGTTGCCGGTGGGCTCGTCGGCCATGAGGATGCGCGGCGCCATGACGAAGGCCCGGGCCAGGGCCACCCGCTGCTGCTCGCCGCCGGACAGCTGGCTGGGGGTGTGGCCCAGGCGCCGGCCCAGGCCCACCCGCTCCAGCATGGCCCGGGCGGCGTCGGCGGCCCCGGGCCGGCCGGCCAGTTCCAGGGGCAGGAGGACGTTCTCCAGGGCGGTGAAGGCGGGCAACAGCTGGAAGGACTGGAACACGAAGCCCAGCAGGCGCGAGCGCAGCCGGGCCCGGCCGTCCTCGTCCAGGCCGGCCAGATCGGTGCCGTCCAGCAGAACCCGGCCGGCGCTGGGCAGGTCCAAACCGGCCAGCAGGCCCAGCAGGGTGGACTTGCCGGAGCCGGAGGCGCCCAGGATGGCCAGGGATTCCCCGGCTTGCATGGCCAGATGGATATCGTCCAGGATGGTGAGGCGGTCCGCCCCGCTGGCCACCACCTTGGCGAGGCCCAAGGCTTCGATGATGGGATGTTCACTCATGCGCGTCATTCTGCTGTTCTTGCTGTTGTTCGTGTCCGTGCCGGCCCGCGCCGCCGGGCCGGTGATCCTGGTGCTGGGCGACAGCCTGTCGGCGGCCTACGGCATCCGGCCCGGGCATGGCTGGGTGGCCCTACTTGAGGCGCGTCTGGTGGCGGAGAAGTTCCGGCACCGGGTGGTGAACGCCAGTTTCAGCGGCGAGACCAGCGCCGGCGGCGCGAGCCGCATCGACGGCCTGCTGGCACGCCACCGTCCGGCGGTGCTGATCCTGGCCTTGGGGGCCAACGACGGCCTGCGCGGACTGCCCGTGGCGCAGATGTCCGCCAACCTGGGACGCATCCTGCACCAGGCGCGGCGCGCGGGGGCCGCCACGCTGCTGGTGGGCATGCGCCTGCCGCCAAATTACGGACCCCGATATGCGCAGGCCTTCCAGGACAGCTTCGCCCAACTGGCCCGGGGCCACAAGAGTGCCTTCGTGCCTTTCCTGCTGGACGGCTTCGCGGCGGAGCGGGCCCTGTTCCAGGCCGACGGCCTGCACCCGGTGGCGGCGGCCCAGCCGCGCATGCTGGACAATGTGTGGTGGGGGCTTAAGCCCCTGCTGTGAGGGTTTGCCTTATTTGCGCCAGAACGCCGGCGTCAGCACCGCCAGCAGGGTGAACAGCTCCAGGCGGCCCAGCAGCATGGAGAAGGTGCACACCCAGGTCTGGAAGTCGTCGAGCACCGCGTAGGTGGTGGCCGGCCCCACCCGGCCCAGGCCGGGGCCGGTGTTGTTGATGGTGGCCACCACCGCCGAGAAGGCGGTGAACACGTCCAGACCCGAGGCGGTGAGCAGCAGGCTCAGGGCGACGATGGACACCATATAGACAAACACAAAGGCGAGCACCGCGTAGGTGACCTTGTTCTCCACCACCATGTCGCCGAGCTTGGTGGTCAGGCTGGCGTTGGGGTGCAGCAGCTTAAGGATCTCCCGGTACACCTGCTTGTAGAGGATCATGGCGCGCATCATTTTGATGCCACCGCCGGTGGAGCCCGCCGCGGTGGAAAAACTGCACAGCAGCAGCAGCCATAGGCCTGTGAAATAGGGCCAGGCGTTGAAATCGTCGTTGGCCAGACCCAGGGTGGTGGCCATGGAGATAGTGTTGAAGCTCGCGTAGCGCAGCGCCGAGGGGAAGTCCAGGTACTGGTTCTTGGACCACAGGAACAGGGCCAGGAACAGGCAGCTGCCCAGCACCACGGTCAGGAACCACTTGATCTCCGGATCCAGCCGGTAGGGCGACAGGCTGCGCTGGCGCAGGGCCAGGAAGTGGGTGGCGAAGTTCATGCCGGCGATCAGGGCGAACACCTCGGCGACGATCTCCAGTGGCACCGAATCGAAGTGCCCGAAGCTGGCGTCGTGGGAGGAGAAGCCGCCCAGTCCCATGACCGAGAAGGTATGGATCAGGGCGTCCAGCCAGTCCATGCCGAACTGCCAGAAGGCCAGGAAACAGGCGCTGGTGAATACCAGATAGACCACCCACAGCCCCTTGGCGGTCTCGGTCATGCGCGGGGTGAGCTTGGTGTCCTTCATGGGGCCGGGCGTTTCCGCCTTGAACATCTGCCGGCCGCCGATGCCCAGCAGGGGCAGCACCGCCACCACCAGCACGATGACCCCCATGCCCCCCAGCAGATGCAGCTGGGCGCGCCAGATATTGATGGACGGGGGCAGGTGGTCCAGGCCGGTGAGGGTGGTGGCGCCGGTGGTGGTCAGCCCGGACATGGTCTCGAAATAGGCGTCGGTGAACGACAGGTCGGGCATGTAAATGAGCAGGGGCAGGGCGGCGAACACGGGCAGCAGGGTCCAGATCAGCACCACCAGCAGGAAGCCGTCGCGGGACTTCATCTCCTGGTGGCGGCGTCGGCCCAGGAACCACAATGCCAGACCGGTGCCCAGGGTGATGAGGAAGGCCTCGTCGTAGGCCACCTGTGCCCGGTCACCGATGGCCAGGGAGATGAGCAGAGGCAGCAGCATGGACAGCCCGAACACCGATATGACCATGCCCAGCATGCCCAGGATGGGCAGCAGGCGCTCGCGAAAGAGGCTGTTAGCTCGGGGTGTGGTCATGGTGCGGGCCGAAGTATGCCTGGCGGACGTCAGTCGCGCATGTCTCTGGCGGGCAGCCGCACCCTGACCAGCAGCCCGCCGTCGCGGCTGTCCTCCAGGTCGATGCCGCCGCCGTGCAGGTCCACAACCTGGCGCACGATGGCCAGTCCGAGGCCGCTGCCCGGCGCTTGGGCACCGGCCAGGCGATGGAAACGGTCGAACACCCGCTGTCGTTCCGCGGCGGGGATGCCGGGTCCGTTGTCGCGCACCAGCAGTTCGGCGGACTGCGGATGTCGGTGCAGTTCCACATCGACACGGCTGCCCGGCGGACAGTGGCGCAGGGCATTATCAACCAGGTTGCCGAGCATGGCCCGCAGGCTGGGGGCGTGGCCGGACAGGGCGATCGCGTCGCACTGGCCCAGGCCCAGGTCGATGTCCACGGCATCCGCCTGGACGGCCAGCCCGGCCACCACCTGGCGGGTCAGCTCGTCCAGGTGCAGGGGGGCAAAGGGCAGTTGCTGTGCATCCGGCTCCAGGCGGGCCATCTGCAGCAATTGCTCCACCAAGTGGGTGGCCCGATCCACGCCGGCGATGAGCTGCTCCAAGGCCTCGCGGCGTTCCGCGTCACTGGGGGCCTGCTGGGCGATCTGGGCTTGCAGCCGCACAGCGGTCAGGGGCGTGCGCAGTTCGTGGGCGGCGTCGGCGGTGAAACGGCGCTGCACGGACAGGGCCTGGCGCAGACGGTCGAGCAGGCCGTTCAGGGCGCCCACCAGTGGCGAGAGCTCCTCAGGCAGTCCGGCGGTGGGCAACTCGTGCAGGCTGGACACGTCGCGTGTGCCGATTTCCCCCCGGACCCGTTCCAAAGGCGCCAATGCCCGGCCCACGGCCATCCAGATCAGGGCGCCCAGCCCGGCCACCAGCACGCTCAGGGGCAGCAGCAGCCAAGGCACGATGCGTCCGAACATGGCGGCGCGGTTGGCCGAGGTGTTGGCCACCTGGATGACCAAACCGCCCTGCTTCAGGGTGAAGGTATGCCACTCCTCCCCTTCCCAGTGCACCACCCCGTTGCCGGTTGGCTGGGGCGGCAGCACCGGCGCCGGGCGCGAGGCATAGGACAGGCTGCCGTCTGCGTTCCATATCTGGCTGAGAAACTGGCCTTGATCCGTGATCTCTTCGTCGGGCCCCGTCTCCACCCCATGGCGTAGGATGGAGTAGGCGATCTGCTCCAGGGTGTAATCCCGAACTCGGTTGAAGCCGCTCCAGGCCAGGCTGTAGGCCAGATAGCTCACCAGCAGCCCGGTGAGCACCAGTGCGCTGATCTGCCAGACCAGCAGGCGGCCGCGGATGGAGTGCATGGCGGTGCTGGCGGGCGCTCAGTCGCCGGCGATCCGGTAGCCCACGCCGCGCACGTTGCGGATCCGTTCGCTGCCAAGCTTGCGGCGCAGGTTGTGGATGTGGACCTCCACGGCGTTGCTGGACACCTCCTCCTCCCAGCCGTACAGGTGTTCTTCCAGATCGGTGCGAGACAGCACGCCGCCGGGGTTCTGCATGAGGGCTTCCAGCAGGCCGAACTCGCGATGCGACAAGGCGATCGGTTTGCCATCCAGGTTTACGTCGCGGGTTACGGGGTTGAGGCTCAGGGCACCCACCCGCATGACCGGATCGCCCCGCCCGCTATGCCGGCGGATCAGGGCACGCACGCGGGCGATGAGCTCATCCAGGTCGAAGGGTTTCACCAGATAGTCGTCGGCCCCCAGGTTGAGGCCTCCGACCCGGTCCGCCACGGCGTCGCGGGCGGTGACGATCAGCACGGGGATTCCATTGCCCGCCTGGCGCAGGTGCTTCAGGACGGACAGGCCGTCCTGGCGCGGCAGCCCAAGGTCCAGCAGGAGCAGGCTGTAGCCGCCGGTGGCCAGGGCCAGTTCCGCGGCCTTGCCGTCCCGGCACCAGTCCACCCCATAGCCGGCCAGGCGCAAACCCTTTTCCACGCTGGCACCGATCATGGGGTCGTCCTCGGCGAGCAACAGTTTCATGATGTCTCCATGGTAGCCAATCGGCCGGTGTGCCGAGTGCGCAAATGAAAAGCGGGGCTTGCGCCCCGCTGTCCGCCATGGGGCGGGACGGAATTACTTGGCCTTGGCGTCGGCGGGAGCGGCAGGGGCGGCGGGAGCGGCGGCCTCGGCCTTCTTCTCCTTCTTCACCTTTTTGGCGACCTTCTTCTCGGCCTTGGCGGGTGCCTCGGCGGCGGCGGGCGCGGCGGCGGGGGCCGGAGCAGCCTCGCCGGCGGCGTGGGCGGAGGTGAAGGCGATCAGGGAAACGGCGGCCATCAGGGCGGTCAGGGTCTTGCTCATGTAGGTATCTCCGGTAGGTGGTTGAGCCTTGCGCAAATTCGCTCGGCAAAGCCCATTCTCCGGGCGATTACTTAAGGCCGACTTAAGGGTGGGGGTGGTCCGCGACCGCGCTTCCGGACGCCGGGTCAGGGAGGCTCGCGGCTGTCCGCCGGAGGCGTCGGGGAACACTATGATGAGGTTATCCCACCCGCCGAGGGGAAGCATGCGCATCGCTTCGCTGACTGCCGAACAGGTCCTGGACAGCCTGCATACCTCGGACTCGGGACTGAGCGCCGGGGAGGCGGCCCGACGGCTGGCGGAGTATGGTCCCAACCATCTGCGCGAGGCGGCCAGGGAAAACCTGGCGCGGGCCTTCGCACGGGAGTTCACCCATTTCTTCGCCCTCATCCTCTGGTTCGCGGCGGCCCTGGCCTTCGCGGCAGAGCGTTTCGACGCGGGCCAGGGCATGGCCCGGCTGGGGGTGGCCATCGTCGCCGTGATCCTGATCAACGGCGTTTTTTCCTTCTGGCAGGAATACAAGGCTGAGCGGGCCATGGCCGCTCTGCGCCGGCTGCTACCGCGGCAGGTGTCGGCCATCCGCGATGGGGAGCTCGTGCGCATCGACGCCAGCGTCTTGGTGCCCGGTGACCTGCTGCTGTTGAGGGAAGGGGACAGCGTGCCGGCCGACTGCCGCCTGCTTGAGGCCGCCGGGGTGCGGGTCAACGCCGCCAACCTGACCGGCGAATCCCGGCCCGCCCCGCGCGACGCCGAGCCGAGCCCGGAAGAATTGCCCACACGGGCGGGCAACCTGCTGCTGGCCGGCACCGATCTGGTCGCCGGGGAAGGGCGGGCGGCGGTTTACGCCACCGGCATGCACACGGAGTTCGGGCGCATCGCCCGTCTGACCCAGACCGCCGGGGAGGAGGTGTCGCCCCTGAAGCGGGAAATCCTGCGCCTGTCCAGGATCATCGCGGTGTTTGCCAGCGGCCTGGGCCTGGCCTTCTTCGCCATCGGCCAGGCCATCGGCCTGCCGTTCTGGGCAAGCCTGATGTTCGCCATCGGCATCATCGTGGCCAACGTGCCCGAGGGGCTCTTGCCCACCATCACCCTGTCCCTGGCCATGGCCACCCAGCGCATGGCCCGCCGGCAGGCCCTGGTGCGCCATCTGCCGGCGGTGGAGGCGCTGGGGTCCACCACGGTGATCCTGAGCGACAAGACCGGTACCCTGACCCTGAACCGCATGGCGGTGCGCCGGGTGTGGTGGCAGGGGGCGCTCCGTGCCCCTGAGGACTTGGCCGGCCAGGAGGTGGCCCGTGACCTGCTGTGCAACGCCGCCCTGTGCCAGGACCTGAAACCTGTGAACGGCACCCTGTTGGGGGATCCCATGGAGGCGGCCCTGGTGGAGTACGCCCAGGGGCTGTTGGGCGAGACCCGGGGCTACAGCCGTCTGGGGGGACTGCCATTCGACACCGGGCGGCGGCGCATGTCGGTGCTGTACGCCACCCCCCAGGGGCACCGGCTGTACTGCAAGGGGGCGCTGGAAAGTCTGCTGTCCATCAGCACCCGGCTGCGCACTGCGGAAGGGGATGTCCCTCTCACCGGCGTCCACCGGGCCGGGCTGCTCGCCGCACAGGAGGACATGGCCGCCGCCGGTCTGCGGGTACTGGCCTTCGCCCAGCGGGCCATGCCGGAAGGCGCCGGGCCGGAGGAAAACGACATGACCCTGACCGGACTGATGGGACTGGAGGATCCGCCCCGGCCAGAGGTGCCGGCTGCGGTGGCCCGTTGTGCCACAGCGGGCATCAAGGTGATCGTGTGCACCGGCGACCACCCCCGCACCGCCTCCGCCATCGCGCGGGAGATCGGCCTGGTGAAGGGCGAGCGGCCCGTGGTCATCACCGGCGACGTGCTGCGGCGCATGTCGCCGGTACAGCTGCAGCTGGCCCTGGATGCGCCGGAAATCCTGTTCGCCCGCATGGAGCCGGAGCAGAAGCTGCGCATCGTCGAGGCCCTGAAGAAGAAGGGCGAGACGGTGGCGGTGACCGGCGACGGGGTGAACGACGCCCCGGCCATCAAGGCCGCCCACATCGGCATCGCCATGGGCCTGAGCGGCACGGACGTGGCCAAGGAGGTGGCCGATCTGATCCTGCTGGACGACAACTTCGCCAGCATCGTCGCCGCCGTGGAGGAGGGGCGGGCGGTGTTCGAGAACATCCGCAAGTTCATGACCTACATCCTCACCTCCAACATCCCGGAGATCGTTCCCTACCTGGCCTTCGTGCTGTTCCGCATTCCCCTGCCCCTGACCGTCATCCAAATCCTGGCGGTGGACCTGGGCACCGACATGCTGCCGGCCCTGGCCCTGGGGGCGGAGCGCCCTGACCCGCGGGTGATGGACCGGCCGCCCCGGCCCCGCGGCGAACCCCTGCTCACCTGGGGCCTGGTGGCGAGGGCCTATCTGTTCCTGGGGATGTTCGAGGCCGCCGCGGCTCTGGCCGCCTTCTTCCTGGTGCTGCAAGGCGCCGGCTGGGTGTACGGCCAGACCCTGGCGCCGCTGGACCCGGTTTATCTCCAGGCCACCACTGCCTGTCTGGCGGCCATCGTGGTCATGCAGGCAGCCAACCTGTTCCTCTGCCGGGAGCCCCTGAAGCCCCTGGCCGCCAGGCGTCTGACCGAGAATCCCCTCATTCCCCTGGGCCTGGCCGCGGAGGCGGCCTTCCTGCTGGCCATCGTCTTTACGCCGGCCGGGCAGTGGCTGTTCGGCACCGCACCCCTGCCCGGCGGGGCCTGGCTCGTCGCCTTGCCCTTTGCCTTGGCAATGGTGCTGCTGGAGGAGGAACGTAAGGCCTGGATGCGCCGGCGGGCTGGCCGGATTCGGCCGCTCAGTTGAAGTGCCGCAGGGTCCGGGTCACCGACAGATAGGCCCCCGTGAAGCCCAGCACGCAGGCCAGGCCCAACAGAATGAGGGTTTCCTGCGCGGCCAGGCCGGCCAGACTGAACCGGGTGCCGTAGGCCAGGGCCACCCGGGCCACGCTGCCGTCGAGCAGGGCGATCAGCAGGCTGACCATGCCCCAGGCGGCCAGTCCGCCCACCAAGCCCTGCAGCAGGCCGAAGTAGAGGAATGGCCGGCGGATGAAGCGGTCGGTGGCGCCGATCAGCCGGGAGACCTCGATCTCCTCGCGCTGGGCGTAGATCTGCAGGCGGATAGTGTTGCCGATGATGGCCGCCAGGGCGATGCCCAGGGAGACGGCCAGCAGCCAGACCAGTTCACGGCCGAAAGCGAGGATGGCGGCCAGGCGACGCGACCAGTTGGCATCCAGGCTGACCTGCTCGACGTTCTCGTGTTGACGCAGTTCGGCGGCCAATCGGTCGATGCGCTCCGGATCGGCCCCGGTCGGCGCGAGGGTGATGGCGTGCGGCAACGGGTTGGAGGACAGCCCCGCCATCACGTCGCCGAGCCCGGCCTTGCGCAGCTTGTCCATGCCCTTGTCCCGGTGCACGAAGGTGACCGCGCCCGCGTCGGGCCGCTTGGCCAGCGCCTGGGCCATCTGCTCCGCGGCCATGTCATCCACGTCCAGTTTCAGGAAGGCGGTGATCTCCGGCTGCACGGACACATTGCCGGCTGCCCGCTGGGCGTTGGCCAGCAGCACGTACAGGCTGGCCGGCAGGCTCAGAGCGACGCCGATCACCAGCACGCTCATCAGGCTGGCCGCGCTGCTGGCACGCAGGCGGCCCAGGGCGATCTTGAGGCTGTGCAGGTGGTGGGTGATCCAGACTCTCATGGTGTCAGCAGTGCGGCGTCCCGGCCGGCGGGGCTTTCCGCGGCGCCCTCCGTCAGGTGGCCGTTGGCCAGGGTGAGGGTGCGGCCGCCGTAGCGCCGGATCAGGTTCTGGTCGTGGGTGGAGATGACCAGGGTGACGCCCACCTGATGGAAGGCCAGGAAGGTGTCCATGATCTCGCGCGCGTAGGCGTCGTCCAGGTTGGCGGTGGGCTCGTCGGCCAGCATCAGCGCCGGGCGGCTGACGATGGCGCGGGCGATGCACAGGCGCTGCTGCTCGCCGCCCGAGAGGGTGATGGGGCGTGCCCGCTCCCGGCCCAGCAGGCCCACCTTGTCCAGGGCGGCGCGCGCCCGCTTGGCAGCGTCGGGGCCGGTCAGACCCTGGATATGCAGCGGCAGCAGCACGTTGTCGAACACGCTGCGGTCGTAGAGCAGTTTGTGGTCCTGGAAGATCAGGCCGATGTTGCGCCGGAAGTAGGGCAGGGCGGCCCGCTTCATACGCCCCAGGCTCTGGCCGTTGACGATGATTTGGCCGCTGGTGGGCCGCTCGATGGCTGCCATGAGCTTGAGCAGGGTGCTCTTGCCGGCACCCGAGTGGCCGGTCAGGAAAACCAGTTCGCCCTGGGCGATGGTCAGGCTGACGTTGGCGAGGGCTTCGTGGCCGCCGGGGTAGCGCTTGGTGACTTCCGAGAATTCGATCATCGGCGGCGCTATTCCCCGAACAGGGCGTCCACGAACTCGGCGGCCCGGAACGGCTGCAGGTCGTCCAAGCCCTCGCCCACGCCGATGAAGCGCACCGGCACCGGCGGGCGGGAGGGGGCGTGGCGGTGGGCCAGGGCGGCGATCACCCCGCCCTTGGCGGTGCCGTCCAGCTTGGTGAGCACCAGGCCGGTGACGCCGATGGCCTCGTCGAAAGCCTTTATCTGCGCCAGGGCGTTCTGGCCGGTGTTGGCGTCCAGCACCAGCAGCACCTCCTGGGGACCGGCCGGGTCGGCCTTCTGGATCACCCGCTTGACCTTGCGGATCTCGTCCATCAGGTGCATCTGGGTGGGCAGGCGGCCGGCGGTGTCGGCCAGTACTACGTCGATGCCGCGGGCACGGGCCGAGTGGATGGCGTCGTAGATGACCGCCGCCGGGTCGCCGCCCGTGCCTTCGCCCTGGCCGCCGATCACCTCCACGTTGTTGCGCTCGCCCCAGACGGCCAGTTGCTCGCGGGCGGCGGCGCGGAAGGTGTCGCCGGCGGCCAGCAGAACATGCTTGCCCTCCCCCTGGAAGCGCTTGGCCAGCTTGCCGATGGTGGTGGTCTTGCCGGCGCCGTTGACCCCGGCCAGCATGATGACGAAGGGCCGGGCAGTGTCGATGTCCAGGGGCCGTTCCAGGGGTGCCAGCAACTCCAGCAGGATGGCACGCAGGGTGTCACGCAGCTGGCCGGTCTCGGTGAGCTTGTCCTGCTTCACCTTGCGGCGCAGGGCGTCCAGGAGGTACTGGGTGGCATCGACGCCCACGTCCGCGGTGAGCAGGATGGTCTCCAGCTCTTCATAAACGTCTTCGTCGATGTGCGCATGGCGGCGGAACAGGTCGCCCACCGGCGTATTGAGGACCTTGCGGGTTTTGGAAAGCCCCACCTTGAGCCGTTCCGCCCAGCCGGTTTTGGCCTGTTCCGGCGCGGGGGCGGCCTGAGCCTCGGCCTGGTCGGTGGCCGGCGGGGGTTCTTTGCTGGATTTGAAGAAACCGAACACGATTGGGCGGGTCAGAGAGTGCGTTACGTAAGCCGAAATTTTATCATGCGCACTCCGACCCCTTCCGTTACACCCTTTTCCGGAGCAGGCCGTTCCATGCATAAAAAACCCTCCCCAAGCCCACGCGATGTCCATATAGGCGGGAAGTCCCGCGCCATGCTTCTGCTGGGCGCGGCCTTCTTCCTGACCCTGGCCGTCCGGCCCGGCCATGCGGAGACCCGCGAGACCGATCTGGCAAACGGCATGAAGGTCATCGTCAAGGTGGATCACCGTGCCCCGGTGGTGACCAGCCAGGTCTGGTATCGGGCCGGCAGCATGGACGAGAGCTATGGTGTTACCGGCGTGGCCCACGTGCTGGAACACATGATGTTCAAGGGCACCGAGGCGGTGCCGGCCGGCGAATTCTCGAAGCGGATCGCCGCCGTGGGCGGGAAGGAAAACGCCTATACCAGCCGCGATCAGACGGTCTATTTCCAGACCCTGCGCAAGGAGGAACTGGAGCTGGCTCTGCGCCTGGAGGCGGACCGCATGGCCAACCTGAAGCTGGACGCGGGCGAGTTCGCCAAGGAGATCCAGGTGGTGCGCGAGGAACGCCGCATGCGCACCGAGGACAACCCTCAGGCTCTGCTGTTCGAGAAGCTGATGGCCACCGCCTTCGTGAGCCATCCCTACCGGCATCCGGTCATCGGCTGGATGGGGGACCTGGAAAACATGACCGTGGCGGATGCGCAGCACTGGTACCGGACTTGGTACGCCCCCAACAATGCCACCCTGATCGTCGCCGGCGACGTGGAGCCGGAACGGGTGTTCGACCTGGCCAGGCAATATTTCGGCGCCTTGCCGGCGCAGGCCCTGCCCGAGCGCAAGCCGCAGACCGAGCCCGCGCCCAGCGGCCTGAAGCAGGTGGAACTGAAAGCGCCGGCCAAGCTGCCGGTGGTGGTGCTGTCCTGGCAGGTGCCGCGCCTGACCCGGCCTGCCGAGGAATGGGAGCCCTATGCCCTGGAGGTGCTCGCCGGGGTGCTCAACGGCCACGCCACCGCCCGCCTGCCTCAGGCCTTGGTGAACGAGAAACGAGTGGCGGTGGACGTGGGCGCCTCCTACGACGCGGTATCCCGCGGACCGGGGGTGTTCTTCGCCGACGTCACCCCCGCCGAGGGCAAGACCGCCGAACAGGCCCTGGCGGCCCTCAAGGGCGAGATCGACTGGGTCAAGCTGGCCGGGGTGAACGGGAAGGAACTGGAACGGGTGAAGGCCCAGGTGCTGGCCGGCCAGGTCTTCCAGCAGGACTCCCTGTTCTACCAGGCCATGCTGATCGGTGAATGGCGCACGGCGGGGCTGGATTACCG
Organism: Thiobacillus sp. UBA3361; assembly: GCA_002360535.1. Lineage (GTDB taxonomy): Bacteria > Pseudomonadota > Gammaproteobacteria > Burkholderiales > Thiobacillaceae > UBA3361. Next base: position 19,177 of record DEQR01000026.1, read on the forward strand.
GCAGCGCGACCTGCGTTATGAAAAGCTCCGGCAGGTGACCGCCGAGCAGGTCAGGGCGGTGGCCAACAAGTACCTAATGGACGACCGGCTCACCATCGCCCGTCTGGATCCCCAGCCCATGAGTGAAGCCGCGGCGCCCCGTCCCGCCCTGGGAGGCCGTCATGGCGGTTGACATGTTGAATAACGGATACCGTGTCGCCCGGCGGCTGACCGCCCTGTTGGTGCTGGGCTTGGCCGTGTTTCCCGCCTGGGCCGGTCTGGCCATCCAGCACTGGACCACGCCCCAGGGCGCGCGCGTCTATTTCGTGGAGAACCACGACCTGCCCATGCTGGACTTGAGCGTCAGCTTCGATGCCGGCAGCGCTCGCGACCGGAGGGAGACCTCAGGCCTGGCCAGCCTGACCCGTCAGCTGATGGCCCAGGGGGCCGGGGACTTCTCGGAACGGGAGGTTTCGGAGCGGCTGGCGGACGTGGGTGCCGTGCTGGGCGGCAGCTTCGATCCCGACCGAGCAGCCTTCAGCCTGCGCACCCTGAGCGGGGCAAGGGAGCGCGACCAGGCCCTGGCGGTGTTCGAGGCCATCCTGTCGGCGCCGCATTTCGGCCAGGACGTGCTGGAGCGGGAGCGGGCACGCGCCATCGCCGGCCTCAAGGAGGCGGAGACCAAGCCCGAGTACCTGGGTGGCAAGGCCTTCCAGGCCGCCGTCTTCGGCGACCACCCCTACGGCCTGCCCGAGGCGGGCGAGGTGGATGGCCTGGCGCGCATCACCCGCCAGGACGTGCTGGATTTCCATCGCACCCACTACCGGGCGGCCAACATGAGCGTTGCCATCATGGGCGACCTGGACAG
>DEQR01000036.1 GCA_002360535.1 Thiobacillus sp. UBA3361
TGCGCAAGAACACCGGCGACGATCGCCGCCGCACCCACGACATGAACACCGCCAACTGGGTGCCCGACCTGTTCATGAAGCGGGTCATGGACAACGCCGAGTGGACCCTGTTCTCCCCCTCCGACTGCCCCGACCTCCACGACAAGTACGGCAAGGACTTCGAGGCCGCCTACCTGGCCTATGAGGACAAGGCCGCCCGGGGCGAGATCAAGGTGTTCAAGAAGACCAGCGCCCTGGGCCTGTGGCGCAAGATGCTGTCCATGCTGTTCGAAACCGGCCATCCCTGGATCACTTTCAAGGATGCCTGCAACGTGCGCTACACCAACCAGCACGTGGGCGTGGTGCACTCCAGCAACCTCTGCACCGAGATCACCCTGCACACCAACGACAACGAGATCGCCGTGTGCAACCTGGGCTCCGTCAACCTGGTGAACCACCTGAAGGACGGCGGCCTGGACATGGAGAAGCTGTCCCGCACGGTGCACACCGCCATGCGCATGCTGGACAACGTCATCGACATCAACTTCTACAACGTGGGCAAGGCCCGCAACTCCAACCTGAAGCACCGCCCCGTGGGCATGGGCATCATGGGCTTCCAGGATGCCCTGCACAAACTGCGCATCCCCTACGCCAGCGGCGACGCCGTGGAGTTCGCCGACCGCGCCATGGAGGCCGTGGCCTACAACGCCTACTGGGCCAGCACCGACCTGGCCGAGGAGCGGGGCCGCTACAGCACCTTCCAGGGTTCGTTGTGGAGCAAGGGCATCCTGCCCCAGGACTCCCTCAAGCTCCTGGCCGAAGAGCGGGGCGGTTACCTGGAAGCCGACCTCACCGAGCGCCTGGACTGGGCCGCCCTGCGCAGCCGCATCATGAGCGTGGGCATGCGCAACTCCAACTGCCTGGCCATCGCCCCCACGGCCACCATCGCCAACATCGTCGGCGTGTCCGCCAGCATCGAGCCCACCTACCAGAACCTGTTCGTCAAATCCAACCTGTCGGGCGAGTTCACCGTGGTCAACCAGTACCTGGTGCGTGACCTGAAGGCCATGAACCTGTGGGACGAGGTCATGGTGGGCGACATCAAGTACTTCGACGGCTCCCTGGCCAAGATCGACCGGGTGCCCCAGGAGCTGCGCAGCCTGTACGCCACCGCCTTCGAGATCGACCCCGCCTGGCTCATCGAGGCCGGCAGCCGCCGCCAGAAGTGGATCGACCAAGCGCAAAGCCTGAACCTCTACTTCCACGGCGCCAGCGGCAAGAAGCTGGACGAGACCTACAAGCTGGCCTGGCTGCGGGGCCTGAAGACCACCTATTACCTGCGTGCCCTGGGCGCCACCCACGCCGAGAAATCCACCGGCAAGGGCGGCGAGCTGAACGCCGTGAGCGCCGGCGGCGGCGCAGGCGGATTCACCACCAACATGGCGGCCAAGCCCAACCTCCCGGAGCCGGAAGTAGTAGGCAAGGCCTGCACCCTACGCCCCGGCGACCCGGGGTTCGAGGAATGCGAAGCCTGCCAGTGAGGGTTTGGAACCCGCTCCCGGCGGGAGAGGGCAGGGTGTGGGGGAGCGGGCGGAAGCAGCCTTGCTCGGCCTTGATCTGATTTATGAAAACACAATCACATTATTGGAGACCCAGCATGCGAACCGAACAAATCGTCAAAGCCCAGGCCCGTATTTCCGCCCTGCTGGCCGCCAAGAAGGCCGGTGTAAAAGGCGCCGCCGCCCGGCGCGACAAGCTCGTGGGGCGCACCCTACCTGACCGGCCCCACATGGCCACCGACCTGTTCCGGCCCCTCTGGGAAGAAGCCGGCCTGGACCTGGATGCTCCCAGGGACACCCTGCCGGATACCGTCCATGCCTCAACCTGAAAAGCCCCCGCGCATCGTCGGCCGCCACTCCTGGCCGGAGTTCGCCGCCCCTTTGATTCTCTGTCTTGCCAATACTATCGCGCAGCGATAGCATCATGATTGTCTCATTCCACGATGCCGAAACCCGCAAGGTCTGGGAGGGTGAGTTCTCACGCAAGCTTCCAGGCCAGATTCAGGCGGTCGCCCGGCGCAAGTTGCGGATGCTGAACAACGCGCGGCGTATCGACGACCTGCGCATCCCGCCGCAAAACCGGCTGGAAAAGCTGTCAGGCGACCGCGAAGGGCAATGGAGCATCCGCATCAACGACCAGTGGCAGTTGTGCTTCATCTGGAACGAAGGCAACGCGGAACGCGTTGAAATCTGCGACTACCACTGAGGAGGCGCCCATGGACCGACTGCCCAACATCCACCCCGGCGAAGTGCTCCGGGAAGAATTTCTTATACCGTTTGGCATCAGCCAGTACCGACTCGCCAAGGACATCGGCGTCACCGAAGCCCGCATCTCCGCCATATGCGCCGGCAAGCGCGCCATTACCGCAGACACCGCCCTGCGCCTGTCGCGCTACTTCGGTACCAGCGCCGCTTTCTGGCTAGGTCTTCAGACCGACTACGATCTCGAAGAAGCAGGGCGGACGGCCGGAGAGGCACTGGATCGAATCAGTCGGTGCGAGCGGATTGGCACGCCTGCTTGAATAGAAATGGAAATGAAAGAATTCGAACCTGACCCCTTTGATTCTCCCCTGGCGACCCGGGGTTCGAGGAATGCGAGGCCTGCGAGTAACTCGGAGACCAAACATGCCGAAGCCAAACATCTTTATTAGCCATCGCTGGCTGTACAAAGAAGACTACTATTCCCTGACTAAGAAATTCAGGGAATATGGATTCGCTCATCTTAACTACTCTGTCCCTAGTCACGACCCGTTTGACATTTGGCAAAAACGAGAGATACGAAGCCAACTAATTGAGCAAGTTCGACAATGCAACTATTTCATTATCTTTGCTCGGCTTGGTACTTATAGCGAATGGACACAGGTTGAGGTCGAGGCGGCTTCTAATTTCAAAAAACCGATTCTCGCGGTTAAACCACATGGATATCTTGGTGGAATTCCAAAGTTTATTCAGAATGCGGAAAACCAAGGCGGTGTAGTAGGTTTCAACGCACCAGCCATTATTCGTAAAATTCGCTCAGAGCTTAACTACTGGGAAGATCAAAACAACTATCTTCTTCAAATTGAGCGGAGCTTTGGAATTAACAAGAGCACTGGAGCATCATCTCGGCGCTCAAACAACTATTTAACAGAACTCGAATTGGATTCGTTTAGGATCAGTCTCATGAGGAAATAAAGGGGCCAGGGACAAATTGAATATGCCAACCACGGAATTAAGTTCCTCATAAATGCACCTCGACTCCATCCGCCTGGATGTCTCCGCCAAAATGGACCGTGCCCGGCGTTCCGCTCTGGGCCAGTTCATGACGCCTTCGCGCGTGGCGGATTTCATGGCGGGGTTGTTTCCACCGCCCACGAATCCGGCCATTCGCCTGCTCGACGCGGGGGCGGGCATCGGTTCCCTTGCGGCGGCTTTCCTGGAACGCTGGGGCCGGGGAGCTGGGGGCGATATCTCAGTCACGGCCTTCGAGATCGACCCGGTATTGCGGGCGCGCCTGGGCGATACGCTGGCGCATTACCGGCAAACCCTCTCCGTCCAGGCGGATATCCAAGGCAGCGACTTCATCGAAGAGGCGGTCAACTGGCTTCAGTTCCGGAATGGCCCCCGTTTTTCCCACGCCATCCTCAACCCGCCTTACAAGAAGATCGCCTCCCGGTCCCGCCATCGTCACCTGTTGCGGGCGGTGGGCATCGAGACGGTCAATCTTTATTCTGCCTTCGTCGCCCTGGCGATCGCCCTGATGGAGCCGGGTGGCCTGATCGTGGCCATCATTCCGCGCAGTTTCTGCAACGGGCCTTACTACAAGCCGTTCCGCGAGTTCCTGCTGGAGCGCTGCGCGATCCACCACCTGCATCTGTTCGATGCCCGGGACAAGGCCTTCCGGGACGATGCTGTGCTGCAGGAAAACCTCATCCTGTTGCTGGAGCGGGGAGGCGCCCAGGGCGATGTCGCGGTTTCCACGTCCACGGACGACAGCTTCGTGGATTACGCGGCCCGCGTTTACTCCCGCGTGCGGATCGTTGACCCCGACGATGCCGAACGCTTCATCCATGTCCCCACGGGGGAGGTGGAGGCCGGGGGCGATCTGCCCGAGGCGTTCCACCATTCCCTCGCGGACATCGGCGTCGAGGTTTCCACCGGGCCGGTGGTGGATTTCCGCCTGAAAGCCCACCTGCGCGACCTGCCCGACGCCGGGACCGTGCCCCTGCTCTACCCGGCGCATTTCTCCGGGCCGGCCATCGAATGGCCGAAGCCGGGGGGCAGGAAACCCAACGCCCTGCAACTCAACGGGGAGACGCGCAAGTGGCTGTTTCCCGCCGGCTGCTATGCGGTGACCCGGCGTTTCTCCTCCAAGGAAGAGAAACGCCGCATCGTGGCCGCCGTAGTCGATCCGCGGCGCCTGGGGGCGGAGCTGATCGCCTTCGAGAACCACCTGAATGTGTTCCATCGGGCCAAGCAGGGTTTGCCAGAGGACTTGGCGTGGGGGCTGACGGCCTACCTGAACGGCTCGGCGGTGGATGCCTATTTCCGCCGCTTCAGCGGCCACACCCAGGTCAACGCCACGGATTTGCGGCGCCTGCCCTATCCGTCCGGGCGCGCCCTGGAGGCGTTGGGGCGCTGGGCGAAAGGGAGCGGCGACGTGGCGCAACAGGAACTCGACGAGCACATCCGGGGCCTGGCATGAGCGAACGCGGGCACATCGAGGAGGCGCTGGACATCCTGGTTCGACTGGGTTTGCCCCGCGCCCAGCAAAACGACCGTTCCGCCCTGTGCCTGCTGGCGCTGCTCGATCTCGCGCCCGGCGGGCAATGGAAGCAGGCCGGCCAGCCGCTGCTGGGCATCACGCCCATCATGGATTGGGCTAAACGGCATTACGGAGCGGATTACGCGCCGAACACCCGCGAGACCTTCCGCCGCCAGACCATGCACCAGTTCGTGGCCGCCGGCATCGCGCTGAGAAACCCGGACAAACCCGACCGGCCCACCAACAGCCCCGACACGGTTTACCAGCTGGCCCCCGAGCTGCTGGCCTTGCTCAAGACCTACGGTGGGCGGGGCTGGGCCAAAAACCTGGCCGCTTGGCTGACGACCCGCCCATCCCTGTCCCAAAGGTACGCCAAAGCCCGCAACCTGGAACGCGTCCCCGTCCGGCTCGGCGGCAGTAGGAAGCTCGAGCTGAGCCCGGGTGCCCACAGCAGGCTCATCCGGGCCATCATCGAGGACTTCGCCCCGCGCTTCGCGCCGGGCAGCACGCTCATTTACGCGGGCGATACCGGCAGGAAATGGGGCTACTTCGACCAAGCCACGTTAACCGCCGTGGGCGTCACCGGCATCGACGTCCACGGAAAAATGCCGGATGTGGTGCTGCACGATACGGTGCGGGATTGGTTGTTGCTGGTCGAGTCCGTCACCAGCCACGGTCCGGTGGACGGAAAGCGCCACGAGGAATTGTCCGGGCTGTTCGCCAATTCCAGGGCGGGATTAGTGTTTGTGACAGCCTTCCCCGACAAGGCCACCTACAAGAAATACGCGGCGGACATCGCCTGGGAAACCGAAGTCTGGATCGCTGATGCGCCCGAGCACTTGATCCACTTCAACGGCAGCCGGTTTCTGGGCCCCTACTGAACCGAAATATGAAACTTGCAAGCCAACCAACTGGGTCAGATTCGACATGTCGCCTCGACCCATGCGCCTCCCCAGACTGGTGCCCTGGCGTGTGCCGGGGGACATATTCCCGATCCCGTGTCGGATAGCCACCGACCAATAGCCACCCAACCAATCCCCCAAGAGGAGCCACCCCATGCTGAACTTCGAAGAAGACTTCACCCCCGCCGCTCGCGCCGGCACCCCCGCCATGCCCCCCATGCCCCACCTGCAACCGGCCACCACGGGCCTGAACTTCGCCGGCCAGGGCGTGGCCCAGCCGCAATGGGACAAACCCGCCCTCTCCCCTGCCCCTCTCCCCGGGGGAGAGGGGTTGAAGGCGGCGGATGACCAGAAGCACCGCCGCGTGCGCGTCGAGGACAAGCGCATCATCAACGCCAGCACCGACGTCAACCAGTTGGTCCCGTTCAAGTACAAATGGGCCTGGGAGAAGTACATCGCCGCCTGCGCCAACCACTGGATGCCGCAGGAGGTGAACATGAACCGCGACATCGCCACCTGGAAGGACCCCAACGGCCTCACCGAGGACGAGCGCCTCATCGTCAAGCGCAACCTGGGCTTCTTCGTCACCGCCGACAGCCTGGCCGCCAACAACATCGTCCTGGGCACCTACCGCCAGATCACCGCCCCCGAATGCCGCCAGTACCTGCTGCGCCAGGCCTTCGAAGAGGCCATCCACACCCACGCCTACCAGTACATCGTGGAAAGCCTGGGCCTGGACGAAGGCGAAATCTTCAACGCCTACCACGAGGTGAGCAGCATCAAGGCCAAGGACGAGTTCCTGCTGCCCTTCATCGACGTGCTCTCCAACCCCGACTTCAAGACCGGCACCCCCGAGGACGACCAGACCTTCCTCAAATCCCTCATCGCCTTCGCCTGCATCATGGAAGGCCTGTTCTTCTACGTGGGCTTCGTGCAGATCCTGGCCATGGGCCGCCAGAACAAGATGACCGGCGCCGCCGAGCAGTACCAGTACATCCTGCGGGACGAGTCCATGCACTGCAATTTCGGCATCGATATGATTAATCAAATCAAGCTGGAAGAACCCCACCTGTGGACCAGCGAGTTCAAGGCCGAGCTGAAGGCCATGTTCATGAAGGCCGTGGAGCTGGAATACGCCTACGCCGAGGACACCCTGCCGCGCGGCGTGCTCGGGCTGAATGCCCCCATGTTCAAGGAATACCTGCGCTTCATCGCCAACCGCCGCGCCACCCAGATCGGCCTGGATGAGCTCTTCCCCGGCGCCACCAACCCCTTCCCCTGGATGGCGGAGATGATCGACCTGAAGAAGGAGAAAAACTTCTTCGAAACCCGCGTCACCGAGTACCAGACAGGCGGCGCGCTGGCCTGGGACTGAGGCCATGGACGAACGCATCACCTACTGCATGCCCTCCCGCTGCCCCCTGAGCGCAGATTGCCAGCGTTTCGAGGACGACGCCGCCCGGCACAGCCTGGCACGCACCTACGCGGATTTCAGCGAGGAACTGGTCAGGCGCGCCGGTGGGCCGGCGAACTGCCCGTTCTTCCTTGAGAAGTCGGGGGCCGGTCCGGCCCAGTAAGGCCGGACTCGTAGAATTGATTAATCCCCTCTCCCGAGCAGAGCGAGGGATGGGCGAAAAACCGCAGGTAAAAGCTTTAATTCACCCCACCCGCCGAAGTGGCCTCTCATTTCGGCCTGTCGGAGTGCGCGGACTTCGGCCCCCGCTACAACATCCCGCCCGGCACCGACATCCCGGTGATCCGCCTGTCCCCCGAGGGCAAGCGGGTGCTGCACCTGCTGCGCTGGGGCCTGGTGCCCCACCGGTCCGGGGACCCTTCCATCGGCGCCAAACTGAACAACGCCCGGGCCGAGGGGGTGGGGGAGAAGTTCTCATACCGCGATGCCTTCCGTCGCCGGCGCTGCCTGATCCCCGCCGACGGATTCTATGAATGGAAGACCGAAGGCCGGCTGAAGCAGCCCTGGCATTTCAGCCTGAGGTCCGGCGACCCCCTGGCCATGGGCGGCCTGTGGGAGTCCTGGCGGGGGCCGGACGGCCGGATACTGCGCGCCTGTGCAATCATCACCACCGGCCCCAACGCGGTCATGGCCCCGGTGCACGATCGCGTGCCGGCCATCATCGCCCCCGAGCACTGGCAGGACTGGCTGGCCGCCCCGCCGGACGAGGTGAGAGCTTTACTGGCACCGCTCCCCGCCGAGGCCATGCAGGCCTGGAAGGTGGACCGGCGGGTGAGCCACACCACTGCGGATGACCCCGGCTTGGTCGCCCTGATGGCCGAGGCGGCCTGAGGCAGCAGCCTGCGTCGCATGGACTACGCATCCGGCGGATGACGCCTGCGGGTCATCCGCCCGCCCGGTCCACCCCTTCACCGGGCGCAGGTGCGAAACCCCACGAACACGTCACGCCGCTCGGGCAGGTAGGCCTGCCGGTAGCTGCCGCGGATCAGACTTGAGGCGGTGGCCCAGGAGCCGCCCTTGGTGGTCCGATGGGTGCCGAACTGGAGGGTGGACATGTAGGGATACATGTCCACCCTGAAGCCGTCGTAGGGCAGGAAGGGGCTGGCGGTCCATTCCCAGGCGGTGCCCAGCATCTGGCGGCAACCGAAGCGGCTGTCTCCCGCCGCCAAATCATTCACGGCTGGGCGGTGGAGGGCGGCGGCATCCAGGTCCGCCCGGCCGGCGTCCATGCCGGCGCCCCAGGGATAGAGTTGAGCGGGGCTGTCCGGCCCGCGGCCCAGAGCGGCGGCCTCCCATTCGAACTCCGTGGGCAAGCGCCGGCCGGCCCAGTTGCAATAGGCCTCCGCCTCCCAGTAGCTGACGTGCAGCACCGGCGAGGCCGGGTCCAGGGGCAGCCAGCGGTCGAAATGCCGCTGCCGCCAGGCGCCCTCCTCCCGCTTCCAGTAGATGGGGGCGTCCGGGGGCGCGGCCGGAGCCTGGCGGGTGGCGTCGCCGTCGGCTGCGGCACGGGCACTCAGCCATTTGCGCCCGCCCCAACTCCACCAGGTCTCGTTCCGGTAGCCCTCCGCCTCGACGAATTCCAGGAACGCGCCGTTGGACACCAAGGTCCGGGAGATGGCGAACTCGGGCAGATCGACGAGGAAGTCAGGCTTCTCGCAATCGAAGGCGAAATGGGCGGCGGCGAAGTCCGGCGAGTCCGCGGGCATGCCGATTCGGTAGCGCCCGGCGGGGATGGTGACGTCGCCGGGGGCGGCGCCGGCGGTCTCCGGCCGGGCAGTCGGCTGGGCGAAGGGCGGCGGGGTGAAAGGTGGCGGCGCGTAGCCCAGGGTCTGGCATGCCCAGATCATGGACTCGATATGCATGTGCTGGTGGAAGATGCCGTACTTGCAGAGATACAGGTCCTGGGGCGTCAGGGGCCGGGTGGCCAGGCATTCCAGCACCGACTCGTGGACGGCGCGCATGTAGTCCAGGATGGCGGCCTTGCCGGGCACCACGTCGGGCCGCCAGCGGTCTTCGTGGTCGATGTCGAAGGAGTCCCACACCGGGTCGAGGCCGGGCATGATGGGCGGGCGCGCCAGCCAGGGGCGGAGCAGAAAGGTTTCCAGGAAGAAGGCCGTGTGTCCGCCTTCCCAGACGGGCGGGTTGATGCCCGGGTGGTAAGGCACCCGCAGCCGTGCGTCGTCCAGGCTTTCGATGAGGGCGAGCAGGCGCCGGTAGGCGTGGTCCAGGGCTTGTTCGATTTCAGGCTGGGTCTGCATGGGACAGTTCGTTGCGGCGCGGCGGAGGCTGAAGACACGCCAAGGATGCAACGGCCGCCTTCGATGTGGAAGGCCGCCATTCGAGCACACGGCGCCCTCCCGGCGCGGGACACCCAGGCTTATCTGGCCCGAGCCGGCCCCGGCATGCCACCGCTAGAGCGGGAAGTAGCTGCGGTCCTTGGTGTAATGCATGTAGCCCACGCTGGCTCCCGCGCGCCAGCCGACGCCCAGGCGGATGGGGGCGAGCACGATGTCCTGGCGCTGCTGGTAGTTCATGCCCACGCCGGCCACCCAGTAGAGGCTGCCATCGACGCCGGGGAAGCGCTGGTAGATGCGCTCCTTGTCCTTCAGGTTGTACACCAGCACGAACACCTTGGAGGCGTTGAAACCCAGGTCGAACCCCAGCGACGGCCCCTGCCAATAGACCTTCGCCTTCTGGCCGTTCTTGAGGGTGAGATCCCCCTTGCCGTAGCTGAGGCCCACGGTGATGGCGCCGGACAGTTCCTCGCCCTTGATGTAACCCACCGGCCGACCCTGGTCCTGGAAGGCCTTTTCGACCACCTTGGCCAAGCCTTCCGTGGTCTCGCCGAAAAATTCCTTGGCCACCGACAGGATCGAATCCTTGTCATAGGTGTCGGTCTCCTCCGCGGCCCGAGCAGACGTCATGGGGATCAGCCAGAACAGTGCCAGCATGGCGGCCAGCAGGACTTGCAGGCCTCGCCGTGAGGCCGGAAGAGGGGAAACGGGATGCGGCGTCATGGCGACCTCCTTGTTGCTGTCGATAAGATTGAGATGCGCAGTGTTCACCGCCGTTCCCGGATGCGCAATGCGCATGGCCCATACCGGGTGGGTTGACCGCGCGGCCGGATTCGGCGGGTCAGGCCGCGCCACCCCCTCGATCCCGTCAAACCCGGCGCACCACCGCCTCCAGGGTCTGCCGGGTCTTCAACGGCTGGGGATTGATCCGGTAGCCGAAAGCGGCCATCACGGCCAGGCCGAAACGGCCGTCCTCCAGCAGCCCGGCCTCGGCCAGCACCCGCTCGGCACCGGCCTGGTTGAAACCTTCGATGGGACAGGAGTCGATGCCGATCAGGGCGGCGGCGGTCATCATGTTGCCCAGGGCGATGTAGGCCTGGCGGCAGCCCCAGTCGAACAGGGCGCGCGGTTCCCGGAGATCGAAATCGGTCTCGTGGAACTGCTTGTACATCGTGCCTTTGCGGGCGACCACCTCATCCGGCAGCTTCTGTATCCTGCGCATGAAGCCCTCGACGTAGTCGGAGCCGGGACGCATGTCGTCCTTGCGCACCAGGATGGCGATGACATGGCTGGCGCTGGGGAACTGGCCCTTGGCACCCCAGGTGGCGGTGAGCAGTTTCTCGCGCAGGGCCATGTCCTGGATGACCAGGAAGCGCCAGGGCTCGAAGCCGAACGAGCTGGGCGACAGGCGGCCGGTCTCCAGGATGAAGCTGAAATCCTCGTCGGTGATCTTGCGCGCCGGATCGAAGGTCTTGCAGGCGTGGCGGAAGTTGAAGGCGTCGAGAATGGCTTGTTTGCTGATCATGGTGCACCTGTCTGATTCAAGTGGGGACAAAGCGGTTCGGGCCCTGCCCAGCCGCCGATCCGTCCGCGCGAAGGTGCGGATACCCGTTCATCCTGGCACTCGAGGGCGGCCGAGTCTGGAGCACCAATAAAAAGCATAGTCCCGGTAAGGGAATTGGCCACGCCCGGCCGGCGATGGCGGCCGGACAAGGGGAAGCCGTTCGTAACACCTTGAAACAGACCGGCCGGCCGCGGTAATCCAGCCGATACACACGCGCTCCAGAATCACCCTCACGCCGCGCCCGAAACCGGGGCGGCCATTCGATCCGTATCCCGATCCACATCCGCAAGGAGATCACGATGAACAGCAAGCGAATTTTCGGCAAACGTACCCTGATGGTGGCCCTGCTGGCCGGTTCCGGCGCCCTGGTGGCCACCTCCTTCGCCATGCCGGGCGGCCCCGGCCAGGGGGGCTGCACCGCCGCGCCCGCACAAAAGGCCCAGACCCAGCGCGAGGCGTTCCGCGCCCAGCGCCTGGCCGGGCTGAAGGAGAAGCTCAAGCTCCAGCCCGGGCAGGAGGCCGCCTGGCAGACCTTCGCCGCCGCCTCCCAGCCCGGAACGGGACAGATGGACAGGCGGGCGATGCGCGATGAGTTCGGGAAAATGAACTTGCCCGATCGCATGGACAAGATGCTGTCCATGATGGACGAACGCCGCGCACGCATGGCCCAGCGCGCCGAGGCGGTGAAACAGTTCTATGCCCAGCTCACGCCCGAGCAGCGGACCGTATTCGATGCTGAAGCCATGCCCCTGCGCCACAGCAAACACCACCACCACGGCGGTATGGGCCGGTCTTCCTGATCGGCGTGTATGAGGACATGGGCGGACATCCGCCCATGTTCGTTTCCGTGCGAAGCCGCCGGCCACGGCCGGCGGGCACGGTCAGAAGGTATAGCGAAACGTCAGCCCCAGGTTGATGCCCTTGTCCTGGCGCAACTCGGCCGCCGCCTCGGAGCCGAGGCCGGGGTCCATGAATTCCAACGTCCAACCCTTCTCCGCCCAACCCTGGCGCCCGCCCGGGGCGGTGTAATGCGAGCCCCTGAGCAGGGTCTTGATCGTGGACAGGATGGCAGCCGCGGTGAAATTACCGGCCCCCGGCGGTGCGTATGCTTCCTCCCCGTAGTTCTCCTCGATGTTCGGCGCCGAGCCATTGCCCCAGCCGCTGTAGTGATGCGCCAGACGATCACCCTTGCCCTTGGCGAGCACGGTGCCGGGCAGGCCGGTCATCACCGCCATGCCCATCAGCAAAGCCTTGCGTTTCATCGCACCCTCCGCTCGGTGCCTGTCCTCTTTCTTTGTAGTCCTAACCTAGCGGTATGGCAGGGTGATTTTCAAACTACGTGTTCAACGTTCGGCCGCGCCCGACTGTAGGCCTCATAGGCCTGCCGGACCCGTTCGGGACCATAGCGGCGTTCCAGGCGGCGCACCGTGAAATGAGCGCGTGCCACGTCCTGGAAATGCTGGAGGAAGATGACGTTGATGAGCGCCCCGCTCAGGGCACCCAGGATGGGCACCAACTTGACCGCCGACTGCTCGGTGACGACGATACCGAAGCGGCCGGCGATGGCCGCCGTCAATTCCACCAGGGCCGGATGGGACGGTTTGAGGATACTGTTTTCGAACACCCTGGCCGGCACCCGGGACAGATGCAGGGCCATGGCCAGGCGAATGCCGTAATAGCCCGTCTCGGCGGCGTCATCCTCGTCCGTGCGACCGCCCAGGGCCAGCACTTCCAGACAGGCCATGCGGGTAGCCGTGTCATCGATGTCCTCGCCCTCGCCGCGGGCGATGTCGGCGATGGTTCGCAGGGTGATGGTGGTCGAGAGCGGCAACTCGGCGATGACCGCGGGCAACCCGAAAAATCCGCCCAGCGCACCCGAGGTGGCACTGAGCAGCTTGTGCTGCCCATCCCTCGCCGGCCGGCCGGGGGTGTTGACCATGGGGGCGATGGCCCACTCCAGTGCCTGCGACAGGGACTTGTTCACGCCCTGGCGCAGACTCTCATACCAAGTCTTGGGCAGCAGTTTCAGGCCACGCTCGATGGGCAGACCGATGAAATTCGTCAGCCGTGCCGCCAGGCTGGGATGCTCCAAGTGTTCATGAGCCCACCGCAATAGCCGGGCATCATCGGGATGGAGTTGCAGAACCTCGTTCATGTCGGATCCCTCGGCGTCGATCACATCACGCTCCCTGCGTTTCCGTTTCATTTTAGGGTGTTGCGGATGACCCGCCAGGACAGGCGGCGCGCTCAGGTCGCGGCGCCTTGATTAAGCGGACACGGGCATCAACAATGAAGACAGGATCGGCGGATCTCCGCCGAATCGCGCGTATGACAATATTGATCGGAAGGGAGCACACCATGGCCAAATCCAATCCTTATCTTCCCGAACCGCCAGCCGGCTCCGAAACCGGAACGGGCGCCCCCCAGTTGGCCAATCCCATCCTGGGCTTCGGGCTGATGATGGGGCGCTGCAATCCCATCTTCCGCAACTGCCTGTTGTTCAACCTGGGCAAGGGCGGCATGCCCGTCTGTCCGCCACCCACCTTCATCATGACCCGCATGGTGGCCACCGCCCTGCGCCAATATCCGGAGGACTACCAGCGCTCGTTCATGGTCGCCCTGGGCGAGCAGCCTGATGGCGGCGCGCCGGCGGAAGGTGGGACCCGATCCGCCGCCAAGGCGCGTGAGTCCGAGGAGGCGCGCCAGTTCCTCAGCGAGACCGAGGAATACGCCCAGGCCTTCGAGGTGCTCGGCAAGGAGACCCATGGACAGGCCTCGCCCGCGCTGCTCTCCATGCTGGCGCTCATGCAGGAGCATCCGGGGCTCAAGATCACGCTGTCCTATTAAAACCGGCGCGACGATGCCACTGCATTGTGCGAAGGGCCGGCGCGCGGGGGCGGGTGAGGAGCACTTACCATGTTCGACCTGACCGAACTGGGCAAGGCCGCCATCAGCCTGTTCGCCATCGTCGATCCGGTGGGTTCCATCCCGCTGTTCCTGTCCGCCACCCATGGCTGGTCGGCCGCACGCCGCGAACGGGCGGGGCGCATCGCGGCACTGACCGTGTTCTGCGTGCTGGGCGTCACCGCCTTCCTGGGCGAGGCCATCCTGCGCTTCTTCGATATCAGCCTGGCCTCCTTCTCGGTGGCCGGCGGTATCCTCCTGCTGCTGCTGGCCGTGTCCATGATGCAGGCACAGCATTCTCCCCTGCGCCAGACCGACGCCGAGGCGGTGGAGGCGGTGGACCGGGAGGAGGTCGGCGTGGTGCCCCTGGGCGTTCCCCTGCTGGCCGGTCCCGGCGCCATCTCGCAGGTGATCATCTTCGGCCATGATTCCGGAGCCCGCGAATTGCTGCACCAGGCCACGCTGCTGCTGCCCATCGGCCTGGTGGCCCTGGCGGCATGGCTGGTGTTCCGTGCCGCCATGCCCCTGTCCCGGCGGCTGGGCGCCACCGGCATCCACATCGTCACCCGCCTCATGGGCCTGATCATCGCCGCCATATCCGTGGAGATGATCGCCCGCGGGCTGGGCACCCTGTTTCCCGGCCTCATGGCTTGAGGCCGGCACCTCGGCGAAACCCGCCTCGGGCACGGCCATCACCCCCCCACCCTACTCCGAGCCGCCCGGCCTTTGTAGAATGCAATCTTGGCGGGGCCGATGCCCGAGGGTTCGGGTATGCATCCCGCCGTCTCTTTTTCGAGGGGGAAACATGAAACCACGCGCTCTCGCGATGGCATTGATGGCCACGGGCACGACGCTCCCTGTCTTCGCCCAGACCGGACTCGAGGCCATCAAGCCGGAGGACAACTGCGCCCTGATGTTCGTCTATGCGGTCAACCAGGTATGCAGCCTATTGTCCAACGGCCTGACCCAGTGCCAGCCGGTGGGCATGGTCGGCCCGTCGCCCAATTGTCCCTCGTCGGGGCTGCAACCCCTGATGCCGGTGCCCCTGTCGGCGCCGGTGATCAAGCCCGCGCCGCCCGCCACGGCACCCTTTGGGACCGCCGGCCGGTCCTATGGCGTGCCTAATGGCGCCATCCCCTACGGCATGCCCAATCCCTATGGCGGTGCCTTCGGCGTGCCCTACGCCGGCTTCGCGCCTCAGCCGGGCATGATCGCCATCCCCGGCTGGCCGCCCCAGTTCCCCACGCAGTTCCCCTCCTTCGCCCCGCCTGCCGGCCTCGCCGCCGGCCCGGCGCAACCCGCCTCCCCTGAACAGTCCGCCCGGACCGGCGCCGCGCCGGAGCACGCACCGGCGGGCGGGACCCCGCCCCCTCCGCCCGAGACCAG
>DEQR01000069.1:0-31487 GCA_002360535.1 Thiobacillus sp. UBA3361
GGGCCGCGCGGGGCGCGGGGGCGGCGCGGCGGCTGGCGGCCACGCTTTGCGGCGTCACCATGGCCGCGCCCTTCTTGCCGGCCTTCGACAGCATGGCCCGGCGCGCAAGGGCGTAATCTCTGCCAGTCAATCCTGCCAGGGGGTCGGCTTGGGCGGTCGATTCAGACATGTCGTTCCTCTTGCTAGAGTTCGTTTCGCTGCGCCTCCACCCCGGAAGCGCTTGACGGTTCACACTCTAGCCAGCAGGGTGAATGAACAAAAGTTAATTGTTATTATGTGATCCATATACTTTTGTTTATCTAATAGACCTCCCATGCGCCTGCGCAACGTCACCCTGCACCAGCTGCGCCTGTTCCGCAGCCTGGGCACCCACCTCTCCTTCACCCGGGTGGCCGAGGAACTACATCTGACCCAGCCCGCCGTCTCCATCCAGATCAAGCGCCTGGAGGAAAGCGTGGGCCTGCCCCTGGTGGAACACATGGGCAAGAAACTCTTCCTCACCGACGCAGGACGGGAATTGTTCGAGGCCAGCCGGGACGTGCTGGAACGCATGCGGGTGCTGGGGGAGGACATGAGCGGCCTGGAGGAAGGCGTGCGCGGCCCCCTGAACCTGGCGGCCATCACCACCGCCAAGTACTTCATGCCGCACCTGCTGGGGACCTTCCTGCGCGACTACCCGGAGGTGGTGCCGCGCCTGACCATCACCAACCAGTCCCGGGTGGTGGAACGCCTGGAAGGCAACCTGGACGACCTGGTGATCATGGGCACGATCCCGGAAAACATGGAGCTGGAAGCGGAATTCTTCCTCGACAATCCCCTGGTGGTGGTGGCACCGCCGGATCACCCGCTGGTGGGAGAAACGCACATCCCCCTGGCGCGCATCGCCGAGGAGCGGTTTCTTTCACGGGAGCCCGGATCCGGCACCCGCCAGGCCCGCACCCGGCTGTTCGCCCAGCATGGCCTGACCGCCAACACCTACATGGAGCTGGGCAGCAGCGAGGCCATCAAGCAGGCGGTCATGGCCGGCCTGGGCATCTCCGTGCTGTCGCGCCACAACCTGCGCCTGGAACTGGAATCCGGCCTGCTGGCGATCCTGGACGTGGAGCATTTCCCCCTGGTGCGCCAGTGGTACGCGGTTCATCTCAAGGGCAAGAAGCTGTCGCACACGACGCGCCGCTTCCTCGACTTCCTGCTGCGTGACGGCGCGCGCATCTGGGAGGCGGCGCCGACCCATGGCATGCACAGGAACGCCAGCCGTTGAACCTGTATCCCGCGGTTGCAGACGCCGCCAACTGCTGCTTTTAGATTTACCGTCCTTGCGCCGCGTTCAGTGCGTCGTTCTCCGCGCGACACGGGTCAGGTTCAACAGTAGCTTGCGCGCCTCGTCCAGCAGCAGCACGCTGGATGCGGCCGTCGCCGCCAGCAGCCAGTCCTCCAGCCGCAGATCCACCGTGCCGAAGATCGCTTGCGCGGGCGGCCAATGCACCGCCATCACCTGCAAGGCGAGCACGCCCGCCAGCGCCAGCCACAGCTTTCCGTTTCTGAAGAAGTTGGCGTTGAAGGCGCTGCCGTGTTCGGCGCGGGCGTTGAAGGCGTTGAAGAACTGGAACAGCACGAAGGTGGTGAAGGCCAGGGTCAGGGCATAGGTTTTTCCCTGCGCCGCCAGGCCGTGCTGGAACATGAACAGGGTGCCGGCCATCATGGTGACGCCGTACATCGCCAGGCGTGCCAGCCGCCCGCTGGTGAGGATTTGCGCCGACTGGCGACGCGGCTTGTCGCGCATGATGCCGGGACGTGCGGGCTCGATGCCCAGCGCCATCGCCGGCGGGCCGTCCATGATGATGTTGATCCACAACAGTTGGATCGCGGTGAATGGCGCCGGCCAGCCCAGCAGGGTGGCGGCCAGCACCGTGAGAATCGCGCCGATGTTGGTGGAGAGCTGGAAGCGCACGAACTTGACGATGTTGTCGTACACCACGCGGCCTTCCTCCACGGCCCTGACGATGGTGGCGAAGTTGTCGTCGGTCAGCACCAGGGTTGCCGCCTCCTTGGTCACCGCCGTGCCGGTGATGCCCATGGCCACGCCGATGTCCGCGGCCTTCAGCGCGGGGGCGTCGTTGACGCCGTCGCCGGTCATCGCGGCGACATGGCCGTCGGCCTTGAGCGCCTGGACGATCTTCACCTTGTGCGTCGGCGAGACGCGGGCGAAGACGTCGATCCGGTCGATGCGCCGGGTCAGTTCGGACTCCGCCATGGCGTCCAGCTCCGCGCCGCTGACCACCTCGCCGGTCAGGCCCAGTTCGCGGCCAATGGCTGCGGCGGTGAGCTTGTGGTCGCCGGTGATCATCTTGACCTGGATGCCCGCGCCCTTGCAGTGGGCGATGGCTTGTCTCGCCTCGGCCCGGGGCGGGTCCATCAGCCCGGCCAGGCCGAGGAAGGTCCAGCCCTGCGCCCAGGCCATCAGGTCGCCCGCCGGGTCGAAGTCGTGGGCGGGAATCACCCGCCGCGCCACCGCCAGCACACGCAGGGCCTGGGTGGCCAGGTGCTCGTTTTGCGCTTCGATCGCTGCGCGCTGGACATCGTCGAGGGGCGTCTCACCCGCGTCGGATAGCCACGCGGCCGAATGCGCCAGCAACACGTCGGGCGCGCCCTTGACAAACATCTCCACCGTCTCGCCCGCGTGGTGGAAGGTGGCCATGAACTTGTGCGCCGAATCGAACGGGATTTCGCCGATGCGCGGCTGCGCCTCCTGCTCGTATTCCGGGTCCAGGCCGCCCTTTTGCGCCAGCACCCACAGGGCGCCCTCGGTGGGGTCGCCGATCAGGGCGCCATCGCGCACGCGCGAGTCGGTGCAGAGTGCCATGGGCAGCAGGAGGGCGCGCAAGTCATGCGCCGGCTCGTCCAGCCGGATTTCGCCTTCCGCCCGATAGCCCTCGCCACTCACCGTAAACCGGCTCCCGGCAAACCAGCCGGCGCGCCCGGTCATCTGGTTCAAGGTCAGGGTGCCGGTCTTGTCGGAGCAGATCACCGTGGTGGATCCCAGGGTTTCCACGGCGGAGAGCTTTTTCAGGATCGCCCGGTTCTTCGCCATGCGCCACATGCCGATGGCCAGCGTTATCGTCACCACCGCCGGCAGGCCCTCGGGGATGGCGGCCACCGCCAGCGCCACGGCAGTCATGGCCGCCTCCGTCCAGGGCAAGCCGCGCGCGAAGTCGAGGATGAAGATCAGCATCACCACCACCCCGGCGATGGCGGCGAGTTTCTTGCCCAGGGTGTCGAGTTGGATCTGTAGCGGCGTTTCCGACTCGGGGGCGGCGGCGATCATGCCCGCCAGCTTGCCCATCTCCGTATTCATGCCGGTCGCCGTCACCAGCATTTCGGCGCGGCCTCGGGTGAGCACGGTGTTCATGTAGAGCAGATTGAGCCGATCCCCCAGCGGCAGGTCGGCTTCCGCCAGCGCGGCGACGGATTTACCCACCGCATGGGACTCGCCGGTCAAAGCCGCTTCGTCGACCTCCAGGGCGTGGGCCGCCAGCAGCCTGCCATCGGCGGGAATGCGGTCGCCCGCCTCCAGCAGCACGATATCGCCAGGCACCAGCAGCGCCGCGTCCAGTTCAACGACTTGCCCGTTGCGCCGCACGCGCGCACGCGCCGCCAGCATGTTCTTCAAGGCCGCCAGGGTCTGTTCCGCCCGGTGCTCCTGATAAAAACCCAGCGTGGCGTTGAACACCACGACGAGAAGGATCACCACGGCGTCCTTCAGGTCCCCCACCGACCAGGCCAGCACGGCTGCGAACAGCAGCACGATGACCAGGAAATTCCTGAACTGGTCGAGGAATTTCAGCCATGCGGGGCGCGACGTGGCTTCGACCAGCCTGTTCTCGCCATGACGCGCCAGGCGCGGGTTGGCTTCGTCGGGCGCCAGTCCGCGCGCCGGGTCGACCCCTAGAACCGCGCACGCGGCTTCGGCGGATTGCTTGTGCCAGGGAATTGGAGTGGTCATGTTTGCGTGTTCTCTCAAAGGGTCGGCATCGCTGTTACGAAGGCCGGGGAAGCCGCCATCCAGAGCACGCCCCCGTGGAAGTCCTCGCCGCCCGCAACGGGTGCCTGGCCATGCCGCCAAGGAATCGCAGGACGATCTCCGAGATGCCGCGTCATATCCGGACGGCCGGCAAAGCAGCAGGCGTCCCGTCGAATTGGCGGCCGGCTGCAAAGGGGGCCGGGTCCAACATGATTGCTAGTCCTCCCCCACCAGCAGCACGTCGCAAACCGCTTCCTGCGCCACATCCTTGCTCACGCTGCCAACCAGGAACTCTTCCAGTCCGCCGCGGCCTTGTCGCCCCAGCACGATCAGGTCCGAGCGCCAGTCGGCGGCGGATTCCAGGATACGGGTTGGCGGATAGCCAGGCCTGATAAGGCTTTCGATCCTGGTCTTCTCATCGCCGGGCACGCTGGCACACAGATTGGCCATCAGGTTCTCGGCGATGGCGCGCATCTCTTCTTGCCCCTGCTTGATCACCGCGCCGTCCACCCCCTTGGCGCGAAGGCCGCTTTCGTCCAGGGGTTCCAGCGCGTGCAGCAAGCGCAGATGCCCGTCCGCCGCCAGTCGGCGCGACCACTCGACCACGACGCGGCTATGCGGAAAGAAATCCACCGCGGCCAGTACCCGGCCATAGGGCGCGACCGGCTCGCCGCGCACGATCAGCACCGGACGCCGGCACACCCTCAGCAGCCGCCAGGCGGTCGATCCGAGCAGTAGGCGCAACAGCGGACTCTGGCCGCGCGCGCCAGCCACCACAAGGCCGGCACCTACCTCGACGGCGTAGTCGGCGATCCGGCTATGCGCCCGGCCGAGACGCTGCGCCACATGGACGCGGATGTCGTAGCGTTCGCGCAGCACCCGCGCGGTCGCTTCGGCATGCTCGCCGAGGACGGCCGGGATGGCACCCCCATAGGCGGGCCCGACATCCTGCCCGGGGTAAAGGGCGAGGGGCGCGGTCACATGCAGCAGATGCAGTTCCGCGTCCTGTTGTCTGGCTATGAGCGCCGCGCGCAGTACGGCGCGGTTCGCATCGCTGGAAAAATCGGTGGCGGCGACAATGGGGGGCAGGGTTGGCATGATGGCTCTCTCCTCGTGGTTGCATGGGATGGGAATGGCGCAAGCGGCCTGCCTTGGGGGTGACCTTCACCCGATGGCGTACGCTACCGGAAATGCCCCGAGGCCCGACACGCCCTATTCCCCGGCAGGCGCCGACCCGGTGTCCTCGCGGAGGGATTCCTGGGTAGCCAACGCTTCTGTGGTGGCGGATTGCTTCATCGCCACACTGCCCAACATGACGAACAGGGCGATGAGGGCAAGCCCGATTACGCCTACCGCCAGGCGGAAGCCGAGGTAGGTTTTCGGGGTGATGTCGGATTTGGCATCTTTCATGTCAATTTCCTTTGTCATTCGAGGGGGGGGTCAGGTACCGCGCACCATGGCCATCACCCGCCCCATGTCGAGGGTTTCCGCCTGTTGTCGGATTTGCGGCAGGTACTGGGTCTGCATCTGTTTGGCGGGCCCCAGCAGGTTCTGGAAGGTGTCGCGCAGCAGCGCCGTATCCATGCGCCGTCCGCCGGCGTAATAGCGTTTGGCGAGTTGCCCCAGCGCATAGGTGGTGGCAAAGGAGAACGCCATGCCGGCGGCAGCGCTGCCCACCTTGCCGAAGGTCTTGCCCGCCGCCTTGCCGAGCAACCCGCCGATCAGCTTGCGGCCGATCTGTTCGAGGTATTGCGAGGTGAGGCCGACACCGGCGGCGGCAATGAATTCCTTGATGTGGCCTTGATCGAGACTGACGCCATGGGCCTTGCCGATGCCGTAGACCATCTTGATTTGCAGCGGGATGATGGCCATCGACGCCCAGGACTGGGGCAACAGTTCCAGCGCGCCGTTAAGCAGGCTGGCGTTGAGGATAGCTTTATCCAGCTCCGTGTCGCTCACCCCGGCTTGCGCCGCGACCACCGGCCCCGGCGCGGCGGCCTGGGAAAGCTCGACGATGGCGGCGGCTTCGCCCTCGATCAGTTCCACTGGCGACGCGTCCAGCCTGAGCAGGCTCTTCAGCTCGCCCAGAAAGCGATGTTCCGTATCACTCAAGCCGCCGTCGGCCTCGCACACGCCCACCGCCATTTCATAGGCGAGTTGGCGCTCGCCGGTATCGGACAGCGCGGCGGCAGCGGCTTCCAGGCGGAGGCGCTTGAGCAGCACGTCCTGATAGATCCCGGCCAGGCCGGGCGCGCCGGCCTCCCCGGCCAGAGAATCGGTGATACGGCGGATTTCGTCGCGCTCGCGGTCGTGCTTCTCGCCGTCGGCAAAGGCTGCGAACAGGGCGATGGCCAGTAAGGCGCGTTGCTGTTCCGGGTTCATGTCGATCACTCCTTCCAGACTTGGGTCAGCAGCAGGCCCGCCCCAACCAGGGCCACCGTGGCCCAGCCAAGACGATCCACGTAGCGGTGCAGGGCCGATTCCATGCGCGCGCCACCCCACTTCATCAGCCCTGCGACCAGGTAGAAGCGGGCGCCACGCCCGACCAGCGAGGCCAGGGCGAAGGGCAGCAGTACCATGGACAGAACCCCGGCAGCGATGGTGAAGACCTTGTAGGGAATGGGTGAGAAGCCGGCGATGAACACGGCCCAGAAACCGTAGTTCTCGAACCAGTCCACGGCGCTCTGGTAGCTTGCCCAGTATTGCGTCGTTTGCAGCCAGGGCGCGATCGACTCGAAGGCGAAATAGCCGATAGCGTAGCCCGCCAACCCGCCCGCCACCGAGGTCAACGTGGTCAGCAAGGCAAAACGCCAGGCGCGCTCGGGCCGGGCCAGGCACATGGGCGCCAGCATCACGTCCGGCGGCATCGGGAAGAAAGACGATTCGGCAAAGCTCATGCTCCCCAGGTAGATGGGAGCGTGCCGGTGGCGCGCCCACTGCATGGCACGCGTGTAGAGGGGGGAAAAGAGACGCATGGCGGTGGCCTATCTGCCGTGCAGCGCGTCGCTCAGGCTCAGCCCGGCCAGGCGTTTCACGCTGACGGCCAGATACCAGAGCACGGCCATCATCATCAGCGTGGCGGGCAGGGCGATCATGGGGTAGCTCAACAGGGTCAGGCGCCCGAGTTCCTCGTTGAAGGCGGCGGAGCCCGCCGGGCTGGTGACGATCCAGGTGGCGAGGGCGTAGTTCATGGCCGACGAGAAGGCGAAGGAACCGGCCAGCATCCAGGTGGCGGCGCGCAGGCGGGCCTCGAACTCGGGCAGGTTGCCGCGTTCGGCCAGGGCCGCGTCGATCTTTCCGGTATCCAGCAGCAGGGGGGTGTAGAGCAGCACCCGCGCCAGGGGCGCGCGGGTAAGCGCGGAAGCGGCGATGATCAGGCCGAGAACGACCGGTATCGCCGCCTCCTTCACCGCCAGCCAGCGCGTGTCCAGTTCCAGCAGGCCGATGCCACCGGTCAGCAGCAGACTGACAATGCCCAGTATGGCGAACAGGCTGAACATGCGGCCGCGTGCCAGTTCTCGTAGGCCCCAGCCGATGGGGAAAGCCAACGCCAGGACCAGCGCTCCCGCCGAGCCCAGTTGCTCCGGCTTCGAGAGCTGCATGAGGATGAGCGAGGGGACGAGCAGGGTGACGGCGATTTCCAGCAGGGGGGAACGGGTTGGGGATTCGGTCATGGCGGGGCTCGATGGATCAGGTTACGCAGGCAGGCGATCACGGCGCGGCTCCGTGCCATGCCGCCACCAGGCGAGGCCAGATCCGGGCGATTTCCACCACCAGGACGATCCACCAGGCCAGGATGACCATGCCCGTGGCGGCGGCGGCGATGTCCTTGATGATGCCGATCTTCTCGTTGTGGCGATGTTCGACGAAATCGCACAGGGCCTCGATGGCGGTGTTGAACAGCTCCGCCGCCACCACCAGGCCGGTGGCGAGCAGGATCAGCGCGGCGTCGAGCCAGTCGTGCAGCCACAACGCGACCGCCATCACAAACACCGACAGCACCACCTTGTACAGCACGCTGAAGTCGTGCAGCACGGCGTAGCGCAAGCCGGCAACGATGACCGCCAGTTTGCGCAGGGGGTGATAACCAGGCTCGCCGGTGCCCAGAAATTGGTTCTTCATGGCGTGTCCATCCGCAACGCGCGGGGCCGCAGGACATGGCTGACGAGCCCGGCCCAAACGGTGGCCAGGAGCACCCCGGCCAGTACGTCGCTGGGCCAGTGCACCTGGAGATAGAGCCGGGACAGGGCCACCCCCAGCACCACGGCGAGCGCCAGCAGCGGCAGCCATCGCCCGACCGCGCCGGTTTCCCTCGCCAGCAGCCACAGGCCGAGGGCTAAGGCGGCGGCATGGGTGGCATGGCCGCTGGGGAACGACCAGTCGAAACGGACGAAATCGGCCAGCGCAGGATGCAGCAGGGGCCGCTCGCGCCCAATGGCCTGTTTCAAGGCCCAGGCGCTCAGGGCCGCGCCGGCATAGGTGAGGCCCAGCAGCGCGGCAAGACGCCACTGCCGGCGCGTCGCCAGGAACAGCATCAGCAGGAGCGCGGCGGGAATCAGCACATAACCCGAACCCAGCCAGGTGATGGCCTGGAAGAGCCCCTCCAGCTCGGCCCCGCGCAGGGCGGCGAAGCGATGCAGCAGTGCATGATCCAGCCGATCCAGCCAGCCTTGCGTGACCGCCACGGTAAGCAGCGAGAGGCCGCTCGCCGCCGCCAAGGAAAGCCTCAAACCGGGAGCAGGCTCGCGGTTCATATCCACAGGCTCAGCGGTGGATCGGCCAGCACGGCGCGCAGGATGTCGCCACGCGAAACAATGCCGACGAGGCCGCCCGCCTCGTCCACCACGGGCAACGCGGACAGGCCGGTATCCAGCAGGACGCGGGCGATGCGGCGGATATCGGTGACCGGGTCGGCACAGACCACCGGGCTGACCATCACCTCGCGCACTGGTCGTTCCAGCCCGCCGGTGGGGGTCTTGCCAACCAGGTCGATGACCGTGAGCAGTTCGCGTTCCGAAACCAGCCCCACCACGCCCTGGCTGGGCTCCAACACTGGCGCCTGTCGCACGCCGCGTTCGCCGAAGCGACGCCAGGCCGTTGCCACGGAATCGTCGGCATCCAGGGTCAGCACCGGCCGGCTCATCACCTGATAGGCATGCCGCACCGGCTCACGCGGGTTTTCGGGGTGCAAAGCCCGGGCGTAGGCCGCCGCCGCTTGCGCATAGCGAGGCTCGTCCTTGGGCTCGTATTTGGGTTTCTCCTCATCTGCCAGGCGGCGGCGAACGAGTTCGAATTCCGCGCCCAGTTCCTCGCCTTCCCGGTTGACGCCGCGGGCATGCCGGGCGGCGAAAGCGCCCGGCACCTGGATCAGGTGCTCCAGGCTGCCGCGAAAGGTTTGCCCGGTGACGCCGTGGATAGAGAACATGGCTGCTTCCTCAGGCGGCGGGCTTGCGCGTGGCGATCAGGCTGGCGAGCACGCTGGCGCCGATCAGCACGGCGACGATGGCCAGCGAGGCCTGCACCGGCACGTGGTACCAGGGCGCGATGAGCATCTTGGCGCCGATGAAGGTGAGCACCATGGCCAGGCCGTACTTCAACAGGTGGAAGCGGTCGGCCACGTCGGCCAGCAGGAAGTACAGCGCGCGCAGGCCCATGATGGCGAAGATGTTGGAGGTAAAGACGATGAACGGGTCGGTGGTGATGGCGAAGATGGCCGGGATGGAATCCACCGCGAACACCAGGTCGGTGACCTCGATCAGGATCAGCACCAGGAACAGGGGCGTGAAATAGCGCACGCCGTCCTTCATGACGGTGAAGCGCTCGCCGTGCTGTTCCTCGGAAATGCGCAGATGCCGGCGGGCGAATTTCAGTACCGGGTTCTGCTCCAGGTCGGGCGTCTTCTCCGCCATGACCAGCATGCGAATGCCGGTGATGACTAGGAAGGCGCCGAACAGGTACAACACCCAGGCGAACTCGCGCACCACCCAGGCGCCGGCCAGGATCATGACGGCGCGCATGACGATGGCGCCGAGCACGCCGTAGATCAGGACTCGGCGCTGGTATTCGGGGGCGACGTGGAAGGCGCCGAAGATCAGCAGGAAGACGAACACGTTGTCCACCGACAGCGACTTCTCGATCAGATAGCCGGTGAAGAACTCCAGCGCCTTGCGGTCGGCCACCTCCTGCCCGGCCGTGCCCGTGAGATGCCACCACAGGCCGGCGTTGAACAGCAGCGCCAGGCCGAACCAGGCCAGCGACCAGAGCGCGGCCTCCTTCACGCTGACCTTGTGCGCCTTCCTGCCGCCGAAGACGAACAGGTCCAGGGCCAGCATCACCAGCACGAAGGCGGTGAAGGCGGCCCACATCCAGGGCTCGCCGACGGAGAGGACGGGATTCACGGGCGTTTCCATTCAGTGGGGCGATCAATCGAGGGTGGTTTCGATGTCGACGGAGACCATGCCCTTGGGTTCGCTGGCGATCTTGGCGACGTACCGTTTCTTGCCCTTGATCCAGACATGGGTCTCGGCTTCGGGCGCGGCGGATTGCGTTTCCTGCGTATAGCCCAGCGAGGCGAAGCCCTGGAGGTAATGGTCGAGCACCGCCGCGTAGTCCGCCCGCCCCTCGTAGTGCACGGCGACCCGCTTGCCTTCGCGGTGCCAGAAGGTGCGGGCGAGCCCCGGATAACGCGCCACGGGCGCGAAATCCGTGCCGGAAACATCCCGCCGCGGCCTGTCCGCCGGCGTGAGGATAAACTCGACCGCAGCCACCTTCTCCCGTATGCCCGGAGCCACCTGTTCCACCTGCTGCTCCACCGTCGCCAGTGCCCCCCGCGCGGCTTCCGGCGCCGCCGCATTCCAGGCTTGCACCTGACCGAGGAACCAGCCCATCAGGGCGAGGGCCGCCCAGATCAGCAAGCCGGTCAGGACCATCAACCCGACGCCGACGCCGATCCAGGTGCCGCGGCGTACCTGGAAGAAGCGGGGGGCGAACCGCGCGGCGGCGAATGGCAGGGATTTGTTCATGGAATTCTCCAATGTGAAGCACGCGTCAGCTCGGCCAGAGGTACACGGGGCGGCCACTGCGCCGCCGCGCGCGCCAGGCGGTCGTTGACCGCCCACCAGGTTTCATCGACCGGTGGCGCTTCGACCAGCACGCAATCGAAGGCGAAACGATCGAGTTCCCGAAGGCGGGCATACAGGCTGCGGGCGTAGGGCTCCACCCGGGCCGGCAGCAGAAACTGGGGCAACGCGGGCGGCAGGCCCTGGCTGCGCAGGTTCCGGTTGCGGCGCAGCACCGCGATGCGCAAACCCTGATCGAGCAGCGTTGTGGCTCGGTCGGCCAAGGCGTCGATGGTGTGAATTTCCAAGGGGGTGGCAGGCGCGTAATGGGCCGCCAGGGCGCCGGGCACGCGCAGCGTGGCGGGCGCGGCCGAATCGGACGAGGCGCTATGCTCGATGCCGTCTTCGCCCAGCACCTCTCGCAGGGCGGAAAGCGGCAGCACGCCAGGGCGCAACACGCGCGGACGTTCATCGAGCAGGGAGACGATGGTGGATTCCAGCCCAAAGCGGCAGGGTCCGCCGTCCAGAACCTGGTCCACCTGGGTACCGAACGCGGCGCGTACATGCCGGGCCTCGGTGGGACTCACGGCGCCGAAGCGATTCGCCGACGGCGCCGCGAGACCTCCCCCATGCGCGTCTCCATTCGCGCCGCTAAACTCGCGCAGCAAGGCCAGGGCCAGGGGGTGATTGGGCACGCGTAACGCCACGCTGTCCTGGCCGCCGGTCACCACGCGGGGGACATCGTCGCGCGCCGGAAGCACCAGGGTCAGCGGCCCTGGCCAAAAGCGCGCCATCAACCGCCGCGCGGGTTCGGTTATCTCGGCGGCCCATGCGCTCGCCTGCCCGGCCTCGGCCAGATGCACGATCAGAGGGTGATCCGCGGGGCGCCCCTTGATCTCGAACACCCGCAGCACCGCATTCTCGTTGCGGGCATCGGCACCAAGACCATAGACGGTCTCGGTGGGGAATGCCACCACGCCGCCGGCGCGCAGCCGCTGCGCCGCCAGGGTGATCAGTTTGTGGGGCATGGCTGCGATTCGGTTTCCGGCGCTACCGGTATGGCCGGCGCGAATTCCCGTTGTCGCGCCAGGCGTCGCGCCAGCGTGCGCCCAGCGCGTTCAGCGGCACGGTCGATAGCCACATAGAGATCGGCCTCCACATCCTCGATCACCACGGCGGGGGCCTGCTTCAGGCGCGCCTCGATCAGGCAACGCTTGTCGTCTCCGCCGCGCGGGCCATTGATGTCGGACAGGCGCACGGTGAGACGCATGATGCTGTCGCCGGCATGGGACAAGTCGTAGGCCAGGCGCTTCTCGACATACTCGCGCAGGCCCTGCGTGAGGCTGAAACCGTGGGTTTGGATATCGATGCGCATCCGGTTCTCCTGATTGGGGATGAAGGTGGGTTCAGTATGAATGCCTGTTTTAATTCGAGACAAACAGTTAATTCTTGGTGCTTAATTCGAAAATATCGAACACGAAGATGAACCGTCATGCTCAATTTCAAGCACCTGCATTACTTTCTCGCCGTAGCCAAATACGGTGGCGTCAACCGGGCGGCGGAGCGGCTGCACCTCACGCCACAGACACTCTCCGGCCAGCTCAGCCAGTTCGAGCGGCGGGTAGGGGCGTCCTTATTTCACCGCGAAGGGCGGCGCATGGAACTGTCGGAAACCGGCAAGCTCGCCTTGTCCTACGCCGAGGAGATTTTCCAGGTCAGCGCGGAACTGGAAGCGCTGCTGCGCGGCGGACCGGAGGAACTCGCCACCCCATTCCGCGTCGGCATCGCCGACGTGGTGCCGAAATCCATCGCGCACCAGTTGCTCGCGCCCGTGCTGACCCTGTCCGATCCGATCCGCCTGACCTGCCGGGAGGACAGGCTGGAACGGCTGCTGGCGGATCTAGCCATCCACCGCCTGGACATGGTGCTGGCCGACCGCCCCATGCCGCCGGGACTGGACGTAAAGGGCCACAGCCACCTGCTGGGCGAATGCGGCGTGGCC
Organism: Thiobacillus sp. UBA3361; assembly: GCA_002360535.1. Lineage (GTDB taxonomy): Bacteria > Pseudomonadota > Gammaproteobacteria > Burkholderiales > Thiobacillaceae > UBA3361. The sequence goes on from DEQR01000069.1 coordinate 13,082, forward strand.
TTTTTTACCGCGCCCGACCTCGCCGCGCGCCTGGGGACGGACTTTCCCGCCAGCCTTAACGGCGCGCCCATGCTGATCCCCGGCGAGGACAGCGCACTGCGTGCCCCACTCATGCGCTGGATGGAGCGCCAGGGTCTGCGGCCGCGCGTGGTCGCCGAGTTCGACGATTCGGCGTTGATGAAGGCCTTCGGTCAGTCAGGCGCCGGCGTCTTCCCCGCGCCCGTGGCCATGGCACGGGAAATCGAAGCGCACTACGGGGTTGTCATGCTTGGGCGGACGGAGGACATGCGTGAGCGTTTCTTCGCCATTTCGGCGGAAAGACGACTGACCCATCCCGCTGTGGTGGCGGTCAGCGAAGCAGCTCGCAGCGGCCTATTCAGGAAAGGATAGAAGCGCGGGCGCCCGCGCGACGTGCCAGCCAGACGTTCAGTCGTCGTCGCCCAACTCGGGGTCCCAGCCCTTGGACTTGGCCAGTTCCATGGCCTTGGTGTAGAGCTCGGCGTGGCGTTGGCGCAGTTCGTCCGGCAGGCGGCTGGGCAGGTTGCCGTACTTGTCCCACTCCTCCTGCACCTTGTCCATGAGCATCTGCATGCGGCCGAACGCCCAGCCGGCGCAGTCCTCCGACTCGGGAATGAAGCCGAACAGCCAGCCGTCCAGCACGATGCGGCCCAACTGGGTCATACCGTGCTTGTCGTTGCTGAAGCCGACGTAGATGTTGTCCTTCATGGATTCGTCCTGTGTGTCATCAGTGGAGGAGGCCGGGGCCTGGAAGGCGCCGGCCCTGTCCAGGGCCGACACGATGTTGCATGCCTTGAGCATGAGGCCTCCGTCAGCGGGTCAGGCCAGCGTACAGGAGCGGCAACTTCTCGGGAAGCCGCTCCACGTGGTCCACCACCATGTAGTTCTTCTGCCCAAAGATGCGTGACACGTAGTTGTCCGCGCGGGGGTCCAGGCTCATGCAGTAGGTGATGACGCCATGCTTGGCCACGTCCTCCACCGCCTTCTTGGTGTCCATGCGCAGGTATTGGGGATCGCGCACGTCGATGTCGGCGGGCTCGCCGTCGGTGATGACGATGAGCAGCTTCTTGGCGGAGCGTTGCAGCTTCAGGTGGTGGCCGGCGTGGCGGATGGCCGCCCCCATGCGGGTGGAGAGCTGGCCGGTCATGCCCGCCAGTTTCGCCTTCGGCTCCTCGTCCCAGTGCTGGTCGAAGTCCTTGAAGCGGTAGTACTCCACGTCGTGGCGACCATCGGAACAGAAGCCGTGGATGGCAAAGGGGTCCCCCACCTTGGAGATGGCGTCGGACAGGAGCACGCAGGCGCGGCGGGTCAGGTCCAGCACCGAGTAGTCCTGGTCCTGCACCATCTCATTGGTGGACTCGGACAGGTCCAGCAGCACCAGGATGGAGAAGTCCCGGGTCTTGCGCACGCTGCGCATCATGATGCGCGGGTCCGGCTGGTTGCCCAGGCGGATGTCGGTGAAGCTCTGGATGGCGGCGTTGATGTCGATCTCGTCGCCGTCCTCCAGCTTGCGGATGCGCTGCACGCCTTGCGGCTGCATGGCATCCAGCAGGAACTTCATGCGGTGGATCTCCCGCTTGTACTGGGCGGTGATGTCGTTGATGAGCTGCAAGTCACCCTGCTTGGCGCGCTTTTCCAGCACCGTGGCCCAGGCCGGGCGCTCCAGCTGGATCTGGTAGTCCCATTCCGAATAGTGGAACGGGTCCGACATGGGCTCCTTGCCTTCCAGCTCGTTGAAGGACTTGCCGTCGTAGATGCCGCCGTACTGGTCGCCGATGTTCTCGTAGGGGAACAGCTCGGTGGCCAGCACCCAGATCTCCTGGGCGTCTTCGCCGGCGGTCTCCACGTCGATCTCGTTGGCCATCTCCATCACGTTGACGTACTTGCGCACCTGCTTGACGGACTCGTAGCCGGCGCTGGCCGCCTTGGCGAAATCGAACTCCTGGAAGGCCCAGAAGTAGCGGTTGTCGTCCCGGTAGGGGGCCTCCAGCAGGTCGGTGCGGGGGTTGAAGGCAATCCGCTTCTGGCTGAAGGAATGGGCCAGTTGCACGCCGATATCCCAGGAGGTGAGGTTGGTCTGGAGCTTGTCCTGGGCCTGGGCGAACAACATCCGTCCTTCCGCGATCCAGGAGTCGTCGTCCTGGTAGGTCTCGTCCAGCAGGGCGCGGGCCAAGCGGTTCAGGTAGTCGCCAGCACTGGCGGAGCGGTCCGGCGTGGCGATGTGAAACTTGCTCCACAACGCTTTAAGGCCCGGGAAGCGGCGGATGGACAGGGTCTCCACCCGGGCATCCTCGATCACGGAGATCACCGCCATCTGCAGGGGGTTCAGGGCCTCGGCGGAGATGGGCACCTGGGTTTCCACCACGTGGGCGGCGCAGTGGGCCGCCGTGGCGCGATACAACTCCAGGCCGCTGACCGGCTCGCACCCTTCGCAGGGCACGAAGTCGTCGAAGGCATCCGGCACGTGCAGCAGATAGTCCTCGATGTAGGGGCGGTAGCCCTCCCGGGTCTCGAAGTCGCCGGAGGTGGGGCGCATGAAGAAGTCCCGGGCCCACAGGGCACGCAGATACATGTTGATGCGGCGCTGCACGTCCACCAGCAGGGTGCCCTTGCGCTCCTTCTGGAGCATGGCCAGGGATTCCTTGGTCTGCAGGCCGAAGTACTTGATCTGCTCCTCGTAGTTGGTACGGTGGGCGTGGGCGCCCCACAGGGCCCAGCGGCGCAGGCCGCCCAGGGTCAGGTTCTGGAACAGCACGTCCAGCTTGTCCAGCATGGGCCGCACGCCCCGGGGAGCCTGGGCGATGAGGGTGTTGATGAACTGCAGGTAGTTGAGGAACAGCTGGGCGTCGCCCAGGCGGTTGGCCGCCGTGGCGGAGGTGGCCAGCAGCAGTTCGATCACCGCGCCCGAGGTCTTGGAGGCCAGCATCAGGGACGCGGTGGCCAGATCCCCCACCACATCCTCGCCCACTTCCTTGGCGACCATGGGGGCTTCCTCGATCCAGGTCTCCACCAGGGAATCGCCCCGGCCCAGGCCGCGGATGGCGGACACGCCCTTCAGGTAGTTGTCCAGGCCGCGCGGCGAGAACACCTTGGTGGCCTCGTGCCAGTTGGCCTCCAGGGCCTTGCGGCTGTGCTCGGACAGGTCTTCTAGCAGTTCGGCGTAGTCGGCTAGGTTGATGGACATGACTTACTCCGGATCATGGTGGCGAACCGGCCGCGTGGCCGGGCCGCCAAAGCAACAATGTCTGCGCGCCCTCATGGAACGCACATCAAGGTAGCATGTCGGCGCCGCCTCAGAAGAAGGTGCTCACCGCCGCGTCCAGGGCATCCCGCATGTCCGGATCGTCCGTGATGGGACGCACCAGGGCCACGCGGCAGGCGGCCATGGGGTTCACGCCCTTGGCGATCAGGGAGCCTGCGTAGATCAGCATGCGGGTGGACAGGCCTTCATCCAGGCCGTGACCCTTGAGGTTGCGGCTGCGTTCGGCGATGGACACCAACTTGCCGGCGATGCCCGCGTCCACGCCGGACTCGTGGGCAACGATCTCGGTCTCGATGGCGTGGTCCGGGTAGGTGAAGTCGAGGCCGCCGAAGCGCTGCTTGGTGGATTGCTTCAGGTCCTTCATCAGGGACTGGTAGCCGGGGTTGTAGCTGATGACGATCTGGAAATCTGGGTGGGCATGGACCAGCTCGCCCTTCTTCTCCAGGGGCAGCACACGACGGTTGTCGGTCAGGGGGTGTATCACCACGGTGGTGTCCTGGCGGGCTTCCACCACTTCGTCCAGGTAGCAGATGGCGCCATGGCGGGCGGCGATGGCCAGGGGGCCATCCTGCCACTCGGTGCCGGAGGCAGACAGCAGGAAGCGTCCCACCAGGTCGGAAGCGGTCATGTCCTCGTTGCAGGCCACGGTGATCAGGGGCTTGCCCAGCTTGTGGGCCATGTATTCCACGAAGCGGGTCTTGCCGCAGCCGGTGGGGCCCTTGAGCATCATGGGCATGCGCACGGAATAGGCGGCCTCGAACAGTTCCACCTCGTCGGCCACGGGGCGGTAGTAGGGTTCCTGGGTGATGCGGTACTGGTCGATGATGTTGCTCATGAAGGTCTCCTGGGGGAAACAGTGAAAGGTGAAATGAGTCGGACGTTCCGTCCGGCTCAGGTTTTCACGTTTCACGTCTCGACAAAACGTGATGTGAAATCCGGCATCAAGAAAAAGCCCCGCCACCTTGCAGCGGCGGGGCCTTCGCAGGTTATCCCCGCCGCGTGCTTAGACGGTCTTGCCGCGGTAGATCACCATGGCAGCGCCCTGGGACTGGGCGAAGTTGTCATAGCCCACCAGGCGAACGTGGTTGTTGGGGTTGGCCTTGTGGCAGGCCTCCGCCTCGCCCAGGATGCGGTCGATGTCGGTCTCGCCGAACATGGGCAGCTTCCACATGTACCAGTAGGAATCCATCAGGTACTCGGGCTCGGTATGCTCGATGGCAGGGTTCCAGCCCTTGGACACCAGGTACTCCACCTGCTTGCGGATGTCGCCCGCATTCATGGCCGGCAGGTAGGAGAAGGTCTCGAACTTGCGGCTGGAGGGATCGCTCACGCGGCTTTTGTAATCCATCACTTCAGACATTTCTGTTTCCTTTCAGATTCTGTAGGGTGGGTTAGCCGCCCAGCGGCGTAACCCACCATGGTGATCCGGCGGGTTACGGCCTACGGCCTAACCCACCCTACGGCCTCGGTTACTTGTGCGCCACGTCCAGCTTGTCCACGGTGTCGAACTCGAACTTGATCTCTTTCCAGGTTTCCATGGCGATCTTCAGTTCGGGGCTGTTCTTGGCGGCTTCGGTCAGGACGGTCTTGCCTTCCTTCTCCACGGCGACACCCTTGTTGCGGGCTTCCACGCAGGCTTCCAGGGCGACGCGGTTGGCGGCGGCGCCGGCGGCGTTGCCCCAGGGGTGGCCCAGGGTGCCACCACCGAACTGCAGCACGGAGTCGTCACCGAAGATGTTGACCAGGGCGGGCATGTGCCACACGTGGATACCGCCGGAGGCGACGGGCATCACGCCGGGCATGGAACCCCAGTCCTGATCGAAGAAGATGCCGCGGCTGCGGTCTTCCTTGTTGAAGCTGTCGCGCATGATGTCGATCCAGCCCAGGGTGGCTTCGCGGTCGCCTTCCAGCTTGCCCACGACGGTGCCGGAGTGCAGGTGGTCACCGCCGGACAGACGCAGGATCTTGGTCAGCACGCGGAAGTGGATACCGTGGTGGGGGTTGCGGTCCAGAACGGCGTGCATGGCGCGGTGGATGTGCAGCAGCATGCCGTTGTCACGGCACCAGTTGGCCAGGCCCGTGTTGGCGCAGAAGCCGCCGGTGATGTAGTCGTGCATGATGATGGGAGCGCCGATTTCCTTGGCGTACTCGGCACGCTTGTACATCTCTTCCGGGGTGGGAGCGGTCACGTTCAGGTAGTGGCCCTTGCGCTCGCCGGTCTCACGCTCGGCCTTGTTGATGGCTTCCATGACGAAGTCGAAACGCTGACGCCACCGCATGAAGGGCTGGCTGTTGACGTTCTCGTCGTCCTTGGTGAAGTCCAGGCCGCCGCGCAGGCACTCGTACACGGCACGGCCGTAGTTCTTGGCGGACAGGCCCAGCTTGGGCTTGATGGTGCAGCCCAGCAGGGGACGGCCGTACTTGTTCATCATGTCGCGCTCGACCTGGATGCCGTGGGGCGGGCCGCCGCAGGTCTTCACGTAGGCGATGGGGAAGCGCACGTCTTCCAGGCGCAGGGCGCGCACGGCCTTGAAGCCGAACACGTTGCCCACCAGGGAGGTGAACACGTTCACCACGGAGCCCTCTTCGAACAGGTCGATGGGGTAGGCGATGAAGGCGTAGAAGCAGGTGTCGTCACCGGGGACGTCCTCGATGGCGTAGGCGCGGCCCTTGTAGTAGTCCAGGTCGGTCAGCAGGTCGGTCCACACGGTGGTCCAGGTGCCGGTGGAAGACTCGGCGGCCACGGCGGCGGCGGCTTCTTCACGGTCCACGCCGGGCTGGGGGGTGATCTTGAATACGGCCAGGATGTCGGTATCCAGGGGGGTGTATTCGGGCATCCAGTAGGTCTGGCGGTACTCTTTCACGCCAGCGTTGTAGGTCTTCACAGCCATGTGTCGCTCCTTCAGGGATTGAGATCAGTCCAGCGGATCAGAGGCTTTCCAATCCGAGGTGGGCGCATCTTGAATCCAGCAAAACATAAAGAACAGTCACTTTTTTCTATTTTTTAGATAGACTTTTATCTATGTTTATCTGAAGCGGCATCCGCCATGCGCCACCACACCACCTTCCGCCAACTGGAAATCTTCGAGGCCATCGCCCGCCTGGGCAGCTTCACCCGGGCCTCCGAGGAGCTCTACCTGACCCAGCCCACGGTCTCCATGCAGATGAAGAAGCTCACCGACACCGTGGGCGCACCTCTGGTGGAACAGGTGGGCAAGAAGGTGCTGCTCACGGAGGACGGCCAGGAACTGGCCCAGGCCACCCGGGAGATATTCGCCATCCTGGACCGCTACACCATGTCGGTGGCTCAACGCAGGGGCCTGGAGAAGGGCAAGCTTAAGCTCATGGCCATCACTACCGCCTCCTACTTCGCACCCCGGCTGCTGGGGGAATTCAGCAAGCTGCATCCGGGGATCGACGTCTCATTGCGGGTCACCAACAAGGAACAGGTGCTGGCCAGCATGGCAGACAACCTGGATGACCTCTACCTGCTGGGCACGCCACCGGAGGAGATCGACGTGGTGGCCACGCCCATCATGGACAACCCCATCGTGGTGCTGGCCGCCCCGGACCACCCCCTGTCCAAGGAAAAACATCTGTCATTGAAGCGGCTGGCCACGGAGCCCTGGATCATGCGCGAGGCCGGATCCGGCACACGCAAGGCCATCGAGCGGCTGTTCCAGGAACACGGCCTGGAAATCCGCCCGCGGCTTGAACTGGGCAGCAACGAGGCCATCAAGCAGGCCATCCTGGCCGGCCTGGGGGTCTCGGCCCTTTCCAGCCACGCCTTGGTCCTGCATCAACCCGGACAGTTTGCCGTGCTGGACGCGGAAGGTTTCCCCATCCAGCGCCATTGGTACGCCGTCTATCCGGCAGGGCGGAAGATCTCGGTGGTCGCGCGCGCGTTCCTGGATTTCCTGCTGGGACAGAGCGGCAGTGCAAGCCCGGAAGTGAAGGCAATGCGCCCGTCCGCTTCCGGACCCCGGAATGCACCGGGTTGAAGCCCGGCGCTGTTGACGGGCCTCCTGACGGGAGGAGGCCACGCTATGACGCCAACGGATTCAAGTCGGCATGTTGAGGCGCCCATCGGCCAGCAGCTGGTCGATCTCCTTCTCCGCCTGCGCCCAGTCCTCCGCGGCATTGTTGCCGTGGAAACCGCGCCGTTCAGCAATGTAATAGGCGGCGACCTCGATGTAGTGGAGACGCTGCTCAAGAGAAACAGGCGACGCAGAGGCTTTCTTGGCCGTTTTGCTCGTCGTGGTCGCGGCTGTTGCGGACTTGGCCGCACGCGGCTTGGCGGGCGCGGCGGCCTTCGCCGGCGCGGCTTTCTTGGCGGGCGTTGCAGCCTTTTCGGGTGTGGCTTTCTTGGCGGGCGCGGCAGCCTTCGCCGGCGCGGCTTTCTTGGCGGCCACTTTTTCGCCCGCAGGCTTTGCGGCGGCCGGCTTCGCGGCGGCCTTCACAGTTGCCTTCGGCTTCTCGGACGCGGCCGCCTTGGTGGCGGTGCCGACCTTCTTGGTTGCTGCGGTGTCGGACGGTTTCTTGGTACTGGCCATGATTCATTGCTCCCCAACGAAAAATATCGAAAATGATACTGCGGCTATATCGGACACAGTAGGAAAACTCTTTAAGCCAACTGGCGATGGCCGCGATGGCAGTCCGTGTCGCCGGGTGTGCGATGGGATGACGCATCCCAGGACTTTCGGCCGACGGTGCACGAAGGCGAATTTCACGAGGTGTACGCCATGCAAGCCACTGTCATGACGCTTGCTTCCGGTTACTTCGTAAGCGCCATGAAAAGCTCCGGCAAGCGTTCGGGCAGGCGCTGGATGTTGTCGATGACGCTGTAGCGGTGGCCGAAGATGTCGCTGACGTATTCGTCGGCCTTGGGGTCCAAGTTGATGCAGTAGGTGAAGATGCCTTGCTGGTCGAGTTCCTTGACCGCGCGGCGGGCGTCTTCGATCAATAGCCGTTCGTCCGGACTGTCCACGTCGGCGGGTTGGCCGTCGGTGAGCACCAGCAGCAGCTTCTTGTCCGCCGGGCGCGCTTCCAGGTAGTGCGCGGCGTGGCGCAGGGCGGCACCCATGCGCGTGGACCAGCCGGCCTGCATTGCGGCCATGCGCGACTTCACCTCGTCGTTGAACGGTTCGCCATAGCCTTTGATGTGCACGAAGCGCACGTCGTGGCGGGTGTTGGAGTAGAAGCCGCCGATGGCGAAGGGGTCGCCCAGGCGCTCGATGGCCCAGGCGAGCAGGGACACCGCCTCCTGGCTCAGCTCCAGGATGGTTTGTTCGGAGCCGGCGACCTTTTCGTTGAGCGATTCGGACAGGTCCAGGAGCAGCGACACGGCCAGGTTGCGGCCGCTGGTCTTGTGGCTCATGTTGATGCGCGGATCGGGGTTGGCGCCGCCCTTGAAATCGATCAGCGAACGGATGGCCACGTCCAGGTCCAGTTCGCTGCCTTCCTCCTGGTAACGGATGCGCACTTTGTCTTGCGGTTTGAGCAGGTCGAGGATGCGCTTCAGCCGCTTGGCCAAGGCGTCGTGTTTTTGCAGCAGGCGGTCGATGTCGGCCGGGTTGCCTTTGGGATGCAGGTGCTCATAGAGGCTGACCCAGTCGGGGCGGTAGGTCTGGCTGTGGTAGTCCCACTCCGGGTAGTGGCGCGGCGGCAGGGACTGGACCTCGGATTCCTTCTTGAGCTTCTTGTCCGGGTCGTCGAAGAACTCCTCGTCGTCGCTGTCCTCGATGTACTGCCAGAGGTGGCGGTTGTCGTCGCGGTAGTCGATGACCGTGTCGTCGAACCAGACCTTGGCGAACTGGTCGCTCTGCAGGCGGGTGCGGGCGACGTAATGCAGCGCCAGGTCGGCGATCTCGCGGCTGCTGGATTCGCCCTTGGCGAGCAGGTCGTGGAAGCGACGCACGAAATCCAGGAGCTGCGGGTCGCCGTAGGGGTGTTCCGGGTCGATCAGGGCGCGCGACAGCATGGCCAGCCGGTGGCGCAGGCAGGAAGTGGTTTCCGGGTCGCAAGCGCCTTCCACGGGTTTCGGGTGCAGGGCGACGAAGATGCGGCGCAGGCCGGGGTATTCGCGGATCAGCAGGTTCTCGACCCGGCAATCCTCGAAGAACTCCACCGCCATGCGTTGGAAGGGGCTGTAGTTGTCGGCCACCATCGGCCGGCTCCAGCGCCGGTGGCCGACCATGTGGGCGAGCACGGCGCGGTAGCGGTCGAGGCCGCTGATCTTTACTCCCTCTCCCGCAAGCGGGAGAGGGAGAATGAAGTCGTCGAACACATCCGGCACCCGCATACCCAGCCTGTCGTAGTACGGCACCGGCTTGCGCAGTTCGTCGAAGGCGGTGGAGTACGGCACCAGCTGGTCCGGATCGCGCCACAGGCCGCGCAGGTAGAGGTCCAGCTTGCGTTCCACGTCGGCGAACAGGGTGCCGTGGCGTTCGCGTTGCAGCACCGCGCGGGCATCGGCGGATTGCAGGCTGAAGTAGTCGGTCTGCCGCTCCGGGTGGGTGCGGTAGTTGCGGACGCCGTAGTCCACCCAGTTGCGTACCCCGCCCATGGACAGCTGGCTGAACAGGAAGGGCGCCTGCTGGAAGAACTCCGGCAGGCCGGGGCTGGGGAAGGTGGTGTGATGGCCGTGGATGGAGCCCGTGGTGCGCGCCATCAGGTCGTCGGCGATCTCGATGTAGTGGCGCATCTGCTCGCGCGAATGCTGTTTGCGGGCCACCGGCGCCAGGGTTTGCAGGAAGGGGGTGATGGCCTTGCCGTTGGGCGACTTCTGCATGCGCATGACGAAGGCCATGACGTCGGTGAGCACGGCCTCCTCGCCCAGGGCCTTGACCACCGAGGGCCATTCCTCCAGGAAGGCGAGCATGGGCTCGACGCCGCGCCCCAGCTTGCCGATGACGCGCGCCGCGTCCAGAAAATGGTGGATATCCTCGCGCGACAGGACCGCGAGGGCCTCGGCCATGACGTCCTCGAACACCTCTTCCACCTGCGCGAACCGGGTGTCGAGCTGGACCCAGTAGGCCTGCATCAGGGGGTGTTGGTATTCGGTTTTGGTCATTTGCAAATCCCATGTAGGGTGCAATAAGCGCAGCGCATTGCACCGTCCCGCATCCGGCGCAATGCGGCTTACGCCTTATTGCGCCCTACGCGCATCACACGAAGGTGACGTCGATGGCGTGATCCAGCGTTTCGCGAATGTCCGCGTCGTCGGTGATCGGCCGCACAAGGGCCATCTGGCAGGCCTCCACCGGATTGACGCCGTCCTTGATGAGGGTGGCGGCATAGACCAGCAAACGGGTGGAGATGCCTTCGTCCAAGCCATGGCCCTTCAGGTTGCGGGCGGTCTGGCCGATCTTCACCAGCTTGCCGGCGGTGGCTGCGTCCAGGCCGGTCTCCTTGGCCAGGATGGTGGTCTCCAGTTGGGCGTCCGGGTAGTCGAAGTCGAAGCCGGTGAAGCGCTGCTTGGTCGATTGCTTCAGGTCCTTCATCAGGGACTGGTAGCCGGGGTTGTAGGAGATCACCAGCTGGAAATCCGGGTGCGCCTCGATCAGTTCGCCCTTCTTGTCCAGGGGCAGGGTGCGGCGGTGGTCGGTCAGGGGGTGGATCACCACGGTGGTGTCCTGACGCGCCTCGACGATCTCGTCGAGATAACAAATCGCGCCGATGCGCGCGGCGGTGGTCAGCGGGCCGTCCAGCCAGCGGGTGCCGTTGGCTTCCAGGAGGTAGCGGCCGACCAGGTCGGAGGCGGTCATGTCCTCGTTGCAGGCGACGGTGATCAGCGGCTTGTCGAGTTTCCAGGCCATGTATTCGATGAACCGCGATTTGCCGCAGCCGGTGGGGCCCTTGACCATCACCGGCAGGCGGTTGCGATAGGCGGCCTCATACAGGGCAACCTCGTTGCCCTGGGGCTGGTAGTAGGGTTCCTTGTGGACTTTGTATTGTGTCTTGTCCGTCATGGCTGCTCTCCTGTGCAAATCCGCATGCAAACGCCGCCCGTTCGAGCCTCGTTTGGATGCGGACTGTATATCCACATCACGATCCGGGTTACCGAGCCCGGAAGTAAAACGCCCCCGGTTGGGGGCGTTCGTAGGGTGGGTTAGCGACGCAATTGCGTAACCCACCATCCACGTTGGACGGCGGGTTTCGGCCTTGCGGCCTGACCCGCCCTAAATAGGGCTTACTTGTGCACGCCCAGCTTCTCGCGCCAGCCCGGGTACAGCTTGTCGGCGTCGCCCGGGAAGGATTCGAAGGCGCGAGCGAATTCCTTGTGCTCCTTGGCCCACTCGATCGGATCGGCGCCGGCCTTCCAGCACTCGTAGGACTGGCGCAGGGAGATGGCGCCGGCAGCGGGGCTGTCGATGTGGCCGTAGGAGCCGCCACCGGAGGTGTTGATGACGTTGCCGTGGCCCAGGTTCTCGAAAAAGCCCGGCAGACGCAGGGCGTTCATGCCGCCGGAGATGATGGGGGTGGTGGGCTTCATGCCATACCACTTCTGGAAGTACACCGGGCCCTGGCACTCGTCGCGCTCGATCATGTAGGCCAGGATGCGGTCATCCTTGGAACCTTCCATCTTGCCGTAGCCCATGGTGCCGACGTGGATGCCGGAAGCACCCTGCAGGCGGGACATCTTGGACAGCACGAAGGAGGTGTAGCCACGCTTGGCGGACGGGGAGGTGACGGCGCCGTGGCCGGCACGGTGGTAGTGCAGGTACTGACCGGGGTACTGGCGACGAGCGGTGGTCACCATGCCGGGGCCACCCACGTAGCCGTCCACCAGGAAGGCGACCTTGTCGGCATCGGGGCCGAACGTTTCCAGGATGAAGTCGGCGCGGGCGCACATTTCATAGTGGTCGTCGGCGGTGATGTTGGCGGAGAACAGCTTGGCCTGGCCGGTTTCGTCCTGGGCGCGCTTCATGGCGTCATAGACCAGCGGGTAGACCTTCTTGGCCGGGCAGAACACCTGGTTGCCCTGGGGCTCGTCGTTCTTGATGAAGTCGCCACCGAGCCAGAACTGGTAAGCAGCGTGAGCGAACGGCTCGGGACGCAGGCCCAGCTTGGGCTTGATGATGGTGCCGGCGATGTAGCCGCCGTTGACCACCGGGCGGCCCAGGATGCGCCACATGTCGGAGATGTCGCGGGAGGGGCCGTCGAACAGCTGGATGGCGCGCTCGGGCATGTAGAAGTCATACATCTTGGCGTGCTCAACGTCGCCCATGCCCTGATTGTTACCGATGACCAGGGTCAGGAAGGACACCAGCATCATGCGACCATCGGTCATGTTGCGGTCGAACAGTTCCAGCGGATAGGCGATCCGCATCTCTTCAGTGGCTTCGTCGATGTGATAGACCAGCGCATCGACACCCTTGGTGAAATCGTCGGTGGTGCAGACTTCCACGTTGGTACCGGTGGAGGATTCGGCTGCAAAGTGGGCTGCCACTTCCAGGTAGCCATAGCCGGCAGCGGGCTTCATCTTGTAGGCGACGAGGATGTGCTTGCCACCCTTGATCAGGTCTTCTTCCTTCAGGCTGAGGTCGGCGTAACGCGCGGACTGATCCATGAGTTGCTCCTTTTGAGATGTGTTTATACGAAATTTGGGTATTCCAATTTCAGGAATGGCCCTGCGTGGAATGGGGCGAACTATAGACCCCGCATCACATAAGGAAAAATCATGATATTTGATAGGTTGCATAAGCTATTGCTTATAATTTGATCTCGCTTGGCCATTGGCCAATCGAGATTCCCTCGCCCCCTTCTCCACTCCCGCTCGCGGTGAGGGGAATGTCGAGAATCGCCGAGCGATCTTTTACAGGTAAAGATGCTTCACCTCACCCTGCGTCAGCTTCAGGTCTTCGAATCCGCCGCACGCCACCTCTCCCTGTCGCGTGCCGCCGAGGAGTTGCACCTGTCACAGCCCGGCGTATCCATGCAGCTGAAGAAACTCGCCGAGACGGTGGGCCATCCGTTGCTGGAACAGAGTGGCAAGCGGCTGCGCCTGACCGAACACGGCCAGGATTTGGTGGCTACCGCGCGCGAGGTGCTGGGGGCAGTCAAGAACTATGAGCTGTCCCTGGTCGCCCGACGCGGTCTGACCGGCGGCAGCCTGCGCATCGTCGCCATCACCACCGCCACCTATTTCATTCCGCGCCTTTTGGGTGAGTTTTCCCGACAACATCCGGGAGTCAAGGTCAGCCTGCGGGTCACCAACCGCGAACAGGTGCTGGAGAGTCTTTCCGCCGGCCTGGAGGACTTGTACATCCTCGGCCAGCCGCCCGAAGGACTGGCGGTCACCGCCATCCCCTTCCTGGAAAACCCGCTGGTGGTGCTGGCGGCGCCCGACCATCCGCTGGCGCGCAAGCGCGGCATTACTCTGGCCCGACTGGCGGAAGAACCCTGGCTGCTGCGCGAGCCGGGCTCGGGCACCCGCAAAGCAGTGGAACGGCTGTTCGCCGCCTCGGGTTTGAGCCTCACGCCGCGCATGGAACTGGGCGGCAACGAGGCGATCAAGCAGGCGGTGCTGGCCAACATGGGCATTTCGGTCCTATCCCGGCACGCCCTCAGCTTGCACACCCCCGATCAGTTCGCCATCCTCGACGTGCAGGGCTTCCCCATCCGCCGCCAGTGGTACGCAGTCTATCCCGCCGGGCGGCAGCGCACCGTGGTGGCCCGTACTTTTCTCGACTTTCTCATGGAGCATGGCGATGTTGCGTCTGCCTGAAACCGAAGCCGCCCTGCGCGCCATGCTGACCTTCGACCGGCCCGCCGACGCAGCGCTTTCGGCCTTCTTCCGCGGCAGGCCGAAGCTGGGTCGGCAGGACCGGTCGCAAATCGCCGAAGCCAGTTACGGCGTCATCCGCCATCTGCGGACACTGGAGCATCTGGCCCAGGGGCGCGCCCCGCGCCGCCTGTTGCTGGCCTGGCTGGCCCGGCACGGAGGCGTCAACCTGCGCCAGTTCGGCGACGAGGTCTCGCCCGTCGAACTGGAATGGCTGCGCACCGTCAAGGCCGCCGAGTTGTCCGATCTGCCCGCGGCGGCACGCCAGGATGTGCCGGATTGGCTGTACGACAGGCTGCTGGAGCAATACGGTACGAAGACCGAGGCACTGGTGTCCGCCCTCAATCGATCCGGCCCCCTGGACATTCGCGTCAACCCCTTGAAGATCAGCCGGGAAGCCGCGCAGGCGGCATTGATCCGTGACGGCATCGCCGCCGAACCCACCCCCTGGTCACCCCTGGGCCTACGTCTCAAGGACAAGCCTGCCCTCAACCGCCACACCCTCTTCCTGGACGGCGCCATCGAGGTTCAGGACGAGGGCAGCCAGCTGCTGGCCCTGCTCACCGCCCCGCGGCGTGGCGAAATGGTGTGCGACTTCTGCGCCGGCGCGGGCGGCAAAACCCTGCTGCTGGGCGGACTGATGCACAACAGCGGCCGGCTGTATGCCTTCGACGTGGCGGAAAAACGCCTGGCCAACCTGAAACCCAGGCTGGCACGCTCGGGCTTGTCCAACGTCCATCCGCAGCTGATTTCCGGCGAGACGGACCCAAAGCTGAAGCGCCTCGCGGGCAAATTCGACCGCGTGCTGGTGGATGCGCCCTGCTCCGGCCTGGGCACGCTGCGCCGCAACCCGGACCTGAAATGGCGGCAAAGCCCGCAATCGGTCGCCGAGCTCATCGACAAGCAAAAGGCCATCCTGGGTTCGGCCAGCCGCCTGGTGAAGGCCGGGGGACGTCTGGTCTATGCGACATGCAGCCTGCTCCGGGAGGAAAACGAGGAGGGCGTGGAGGACTTCCTCATCAGCCATGGCGAGTTCCGCCGCCTGCCCATCGGCGAACTGCTCGCCGCACGGGGAATCGGCCTGGAAATGGAGGAGTATCTGCGCCTGGACCCGGCCATCCATGGCACGGACGGCTTTTTCGCGGCGGTCATGGAAAAGCTTGCATGAGCCCACACGGCCGCCGCCTCACCTGGATCGCGGCCCTCGGCTGCGCCGCCCTCGCCTCCGCCGGTGAACCCCTGCGGCTCACCGTGCAGGGTACGGCACAGGTTGCATTCACGCCCGGCGACGATGCCGCCGCCCTGGTGGTGGACGCCGTCCACCAGGCCCGCCGGCAAATCCTGGTGCAGGCCTACAGCTTCACCCACCGGGACATCGCCGCGGCCCTGGTGACAGCCATGCGCCGGGGCGTGGACGTGCGCGTCATCGCCGACCGCGTGCAGGCCGACAGACTCGAGACTGACCGGGTGGCCTGGCTGGCCCGGCAGGGGGTCCCGGTCTGGCTGGACGGAGAGCATGCCGCCGCCCACGACAAGGTCATGGTGCTGGACGCGGGCAGCGCCGACGCCGTCCTGATCACCGGCAGCTTCAACTTCACCCACGCCGCCCAATCCCGCAACGCGGAAAACCTGCTGCTCCTGAGGGGAAACCCCAGCCTGGCCGAGGCCTATGCCGCCAACTGGCGGCGGCACAGGACCCATTCCCTGCCCTGGCGCGGCTGACCCCGTGACGGGGCGGGGGGACGAATCTCCCGGAGCGTCCCGCACCAGGTTGTAGAATGTCCGCCTGTTCCCTAACGAGACCCCCATGATCGACTCCCTGAACGGCCTGATCCAGCTTCCCTGGTGGGGCTATGTCCTGGTCACCCTGGCCCTGACCCACATCACCATCGCCGCCGTGACCATCTTCCTGCATCGCGCCCAGGCCCACCGGGCGCTGGACCTGCACCCCGTACCCAGCCATTTCTTCCGTTTCTGGCTGTGGCTGACCACCAGCATGGTCACCAAGCAATGGGTGGCGGTGCACCGCAAGCACCACGCCAAGTGCGAAACCCCGGAAGACCCCCACAGCCCCCAGGTGCTGGGCCTGAAGAAGGTCCTCTGGCAGGGCGCCGAGTTGTACGGCGAGGCGACCCGGCACGCCGAAGACCTGGACAAATACGGCCGCGGCACCCCGGATGACTGGCTGGAGCGCCACATCTACTCCGGCCGCAACCTGTGGGGCATCGGGTTCATGTTCCTGATCGACCTGGCCCTGTTCGGCCCCATTGGCATCACCATCTGGGCGGTGCAGATGATCTGGATCCCCTTCTTCGCCGCCGGCGTCATCAACGGCGTCGGCCATTACTGGGGCTACCGCAACTACACCTGCGAGGACGCCAGCACCAACATCGTCCCCTGGGGCATCCTGATCGGCGGCGAGGAGTTGCACAACAACCACCACGCCTACGGCAGCTCGGCCAAACTGTCCTCGCGCTGGTACGAATTTGATATCGGCTGGCTATACATCCGCGCCCTGGAGACCCTGGGCCTGGCCAACGTGAAGAAGGTGGCGCCCCGCGTGCGCTGGGGCGAGGTCAAGCACTTCTGCGACAGCGATTTGTTGAACACCATCATCACCCATCGCTATGACGTCCTCACCCGCTACACCCGCACCATGAAGCAGGTCTGCGCAAGGGAATTGGAGAAGCTGCGCGGGGCCGTGCCCAATCTGCCGGCCGAGGTCAGCATACGGCAGCTGCGCCGCTGGCTGAGCCTGGACCAGAAGGACTTGAAAGAGACCGAAAAGGCCAAGCTCATGACCCTGCTGTCCAGCAGCCCGCATCTGGAAACCATCTACCGGATGCGCCAGGAACTCATCGCACTGTGGAGCCGCTCCACCGCCAGCACCGACCAGCTCGTGCGTCAGTTGCAGGACTGGTGCCAGCGGGCCGAGCAGAGCGGCATCGACGCCCTGGGCCAGTTTTCCCTGAAGCTGCGCAGCTACGCCTGAAAGCTTGTGATTCTTTCCGCTGCGCGGCCCGATCTCGACGAAATCTTGCACAAGCTGTGAGCCCGCAGTGCCGAGGCAACAAAAAACCCCGCCTTAGCGGGGTTTTTCATTCGGTACTCGGAAACTGAGCGGCTACTTGAGCTTGGTTTCCTTGTACTCCACGTGCTTGCGCGCCTTGGGGTCGAATTTCATGATGCTCATCTTCTCGGGCATGGTCTTCTTGTTCTTGGTGGTGGTGTAGAAGTGCCCGGTGCCGGCCGTGGATTCCAGCTTGATCTTGTCGCGTCCGCCTTTAGCCATGATTCAGTTCCTTACAGTTCGCCGCGGGCACGCAGGTCGGCCAGCACGGCGTCGATGCCATTCTTGTCGATCAGGCGCAGGCCGGCGTTGGTCAAACGCAGACGCACCCAGCGGTTCTCGCTCTCCACCCAGAAGCGGCGGTACTGCAGATTGGGCAGGAAACGACGCTTGGTCTTGTTGTTGGCGTGGGACACGTTGTTTCCCACCATCGGCTTCTTGCCGGTCACTTGACATACACGGGCCATGATTCGGGTCCCCAAAAATCCGTTGCGCGAAAAAGAGCGGCTTTATAGCACAGCCCAGGTTGGCAGGTCAAAGCCACCCCCGCTCGGCGAAGGACACCCCCTGGCTGCCAGCGACGATGAAATGGTCCAGCACCTTCACGTCCACCAGGGCGAGTGCGGTCTTCAACTGGTCGGTGAGCCAGCGGTCGGCCTGGCTCGGTTCGGCGACGCCGGAGGGGTGATTGTGGGCGAAGATGAGTCCGCCCGCGTTGTGGGCCAGGGCGCGCTTGACCACCTCCCGGGGATAGACCGACGTCTGCGTCAGGCTGCCGCGAAACAGCTCCTCCACCGCCAGCACACGGTTCTGGGTATCCAGGAACACGCCCATGAACACTTCATGGCCCAGTCCGGCCAGGTTGAGGCGCAGAAAATCGCGCACCGCCGTCGGAGAGCTGAGCGTGTCCCGCTGGCGCATCTCCTCAGCCAGTGCCCGTTTCGCCATGGCCAGCACGGCCTGGAGTTGCGCGTACTTGGCCGGCCCCATGCCGGGGAAGGCGCTGAACTCGGCCTGACCGGCAGCGAACAGGCGGTTGAGGCCACCGAAGTGGGTGAGCAGGTCGCGGGCCAGTTCGACGGCGGTCTTCCCGGCCACGCCGACACGTAGAAAGATGGCCAACAGCTCGGCGTCAGTCAGCGCCTCCGCGCCGCGCGCCAACAGTTTCTCGCGCGGACGCTCGTCCTCGGGCCAATCCGTGATGGGCATGATGGCCTCCCCTTGTCCTTTGTGGACGTATTACAGCCGGGCAAGAGGCAAGAGGCAAGAG
>DEQR01000069.1:31769-54903 GCA_002360535.1 Thiobacillus sp. UBA3361
GCAAGAGGCAAGAGGCAAGAGGAGCCTAGATGTTTCTTCTACCTTGTGCCTTGTACCTTGAACCTTGCATCTATCCCTGCAGCAGGGTGATCCAGTGCACCACCGGCACTGCGGCGTCGGCCTTCAGGTGCATCTGGCAGCCGATGTTGGCGGTGGCGATCAACTCGGGCCCGCGCGCTTGCAGGTTGTCCAGCTTGCGCTCGCGCAACCGGCCGGCGATCTCCGGCTGCAGGAGCGAATAGGTGCCCGCCGAACCGCAGCATAGGTGGGCCTCGTCCACCGGCACCAGTTCGTGTCCCAGGCCGGCGAGGATGGCCTCGATCACCCCGCGCACCTGCTGGCCGTGTTGCAGACTGCAGGGCGGGTGGAAGGCGATGCGCCTGGCCGTGCCCTTGCGTAGCGCGGAGAGGTCTTCCGCCGCCAGCACCTCGCCCAGGTCGCGGGTCAGTTCGGAAACCCGTCTGGCTTTCTCCGCGTAGCGGGCATCGTGACGCAGGTGGTGGCCGTATTCCTTGACCGTCGCGCCACAGCCGCTGGCAGTCATGACGACAGCCTCGGCACCTTTCTCGATCTCCGGCCACCAGGCGTCGATGTTGCGGCGCATGGCATTCAAAGCATCACCGGTCGCGGCCAGGTGCTGGTCGATGGCGCCGCAGCAGCCGGCGCCCGGCGTGGCGACAAGCTGAATGCCGAGGCGATCCAGCACGCGCGCGGCAGCGGCATTGGTCTCCGGGGCCAGGCCGGGCTGCACGCAGCCTTCCAGGACCAGCATGCGGCGCGCATGCCGGGTGGTGGGTCGCATCAGGTTTTGCCCCCCTCCCCCCTGGGGTGAGAGGGCGGGCGGCACATGCCCGCGCAGGAATCCCGGCAGCAGACCGCGCACGCCTTGGCCAGCCTTGAGCAGCGGGTTGAACAGTAGAGGCGCTTGCAGGCCCCGGCGCAGTCCGTCGCGGGCCAGGCGTTCCGGCAGCGGGCGGGGGGCGCGTTGTTCCAGCAGCGCGCGGCCGATGTCCACCAGCCGGCCGTATTGCACGCCCGACGGGCAGGTGGTCTCGCAGTTGCGGCAGGTCAGGCAGCGGTCCAGGTGGGTGCGCGTGCGCGCCGTGACCCGGCGCCCTTCCAGCATCTGCTTCATCAGGTAAATGCGCCCGCGCGGCCCGTCCAGCTCGTCGCCCAGCAACTGGTAAGTCGGGCAGGTGGCGTTGCAGAAGCCGCAATGCACACAGGCGCGCAGGATCGCCTCCGCCTCCCGGCCCTCGGGCGTATCGCGCAGGTCGTCGGCGAGGTGGGTTTCCATCAGAGTTCCGCGTACATGCGACCGGGGTTGAAGATGCCGCGCGGATCGAAGGCGGCCTTGAGGCGCTTGTGGAGTAGCAGCATGGCCGGCGGCAGGGGGTGGAAGACCTCGCACACTCCGTCATGCCCCCGGAACAGGATGGCATGGCCGCCGAGGGCGGCGGCGCGGCGCCGGATAGCACCCGCCGAGAGGTCGGAGCGTAACCAGCGCAGGGCACCGCCCCATTCGCTCAGCGTCGCACCGGACAGGTCCAAGGCCTGTGCGGCGGTGGGCAGGGAGACGCGCCAGAGTGGCGCATCGCCCTGAAAGAAGGGCAGGGTCTGGTCCCGCGTCTGTCGCCAGATATCGCCGTCGGCCTCTTCGCCGCCGATGACCGCGCGCGCGGCGGCCACGCCCTGCTCAGCGCCCGACAGGCGGACCCACAGCCGGCCGTCGTGGTACAGGCTGGCGCTCAGCGGCAGGGGCTTTCGCCCCCAGGCGACGAGGCGCCCGGCGGCCTGATCTTCATTGGCCTCCTGAACCAGGGTGATCTGCACCGCCGGCTTGGGCAGCACCCTGACCGAGGCCTCAAGGATCACCGCCAGGGTGCCGAGGGAGCCGGCCATCAGGCGGGAGAGGTCGTAACCGGCGACGTTTTTCATCACCTGGCCGCCGAATTTCAGCACCTCGCCTCGACCGTTGAGCAGCTTGACCCCCAGCACCGCGTCACGCACCGCGCCGCCCCAGGGCCGGCGGGGGCCGGACAGGCCGGCGGCGAGCATGCCGCCGAAGGTGGCCACCCTCTCTCCCCGAGGGAGAGAGGTGGCACGAGGCTCCCCTCCCCCCTGGGGGGAAGGGCTGGGGGCGAGGGCGCCGAAATGCGGCGGCTCGAAGGGCAGCATCTGGTCTTTCTCCGCCAGCAACGCTTCAATCTCAGCCAGCGGTGTGCCGGCGCGGGCGGTGATGACCAGTTCCGTGGGTTCATAACTCACCACGCCCCCGTGGCCGCTCAGGTCCAGTGACTCACCCTTGACGGCGCGACCGTAGAAGGCTTTGCTATTGCCGCCGCGGATCGCCAGCGGCGATCCCGCTTCGGCGGCCCGCCGCACCTGTTCGACGAGTTGCTGTTCGTGGTCGTCGGACATCAAAACCTCGGCAGGTCCGGGAACTTCACTTCCCCGTGATGCACGTGCATGCGCCCGAACTCGGCGCAGCGGTGCAGGGTGGGCACGGCCTTGCCCGGGTTCAGCAGGCCCGCCGGGTCGAAGGCGGCCTTGACGGCATGGAACTGTTCCAGCTCCCCGGCGGTGAACTGGCCGCACATGGGGGCCAGCTTCTCGATGCCCACGCCGTGCTCGCCGGTGACCGTGCCGCCCACCGCCACGCACAGGTCGAGGATCGCCGTGCCGAAGGCCTCGGCCCGTTCCAGCTCGCCGGGCCGGTTGGCGTCGAACAGGATCAGGGGGTGCAGGTTGCCGTCGCCGGCGTGGAAGACGTTGGCCACCTGCAGGCCATGCTCGACCGACAATTCCTCGATGCGCCCGAGCACCCGGCCCAGCTCGCGCCGGGGAATGGTGCCATCCATGCAGTAGTAGTCCGGGCTGATGCGCCCCACCGCCGGGAAGGCGCCCTTGCGGCCGGCCCAGAAGCGCTGGCGCTGGGCCTCGTCGGCGGCGGTGCGCACTTCGGTGGCGCCGGAGTCCAGCAGCAGCTGGCGCACCCGCATGATTTCCTCGCTCACCTCCTCGTTGGTGCCGTCCAGCTCGCACAGCAGGATGGCGGCGGCGTCCTCGGGATAGCCAGCGTGGACGAAGGCCTCGGCGGCGCGGATGGCCGGGTTGTCCATCATCTCCAGGCCGGCGGGGATGACACCGGCGCCGATGATGGCGGCCACCGCCTCGCCGGCCCGCTCCACGGAGTCGTAGGCGGCCAGCAGCACCTGGGCGCGCTCGGGCTTGGGCAGCAGGCGCACGGTGACCTCGACGACGAGGCCCAGCAGGCCTTCCGAGCCGGTGAGCACGGCCAGCAGGTCGTAGCCGGGGTTGTCCAGGCCGCCGGGTTTTTCACACTCGCCGATCTCCAGCAGCTCGCCATCCATCGTCAGCAGCTTGATGGCCTGCACGTTGTGCACCGTCAGGCCGTACTTCAGGCAGTGCACGCCCCCCGAGTTCTCGGCCACGTTGCCGCCGATGGAACAGGCGATTTGGGACGAGGGGTCCGGTGCGTAATACAGGCCGTGCGCGGCGGCGGCCTCGGAGATGGCCAGGTTGCGCACGCCGGGCTGCACGCGCGCGACGCGGTTGTCCGGGTCAATCTCCAGAATGCGGTTGAACTTGGCCAGGCCCAGCAGCACGCCGTTGGACAGGGGCAGGGCGCCACCCGACAGGCCGGTGCCGGCGCCCCGCGCCACCACCGGCACGTTGTGGGTCCTGCAGACGCGCAGGACGGCCCGGATCTGCTCGATGGTCTCCGGCAGCACCGCCACCGCCGGCAGGCGCCGATAGGCGGACAGGCCGTCGCACTCGTAGGGGCGCAGGTCCTCGGCCTCGGCGAGCACACACCTGGCCGGCAGCGCGTTACGCAGGTCGGCCAGCAAAGCGGACCGTTGCGTGGGGCTGAGCAGGACTTCGGCGGGAGCGTTCATGCCCGGAATTCTAGGGGATCAAGCCGCCAACTGGTCCGCCGCCGTCAGTTCGGGCCGGGCCAGGCGGCGCCAGACCGTGGCCAGGGCGTGCTCGTCGCCCACGTTGCCGGGGAAGATGACCACCGGCATGTCCGGAAAACGCGGATGATCCCCCGGACAGCGCACCACGGAGCAACCGGCCAACACCTGGCCCACCACCCGCGAGGCGGTCAGCGCGAGTCCCGTGGAGAGCACGTCGTTGGAGGTGATGCCGCCTTTGCTGATCAGGAAGCCGAGCGTGGGCGGCAGGCCGCGCACGATGTCCATCAGGGTCGCGGATACCGCTTCGCCGAAGGCCAGGCGTTCGGCCTGGCTGGCGAACTGGCGCTCGATCCGGCTGGTGTGGATGACCGGAGTGAGACCGGCCGCGTGGGCCTCGGCCGCTACCCGGCAGGCGGCTCGGACCAGTTCCTCGCGCGCCCCGGGCAGCCGGGCGACGTCGATCTCGATGGGCACCATGCCGGGCTCGGCGAGCAGTTGGCGCAACTGGTCCGTGGTCTTCCTGACGTGGGAACCCACCACCACCGCGCCGGGGCGGCCGTCGCGCACGTAGGCGGACATTTTCTGGGCCGGCACCGGCTGGGGCGACAGGCCGGCCAGGGCGGTGATCAGACTGGCGGCGCTGCGGAACAGGAAGCGCTTGCCCTTGCCGGCGGCGGTCTTCAACTGGCGGGCGAAGTGGTTCAGGTCAGCCTGGGTCTCCGCGTCCACCACGCAGCAGGCGTTGTCCTTCAGGCCCAGCAACCGGGGCAAGGCGTTGCCGCGCACGCAGGGCAGCAGGAAGCGCTCCACCTGGCCGGCGGCGATGCGGCCACCGGTCTTTTCCGCCACGTAATCCGGCAGGTAGCTGTTCTTGTAGCCGAACACGGAATCGCGTGCGAACTCGGTCTCGTGCACCGGCACGGGCTGGCCATCGACCATCAGGTAATGCACGCCGTCGCGGGTGAAGCGGCCGCCCTCGAAGAAGGCGGGGACCAGGAAATGAGCGTCGAAAGAACCTAACTCCTCAGCCATCACGTCGGTCTCCACGGGGTAGTGGCCGCGTAGGGTGGAATCCGAACGGCTGACGAACAGCGTCGGGAACTCGCGCCCTTCGTTGGCCAGTTCATCCAACGCCTGTTTCAGGTTGTGGCAGACCTCGCGGGTGATTTCCGCCGCGCGGCTGGCATCCATGCCGCGCGTGTTGGTCAGGATGAAAAACAGCGTCGCGTCGTCGAGCAGCGCCATGCGCAAGGTGGCGGGGTCCCAGCGGGTGAGCAGCAGGCAGGAATGCACCGTCTGCGAGCCGGTGG
The DNA here is from genome assembly GCA_002360535.1 of Thiobacillus sp. UBA3361. Lineage (GTDB taxonomy): Bacteria > Pseudomonadota > Gammaproteobacteria > Burkholderiales > Thiobacillaceae > UBA3361. The sequence goes on from DEQR01000069.1 coordinate 37,021, forward strand.
GGTCGTCGTCGAGGATGATGATCTTGGTGTTGGGCATGGGCGACCTCAGTGGGGTATAGCCCCTCTCCCGCTTGCGGGAGAGGGTGTCAGGCCAGCAACACCGTCGCGCGCTCAGCCATCGCCTCGCCGGTGATGCCGTTGAAGGCCATGATCTCGCCGGGCGTGGCGGTGGTCTCGCCGCGCTGCCAGACGAACATGTCGCGTTTCGCCGCGCGGGTGCGCAGCATGATCGGTTCCAGCGGGCCGCCGGGGCCGCCACTGACCGCGATCAACGCGTCGCCGTCGAACAGGGCGTTGAACCGGTCATCGTCCATGAAGGCGTTGTCGGGCTCGCTGACCGTGCCCCAGGAGACGTCCGTCGGCCGATACAGCCGGCGCGGGTTGGCGGCGCTGACAATGCGGACGCGATGGCCTTGGGCCTCCAGCCTGTCCTTGGCCTCGAAGACCGGCAGCAGGGCCATGTCGCCGGTCACCGCGAAGACCACGGTCTGCTTGCCATTCGCCGATTCATACAGGCTCACCGCGCCTTTCTCGACGCCCTCGCGCGCCTGCTCCAGGGTGGTATAGACCGGCAGCGGCGACTTGGAGGCGATGATGGCCACCCCCTTGTTGTAGGTTCCCAAGGCCCATTCGTAGGCCACCTGGATCTGGTTGGCGTCGCAGGGAAACAGGGGATAGACGTTGCCGTTGCGCATCTGGGCGGCGAAGTAGTTTTCGATCTCCGGCCGCTGGTGGGTCCAGCCGTTGCGGCCCTGCTCCAGGGCACCGGCGGTGAACATGGTGATCAGGGACGGCGTCTTGCGGCGCAGCTCGGCCATGGCCTGGGCGACGGTTTGCACGATGGGCCAGCCGTTGATGGCGAAGCTCTCGTAGCTCAGCCACAGAGAGCGCCCGCCGAACAGGGCCAGTCCGGCGGCGAGGCCTGCGCAGGCGTCCTCGTTCAGGGGCTCATAGACCTGGCCGGTGGGCGTCTGGTTGTACAGCGGGTCCTCCACCGGGTGGCGGATCTTCAGGGCCTGGTTGATATTCGCCATCGCACTGGCCTCGTTGCCGTCCGCGTTGCAGACCACGAACCGCGGGTCGTTGAGGCCGACGAAGGCGGCCAGGGCGCCGAAGGCGGTGGCCGGCACCTGCTTGTCGCCGACCTTGAATTCGTTGATCGGCAACTCGGGCAGCTCGGCGATCTTCAACACATGTTCGGTCACCGCGGTCTTCACGGCCGGGCCGCCGCCGGCGCGCCGGAAGTTCTCGCGCGTGATGGCCCAGGCCTCGGGCGGCAGGGCGCGGCGCTGGAGGCCTTCCACCATATGCTCGGCGTCCAGGGTATCGGCCGGGTACAGGTTGTGGGCCTTGGCGCCCAGCTTGTGCACGCCGGCGCCTTTCAGTTGCTTGACGATGAAGGCGGTACGGGTGCCGGACAGGGCGCTCCGGGCCGCCTCGTCCATGCCCCGGAGCACCGCGCCGGCGAAGGCCAGCCGCGCGCCCAGGCCGAAGCGGCTGCTATCGACATACTCGCCCACCTGCCGGGTGTCGTCATAGTCCTTGGCGTTGACCAGGACGACCTTCTCGAAGCCGTGGCCCCGCCAGTATGCGGCCATCTGCTCGTTGCTCCAGGTGGCGCACATGGAATGGTGTTCCTGGCTGTAGCCGTTCCAGATCAGCGTCGGCAGGTAATTGGTCACCGTCGGGTAGGCGGTGTTGAAGTGCATCATCGAATTGAGCACATAAGGCTCGCCCATGCCGCCGTCGCCGATGGTCACCGGGAACAGTGTGCCCGGGTGCAGCATGGCGCCGGCCATGGCGAAGTGCTGGCCCTGGCCCAGGGGACCGGCGGGTGCCAGCAGGCCGGGGATGGCGCCGGACAGGTGGCCCAGCAGGCCGTGGCGTTCGCGGAAGCGGGCCATCATCTCGGCCACGGTGCGGATGCCCATCTCCTCCAGGGAGGTGTCCAGGAACATGGCGGAGTAGAAGCCCGGCGCGTGGTGGCCCACCTCGGTGACGATATTGGTATGACCCAGCATGACCAGGGCCGCGTAGGCCTCGGCGCTGGAGGCGAAGCCGCCGGGGTGACCCGAGGCCTTGCCGCCGCACACCTGCAGGGTCAGGTAGCGCAGGGCGTCGGCCATCAGCAGGGTCTGGTAGGCGGCATCCGGGTCGCCGGCGTCGGCGATGGCCCCGGCGCCCTCGGCGATGGCCGGCCGGGCGGCATGCTCGGCAAAGCCGGGCCAGGTGTCGGCGTAATACTGGATGCCTTCGCAGAAGGCGGGGGCGAATTCGGTGGGCTGGGCTGCGGTGGCGTTCATGGTGTGCTCCGGGTGTTTGGCATTGCGTTGGACCAAAGCCTACTTAAACACTCAACTTTTCACAATGCATAATGCGTTTCATAATGCGGAATAATGTAACCGAGTGGTCAGCGCCATGAACAACGAACTCCCCGTCTCCGGCATCCAGGTCATCGACCGTGCCGTCGCCTTGCTGGACGCCCTGGCCCGCGAGCCCGGCCCCGCCAGCCTGAAGGTCCTGTCGGCCGAAACCGGCCTGCACCCCTCCACGGCCTTCCGCATCCTGGCGGCCTTGTCGGAGCACGATCTGGTGGGCCGCGATGGCGCCAATCTCTACCGGCTGGGACCCCATCTGCTGCGCCTGGCGGGACGGGTCAGCGTCGCCCTGGACCTGCGTGAGGCGGCCCGGCCGGTGATGGAATGGCTGCGGGACCAGGTGGGCGAATCGGTCAACCTGACGGTGCGCGAGGGCGACCAGGTGGTCTATGTGGAGCGGGCCATCCCCAACCGGATGATGCGGGTGGAGCAGGTCATCGGCAGCCGCGCGCCCCTGCACGTCACCGCCGTGGGCAAGCTGATGTTGGGAGAGGCTGGCAAGGAGGCAATCCAGGATTACGCCAGACGCTGCGGTTTGCCGGCATATACCGCCAACACCCGAGGGACCGAGCGCTCCCTCTTGCTCGACATCGATGCCAGCATGGCGCGCGGCTATGCGCTGGATGACGAAGAAGCGGAACTGGGCGTGGGCTGCATCGGCGTATTGGTGCGGGACACCGGCGGCGCTGCGGTGGCCGGCCTGTCGGTGTCCGCCCCCATGGAACGGCGCCGGCCGGAATGGGTACCCCTGGTGGAGGAGGCAGGGCGGCGCATCTCGGAAAGGCTGGGCTACAAGTCCTCCCAGGGCTGAGTACAATCCGGCTCCATCCCCCACGAGGAAGGACCATGGAGCAGACCCTCAAACGCATCGTCCTGGGTGTCACCGGCGGCGTGGCCGCCTACAAGGCGGCGGAACTGGCCCGGCTGCTCACCAAGCGGCGCATCGACGTACAGGCGGTCATGACCCCCGCCGCCACTCATTTCGTAGGCGCCGCCACCTTCCAGGCCATCACCGGCCACCCGGTGTTCACCGACCTGTGGGACGACCGCATCGACAACGGCATGGCCCACATCGACCTGACCCGCAGCGCCGACGCCATCCTGGTGGCCCCCGCCTCCGCCGACTTCCTGGCCAAGCTGGTGCACGGCCGCGCCGACGACCTGCTGTCCACCCTGTGCCTGGCCCGGGACTGCCCCCTGCTGGTGGCACCGGCCATGAACCGGCAGATGTGGGAGCACCCCGCCACCCAGCGCAATATCGCCCTGCTCAAGGACGACGGCGTCACCCTGCTGGGCCCCGGCACGGGCGAGCAGGCCTGCGGCGAGACCGGCTTCGGCCGCCTGCTGGAGCCTGAGGAACTGGTCGAGGCCCTGGAGTCCCGCTTCCAGCCCAAACTGCTGTGGGGCCTCAAGGTGCTGATCACCGCCGGCCCCACCTTCGAACCCATCGACGCGGTGCGCGGCATCACCAATTCCAGCTCCGGCAAGATGGGCTACGCGGTGGCCCGCGCGGCCATCGAGGCGGGCGCCGAAGTGACGCTGGTCTCCGGCGCCACCTGCCTCGCCCCACCCCATGACGCCCGCTTCGTCCCGGTGACCACCGCCCAACAGATGCAGGAGGCGGTGGAGGCCGCCGCCGACACCGCCAACATCTTCATCTCCGTGGCCGCGGTGGCGGACTACAACGTGCTCAACCGCAGCGAGATGAAGATCAAGAAGGACGCCCACATCCTCACCCTGGAACTGGCCCCCAACCCGGACATCCTGGCCGGCGTGGCCAGCCGGGAGAAACCGCCTTTTTGCGTGGGCTTCGCCGCCGAGAGCGAGAACCTGGAGGAATACGCGGAGCTGAAACGCAAGCGCAAGCACCTGCCGCTGATCGTCGCCAACGCCGTCGATGAGGCCATCGGCACCGACGCGGTGGAACTGTGGCTGCTGGACGATGCCGGCCGGCACATCCTGGAAAAAGCCGACAAGCTCACCCAGGCGCGACGGTTGATCGCCCACATCGCCAAGCTTTACAACGAGCGCAATGCCTGACGCCGCGGAGCCCCCATGCAAATCGACCTGAAGATCCTCGACCCCCGCGTCGCCGAACAGCTGCCCCACTACGCCACCCCCGGCAGCGCCGGCCTGGACCTGCGCGCCTGCCTGGGCGAGCCCGTCACCCTGAACCCCGGCGAGACCCGGCTGATCCCCACAGGCCTGGCCATCCACCTGGCCGATCCAGGCTATGCGGCCATGATCCTGCCCCGCTCCGGTCTGGGCCACAAACACGGCGTCGTGCTGGGCAACCTGGTGGGCCTGATCGATTCCGACTACCAGGGCCAGCTGATGGTCTCGGTCTGGAACCGGGGCCAGGAGGCCTTCACCATCCAGCCCTTCGAACGCATCGCGCAGATGGTCATCGTCCCCGTGGTACAGGCCAAGTTCCGGCTGGTGCGGGAGTTTGAAGAGAGCCAGCGGGGCGCCGGCGGCTTCGGCAGCACCGGCAAGGGATGATTGCCTGTCCGTTCAACCCCTCACGCGAAGACCCGAACGAAATGATCAAACGCCTGTTCCTGCTGGCCCTGCTGCTGGGGCTGGCCGCCTGCGCCGCCCCCGAGCGCGCCCTGAAGAGCAAGGGCCTGGGTGACGGTGGCCAGGCCTTGCCGAAGAAACTGCTGTTCATCCCGCCGGATGTGCGCGTGTCGGAGATCTCCGCCGGCGGCGTGGTGGAGGAGGTCCCCGAGTGGACGCGCAAGGCCAACGGCTACATGCACGATGGCTTCGCAGCCCTGAGCCGCGATCTGCGGGTGACCACCGTGGAACCCCCCAAGCTGGCCAAGGACCAGCAGGACCTGCTCGACCAGCACATCGCCCTTTACGATGTGGTGGCCGGCAACGCCTTCAGCATGGGGCGCAATCCGGACGCCGCCTGGGAGCACAAGCGGCGCGACTTCGACTACACCCTGGGGCCCGGCCTGGCCTTCATGGCCGAGCAGTCCGGCGCGGACGCGGCGGTGTTCATCGTCGGCGCCGACTTCAACTCCACCAGCGGGCGCAAGGCGGCCATGGTGGTGGGTGCCCTGCTGGGCATCGCCATACCCGGCGGCATCAGCTACCTGACCGCCGGCGTGGTCGATCTGAAGACCGGCAACCTGCTGTGGCTGAACTACGAGCTGGACCAGTCCTCCGACATGCGCGAGGCCAAGGACGCCGACCAGATGCTGCACAAGGTGTTCAGCAGCTATCCCGGTCTGAACGGCGCGGCCGCGGGCGGCAAATGAGGCGTCTGGCGGCCGCTATGCTGGCCTGCTGCGTGGCCGGCTCGGGCCTCGTCCGCGCCGACGAGACGGTCAGACCGTTCGGCGGCGGTCGGGACACGCAACACCTGGAAACGGAGGAGCGCCGCGTCTGGGAACAGAGCGTGGACCTCGACGAGGCCATGCGCAAAGCGGGCAAGCTCAACGAGGACGCCGAGCTGGTCGCCTACCTGCAGGCCGTCGCCAACCGTCTGTTTCCCGAGTTCCAGGGCGAACTGCGCCTGCACATCGTCCGCTCCCCCTTCCTGAACGCCTTCGCCGTGCCCAACGGCAGTCTGTACGTCAACGAGGGCCTGATCGCCCGCGCCGACAACGAGGCGCAACTGGCCACGGTGATTGCCCACGAGGGCGCGCATTTCACCCACCGCCATGGCTACCGTAGCCAGCAGGAGGCGAAGAGCACCACCGGCTTCGCCCTGGTGGTGGCCATGCTGGGTGTGCCCCTGGTGGGCGACCTGCTGGCCCTGTCGTCCATCACCGGCTATTCCCGCGACATGGAGCGCGAGGCGGACCGGCAGGGCTTCCAGCGCCTGGAGCGTGCCGGCTACGACCCGCGCGAGGCGCCGGCGGTGTTCGAGCACCTAGCGCGGGAGGTGAAGGCGTCGGAGATCAAGGAGCCGTTCTTCTTCTCCAGCCATCCGCGCCTGGAGGAACGCATCGAATCGTTCCGCGAACTCTCCTCCGGCCGCGATGGGGGCATCGTCAACGAAGCGGAATACCTGCGGCGCACCGCCGCGCTGCGCCTGGACGTGCTGCGCGAGGAGCTGGCCATGGGCCGCCACCGCAACGTGCTGGTCATGCTGGCCCCGGAAAACCGCGGCAAGTTCCCGCCCGAGGCGGACTACTACCTGGCCGAGGCCTATCGCCTGCGCGGCGGCGAGGGCGATACCCAGCGCGCCTTCGCCGCCTATTCCAGCGTCACCGCCCGCGCCGCCGGCTTCGCGCCTCCGCACCGCGCACTGGGCGTGCACTACCTGAAACAGGGCAACTACGGCCAGGCCATCGAACACTTCGACACCTACCTGCGGCTGGCCCCCACGGCGGGTGACCGGGCCTACGTGGAACAATACCTGGCCATCGCCCGCAGCAAGCTCAAAACCCGATAGCGAAACGCCATGAAGAAAATCCTGATACTCGCCCTCCTCCTGGTCCTGGCCGGCTGCGCCGTCTGGCAGCGGGTGGACAACGCCCGCGCCGAGGCGCCCGACAAGTCCTACACGGTGGATCTGCCCCTGGGCTGGGTGCGCCTGATGCTGGATTCGCAAGCCATCGCCCTGACCCGCGACGGTTTCGCCCTGAACCGCATCTACATCCAGCGCCTGGACCTGGCCAAGGCCTTTCCCCAATTGAAGAAACACGCCAGCGCCGAACTGCTGCCCTCCGAGCTGGCCGAACAGCAGATCGCCGAGGCCAAGACGGCGGCCAAGGAGACCGTGCTCACCGTGCTGGAGAACGCCCCGACGCTGGTGGGCGGCCAGCCCGGCTACCGGCTGCGCCTGCAACAACGCAACCCACGCGGCCTGGCCCTGGACCGGGTCATCTACGGCTGCGCCACCGCCAAGGGCTACTTCACCCTGACCTACGAGGCGCCGGCCCTGCACTACGCGGCGCGCAACCTGCCCGAGTTCGAGAAGACGGTTGCTAGCTTCCGTCTGGCCGCCAACTGAAGGGCGTTGCCATAGTCATGCGCCGTCCCGGCACCCTCATGCTGGTCATCGGCTGGCTGCTGGTCGGCGGGCTCGTCTGGTGGGGCATGGACGGCTTCCTGCGCCCCAACGCGCACCTGGCCTCGGTCACAGGCGAGCACGCGGAGGTGGTGCTGAAGCGGGGCATGGACGGCCATTACAGCGCGCCCGGCTTCATCAACGGGCGGGAGGTGCAATTCCTGGTGGACACGGGCGCCACCCAGGTGGCCGTGCCCGCCGCCCTGGCTCGCCAGATCGGCCTGCCGCGCGGCCCCGCCAGCCAGGCCATCACCGCCAACGGGCCGGTGACCGCCTATGCCACCCGGCTGGACAGCGTCAGCCTGGGAGGGCTGACCGCCCATGACGTGGCCGGCAGCATCCTGCCGCAGATGCCGGACGACGCCGTGTTGCTGGGCATGAGCTTCCTGGCGCGTTTCGACGTACGCATCCGCGGCGATGAGATGGTGATCCGGCTGCGCGAAGGCTGAGCGCGGGATCGGGGCGGACTAGTCCGCCAGCTTCTGCCCGTGCTCGCGGGTGGCGTGGAACACCACCTTGGGCCAGCGTTCCATGGTCAGGCCCAGGTTCACCGAGTTCGGCGACAGATAGACCACGTTGTCGTCCACGTCGTGGGCCAGGCGGACCTGGTTGGCCTTGACGAACTCGGCCAGGTGAACCGCGTCCGGGCAGGTCACCCAACGGGCGGTGTGCACGTCGGCCCGCTCGAACACCGCATCCACGCCGTATTCGGTCTTCAGCCGGTGCTCCACCACCTCGAACTGGAGCTGGCCCACCGCCCCCAGCAGCACCATCCCCGCCGCCATGGGGGTAAACACCTGGATGGCGCCCTCCTCCCCAAGCTCCTGCAGGCCCTTGTTGAGCTGCTTGGATTTCAGCGGATCGCGCAGGCGGGCGCGGCAGAATAGGTCCGGGGCGAAATAGGGGATGCCCTTGAAGGCCAGGTTCTCCCCCTCGGTGAGGGCGTCGCCGATCTGTAGCTGGCCGTGGTTGTGGATGCCGATGATGTCGCCGGCGTAGGCCTCCTCGGAGCGGGTGCGCTCGTTGGCCATGAACACCACCGCGTTGGCCACCTTGATCTCCTTGCCGGTGCGCCGGTGGCGCACCTTCATGCCCTGGCTGTACTTGCCGGAGCAGACCCGGAAGAAGGCGATGCGGTCCCGGTGGTTGGGGTCCATGTTGGCCTGGATCTTGAACACGAAGCCGGTGAAGGGGGCCTCCTCCGGGTGCACGAAGCGGGTCTCCGTGCCGGAGACGTAGGCCTCCCGGGGCTGGGGCGGCGGCGCCCAGGCCTTGAGGGCGCGCAGGATCTCGCGCACGCCGAAGTTGTTGATGGCCGAGCCGAAGAACACCGGCGTCTGGTAGCCCTCGAGAAAATCGTCGATGTGGAAGGTGGCGCCGGCGCCGCGCACCAGCTCGATTTCCCCGTCCATGCGCTCGAATTCCATCGGATGGCGCTCGCGCAGGTAGTGGATGGCCTGTCCGCGCAGCACCTCCACGTCGCCGCCGGCCTTCTCCTCGCCGGGCACGAAACGCAGTACCGAGTCGTCCAGCAGGTGATAGACCCCCTGGAAAGACTTGCCCATGCCGATGGGCCAGGTGACCGGGGCGCAGTTGATCTTCAGCACCGACTCGATCTCGTCCAGGAGTTCCAGGGGCTCGCGCACCTCCCGGTCCAGCTTGTTGATGAAGGTGATGATGGGGGTATGGCGCAGGCGGCAGACCTCCAGCAGCTTGATGGTCTGCTCCTCCACGCCCTTGGCCGCGTCCACCACCATCACCGCCGCGTCCACGGCGGTGAGCACCCGGTAGGTGTCCTCGGAGAAGTCCTTGTGGCCAGGGGTGTCGAGCAGGTTAATGACGCAGTCGTCGTACTCGAACTGCATCACCGAGCTGGCCACCGAGATGCCGCGCTGCTTCTCCACCTCCAGCCAGTCGGAGGTGGCGTAGCGGCCCGATTTACGCGCCTTCACCGTGCCGGCCATCTGGATGGCGCCACCGAACAGCAGCAGTTTTTCCGTCAGGGTGGTCTTGCCCGCGTCCGGGTGGGAGATGATGGCGAAGGTGCGCCGCCGGGCGACTTGGCGCCCCAGGCCGCTGGCCGGGGCCGCGGTTTCGGTCGATTCTGTGGACATGCTGAGGACGGAGAAAATGTGCCATTATCCCCTGCGGGATAGAGGGCTGCCAGTTCGGCAGTCGCGGAGGAGAATTCCAGATGGAACCGATGAACCGATCGACAACAGCAGCGCCGCGCGTTTCGGATGGCGCGCACAAGTCCCACTACACATGCAACAACCCACGGGCCTGGACCGGCCTCGTCCTGGCGACGGGCATGGCCCTCCTGCCGCCCCTCTGCGCCGGCGGCGAGGCCACCACCAAGGTAGGCGGCGATTATGCCTTCAGCCTGTATGCAGGCCGACTCACCGACGGCGACTGGGAAGACACCCTGGGCAGCAGCGGCATGATCGATGCCTATCTGCTCGATGCCGCCCTGAGCCGCACCTTCTGGCGCGCGCCGGACAATGCCTATTCGTTCGAGCTGGAAGGCAACGTAGCCAAGCATTTCGGCGACCAGGACCACTGGGAGCTCAACCTGGCCGTGACCGGGCGCTGGAACCGCTTCCCCTGGAACGACCGTGTGGCCACCAGCATCGCTTTCGGAGTCGGTCCCTCCTTCGCCAGCGAGGTACCCAAGGAGGAGATCCGCCTCAACGGTTCAAGCGAAAGTACCCTGGTCTATTGGCACCTCGAACTGACGCTGGGGCCGCCCAAGGAGAACTGGGCCGCCCTGCTGCGCCTGCACCACCGATCCACCGGCTTCGGGCTGATGGGCGACGATGGCGGCAGCAACGCGGTGACCGTCGGCCTGCGCTACTACTTCTGAGCCCGCTCCGGGCTAGCACTGCTCCCAAGGCAGGCCGTCGAAACGCCAGCCGTTCTTGGTGGAGCGCCGGTGGTTCTCGTCCAGTTCCCCCTCGAAGCCGAACAGCACGTTATAGACGTCGGTGAAGCCGTGCTGCTCCAGGAACTGGCCGGCCTCGCGGGAGCGGTTGCCTGAACGGCAGATCAGCACCACCGGCCTGTTGTGGGAGGCGGCGATGCGTACCTCGCCCAGGAAACGCGGGTTGAGGTCCCAGTTCTCCCCTTCGTACCAGGGGATCAGCAGGGAGCCGATGGGATGGCCGACGAACAGGAATTCCCATTCCGAGCGGCAGTCGATGAACACGGCGTCCTTGGTCTTTTCCAAAAACTCCGCGGTTTCCTTCGGGGTCAGGTGTTGCATGGGTCTCGCTCCATCGGGTTCTCATAGGGTCGGCAAACGCCATCGCTGCCGCATGCCCACAGCTTACGATGAAAGCGCCGGAGCGTGGAGACGAACGCGCAGCGCCGAGGCCATCCTCAGTCCATCACCTGATAAAGCCGCCGCGTCGGTTTCGCGCGCAGGCAGATCCGGCACTGCCCCTCTTCCGCCGAGGCATCGGCCGGGACGTGGAAGTCCACACCACAGGCGCGGCAACGCTGCCTGCGCAGGGGCACCAGGGTCTGCTTGGGCTCCGACCAGGCGCGCGGCGCGACCGCCCCGGACTCGCAGACGTCGCGACACAGGCCGCAGCCCGTGCAGGCGCGGTGGCGCAGCCGATAGGCGGGCGCCGACTCGTCCAACACGATCGCCCCCTCCGGACACACCCGCGCACAGGCATGGCAACCGGTGCAGCGCCGGGCGTCGAGTTCCACCACCCAGGGCAACAGCGCGTCGTCCCCCGCGGGCAGGAGATCGGCCAGGGTCCCGGCGGCTGGCGCTTCGTCCACCACCCGACTGCCAACCACGGCCGCCGCCGGACGGCGCGACAGGGTGCGAAAAAAGCCACGCCGCGTGACGTTCTCCCCATCCGCAGCCAACAGACCGTCGGCCACCTGCGCCGAGACGTGGCGGTGAACGATGGGCGCCCGGCCACGCTGCCGCAAGGCGATATTCAGGCGTTCGATACGTTCGTACAGAGGCTCGGCCCGGCCTCTCGGGCAAGCCGTGCAGTCGCCGCTTGCCAGCAGCCAGACGCGATACCCCTGCCAGTAGGGTCGCAGCAGATCGGTCAGGGCGATGGCGTTCAGGCAACCGAGACAGCCTTCCCGCCCATCGACGCCGGCCGCCACCCGGTCACACACGGCCACCATGGCGTCCGTGCCCGCCACCTTCCGCCGCGCCGGCCGGGCCGGCAGGGAAAGGGCGGCACCCGGACAGGCCGGCTGGCACAGGCCGCAGCCGTCACAGGCGGCCTCGCGCAGGTTCAACCCATCGTCGTCGAGGCGCCAGGCCTGCGTCGGACAGACATCGACACAGGCCTGGCAAGAGGCGGTTTCGATGCGCGAATGGACGCAGCGCCCGGCATCGACGACCGGCAGGCGTCCCGCCATGGAGACAGGATCCTTACTGGCTCAGGGCCCAGGCAATGATCGCCTTCAGGTCGGCGTCGCTGACCTTGGCCTGGGGCGGCATGGCCACGTTGCCCCAAACACCCTTGCCGCCGGCCTTGACCTTTCCGGCCAGGCTGTCCACCGCGCCGGCATCGCCCTTGTACTTGGCGGCCACATCGTGCCAGGACGGCCCGACGACTTTCTTGGCCGGGGCATGGCAGGCCGCGCAGCCGTTCTTCTTGGCCAGGTCCTCGCTGGCCTGGACCGGTCCGGCCGTGAGGCTGAGGGCGGCCAGGGCCAGACTGAGCAGGGCAAGGTGTTTCATGGTCATGTTGACTCTCCTATCTCGAGGTTGGGATGAAGCGCTGTGGGGTAGGCGCCGGCTTGCCGGCTCCTACGGATTCTGTTTGGGCATGCGGGCAGTCACCAGGACGGCGCGGCACCCGGCACGTAGTTCATCGGCACGGCCTGGGGCATAGCGCGCGGCTGCATGCGCGCCTCCACCTCCTCCGCCGTCGGACGCAGCTCGCCCAAGAGGCCGGCGAGGATGTCGCGCAATTCGTCGCAGTAGGCCGCCGTCAGCCGCGCGGTGCCGGCGTAGAAGGGCGTGGCGCAACGCGCCGACACCCGGTCGGCGAACCGGGGCAGCCAGCGCAGCAGGTGTTCATCCAGGAAACGCGCCGCCTCCGGCAAGGCCTGGGGATGCTCGTCGCCCATCAGACAGGACAGGAAGTGCAGTTCGATGACCAGGTGATCGTCCGGACGCATGCGCCAGTTGGCGGCGGTCAGGTCGAAGTGGCGGTAGAACTCGCGCACCTGGAACATGGGCGCCTGCATGCCCAGGTTCTCCTGGTCCAGCCACACCGACTCGCAGGGCGAGGCGTGCAGCCCGTAGGTCAGGTAGATGGACGCATAGTCGGCGGCCAGGTCGTTGAGGTCGTCGCAGGACAGGGGCGAGGACAGCTCGTCCATGGCCTGGGACAGGAAGACCATGGCCTCCCGGCCCGCGTCGCCGGTCAGGCGCAGACCGATGCCTTCCGGGAAGCCGGCCAGCTTGAGCTGGCCCAGGATGGCGTCGTCCAGTTCGGCGTTGTGCAGCACGGCCAGGGTGCCCAGGTCCAGGGCCACGGCGGCGCGGAACAGTTCCAGGGAGGGCATGTCGGCTGGGTTGTTCATGCTGGTTTCCTCCGGGCGGTCATTCCACCTTCCCCTTGCTGTGGGGCACGAAGACGATGGAGGGCTTGGTGAGTTCGGGGTCGGCCAGGTTCTTCACCGCCCGCACCGGCTGTTCGCCGGGGGCCATGGCCTTGGTCTCGTATTGGCCGGCGGCCAGCTTGTCGATGGGGCCGATGTCCAGCACCCGCATCATGCAGGCCATGACGCAGTAGGGCTTGCGGCCGGCGTCGATCTCGTCCACGCACATGTTGCACTTGGAGACGATGTTCTGTTCCGGGATGAACTGGGGCGCGCCGTAGGGGCAGGCGGCCTCGCAGCGGCGGCAGCCGATGCACAGGCTGGAGTCGATGTCCACAATGCCGTCCTTCTTGCGCTTGTAGATGGCGCCGGTGGGGCAGGTGGGCAGGCAGGCCGGCTCGGCGCAGTGGTTGCAGGACATGTTCACCTTGTAGGCGTACACCTCTGGGAAGGTGCCGCCCTCGATGTACATCACCCGCCGGAAGCGCGGTCCGGGGGCCAGGCCGTTCTTGTCCTTGCAGGCGATCTCGCAGGCGCGGCAGCCGATGCAGTCCACGTTGTGGTGGATGAAGCCCAGCTGGGTCTCCGGCACCACCGGCGTATAGACCTCTTTCTTGCGCCGCTTGACCGCTTGTTTGATCTTGTCCAGATCCTTTTCCTCGCTCATGGCTCAAGCTCCTTCATCAGTTGTCGCGGCGGAACACATGCGAGCGCGACGTGGCCAGCTGGTCCCAGCCGGGGCGGTGGGCCTTGTCGGTCTTGCGGATGCGCACCTGGGCGTTGTTGTAGGCGAAGGCGCCGGCCGGGCTGGGGGCGTCGTCGGTGAGGAAGTCCGGGTTGCCGGCCCGGTCCCAGCCCTCGGCGTCCCGGTCCATCCAGGCGCCCTCGTGCAGCACCAGCACGCCTGGATGCACCCGCTCGGTGACGTAGGCGGGCACCACCACGCCGCCCCGGTCGTTCCAGATTTCCACCGTGTCGCCGGTCTTGATGCCCAGCTTGGCGGCGTCGCTGGCGTTGAGGGTCACTTCCTGTTCGTAGGTCTCCCGCAGCCAGGCGCAGTTGTTGAAGATGGAGTGGGTGCGCCAGCGCGGGTGGGGCGAGATGAGGTGGAAGGGGTACTTCTTGGCGATGGGGCTGTCCAGGTACTCCGTGGGCTCGATCCACTTGGGAATTGACGGGATGTGGCTGCCGTAGCGGGTGCGGGTCCAGTCGTCCACTACCGCCAGCTCGGAGCTGAGGATTTCGATCTTGCCGGAGGGGGTGGCGAAGGGCTTGCCCTGCTCGATCTGCTCGCGGAAGGCCACGTGGGGCTGGTCCAGCTTGAACTTGTAGACCCCGTGCTTCTTGAAGTCGTCCCAGCTCATGGTCACATGCTGGTGGGCCATCACCTTGGTCTCCCACCACTCCCGCAGATAGGCCTCGTCCACGTCGTCGTCGTAGTTGAAGTAATTGCGCCCGGCCTTGGGGTTGTAGCTCTTGCCGAAGTGGTCGCCAATACCGGTGAGGTGGCCGATGCGGTAGGCCAGCTCGGTGAACACCTGGAAGTCGGTCTTGGACTCGCCCAGGGGCTGGATCACCTTGGGCCGGTGGATGTAGTAGTGGCCCTTGTACCAGGGCAGGGCCACGTCGTGGCGCTCGAAGTGGCTGGCGATGGGGAACAGCACGTCGGCGAACAGGCCGGAGGGGGTGATGGTGGAATCCATGCACACCACCAGTTCCATCTTCTCGATGGCCTGGATCTCCTTGTTGATGTTGGTGAGCTGGTTGAACCAGTCGGAGCCCTGCCAGAAGATGCCCTTGATGTTGGGGATGACGCCGTCCAGCTTGTCCTGGCGCGGCCACAGGCCGATCTCCTCCCGCTTCACGTTGGGGTAGTTGAGCACGCAGTGGGCCCAGCGGTCCGACTTGATGGAAGCAAACCAGAGGTTGGCGTACTGATCGTAGGGATAGGCCACCGCCTCGGCATGCCAGGCCTTGCCCACGCCCTCGGCGCAACCGCCCAGCACGCCGATATTGCCGGTCATGGCCTGCAAGGCCGCGGCCATGCGGTTGTACTGCTCGCCGAAGTGGGCCCGGCCCGGCGCCCAGCTCGCCTTCAACGCGGCAGGCTTGGTGGTGGCGTACATATGCGCCAGCTTCTTGATGTCTTCCGCCTTCACGCCGCAGATGCCCGCCGCCCACTCAGGCGTCTTGGGCACGCCGTCGTAGGTACCCAGGATGTAATCCTTGAAGTTCTCCTTGCCGTTGGGGCTATGGGCCGTCCACTCCGGCATGGTGCCGGCGTCCATGCCCAGGCAGAACTTGTCGATGAAGGCCTGGTCCTGGAGGTTGTTGGTGAAGATGTAATGGGCCATGCCGGCCATCATGGCCGCGTCGGTGTTGGGCTTGATGGGGATCCACCAGGCATCGTAGGCGGCGGCGGAATCCGTGTATTGCGGGTCGATGAGCACGAACTTGCAGCCGTTCTGCTTCGCCTTGCGCATGTAGTAGAAGGTGTTGCCGCCGTGGAAGGTGTAGGCCGGATTCCAGCCCCACATGATCATCAGCTTGGAGTGGGCGTAGGTATCGTCCTCGTTGCCGTCCTCGATGGTGCCGAAGGTCCAGCGCGAGCTGGTGGTGGTGCCCTGGTAGGAGGGCACCGACCAGGAATTGGTGCGGCAGCCAAACATGCCCATGAAGCGGCCCAGCAGGCCCTCGATCTGGTCCGACTTATGCAGCACGCCGTAGGAGGCGCCGGCGTAGCTCTGGTCCAGCAGCGCCGTAGAGCCGTACTGGTTCTTGATGGCGATCATCTTGCGCGCCACATAATCCAGGGCCTCGTCCCAGGAGACGCGCTTGAACTTGCCCTCGCCGCGCTTGCCCACGCGCACCATGGGGTACAGCAGGCGCTCGGCCGAGTAGAGGCGCTGGCGGTAGGCGCGGCCGCGCAGGCAGGCGCGCAGCTGCGGCTCCTCCAGGGTGTCCTTGCCGAAATGGCCGCCTTCCTGGTAGCGGCCATCGTCGGTGGATAACCGGACGATCACGTCGCCCTTCTTGTGCGCCACCAGCATGTGCCGCGAACCGCAGTTGTGGGCGCAGGAGGTGACCACCGTGGTCAGCTCGTCGTCGCGCGGATACGGTTCGTAGGCGAAGGCCTTGGCCTCCCTGACCGCCGACAGATTGACCAAGCCGCCGGCCGCCAGGGCACCCGCCCCCGCCGCCGTGGCCTTGAGGAAATCGCGCCGGCCGGGATTGATGCGGTCCAGCAATACGTTCAGATCGAGTTCGACAGTCATCGCGCTTACCCCGCGTTCGGTTTGGTGGTTTTCGGTTTGGTAACCTCGCGGCCGGCCTTCGCGGAAGCCCTGGCCGACGGCTTATCGATAAGGGTCCGGGTCGCGGACGGCGCCGGCTTCGCCTCGGGCGGGCTTGGCACCCGGAAGCGCGGCTCGGATTGGGTGGGCCGGCCCTTGGCCCAGTCGGGCACCTCCTTGTCCATGCCTTCCCAGGCATGGCGCGGATAGGGATAGCTGATGCGGTACCAGGAGCGGCCGCCGTGGCAGCCGTAGCAGACATCGCCGTTGTCCTGGCCGGCGGCCTCGATGGCCTCCGCCTTCAGGTAGTTGACCTGGTGGCGGTTGGTGCGGATGCCGGCGTGGCAGGTCAGGCAGTTGTTGCCGAAGGTCTCGCCATGCTCCTTCCAGGGACCGGGCAGGCCCATGACCTCCCAATTGAACTGGCCATGGCACATCAGGCAGGTCTTGGGATCCACCAGCTTGCGCAGCGTATAGCCGGTCGGCTGGGCGGTGGCCGAGGTGCCGGGCGCCTCGTCACGCGGGTTGCTGCCCTGGTGGCAGGTATTGCAGGCCAGGCTCATCACCTGCTTGGCATAGTCGCTGGACAGGTGGCGGCGGTGCAGGGTGTCCTGGGCGCCGGCGTAGGTGTCCAGGGTCTGATACCAGGCCAGGGATTTGTCCGCCCGCACGCCGGCGGGTGATTGCGCCCGCACGCTGGGCGCCAGCACCTCGGCATGGCATTGCAGACATTCCGCGTCCGGGGTCTTGCCGATCAGCGGCTGGAAATGCCGGGCATCCCAGCGGGCCGCGTCATAAGACGGCTTGGCGGGGCCGGCCGCCAGGGCCACGGTCCCCAACAACAGTCCGACGGCCAGGATGAAGCCGCTGAATATCTTGTTATTGGACATGATTCGATACCTCACTGGTTGACACACGGGTTCACGCACGAGTCGACGTGCTTGCGACCAATCCCTGAGCGGGGAATGGCCAGGGCGGCGCAGGCTTCAATCCAGGAACAACCCGACCACCACGGTCACCATGGCCAGCACGGTCAACACCACACCCAGCACCGCCATGGCCTTGCCAACGCACGCTTCCTTATCGTTGTCGCAATGGTCAGCATTGATTTCGCTTTGCATGTCTCTTCCTCCTTGCTTCCTCGTACAGCCTGGAGAACGGGAGAGGCAGGGCTGGAAGCCTTGACCCCTCCCGGCCCGAACGGGGCGCGCGACGCGCGCCCCACGGGCCCCTTACATGGCGGGCGGGTTCCAGCCGGACATGCCGGACATGCCACCCATGCCGCCCATACCCTGCATGCCTTGCATGCCGGACATGCCGCCCATGCCGGACATGCCGCTCATACCGCCCATGCCGGACATCCCGGACATCCCGGACATGCCACCCATGCCGCTCATCCCCGACATGCCGCTCATCCCCGACATGCCACCCATGCCGGACATGCCGGTCATACCGCCCATGCCGGACATACCGGACATGCAACCCATGGCGCCCATGCCGGACATACCACCCATGCCGGACATCCCCGACATGCCGCCCATACCCACCATCCCTTCCATGCCGACCATTCCGCCCCTTCCCGACCTCCCCCCCATGC
>DEQR01000068.1 GCA_002360535.1 Thiobacillus sp. UBA3361
GTACGGTCCAAGACAATCCTGTTCCGGGCCCTTTCCATATTGCAGTGCAACTTTAGGCTCAGATCCAATAAGTGCAGTCAAAGCAAGAGCTATGTGTGGCGATCCACCTATTTATGACGAGTGCGGTACAACTATTGCATTCAATTACAGAGTCACGGCTATCGATGGGGCTATTGCAACAGTTTGTTATGATTGGAAATATACAAACTGTCCCACATGTACTGGCTCTACGTCATGTCATAACAACGTAGTCAAAATAGATGTCTCCATAGGATGTTACGGTTGCATGCCCGGTGTAAACACCATTCAAAAAACACAAGATGGTGTTTGTTCTCTGCGTACCTTACCGGGTGGCACATCTCAACAGGACCCGCTGGACCCGGACTGTACAGAGGAGTTGTCTTGCCCTGCTATAAGTGTCCCCAAAACTCTGGGAACGCCTCTAGCCGAAAGCTGCACCGGCAACCCTGTACACATCGGCACGGGCAACAAGGTGCAGCAGGAGACGGACTATGGGCGCGCAGGCGCTGTCGCCCTTACGGTCAGTCGCACCTACAACAGCCAGAGCGGCCTGTCCGGCGAGTTTGGGGTCGGCTGGAGCGCCTTTGCCCGCCTGACGGTCACTGACGCCAGTCATGTCACCGCTGCCAGGCCCGACGGCAAGCGCTTCAACTATGTGCAGAACGCCGGCACCTGGACCACGGACGCCGACGTCACCGCGAACCTGGTTTTCGCAGAAGGCAGCTACCGACTCACCACCGCCTCGGGTGGGAGGGAGACCTATGGCGCAGGCGGCAAGCTGCTCTCCGTCAGCGAGCCGAACGGCCAAACCCAAACCCTCACCTATGACGGCACGGGCCTACTGCAAAGCATCACCGACGCCTACGGCCGCCAACTCACCTTCACCCACGACGGATTGGGCCGCATCGCCACCATGACCGTCCCCACCGGTGTGGTGTACCGTTACGCCTACGATGCATCCGGCAACCTGGCCTCCGTCGCCTATCCGGACGCCACACCAGGCGACGACACCGACAACCCCCGTCGCATTTACCACTACGAAGACACGCGTTTCCCCAATGCCCTGACCGGCATCACCGACGAGAATGGCCAGCGTTTCGCCACCTATGCCTATGATGCGACCGGCCGGGCGGTACTGAGTGAACACGCCACCAGCGCCGGGCGTGTCGATCTGGCCTACAACCCAGACGGCACCACCACCGTCACCGATGCGCTGGGCGCAAACCGCACCTACGGCTTCACCACCATCCTGGGGGTGGTCAAGGCCACCGGCCAGGACCAGCCTGCGGGTGCCGGCTGCGGCCCGGCCAGTTCGAATATCACCTACGACGGCAACGGCAACGTCACCAGCCGCACCGACTTCAACGGCCACGCCACCACCTACGCCTACGACCTCGCCCGCAACCTGGAAACCGGCCGCACCGAGGCCGTCGGCACCCCCGAACAACGCATCGTCGAGACCGACTGGCACCCGCGTCTGCGCCTGCCCGTCGAGGTGCGGGAGAAGGACGCCTCCGGCACCCTGGTACGTACCACGCGGCTGACCTACGACGGCGACAACCAGGCGGTCAGCCCCAAGGGCGACCTCACCCGCAGGGAGATCATCGACAACCTGCGCGGCACCAGCCGGGGCTGGACCTGGACCTACAGCTACTCCGCCACGGTCCCCGGCGCGCTGCTGCAGAAGGTGGAAGATGGCCCGCGCACCGACGTGGCCGACCTGACCACCTACGACTACTACCCGCCGGACACGACATGTGAAGGCGCCGCCGACGGTCCCGGCCGGGACAAAGGCTGCCGCGGCCAGCTGATGCGGATCACCAATGCACGGGGGTATGTCATCCGGCTGACCCGCTACAACGCCCACGGCCAACCTGAGACGATTCTCGACCTCAATGGCAAGACCCTCTCCCTGGAGTACGGACCGCGTGGCTGGCTCAAGAGCCGCAGCCTGGCCGGCGAGATCACCCAGTATGACTACGACAACGTCGGCCAGCTCATCCGGATCACCCGGCCCGATGGAAGTTATGTGCGATACCAATACGACGCCGCCCACCACCTCACGGACATCATCGACCCCGAAGGCAACCGCATCCACTACACCCTGGACGGTATGGGCAACCGCATCGGAGAGGAGATCCTCAACGCCACCGGCACCGTCCTATACACCCGTACCCGCCATTTCGACGCCCTGAGCCGCCTGTGGCAGGACATCGGCGCCCTAAACCAGACCCTCGCCTACGGCTACGACGCCAACGGCAACCTCAAGACACGTGACGGCCCGAGGAACGATGTGAACGACCTCACCGGCCTGGACTACGACGCCCACGACCGGTTGATCCGGGTGACCCATCCGGACGGCGGCGTGGAGGCCTACGGCTACGACGCCCTGGGCCGGCTGAGCGGCGTGCAGGACCCGAAACTGCTCGACACCGCCTACACGGTGGACGCCCTGGGCAACCTCCTCCGGACCGACAGCCCCGACACCGGGGTGACCACCCGCACCTACGACGCGGCGGGCAACCTCAAGACCGAGACCGACGCGCGCAACGTCACCGTCAGCTACACCTACGACGCGCTGAACCGCCTCACCAGCAAGAGCAGTTCGCACCCGAACACCCCGACCTATACCTATACCTATGACGTCGGCCTTAACGGCGT
This sequence comes from Thiobacillus sp. UBA3361, assembly GCA_002360535.1. Classification (GTDB taxonomy): domain Bacteria; phylum Pseudomonadota; class Gammaproteobacteria; order Burkholderiales; family Thiobacillaceae; genus UBA3361. The sequence continues at coordinate 2,683 of DEQR01000068.1, forward strand.
CGGGCACCTCTACCGCGTCAGCCGCAACGGCAGCGCGCACTTGCTGTTTCGCTACACTTCCCAGGGCCGTCTGCGCTACAAGCAGCAAACCATCGGATCGGCCTTCACGGATATGGGTTATCTCTTCGACCCCTACGGCCGCCTGAGCCAGATCAACTACCCCACCGGGCGGGGCGTCATCTACGGCTACGACGCCCAGGGGCGGGTCAGCCAAATCAGCACCCAGGCGGCCGATGGCAGCGGTCTGACCGTGCTGGCCAGCGACTTCGTGTACGACTATCCCTTCGCCGGTCCGCAAGGCTACCGCTATGGCAACGGCAGGCAGATGTCCATGAACCGGGACCTGGACTACCGGCCCGACCACCTCATCGACGGGCCCCGCGAGGTGCAAACCGCCCATGACGAGGCCGGCAACATCGTGGCCCAGACCCATCCCTCCGGCCCGGTGCAGAATTACACCTACGACGCCAACGACCGGCTCATCGCCATGACCGACTCCGCCCCCGGCGGCTTCGGCAGCCTGGAGTGGGATTACGACCCGAACGGCAACCGCACTGGCGAGACCCGCAACGGCGCGACCCTGAACTACCTCTACTCGCCCTCGGACTCCAACTGGCTCGCCCAGGCCGGCGGCGAAACCCGCACCCGCACCCCCGGCGGCAACACCGCCTTCGGCACCTCCATCGGGACCCTGAGCTACGACGGCTACGGCCGCCTGGCCCAGAGCGGCAACACCCGCTACGAGTACAACGCCCTGGGCGAGCGGGTCAAAAAGCTCCGCGCGGACGGCAGCTATACCCTGTTCCACTACGGCAGCGACGGGGAGCTGCTCTTCGAGCGCGATTCCAGCGGCGCCAGCCGGGTCTATGTCTGGCTCGACGGCCGGCCCCTGGCGCGCATCGACAACGACACCGCCCTCTACTACTACCACACCGACCACCTGGGCACCCCCCAGGCCATGACCGACGCCGCCGGCCAGGTCGTCTGGCAGGCCGACTACGAACCCTTCGGCAAGGCCGTGGTGAAGGTGAACTCGGTGCAGAACAACCTCCGGCTGCCGGGGCAGTACTTCGACGCGGAGTCCGGGCTGCACTACAACTTCTTCAGGGATTACGATCCGGGGTTGGGGCGGTATATTCAGGCGGACCCGATTGGGTTGGCGGGCGGCTTGAATTTGTATGCGTATGTGGGGGGCAATCCGGTAAGCAAAATTGATCCACTTGGTCTGACTGGGGCGACGGGCACATGGGATACTGGGGCATCTAGTTCGTGGAATGGGAATGTTACCCCGGGGTACAAGGAACAAGATTGGGTATGTTCTTCACCCGCTGGCATACTTAATGGTTTTGCATGTACCAAGCAGTGTTGTATTGAGCACGATGAGTGCTATGAAAAGCACAAGTGCAACGCCACTTCTTGGGGAAGCCCTTTCTCGAGTGAGTGCCAGCAATGCAATATGGCGGCAGTCAAGTGTGTTGTCACTGGAAATCCGAAAATGGAATGCGGACAGGGATGCAACTCAACATTCAACGGTGCTCCTTGAATCTTTGTGAGAGGTTCGCCGGATAATCACATGTCCTGGATCGATTGGATTAGATTTTTCCTGGCGGGTTGGGGCCTGCCATTCACTACTTATGTCGTTATTCAGATTCTTGCCGTCTGGTTTGTGCGAGGGCGAGCCAAAATCATGGTTGCAATGCCAGTCCCCGTGATGGTCCTCGTGTTGAGCTTCACCATTGCCGCTTATCAGAATTCCTCGAATCTGTGGCCACTTCTTGTGATCTTCTCTAGCCCTGTTGCCATTTTGTATATTGCCGTTACATGGTTTCTCCAAGCCAAACGACATAAGCGAACTCGCCCTGCGTCAGAATAAATGGAGGCTTAAACGCATTCCATTACACACAACTCATAGCGCATGAGCCTCTCTTGCGAATCTGATCCCCGCGGCGAAGTCGACGACGCGTTGAAGCCCAAGCCAAATGGTCTTCACGCCCGGTTCGCCATCGCCCTTGCGCGCCAGGAAGCCGCCGAGCATGGCCACCAGGCGCACCACTTCGTTGAGCCTGGGTGGTGTCTTGGGCACCTTCTTGCGATTCAGGATGTAGGCCGCCTGCCATTCGTCCCGCTCGAACAGCAAGGCCGCATCCAGATCGGGGCAGGTGCGCCCCAGGCGCATCAGGCGGGCAATGCGCCAGGCCACCACCATGAACAGCGCGAATTAAAGAATTAAAGAAGAATTAAAGGGGCCAGGCTCGATTTATTCTGCCACTTGCCTTTGCTACAAACTGCTTATTCCTCTGACCTCAACAACCTGCGCATCAACACAGATTTCATATCGCGCCGGCAATCGACGACAAGATGGATATAAACCGTTTTTTCGCGCACTTCGTAGATGATGCGGTTGCTCCCGGAAATGACCTGGCGGTATTGGACCAGTTGCAATTGTTCGAGGGCATCCGGAATTGCGCCACTGTAGGGGAAGGCTGCGAGATTCAGGATGGCCGCCTTGATGTCCGCATAACTGCTCTGCCAGACCGCTTGCCCGAAGCTTTTCACCAAGTAGCCTCTCAATTCGCGCAGATCCTGCTCCGCCTGCCGCAGGATGACGACTTGGCAGGTCATGGTTGCGGGTCTTCGTCCAGGTCGGCAAACACCTCCTTGGCAGGCCGGTATTGGCCCGCTTCGATCTGCTTGTTACCCATGGCGAGGAGCTTCAGCAGAGACAGGGTTTCTTCGTGTTCCTCGTAGGAGCGGATGTCCATCACGACCATCTTGGCCTCGCCGTTCTGGGTGATCAGCAGCGGCTGGCGGTCTTCATTGATGGTCTTGGCGATCTCGGCGGCATGGCTCTTAAGCCAGGAAATGGGTTTGATATGCGAAGCGTAGTTCATGGCGCAATCCTGATGGGTAAGAATGTGACTAAATTTAGACTTTATATGGTTATGCTGCAATGTCGGCAATCGGATTTGACGAAAGCAGGCTCGATTAATTTCTAGACTGTCTCAATGCCTCGTCGCCCCCGTATCCATCTCCCCGGCCTGCCGCTCCACATTGTGCAGCGGGGCCACAACCGGGATGCGTGTTTCTTCGGTGACGACGACTACCACAGCTATCGCCACTGGCTGGGCGAGGCTCTGAAAACCACCGGCTGCCAGCTTCATGCCTATGTGTTGATGACCAATCATGTGCATCTGCTGCTGACCCCGCCCGAGCCCCAGGCCGTTGCCCAACCCATGATCTACCGAGGGCGGGTTATGTTGCAGCACCTACCGCCGCAGCGGCACCTTGTAGTACCCCCGCTACAAGCCTTCATTGGTGGAGCCGGTGCCTATCCACTTCTTTACCAGCGCCATATCGAGTTGAACCCCGGGCAGGCTGCCCAAGCGGGCGGAGGTGGATTCGGCTTCCCGACTGCTCTTGGAGTTGTGACGTGGAACATAGGCCTGGCCACATAGGAGCCCACTCATGAATCCATTGAACCGAAGCCCATCGACAGGACGCCTGAATCCCTTACCGGAATCCGGTCTCGTCTTTCTGGGCCTGCTGTTCTTCGTGGCCATATTGGGTGCGGGGCTGGCCGTGCTCCACAGGGTACCCAGCATGGCCGCCAAGCGGGAGAAGGAGGCGGAGTTGCTCTTCATCGGGAAGCAGTATCAACAGGCGCTGGCAAGCTATAACCAGGCTTCGCCGGGCACAGCGAAACGTTATCCGGTCAGCCTCGACCAGCTGTTGATCGACAACCGTTTCCCGCATGTCGTACGCCACCTAAGACGGATATGGCGCGACCCCATAACCGGTTCCTCCCTGTGGGGAGTCGAACGGGACGAGTCCGGTGGCATAGCTGGTGTGTACAGCCTGTCGGAGGACCAGCCCATCAAGAAGGCCAATTTTGGTCCGGGAAAGGAGCATTTCACCGACGCGACGTCCTACCGTATGTGGGTGTTCCGGGCCGTCCTGGCAATCCAACCGTCGGACAAGCCACCCCAATCTCCCGACCCGGTGGCAGAGGTCCTAAGGTAGAACCGGTCGGTGCCCCGCCGCCGGCCGGATAACGCCTACGTCCCGACGAGCTGTGAACCTGCCGTCGGGGCGTCCTTCACCCCATCACGCCTCTGCCCCGCCCGCCCCGCCAGGAAATGCACCAGCAGGGGCACGGGCCGGCCGGTGCTGCCCTTTTCCTTGCCGGACCGCCAGGCCGTGCCGGCGATGTCCAGGTGGGCCCAGGGGTATTTCTCGGTGAACTTGGACAGGAAGGCGGCGGCGGTGATGGTGCCGGCGGGGCGGCCGCCGATGTTGGCCATGTCGGCGAAGTTGCTCTTCAACTGGTCGTGGTATTCCTCGAACAGGGGCAGGCGCCAAGCCCGGTCGCCGCTGGCCTGGCCGGCGGCCAGGAGTTCGTCGGCCAGGCCGTCGTCGTTGGCCAGCAGGCCGGAGGTGGCGTGGCCCAGGGCGATGACGCAGGCGCCGGTGAGGGTGGCGATATCCACCACGGCGGCGGGCTGGAAACGCTCCGCATAGGTCAGGGCGTCGCACAGGATGAGGCGGCCTTCCGCGTCGGTGTTGAGCACCTCGATGGTCTGCCCGGACAGGCTCTTGACGATGTCGCCCGGCTTGTTGGCCCGACCGCTGGGCAGGTTTTCGCAGGCGGGGATGACGCCCACCACGTTGAGGGGCAGCTTCAGTTCCGCCACCGCCTGGAGGGTGCCCAGCACCGAGGCGGCGCCGCTCATGTCGTACTTCATTTCATCCATGTCGCCGGGGGGCTTCAGGGAGATGCCGCCGGCGTCGAAGGTGATGCCCTTGCCCACCAGGGCCACGGGCTGGGCCTTCCTGACGCCACCGTTGTAGTGCAGGACGATGAGCTTGGGCGGCTCGTCGCTGCCCTTGGCCACCGAGAGCAGGGAGCCCATGCCCAGGGCCTCCATGTCCTTGCGTTCCAGCACCTGCGCCTTCAGGCCATGCTCCTTGGCCAGTTTTTTCGCCTGCTCTGCCAGGTAGGTGGGCGTGCACACGTTGCCGGGCAGGTTGCCCAAGTCCTGGGCCAGGTGCATGCCCCGGGCGATGGCCCGGCCACGGGCGGCGGCGGCCTCAGCACTCTTGACCTGGGCTCGACCGGCGACGGCGAGGGTCAGGGTCTTGAGCTTGGGGAGGTCCTTAGCCGGTTCGCTCTTCATCCGGTCGAAACGGTAGGCCTCGGCCAGGGCCGCCATGACCGCCTGCTCCGCGTTCCAGGCCGCATCCCGGCCCTTCACCTCCAATTCGGTGAGGTGCAGGGTGGCCTGGCCGACACCGATCTCCGACAGCACGCGCAGGGCGGCGCGCAGGGCGTCTCGGTAGGCGCGCTCACCCAGGCCATCCTGTTTGCCCATGGCCACCAGCAGCACCCGTTCCGCGGCCACGCCCGGCACACCGTGCAGCAGCAAGGTGGCACCGGCCTTGTCGCGCAGGTCGCCGCGCTTCAGTATCCGGCTCAGATAGCCCTGGCTGGCGCGATCGACGGCCTCGGCCGCCGTGCTCAGGCGGTTCGACTCGAACACCCCGACGACCACGCAGGCCTGGCGCGTCTTCTCGGGGCCGCGGACTTTTATGCTAAATTCCATGACGTCTCCTAATGCCCTACCCATAAACATCCCGCTGCGTCGCGGGTCTTGAACAGGCGCATTATCTTAGATTCCATCCGACGGCGAACCAGTGCGCATTTTCCACCGCTCCCTGATCCGGGAAATGACCGCCACGGGCGCCTCGGCACTGGCCGCCCTGAGCGCCATCATCCTCGTCTCGCTGATGGTTCGCATCCTGGGCAAGGCGGCCATCGGCGACATCAACCCGGAGGCGGTGTTCCCCTTCATCGGCTTCGGTCTGCTGAATTTCCTGCCAGTGCTGCTCTCCCTGGCCTTGTTCATGGCCGTGTTCCTCAGTCTCACCCGCATGTGGCGCGACAGCGAGATGGTGATCTGGGCCGGGGCGGGCCTGAGCCCCTGGGCCTGGCTGAACCCCGTCGGGCGATTCGCAGTGCCGGTGGCACTGCTGATCGCCCTGCTCAGCCTGGCGCTCATCCCCTGGTCGGCGCAGAAGAAGTCGGACTACGAGCGCTACCTCTCCACCCGCGACGAAGCCGCCGGCCTGACCGCCGGCACCTTCCTGGAGACCGCCGAGGGGAAGCGGGTGATCTTCGTGGAATCCATGAACCGGGAGGACCAGCGCGTGGGCAACGTGTTCATCCAATCCAACCAGCAGGGCCGCAAGGGGGTGATCGTGGGACTGGACGGCGTGATCAGCGTCGCCGCGAACGGTGACCACTTTCTGGTCCTGGACCGGGGGCGCCGCTATGAGGGCGAGCCAGGTTCGGCGGAATACCGGATCGTGGAATTCGAGCTCTACGGCATCCGCCTGCAACCCGGCGAGGCCGGTGAGAAGGTGACCTCCGCACGCATGCGTGCGACGTCGGAACTCCTGCACGACCAAACGGCGGAAAACATGGCCGAATGGGTATGGCGCATCGGTTACCCCATCAGCGCCCTGCTGCTGGCCGCCCTGGCGGTGCCGCTGAGCCACGTAAACCCACGCGCCGGCCGTTCCATGAACATCCTGCTGGCCATCCTCATCTACACCATCTACAACAATCTGATCGGCCTGAGCGAGGGCTGGGTGGCGCATGGCCGGCTCGGCGCCCTGGACAGCATGCTGTTGATCCATGGCGGCATGCTGATCCTGATGCTGGCCCTGTTCGGGCGGCATGCCGCCCGCCTGCCCAAGGGGGCGTCATGATCATCCTGGCACGCTACCTGAGCCGGGAGATATTGGGCTCCGTGTTCCTGGCCATCAGCATGCTGCTGCTGCTGTTCGCATTCCTCGACCTGATTTCGGAAATTCCGGACATCCGGCCGCCCGCCTACACCCTGACGAAGGTTCTCCTGTACATCCTGCTGCGCGTCCCCGGCCACCTGCTGGAGTTGCTGCCGGTAGCCACCATCGTCGGCGCCCTGTTCGCCCTGGCCCGCCTGTCCGCCAGTTCGGAATTCACCGTCATGCGCACCTCCGGGTTGGCCACGCGGCGCCTGGTGGGCTACCTGTTGCTGCTGGGCACGCTCATGGGCAGCCTGATCTTCGTGCTGGGGGAATACGTCAGCCCCCATTCGGACCGGGCCGCTCAACAGCTGAAGGTGCGCGCCACCACCGGCGTCATCGCCCGCCAGTTCCGCACCGGACTGTGGGCCAAGGACGGGCATAACTTCATCAATATCCAGGCCCTGCAGCCTGACGGCGCACTGGTGAATCCGTTGATCTATGTCTTTGCCGACGACCTGCGTCTGCAAGCCATCCGCGAGGCGAAGCGGGCTGTCTGGCAGCCGGATGGCAGCTGGCTGCTGGAGGATGTCACCGACACCCATCTGAGCGATCGGGGTGCCCACATCGAACGCCACGTCAGCCTGCCCTGGCGCACGGACGTCAATCCCGACCTGCTGGCCGTGTTGATGATCCCGCCCGACCAGATGTCCCTGCGTACCCTGGATGCCTATATCGAGCACCTGGCGGAAAACCGTCAGAAGACCAGCCGCTACGAGGCCGCCTACTGGAACAAGATCGCCTTTCCCCTGGCCGCGCCGATCATGCTGCTGATTGCTCTGCCCTTCGCCTTCCATGCCCCCCGTTCCGGCAACGTAAGCGGACGGGTGCTGGCGGGCATCCTCATCGGCCTGGGCTTCCATCTGATGAACCGCCTGTCGGCCCACCTGGGGCTTCTCAATGACTGGCCCCCGGCCCTGAGTGCCTTCGCCACCCTAGGTCTGTTCACCCTGGGCGCCCTCATCGCCCTCTGGCGCGCGGAGCGCATCTGACCTGACCAGCAGGGTGCCGGCCAGCCGGTCGTGCAGAAACTGCCTCTGCGGGTCCCACAAGGCCCACAGAAAACCCAAGCCCCCCGCCACCAGCCCCGCGACGGCGAGTACGTAGCGCAGCACGCAACGGCCCAGAGCGGGGCACCCACCCTGCCCATCCACCAGCCTGATGCGCCAGGTCTTCATGGCCAGGGTCTGTCCGCCCCGGTGCCAGGTCAGGATGAAGTACAGCCCTGCGCAAAGCAGCAGGTAGAGTTGGAAGGCCAGACGCTGTCCGGCCGAAGCCGTCGGGTCCAGCCAACCCACCACCAGGAAACCGACCACCATGAACAGGGCCGCCAGCAGGAAACACTCATAGACCAGGCTGGCCAGGCGGCGGCGGAGGCTGGCCAGGTTCGGAGCAGCGGGGAAGGGTGCGTTCATGCCGCGGATGCTAGTCGGCGGTGCAGGCCGCGTCCACACGCGGCACCGGCAACATCGTGATGGATGGGGGTGCATTTTGATTTGCATGCCAATGGTGACATGCCTATAATCCGCGGTTTCGTGCAAGTGCAGAATCTGGAGCAACTATGTATGCGGTGATCCGGACCGGCGGCAAGCAGTACAAGGTCAGCGCCGGTGGCAAACTGAAAGTCGAGAGCCTGGCTGCCGAAGTCGGCAGCGAGGTGGAAATCAACGACGTGCTGATGGTCGCCGATGGCGATACCGTCAAGGTCGGCACGCCCCTGGTGGCCGGCGCCAGCGTCAAGGCCACCGTGGTGGCGCATGGCCGCGGCGACAAGGTGATGATCTTCAAGATGCGTCGCCGCAAGCACTACCGCAAGAGCCAGGGCCATAGGCAGAATTACACCGAAATCCGTATCGACGGCATCAACGGCTGATCAATACGCCCGAAGACTAGGAGTTAAACCATGGCACACAAAAAGGCAGGCGGCAGTTCCCGCAACGGCCGCGATTCCAAGCCCAAGATGCTGGGCGTCAAGCGCTACGGCGGCCAAGTGGTTCCCGCCGGCAACATCCTGGTTCGCCAGCGCGGCACCCAGTTCCACCCGGGCACCAATGTCGGTATGGGCAAGGATTTCACCCTGTTCGCCCTGGTGGACGGCACGGTGGAGTTCACCGTCAAGGGTCCCCTGAAGCGCCGCACGGTCAACATCGTTCCGCTTCAGGCCTGACCCGGCCCGTCAGCGGACAAGAGCCCTATCCGCGGATAGGGCTCTTTGCTTTTTGGCCCCTGTCCCCAGCTAAACAATGAAATTCATCGACGAAGCCACCATCGAAGTCATCGCCGGCAAGGGCGGCAATGGCAGCGCCAGCTTCCGCCGCGAGAAGTTCATTCCCATGGGCGGTCCGGACGGCGGCGACGGCGGCCGGGGCGGCAGCATCTGGGCGGTGGCCGACCGCAACCTCAATACCCTGATCGACTTTCGCTACACGCGCGTGTTCCGTGCTCAGCACGGTGAGAACGGACGCGGCTCCGACTGCTACGGCAAGGGTGGAGAGGACCTGACCCTGCGTGTCCCCGTCGGCACCGTGTTCCACGATGCCGAGACAGACGCGGTGCTGGCCGATTTGGCCGCCGACGGCCAGAAGGCCTTGATCGCCAAGGGCGGCCGGGGCGGACTGGGCAACCTGCACTTCAAATCCAGCACCAACCGTGCGCCCCGCCAATGCACGCCGGGCGAACCGGGCGAGCAGCGCGAGTTGCGCCTGGAACTGAAAATCCTCGCCGACGTGGGCCTGCTGGGCATGCCCAACGCCGGAAAATCCACCTTCATCCGCTCCGTCTCTGCGGCCAGGCCCAAGGTGGCCGACTACCCGTTCACCACCCTGCACCCCAACCTGGGCGTGGTGCGTGTCGATAACAACCGCAGCTTCGTGGTCGCCGACATCCCCGGCCTGATCGAGGGCGCCGCCGAGGGCGCTGGCCTGGGCCACCAATTCCTGCGCCACCTGGCCCGTACCCGGCTGCTGCTGCATCTGGTCGATCTGGCCCCCTTCGACCCGGAGACCGACCCGGTGCGCGAAGCGCGGGCCATCGTCGAGGAACTGCGCAAGTACGACGAGGACCTGTACCGTCGTCCGCGCTGGCTGGTCCTCAACAAGCTGGACCTGATTCCCGAGGAAGAACGCCAGCAACGGGTCGCCGATTTCCTGGCCGCTTTCGAATGGCAAGGCCCCGTGTTCGCCATTAGCGCCATCAAGGGCGAGGGCTGCCAGCCCCTGGTCCAGGCCATCATGAACTACCTGGACGAGCAACGCCGCACGGCGGAGGAGGCATCGTCATGAGCGCCTCGGTGATCGCCAACGCCGGCCGGCTGGTAGTCAAGGTCGGCAGCGCCCTGGTCACCAACGACGGTCGCGGCCTGGATCACGCCCGCTTGGCGCGCTGGGCGGAACAGATAGCCGCCCTGGTAAAACTCGGCAAGGAAGTCGTGCTGGTGTCCAGCGGCGCCATCGCCGAAGGTATGCAGCGCCTGGGCTGGCTGAAGCGCCCCAGCGCGCTGAACGAATTGCAGGCCGCCGCCGCCGTCGGCCAGATGGGCCTGATCGAGGCCTACGAGCGTTGCTTCCGCGCCCACGGGCTGCACACCGCACAGGTATTGCTCACCCACGCCGACCTGGCCGACCGGGAGCGCTACTTGAACGCCCGCTCCACCCTGCGCACCCTGCTGGACCTGAAGACCGTCCCCATCATCAACGAGAACGACACGGTCACCACCGACGAGATCAAGTTCGGCGACAACGACACCCTGGGCGCCCTGGTCGCCAACCTGATCGAGGCCGACGCCCTGATCATCCTCACCGACCAAGCCGGTCTGTTCACCGCCGATCCGCGCAAGGACCCGACGGCCACCCTGGTGACCGAAGCCAACGCGGGCGATCCGCAACTGGAGCGCATGGCCGGCGGCGCCGCCAGCGAACTCAGCCGGGGCGGCATGCTGACCAAGATACTGGCCGCCAAGCGCGCCGCGCGCAGCGGTGCGCATACCGTGATCGCCAGCGGCAGGGAGGACGAGGTGCTGGTACGGCTGGCGCGCGGCGAGTCCATCGGCAGCCAGTTGGTGGCGCGCAGCGCGCCCCTGGCCGCGCGGCGCCAATGGCTGGCCGACCACTTGCAGGTTGGCGGTCTGCTCACCCTGGACGCCGGCGCGGTGAAGGCCCTGACGGAGCAAGGCAAGAGCCTGCTCCCCGTCGGCGTGATCCAGGTGCAGGGCGTCTTCCAGCGCGGCGAGGTGGTGACCTGCCGCGACGCCGAAGGCCGGGACATCGCCCGCGGGCTGGTCAACTACGGTGCCGACGAGGCGCGCCGCATCGCCAGACACCCGAGCAGCGAGATTCTCGGCATCCTGGGTTACGTGGACGAGCCGGAACTGATCCACCGGGACAACCTGGTACTGCTGTAGCCACCGCCAAACGGCGGAGCCGCCGGGACTCAGGCGCCGGATTCTCCCCCATCACCCCAACGCGCCACCAGGTGGTGTGGCACGGCCAACTGGTCCAGTACCCGCGCGACGATGAAATCCACCAACTGCGCCACCGACTCGGGGCGGTGATAAAAGCCCGGATTGGCGGGCAATATCGTGGCGCCGGCCTCGGCCAGCTGAGTCATGTTGCGCAGATGAATCAGCGAGAACGGCGTCTCGCGCGGCACCAGGACCAGGGGGCGACGCTCCTTGAGCATCACGTCGGCGGCCCGTTCGATCAAGTTGTCGGCCAGCCCGTGGGCCATGGCGGCCAGGCTGCCCATGCTGCAAGGGCAGACCACCATGGCATCGGCCGGGTTGGAGCCGGAGGCCGCCGGCGCAAACCATTCATCGCGGCCGTAGGCATGCAGGTCCGCTTCCGGAAGACCGAAACGGCCAAGCAACACGGCCACCAGATCACCACCGGCACCGGGCAGACCCAACTCCAGTTCCTGACGGGCGACGATGCGGGCCGCCTGGGACACCAGCAAATCCACCCGGCAACCGGCCCGCAACAGGCATTCCAGCAGGCGCAAGCCATAGGCCATGCCCGAGGCGCCGGTCCAGGCCAGGGTGATGCGCTTATTCATCGCCCGCCCTCCCGTCTGCCATGGCCACGATCAGCCAGGCCGCGGCCAGTCCGTTGACCAGGCCGGTTATCCAGGCCACGGTCAGGAACGGGGGAGCGAGGCCCAGCAGGCTGACGGCGGGCATCAGCCAGAGGTTCACCACCAGCAGCTGCGCCCCCATGTGCGCGAAGGCCCCCAGCACGGACAGCCCCACGGGCCCGAGCAAACGGGGGTAGAGGCGGATGGCCAGCCCCATGCACAGCAGGCTGAGTAGGGCGCCGGACAGGCTGAGCACGAAGCTTGGGGTCAGGAAGGTGCCGAGCAGCAGCGCCCCCGCCACCACCCGCAGCAGGGTGACCCAGGCCGCGGAGGACCAGCCGTAGCGGCATAGGACCGCCAGGCCGATGATGTTGGCCAGACCCGGTTTGACGCCGGGCAGGGGCAGGGGAATGGCCGCCTCTGCCAGGGTGAGTCCCACAGCCGCCGCCGCCAGGGCGGCGATGCGCCGGTCATCGTCGGCGGCGAAAAGCGTGAGGTGCAGTTCAGTGCGCGGCATGCCCCCCCGCCTCCAAGCCTGCCCCGTCAGTAACTGAGGCTGTCATAGACGATGCCGCCCCGCTCCACGCTCACCCGGTTGGGCAGACAAAGGGCGGCCTCTCCGGGGCCGATCCAGCCCTGACGCACACAGAGCTGGCGCGGACCCGGATCACTCAGAACCCGAACCCGGCCGCCACGAATCTCCACCCGCGTGATACCCAGGGGGCCGGGCACCTCCACCAGCCGGTTGAGGCGGATGCTAGTTTCCAGGAACACGCGGCCTTCATGCTTGATGAGCACCCGGTCGCCCACATCACCGTGGCCGGCCAACCACAGGGCCGTCACAGCGGCGAGAGACGCGCCCATCACCAGCCAGTCGCCGGGCCGCATGAGCAGACGCCAGTCGATTCCGCCCAGAAGGGGACGCAGGCGTGCGAAGGGGTGTCCCTCGCACATCAGCTGAGTTCCCGGTGCCGGATGAGGACCTGATAGACGGAGCGGAAGGACTCGGCCAGGGTTTCCGCGAAATACACCGAGCGGTGCTGGCCGCCGGTGCAGCCCAGGGCGACGGTGAAATAGCTGCGGTTGTCGGCGATGAAGGCGGGCAGCCACTTGGCTATGTAGGACCGGATGTCGCCCAGCATGTCGGCGACCTGGGCATGGCTTTGCAGGAAGGCGATGACCGCCGGGTCGCGACCGGTCTGGGGTCGCAGGGTGGGGTCGTAGTGGGGATTGGGCAGGCAGCGCACGTCGAACACCATGTCCGCGTCCAATGGAATGCCATGCTTGAAGCCGAAGGACTCGAACACCAGGGTGATGCCGGCGCTGCCCAGTTGCAGGAATTCCCTGATCCAGGCCCGCAACTGGTTGGCCGACAGGTCGCTGGTGTCCATGTGGTGGGCCTGGGCGGTCAGACCGCCGAGGATTTCGCGCTCATCCTGGATGCATTCCTGAAGGGAACGCTCGCCGGTATTGAGCGGATGCCGGCGGCGGGTCTCGGAGAAACGCTTGACCAGGGCCTCCTCCTTGGCCTCCAGGAAGATCACGCGCAGGTCCACGCCCCGCTTGAGGCGCTGCAACTCATCGGGCAGCCGCCGCAGGCTCTGCTCGGCGCGCACATCGACGCTCACCGCCACGTCGGCATAGCCGGACTGCTCCAGGTAGGGCACGGTGTCGCCCAGCAGGGCCGCGGGCAGGTTGTCGATGCAGAAGAAACCCGCGTCCTCCAGGGCCTTGAGGGCGACGCTCTTGCCGGAACCGGACAGGCCGGTGATCACCACCAAGCGCAGACGGCCGCCCATGGTTTCAACCCACCCTATCCTGCCGGCGACAACCGGGCCGGCACCTCATGGTGAAGCCTCCGCCGCCGCGCTCTCCGCCTCAACGGTCATGGCCTGACGCTGCCGTTCGGAGAATTCCTCAGCGCTGTTGAAGCCGCGCAGCTTGAGGATGTGGTTGCGCACCGCCACCTCCACCAGCACCGCCAGGTTGCGGCCGACAGCCACCGGGATACGCACCTCCGGCACCGGCACCCCCAGAAGATGCAGACTCTCGGCACGCATGTCCAGGCGGTCCACCTGCTGCCACCGTTCCACCGGCGTCAGATGAATGATGAGCTTCAGGTTCTTCTTGTGCTTGACCGCCGTTTCGCCGAACAGGCGACGGATGTTGAGCACCCCCAGCCCGCGCACCTCCATGAAGTCCTGGAGCAACTCCGGGCATCGCCCTTCCAGGGTATCCGGCGAGATGGCGAACACCTCCACGGCGTCATCCGCCACCAGGCGATGGCCGCGGGAAATCAGCTCCAAGGCCAGTTCGCTCTTGCCCACGGCGGGGTCGCCGGTGATCAGCACCCCCAGCCCGGACACCTCCAGGAACACGCCGTGCAACAGGGTGGAAGGCGCCAGGGCCTGGGTCATGAGGTGCGACAGCACGCGCATCAGCAGGGGACTTTGCTCGGGCGAGGCGAACAGGGGGGTGCCGGTGCGCTCGGCGGCGGCCAGCAGGGGTTCGGGGGTCTTTTCACCGTTGGCCACCACCACCGCCGCCAGTTCGGTGGAGAACAGGTGCTCCACCGCGTGCAGCAGGCCCTCGGGTGGCAGGCTGCGCAGATAGTCCATCTCGGCGCAGCCAAGCACCTGAACCCGGTTCGGGTGGACGAAATTGAGATGGCCGATAAGGGCCAGGCTGGGTTTCTGGATGGTGTCCGAGGTCAGGCGCTTGTCGCCGCCCTTCTTGCCCGCCAGCCAGACCAGCTGCAACTGCTCTGCGGCGGCTCGGAACAACTCGGCAACCGAAATGTGGTGGGTCAGGGCGTCCATTGGGCGATCAGCCCGTGCAGGGCCGTCGCGTCGGGGGCCTGGCGCAAGCGGTCGCGGAAGGCCTGGTCGCTGAACATCTGGGCCAACTCGGCCAGCACCTGCAAATGCATGTCGGTGGCGGCGGCCGGGGCCATCAGCACGAACACCAGATCGACGGGCAGGTTGTCCGGGGCGTCGAAGTCGATGGGTTCCTTGAGGCGGAGGAAGGCACAGGCCGTCTCGTCCAGTTCCTTGATGCGCCCGTGGGGGATGGCGATGCCGTAGCCCAGGGCGGTGGAACCCAGTTTTTCGCGGGAAAACAGGCTGTCGAAGACCTCGGCGGCGGCGACGCCATAGTTGGCCTGCAACATCTCGCCCACCAGCTCGAACAGGCGTTTCTTGCCGCTGGCGTCCAGGTCGGCCCGGACGTTTTCCGGCCGCAACAGGGGGGTGATCAGGTTCATGGTCGTGAAATGCGAAAGCCCCGCAGGGCGCGGGGCCGTGGGATCAGGATCACTCGACGCTCTGGCGCTTGACGCCGCCGGATTCCCGGTGCACGTCGCCGATCTTTTCCTTGTGCTTGAGCACCTGCCGGTCGAGCTTGTCGGTCAGGGCGTCGATGGCGGCGTACATGTCCCCGTCACTGGCCTCCACGAAGATGTCCTTGCCGCGTACATGCACGTTGACCTCGGCCTTGTGCTTGAGCTTTTCCACCGCCAGGATCACCGACACGTCGATGACGTTGTCGAAGTGGCGGGTGACGCGGCCGATCTTGTCCTCCACATAGCTGCGGATGGCTGGCGTGATGTCCAGATGATGGCCGGTGATGGTGAGGTTCATAAACGCTCCTTCTTGAAATTCGCAGGTCAGACGGACTTGCGCTGGTTGGCCGGTGGGATATTCATCATCTCCCGGTATTTGGCCACCGTGCGACGCGCCACCACCAAACCCTGGGCCTTCAGCATATCGGCGATGGTGTTGTCGGACAATGGCCGGGAAGTGTTTTCCGCGTCGATGAGTTGGCGCATGAGGGCCTTGATGGCAGTGCTGGAGGCCTCGCCACCCGCCTCGGTGGCCAGGGCGCTGCCGAAGAAGTATTTGAATTCGTAGATGCCGCGGGGGGTCATCATGTATTTCTGGGTGGTGACCCGGGAGATGGTCGATTCGTGCAGCGAGAGGGCGTCGCCGATCTCCTTCAGGGTGAGCGGGCGCATGGCCACCTCGCCGTGCTCGAAAAAGTGGCGCTGCCGATCGACGATGGCCTGGGCCACCCGCAGGATGGTCTCGAAGCGCTGCTGCACGTTCTTGATGAGCCAGCGCGCCTCCTGAAGCTGGGTGCCCAGCATGCCGCCCTCTTCACGGTTGTTGCGCAGGATGTCGGCATACATCTGGTTGATGCGCAGCTTGGGCATGGCATCCGGGTTGAGGCTCACCACCCACAGCCCCTTGTTTTTTCTGACCAGCACATCGGGCACCACATAGCGCGTTTCATCCTGGGCATAGCGAGAGCCCGGCCTGGGGTCCAGGGAGGTGATGAGCTGGCGGATGGCGATGAACACCTTGTCGTCCTGGATCTCCAGCAGCCGCTTGAGCTTGCCGTAGCCCCGCTCCGCCAGCAGGCCCAAGTGGTCACGCACGATGGTCTTGGCGATCTCCCGGTGGAGCGTGTCCGGGGGCAGGGCGTTCAATTGCAGGTACAGGCACTCCCCCAGGTCGCGCGCGCCCACCCCCGCCGGATCGAAGCTCTGGATGAGCCGCAGGGCCGCCTGCAACTCCAGGGCATCCACCTCCAGTTCCTCCGGCAGCATTTCCGCCACCTCTTCCAGGGGTTGGGTGAGGTAACCGTCTTCGTTCAGGGCGTCAATGAGCAGCGCCACCAGTTGCCGGTCGCGCTCGTACATGGGGCTCAGCCAGAGCTGGCTCAATAGGTGCTGGCGCAGGCTCTGGCTGGCGGTATCGGCATGCTGGAATTCGCGATCCTCGTCATCGTCGCCGGAGCCGCCCACATGGCTGCGTTCACCCCAGGCCATCTCTTCATACACGTCCTGCCGGTCGGATGCCGGTTCATCCCGAGCCGCTTCGCCGGCCGCCGGCTCGGTGGCCTGCTCGCCGCCGCCCTCGCCCGGATGTTCCATGCGGTACTCGTCGTCCACCCGCTCCAGCAGCGGATTGTCCTGGAGCATCTGACCGATTTCCTGGCTCAGCTCCAGGGTGGACAACTGCAGCAGCCGAATCGACTGCTGCAACTGGGGGGTGAGAGTGAGCTGCTGGTGCAGCTTGAGCTGCAGGCTCTGCTTCATGGACGACCTGTTTCAGGCCAGGGGAGGGGGATGGGGTGTGTCATGGGCTACAAGCGGAAATGCTCTCCGAGATACACCTTCCTAACACTTTCATTATAAATAATCTCGTCCGGCGAGCCGGCCGCCAGCACCGTCCCCTCGTTAATGATGTAGGCCCGGTCGCAGATGCCCAGGGTTTCGCGCACATTGTGGTCGGTGATCAGCACGCCGATCTCCTTGTCCACCAGAAAACGGACGATCTTCTGGATATCCAGCACCGAGATGGGATCGATGCCCGCGAACGGTTCGTCCAGCAATACGAAACGCGGGCGCATGGCCAGGGCACGGGCAATCTCCACGCGCCGCCGCTCCCCGCCCGACAGGCTCATGGCGTGGGCGTCGCGCAGGTGGGTGATATGCAGATCGGCCAGCAGGAACCCCAGATGCTCCTCCACATCGGCACCCCGCAGGCCGCGCAGTTCCAGCACCGCGGCGATGTTCTCGGCCACCGTCAGCTTGCGGAAGATGGACGGCTCCTGGGGTAGATAACTCAGACCCAGCCGCGCGCGGCGGTGGATGGGCGAGCGGGTGATGTCCTCGTCGTCCAGACGGATGCGCCCCCCGTCGGCGCCGACCAGCCCCACCAGCATGTAGAAACAGGTGGTCTTGCCGGCCCCGTTGGGCCCCAACAGACCCACCACCTCGCCGCTGCCCACCTCCAGGGAAACGTCGCTCACCACCTGGCGGGCGCGATACCGCTTGCGCAGGGCCTCCGCGGCCAGGACACTCATTCAGGGCGTGCCCCTGGCGCCGGCACCGGGCTTGCCGGCATCGGCCTGCGGCTTGGGCAGGATCACTGCCCGCACCCGCCCTCTGGCCTGGCCCGGCAAGGTACCGCTGGCCTGGAACAGCTCGTTCTTGGCGTTGTAGGTGATCAGGTTGCCGCGCAGTTCCTCGTCACCCTTCTTAAGGCGGGCGTTGCCCAGCAGGCGGACCACCTCCTGGCGGGCGTCGTATTCGATGCGCTCGGCCCAACCCTGGGCGTATTCGTCGCGGCCCTCCAGTTTCTGCTGGAATTGCACCGGCGAGCCCACCGCCGTGCCGAGGATGAAGCCGTCGCCATCCTGGCGCACTTCGACCCGTTCGGCGGACAGAGAAAGGGTGCCCTGGCGGAGGATGACCTTGCCCTCGTAGATGGCCGTCTTCTGGGTATCGTCCACGCGAGCGCTGTCCGCCTCGATATTGATGGGCTTGTCCCGGTCCGCCCGTTCGCCATGGGCGGGCAAGGACACCAGGGCGAGCACCGTCAGGAGTGGCAGGAGCGGCTTAACGGCTGACATGATAGGTCCCCCTCACCCGCCCCGTGAAGGTCATGATGCGTCGCTTGCCGTCCGCATGCATGCCCGATGCGCTCAGGGTGGATTCGCCCAGGCGCACTTCCAGGGGCTTGTTGGTCTGCATCTGCTGCGCATCCGGAATCACATGCAGATAGGCGGTGCGCAGTTCCAGGGCGCCGCCGTTGTCCGCCTCCCGGCTCAGGCGCACGTCGTCGAGAAAATGCACATGATCCCCGTTGCCGGACACCGCACCGCGCCGCGCCTGCACGCGCACCATCGGCCCGGCGGCGCCGTGCTGCTCGTAGTGGGGTTCGGTCAGGCTGGTGGTGTCGTCATCCATGTAATGCACCATATGCCTGGCCCGCAGCACATGCAAAGGCTGTCCGTTCGCATCGAAGGCCGTGGCACTGAAATTGTCCAGATAATAGTCCGGTGTGTGGCTGAAACCGCCATTGTCCTGCTTATCGGCAATCGTCGTCGCATGGTTTAGCCACCAGGTCAGGGCGGCCAGGGCAGCGGCCAGGAACAGGGGCAGCCAGGCGGCCGAACCTTGGCTCATCGGTCGTAATGGGCCAACTGCTCCGCCCAGGTGCCCTGGGCCTGCATGATCAGTTCGCAGACCTCCCGCGCCGCGCCGCGGCCCGCCTGCGCATGGGTCACGTAGTGGACCTGGTTGCGCACCAGCGCCGGGGCGGTCGGCACGGTGACCGCCAGGCCGCTGCGCTTGAGCACCGGCAGATCGACGATGTCGTCGCCCATGTAGCCGGTCTGTGCGGGTTGAAGCCCGGTTTCCCGCAGCAGCACCCGGAAGGACTCCAGCTTGTCGCCGGCGCCCTGGAAGATACGTTCGATGCCCAGGTTCTTCGCCCGGTGCAGCACTACCTGGGAGGTACGGCCGGTGATGATGGCCGCCTCCACGCCGCTGTCGCGCAGCATCTTGATGCCGTGCCCATCCAGGGAATTGAAGGCCTTATATTCCTGGCCGTCATCGCCGAAGAACAGGCTACCGTCGGTCAGCACGCCGTCCACATCGAAGATGAGCATCTTCAGCGGACGCATGCGGGCGTACAAATCGTCTGTGCTCATACCACTCCCGCCTTCAACAGGTCATGCATGTTCAGGGCGCCCACCAGGCGTCCGTTTTCGTCCAGCACCAGCAGGCCGTTGATCTTGCGTTCATCCATGAGGTGGACCGCTTCCACGGCCAGCAGGTCTTGGGCGATGGTCTTGGGATTGCGGATCATCACGTCGCCGATGCGCGTGGCCTGGATGTCCAGGCCGCGATCCAGGCAGCGGCGCAGATCGCCGTCGGTGAAGATGCCCACCAGCGTACTGTCTTCCGCCACCACCGCGGTCATGCCCAGTCCCTTGCGGGTCATCTCCAGCAGGGCATCGCGGAACGGGGCCGATTCGCGAACCAGGGGCAGTTCGTCCTCCCGGTGCATGAGGTCGCGCACATGGATCAGCAGCCGCCGGCCGAGGGCTCCGCCGGGGTGGGTCATGGCGAAATCCTCCGCCGTGAAGCCCCGCGCGGTCAGGGCTGCCACTGCCAGGGCATCGCCCAGGACCAAGGCGACGGTCGTGCTGGCGGTGGGTGCCAGGTTGTGGGGGCAGGCTTCCATGGCCACGCTGGCATCCAGGTGCACATCCGCCTCGCGGGCCAGGGTGGAACGGGGGTTGCCGGTCATGGCGATCAGCCGCGCGCCGCGCCGCTTGATGGGCAGGACGATGGACACGATCTCCGGGCTTTCGCCGGAATTGGACAGGGCCAGCACCACGTCCTGGCCGGTGATCATCCCCAGATCGCCGTGGCTGGCCTCGGCAGGGTGGACGAAAAAGGCCGGTGAGCCGGTGCTGGCCAGGGTGGCGGCGATCTTGCCGGCCACGTGGCCGGATTTGCCCATGCCGCTGACCACCACCCTCCCCGTGCAATCCAGCACCAGGCGCACGGCCTTGACGAAGTCGTCGTCCAGGCGACCTCGCAGGGCGGCAATGGCCTGCCCTTCGATGTCCAGCGTCCGCTGGGCAACGCGCAGGATCTCGGTACTGCTGACAGGACCGCTCATAGAGGCTGGGGCGTGGCTGTGGTTGCGAATCGCCCGTCAGTATAGCTTGTGGCCGTTGGCATCTGAATCGCGTTCAAGCAAATCCCATTCCAACCGTTGAAGCTGTCAGAATCCGGTGTGGGGAATTCCTGTTCGCCACGCCGATTCCGGACCCGAAACGATCGAACCGAGCCACATGCCCACCACCCTCGAACTGGCCATCCTGTTACTCGCCGCCGGCTTGGTGGCGACGGCCATGTTCCGGGCGCTGCGCCTGCCGGCGTTGCTCGGCTACATCCTGATCGGCGCCGGCTTCGCCCCCTTCCTGCCCACGCCGGAGGAGCACAACCCCACCACCCGCCTGGCGGAATTCGGCGTGGTGTTCCTGATGTTCTCCATCGGCCTGGAGTTTTCCCTCACCAAGCTGCGCACCATGCGCATGGAGGTGTTCGGGCTGGGCGGGCTGCAGGTGGTCCTGACCATGCTGCTGGTGACCGCCTTCGGCTTGCTGCTGGGCCTGCCCTGGGAGTCCGGCCTCGCCATGGGCGCCCTGCTGGCCATGTCCTCCACCGCCATCGTCAGCCGCCTGCTGGCCGATCGCAACGAGTTGGACAGCGAGCACGGCAAGCAGATCTTCGGTGTGCTGCTGTTCCAGGACCTGGCGGTGGCACCCCTGGTGATCTTCATCCCCGCCCTGGCCGCGCGCCAGGACATGGCCGCCGCCCTGGGCCTGGCTTCGTTCAAGGCCATCATCGTCCTGGGCTTGATCCTGACCCTGGGACAGCGCCTCATGCGCCCCTGGTTCCATATGGTGGCGCGGGCCAAATCCGCCGAGCTGTTCATGCTCAACATCCTGTTCATCACCCTGGGGCTGGCCTACATCACCGACAGCGCCGGCCTGTCCCTGGCCCTGGGGGCCTTCCTGGCCGGGGTGCTGATCTCGGAGACCGAGTACCGCTACCAGGTGGAGAGCGACATCCGCCCGTTCCGCGACGTGCTGATGGGCCTGTTCTTCGTCACCGTGGGCATGCTGCTGGACTTCTCGGTGGTGGCCGAGCGCTGGCGCGAGGTGCTGGCCGCCCTGGTGTTGCTGGTGGGCTTCAAGTTCATCCTCATCCTGCTGCTGGCCAGCCTGCTCAACCGCGGCTGGGCCACCTCACTGCGTACCGCCCTGTCCCTGGCCCAGGCGGGCGAATTCGGCTTCGTGCTGCTGGGCGTGGCGATGGGGCATGGCCTGCTGGACCACGACCAGCAGCAATACCTGCTGGCGGCCATGGTGCTGTCCATGCTGCTCGCCCCCCTGCTGGTCCAGGCCAGCGCGCGGCTCGCCCGCCACCTGGAAGGCGGCGACTGGACGCGGCGGGCGGTAGGCATCCACGAGATCGCTGCCAAGAGCTTCGGCATCAGCAACCACGTCATCCTGTGCGGCTACGGCCGCAGCGGCCAGTCCCTGGCCCGCCTGCTGCAGGCGGAAGAGGTGCCGTTCATCGCCCTGGACCACGACCCGCGCCGGGTGCGCGCCGCCGCCGCCGCGGCTACCGGTATCCAGCTCGGCAGGTAGCCGTCCTCGACGAAGTGATGCTCGGTGAACCACACCAGGTCGAAGCCGGCCTGGTCGGCCCACGCGATCTGGTCCAGCACTTCGGCGTACAGGCGCGGCATGGCGATGCCGGAGTCCGGTGGATTGCGAAAGTCGTAGCACACACCGACGCGCAGTTCGGGCATTGAGCGTTCCTCTCTCGATGAACGCTCAATGATGGCAGCGCGTCACGGGCGTGGCCAGCGCAGTGCGTCCTTGATGAG
>DEQR01000053.1 GCA_002360535.1 Thiobacillus sp. UBA3361
CGGGAAGAAGCACCTGTCCGCCTGGCAACCGCTCGCGGCGGATGCCCCGGAAGAGTCGTCCAAGGGCGACCCCGCGCGCGGCGCCCGCCTGTACACCGAGCACGCCTGCGCCGGCTGCCATGCGCCGGGCGTGTGGGTAGGCCCCGGTCTCAGCCACGCCGGCGGCATCCACCGCCCCGGCTACCTGCGCCGTGCCCTGCGCGAGCCGGCCGCCCACGTGGTGCCGGGCTACGCCGCCATCATGCCAGCCCTCCCCTTGGACCCCCAGGCACTGGAGGATCTGGTGGCCTATCTGGCGACCCTGAAATGAAATCGGAAGGAGAAACGATGACCGTGAAGGTCCGGGTAATTTCCCAGCGGCCGCCCGGAGGCCGCTGCACCCTGTACGCCGGCTACGCCGACGTGCTGGAGCGCCACCTCAAGGCCAACGCCGAGCTGGTCTTCAGCGCGACGCGCGACGCCCATGGCGAGGGCTTCCCCAGCCTGTGGCTGAACGGCGCCGCCGTCCAGCCGGCGGATGGCGTGATCCTCATGCCGGCCGATGTCCTGGCCGGCCTGACGGCGCAGGGCATGACGGAGGAGGCCCTGCTGGGTCTGGCCGAGGCCCTGGAGGCGCCGCTGGATCGGATGTTGGAAATGGAAGGTTGACCAGGAGACAAATCATGGAAACGACGAAAAAGATGGTGTCGGTGATGTGCTTCCACGACGAGCTGTGCCAGGTGTTCAACGCCATGATGACGGCGCTGTCCCTGCTCAGGGAAGGCGCACGGGTGACCGTGTATTTCGGCTCGCGCGGGGTCAACGCGTTGCACCGGGACCAGGTCGGCAAGCTGTCCTGTCTGCCGGACATGCCTGAAGTGGGCGAGGCGGTGATGAAGCGCATGGACGAACTGGATCTGCCCTCGGTGGAGGACCTTTTCTTCATGTTCACCCACGAGGGCGGCGAGGTGCTGGCCTGCCCCCTGAATGTGCCGCTGTTCGGCATGAGCGAGCGCGACCTGATCGACGGCGCGAAGCTGGCCGATCCCGCCCGCTATTACAAGGAAGTGGCCATGCGGGCGGACATGAACCTGACGTTCTGAACCTCGCCCACCGACTCGGAGAGCAGCCATGGCAAACGGCAAGACTGTGTTGATCCTGGGCGGCGGCGTCGGCGGCGTGGTGGCGGCGCGCCGGCTGCGCCGGAGGCTTTCGCGCGAACACCGCGTGGTGCTGGTGGAGCGGGCGGCGGAGTTCGTCTTCCAGTCCGCCTTCCTGCGACTGATGACGGGTGATCGTACGCGGGCGGCGATCTCGCGGCCGCTGGCCAGGCTGGAGCGGCACGGCATCGAGCTTGTCCGGGGCGAGGTGGAGGCCATCGACCCGGCCCGGCGCGCCGCGCGGGTGAACGGCCGGGAGCTGGCGGGTGACTACCTGGTGCTGGCCCTGGGCGCCGAACTGGCGCCGGAGGCCGTGCCCGGCCTGGCCGAGGCGGGCATCGACCTGTACACCCCGGCCGGGGCGGAGCGGCTGAGCGAGGCGCGTCAGGCCTTCCGCGCCGGGCGCGTCGCCTTGCTGGTATCCGCCACGCCGTTCAAATGCCCGGCCGCGCCCTACGAGGCGGTCATGCTGCTGGACGCCGATTTCCGCCGGCGCGGCCTGCGCGCCGACATCGCCATCGACCTGTACACCCCGGAGCCCGGCCCCATGCCCTCGGCCGGACCGGAAATTTCCGGGCAGGTGCGGCAAATGGTCGAAGCCAAGGGCATCGGCTACCACCCCGAGCACGGCGTCACCGGGGTGGACGCGGGAGGCCGGCGGCTGAGCTTCGCCAACGGCGCGACGGCGGCCTTCGACCTGCTCGCCTACGTGCCGCCCCATCGCGCCCCGCGCTGCGCGCGCGAGGCCGGCCTGTGCGGCGCGGGCGGCTGGGTGGAGGTGGACCGGGCCACCCTGGAGACCCGTTTCCCCGGCGTGTACGCCATCGGCGACGCCACCGGCATTCCCCTGGCCAACGGCAAGCCCCTGCCCAAGGCCGCCGTGTTCGCCCAGGCGGAGGCCGAGACGGTGGCGCGCAACCTCGCCGCCGAGATCCATGGCGGGGCCGCGTCCGCGCGCTTCGACGGCCACGGCGCCTGTTTTCTGGAGACCGGCGACGGCCGCGCCGGCTTCGGCAGCGGCAACTTGTACGCCGAACCCGCGCCCGCCATTACCATGCAACCGCCCGGCCGCCTGATGCACTGGGCCAAGGCGGCGTACGAGAAATACTGGCTGTACAACTGGTTCTGAAACGTCTTCCCTTCCCCCGGCCCCGGAGCAACCCGATGACCCATCCCCCCGCCGCCCTGTCCACCCTGTGCGTCCACGCCGGCGAGATCGACGACCCGCACGGCTCGCCGCACACGCCCATATACACCGCCACCACCTTCAAATTCCCCAACACCGCCGCCATCCTGGACGTGGTGGAGGGGCGCCGGGCGGGGGCGCTATACACCCGCTACGGCCTCAATCCGACCATCAACGCCCTGGAGGAGAAGCTGGCCGCCATCGAGGGCGCCGAGGCGGCGCTGGCCTTCTGTTCCGGCATGGCGGCGGAGTCGGCCCTGTTCCTCACCCACGGCCGCCAGGGCGTGGTCTGCCTGGGCGACGCCTACGGCGGCACGCTGGAGTTGATCGCCAGCCAGTTGCCGCTGCTAGGCATCCCCACCCACCTGCTGCTAGGCGACGAACTGGCCCGTCTGCCGGAGGTGTTGAAACAGGGCGCGGGCCTGGTGTTCTTCGAGACGCCCACCAACCCGGCCCTGGAGCAGTTCGACATCGCCGCCGTCAGCGCGGTCGCCCATGCCCACGGCGCGCTGGTGGCGGTGGACAACACCTTCGCCTCGCCGGTGAACCAGAACCCGCTGGCGCTGGGCGCGGACTTTGCGGTGCACTCCGCCACCAAGTACCTGGGCGGGCACTCCGACCTGACCGCCGGGGCGCTGATGGGCGGCAGGGATCGGGTCATGCCGGTGTGGAACTGGCGCAAGAACCTGGGCCAGACCATCGCTCCGGAGATCGCCGCGCAACTGGCGCGCAGCCTGCGCACCCTGCCAGTACGTGTGGAACGACAGAACGCCACGGCCATGAAGCTGGCCCTGGCGATGCAGGCGCATCCGAAGGTGGCGCGGGTGCTCTACCCCGGCCTGCCGGAGTTTCCCGGCCATGAACTCGCCAAACGGCAGATGAAGGGCTTCGGCGGCATGTTGACGATAGAAGTGAAAGGCGGTGGTGAGGCTGCCACCCGCGTCGCGGACCGGCTAAAGCTGTTCGCCCTGGCCCCCTCCCTGGGCGGCGTGGAGAGCCTGGTCACCCAGCCCTGCACCACCACCCACCAAGGCCTGACGCCCGAGGAGCGTGCCCGGCGCGGCATCGCCGACGCCATGCTGCGCCTGTCGGTGGGTTTGGAGGAGGCCGACGACCTGATCGCCGACCTGGAGCAGGCCCTGGCCGCCGTCTGAGCCAGCCCCGAGGAGCACGACCGTGTCCACCCCCATCTACCTCGATTACAACGCCACCACTCCCGTGGACCCGCACGTGCTGGAGGCCATGCTGCCCTGGCTGCGGGACGGTTTTGGCAACCCGTCCTCGGACCATCCCCAGGGCCGGCGCGCCAAGGCGGCGGTGGACGAGGCGCGCGCCGAGGTCGCGGCGCTGATCGGCGCCCGGCCGGAGGAGATCGTGTTCACCGGCTGCGCCACCGAGGCCAACAACCTGGCCATCCTGGGCGTGGCCCGGGCGCTGGCGGACGGCCGCCGCCAGCGCCTGCTTTATTCCGCCGTGGAGCACCCCGCCGTGGCCCGGCCCATGGCCCATCTGGCCGAAGCGGGCTGGCGGGTGGAGGTGATCCCCGTGGACGAAACAGGCCGGGTGGACCCGGACGCCCTCCGCATCGGCGACGACACCGCCCTGGTCTCCGTCATGCTGGCCAACAACGAGGTGGGCACCCTCCAGCCCATCCGCGCCATTGCCGACCGAGCGCATGACGCCGGTGCCCTCATGCACGTGGACGCCGCCCAGGCGGCGGGCAAGATCGGCGTGGACTTGGATGCCCTGGGGGCTGATCTGCTGACCTTGGCAGGGCACAAGTTCTACGCCCCCAAGGGCGTGGGCGCCCTGTACGTGCGTGCCGGCACGCCGATTTCGGCGATCCAGTTCGGCGCCGGCCACGAGGGCGGCCTGCGCCCCGGCACCGAGAACGTGCCGCACATCGTCGGCATGGGGGAGGCGGCCAGGCTGGCGCGGCTGGAACTCGCCACCGCATCCGCGCGCATCCGCGTCCTGCGGGACGTCCTGCACCGGCGCCTGGGGGACGCCATCCCGGGCCTGGCCCTCAATGGCCACGCCACGGAACGTCTGCCCAACACCCTCAACATCAGCTTTCCTGGCGTGGCGGGCTGGCGGATGCTGGAGGCGGCCACCGCCGTGGCGGCCTCCACCGGGTCCGCCTGCCACGCCGGACAGCACGGGGCCAGCGGCGTGCTGGGGGCCATGGGCCTGTCCGGCGAGCGGGCGGCCGGAGCGGTGCGCCTGTCCCTGGGCCGCTTCAGCACCGAGACGGAAATCCATCGCGCCGCCGACATCCTGGCGGCCGCCTGGCGTTCCCTGGCGCCATGACGCCGGAGGAATACGACGCCTGGTACGACAGCCCGCGCGGGCGCTGGATCGGCGAGACGGAACTGGGCCTGCTGCAACGCATGCTGCGACCTCGTCCCGGCGAAACCCTGCTGGACGTGGGCTGCGGCAGCGGTTGGTTCACCCGCCGTTTCGCGACGCTGGGGCTGGCTGTGACGGGTCTGGACAATGACCCGGAACGGATCGCGTTTGCCCGCGCCTGCCACCCCAGCGGCCGTTACCTGGTGGGCGACGCCCGCGCCCTGCCCTTCGCCGACGCTGCCTTCGACCGGGTGATCGCGGTGGCCTCCCTGTGCTTTGTCGCCGACGAGCGGCAGGCCATGGCCGAGATTCTGCGTGTCGCCAGGCGGCGCTTCGCCGTTGGCTGGCTCAACCGGCACAGCCTGTTGTACCGACGAAAGGCAGGCCGTGGCGCATACCGGGGCGCGGCCTGGCATACCGGCGCCGACCTGCGGGCGCTGTTCGCCAGCCTGCCGGCGCACAGTCCGGACCTGGGTAGTTGCGTCATCTTCCCCGGCGCCGGGAGCACCGCTCGGCTGGTCGAGCGGCTGTTGCCCGACCAGGCCAGATTCGGCGCCCTGCTGGTCACGGCGGGGGCGCCGGCGCGCATGCTGCTTGCCGGCGCCGCATGATCGTCCGGCAGTCGAAGCCGCACGTCAGCGCTCGAAGAAATAGCTCAGGAAGGTGTTCAGCACATAGACCGTCAGCAGGAACAGGCTGGCCCAGCCCACGGTGCGGAAGACCCGCTTCTTCGCCCGGTAGAACAGGCCGATGATAGCGATGCCGCTCATCATGATGGCGGCCAGGGCGGACACCGCGTGGCCCGGCGAAATGCCCGACAGCAGGGGACCGGGCAGGTAGAAGAGGTCGTCCACCGCCAGGATGGCCATGTTGAACAGATTGCTGCCGAACAGGTTGCCCAGGGCCATGTCCAGGGCGCCGATGCGCACCGCCGCCAGGGATACTACCGCCTCGGGCACCGAGGTCACCGTGGCCACGAACAGGGTGCCCACGAAGCTCTGCCGCCAACCCATCAGCTCGGCCAGGTCCACGGCCACGAAGGGCAGCCAGATGCCGGCCGCCACCACCACGACGGAGGCCAGGACATAGCCACGCACCGCCCGGCGCAGGGTGACCGCGCGTCCCAGGCCCGCCGCCTCGCTCACCGGCAGTTCCTGGGCCTGCTCATAGACGAACAGGGTGCGCATGGCCAGGGCGTAGAGCAGCAGGATGGCCGGGGTGTACAGGCCCACGTGGCCCACCGCCCACACCATGCCCGCCTGGGCCAGCACGATGTTGGTGGCGGCGAAGCCCAGCAGCACCACGCCGAAGCCGGCCGACAGCACATGCCCGACTCGGGCGCGGGTATAGACGGTCTCCTTGCGGTGCAGAAAGTCCAGCAGCACGATGAGGAGCAGGTTGAACACGCAACTGCCCATCACGTCGCCCACGGCGATGTTGGGCGCCTGGGCGGCGGTCACCGAGCTGACCCCGGTGACCAGCTCCGGCAGCGAGGTGACCGAGGCCACCATCACCACCCCCACCCAGGAGCGGGACAACCGGAGGCGCTCGGCGATGATGTCCCCGTACAGCGAAAGCCGGTAGCCGGCCACGCCGATCAGCACCAGGCAGAGGGCGAATTGCAGCCAGACGTTCATGTCATTGTTCATCCCGGAGGCTTGAGGGCCTATTACTCCCCATCTTAGCCCCCATGCCGCGCCGGGCGTCTCCCCCCAAGGTGGCGCACAAAAAAAGCCGGCCAGGACGGCCGGCTGAATCTGATCGCTCCGGCGTCGCCGGGGTACCGCTACTCCACCAAATCCCGATAGGCATGCCAGGTGGCGTGCCCCAGGACCGGGAAGATGATGGCCAGCCCCACGAACCAGGTGAGGAAGCCCAGGCCGGTCAGGGCCACGATGAGGGCCGCCCACAGCAGCAGGGGCAGGAAGTTCTCGCGCACCACCCACAGGCTGGTGACCATGGCGGTGACGATGTCGGTCTTGCGGTGCATCAGCATGGGCAGCGAAACGGCGGACAGGGCGAACACCGCCACCGCGAACGCCGCCCCGAAAGCCACATAGGCCAGCACGAAACCCAGATGCTCGCCGCTGAAGATCAGCCCCAGGGTAAAGCTCTGGGTGGTGACGATGTCGTTCTTCAGGAACAGGGCCACGACGACCGCCGACAGCCGTTCCCAGGCACTCAGCAGGAAGGCCAGCATGAAGGCATACAGGCCGATGGAGGTGGCGTTGCGGCGCACGCTGCCGAACGGGCGCAGCAGATCCGGCACCGGATGCCGCATCTCCAGGCGGTGGGATAGGTCGTAGAAGCCGATGGCCAGGAAGGGCGCCACCAGCAGGAACCCGGTGGTCATGGCCATGGCCAGATGCAGCCTGCCCCATGCCCAGTCCACGAGGAACCAGCCCAGCACCGCGACTACGATGCCGTAGGTCAGCGACAGCGGCCAGCTGCGCCGGAAGTCGTGCCAGCCCTTGGCCAGCCACGCGAAGGGCCGTTCCACCCCCACCCTGCGGATGCCGGGCAGTTGCAAATGGGCGCTCTCCGGTCTGTAGATGCTCGTGCTCATGGCTATCTCCTCTCTTCCAACCTTCAGCTTATGGATATTTCGGGAAAGGCTCCGGTTCCCGGCTTGATACAATTTCCAAGCAAATCACTCAAGTTTGGTTTTCACCATAGCATCTCCATGGGATTCGCCAACATGCGCGCCCTGCACCTGTTCATCGCCGACCTGTTTCCGCCCGAGGAATTCACCGCGCCGGCCCCGGCCGGGCTGGCGGCCCTGCTGGTGCGGGGCGAGCCCCTGCCCGGCCCGGACCCGGAGGCCGACGCCCTGGGCCGGCTGTTCGGCCTGGGCCAGCGCGACGGGCCGGCCGCCCATCTGCTGGCCGGCGAGGGCACGGACCCGGGCGCGGATTACTGGATGCGCCTCGACCCCGTGCATCTGCGCTTCCAG
>DEQR01000077.1 GCA_002360535.1 Thiobacillus sp. UBA3361
TCGGCGTTGATCTTGACGTAGTCGTACGAGAAGTCGCAGGTCCACACGGTTGCCGCGGCCGTGCCGCGACCAAGATCGACGCGCACCGTGATCTCGGCATTCTTCATGATGCGCGAGCCATCCTCTTCGCGATAGCTGGCCGCGCGCCCGCCATGCTCGGAGACCAGCACCTCCTCGTTGCCCGAGCCGAGCCAGACGCGCACGCCGGCGGCGTCGAGGTCGTCAATGCCGGCATAGCCGATCGCGGCGAGGATCCGCCCGAGGTTCGGGTCGGACGCGAAGAAGGCCGTCTTCACAAGCGGCGAATGGCCGATGGCGTAGGCCACCTTGCGGCACTCCTCCGCCGTACCGCCAGCGCCGACTTTCACGCTGATGAACTTGGTCGCGCCTTCGCCGTCGCGCACGATGGCCTGGGCCAGCTGGATCATCAGCTCGGTCACCGCGTCGCGCAGCGTGCCGAAGCGCGGGTCGCCGTCATCCATGATCACCGGCGCCTCCTGATAGGCGGGGTTGGCGCCGGTGGCGATGAGGATGCAGGCATCGTTGGTGGAGGTGTCGCCATCGACGGTGATGCAGTTGAAGGACTTGTTCACCGCATGGCGCAGGATCGCCTCCAGGGCCTCGCAGGACACCGGCGCGTCGGTGGCGACGAAGCTGAGCATGGTGGCCATGTTGGGATGGATCATGCCGGAGCCCTTGGCGATGCCGGTGACCGCGAAGTCCAGGCCGTGGAGGGCCACCTTGCGGGTGGCGGCCTTGGCGACGATGTCCGTGGTCATGATCGCCTGCGCGGCCTCGGCCCAGTTGGCCGGCTTCAGGTCCGCGATGGCGGCAGGCAGGGCGGCGATGATCTTGTCCGCCGGCAACGGCTCCAATATCACGCCGGTGGAGAAGGGCAGTATCTGCCCAGGCCGGAAACCCAGCTGCCCGGCGAGGGCGGCGCAGGTCTCCCGCGCCCGTGCCAGGCCATCCTCGCCGGTGCCGGCGTTGGCGTTGCCGGTGTTCACCAGCAATGCCCTGACGCCGTCCCCGCCATGCAGGTGCTCCTTGCACACCGTCACCGGCGCCGCACAGAAACGGTTCTGGGTGAACACGCCCACCACCTCGCTGTCGTGCGCCAGGCGCATGACCAGCACGTCCTTGCGGCCCGGCTTCTTGATGCCGGCAGAGGCGATGCCCAGCTCCACGCCGGGGATGGGCAGCAGGGCGGCGGGATCGGGGGCGGGGAGATTGACGGGCATGGCGGACCTCGATGGGATGCTGAAGCCTGGATTGTAATCGCCCTGCCGTCCCAGCCTGCCGGTGGGAAGACACCAGCCCTAGAATAGGCCCATGTCCAACCTCCCCGCCCTGCCCGCTGCCGGACTGCTGATCCTGGCCCTGCTGGCCGGCTGCGCCAGCCCGCGTCTGCAAACGCCCGGCCAGGCGCCCCAGTCCCCGCATCTGGCCGGGGACCATGCCGTCATGGCGGACGGCACCCGTCTGCCGCTGACCGTCTGGCTCCCCGAAGGCAGGCCGCGGGCCGTGGTGCTGGCCCTGCACGGTTTCAACGACTATCGCGCCGCCTTCGCCGAAACCGGCCGTTATCTGGCCGACCTCGGCTATGCGGTCTATGCCTACGATCAGCGCGGTTTCGGTGAAACGGAACAGCGCGGCCTGTGGCCCGGCGCGGAGGTGCTGGCCGACGACGCCTGGGCCCTGGCGGGTCTGCTGCGGGTGCTGCATGCCGACGTGCCCCTGCACGGCTTCGGCGAGAGCATGGGCGGCACAGTGCTGCTGCGCGCCCTGGCCCGCCATGGCACGGACTGGCTGGACGGCGTCGTCCTGGTCGCCCCCGCCGTCTGGGGCCGCGACCGGATGCCCTGGTACCAGCGCGGCGGCCTGTGGCTGCTGGCCCACACCCTCCCCTGGCTGGAGCTCACCGGGCGCGGCCTGGGCCTGCGCCCCACCGACAACAAGGAGGCCCTGCGCCGCATGCGGGAGGACCCGCTGGTCATCAAGGCCACCCGCGTCGATGCCCTGTGGGGTATGGCCGGGTTGATGGACGGCGCGTTGTCGGACGCCGCCGCCCTCGCCCTACCCAGCCTGATCCTCTACGGCGGGCAGGACGAGATCATCCCCCGCACGCCCACCTGCCGCTGGCTGGCGGCCCTGCCCCGGAACGGCGCCTGGCGGCTGGCCGTCTATCCGGACGGCTGGCACATGCTCACCCGCGACCTGCAGGCGGACCGGGTGCATGCCGACCTGGCCGCCTGGCTGGCCGATCCCGCCGCGCCCCTGCCCTCCGGCACGGACGCGGGGACGGACCTGGGCCGGCTCTGCGCCGACACGGCCGGGAGCACACCTCAGGCCAGGAACAGCCAGTAAACCAGCAGGTTCAGGGCGGTCAGCGGCGCCCCCACGGCCAGGAAGCGCCAGAAACCCAGATGCACACCCCGTGCTTCGGCGGCCTGGACGATGATCACGTTGCTGGCGGCCCCCACCAGGGTCAGGTTGCCGGCGACGGTGCTGCCAGCGGCCAGGGCCATCAGGGCCTCCGGCGCCGGCGGGCCGGACTGCATGAGAGGCAGGGCCAGGGCCACCAGGGGCACATTGGACACCAGCTGGCTGACCAGGGCGCCGCCCAGTAGCAAGCCGGGCACCGAGGCCAGGGCATCGGCAGGCAACCGTGCCTGGATCGCCCCCGTGTCCCACACCGCCCGCACCAGCACGAACAGGGCGGCGAAGAACACCAGGGTGGGCCAGTCAATCCCCGCCAGGATGCGGCGCCGCTCTCCGTAACCCAGCAGGACCGGGGCGCAGGCCACGGCGGAGAGGGTCCACAGGGGCAACTGGAGAGACGTGCCCGCCGCCGCCAGGGCGATCTTCGCCAGCATGGCCGCCAACATGAACACCAGTCCCAGCGAAGCCGCACGAGCCAGGGCCGGATCGGCCAGGGGCGGGCAGTCGTGGAGCAGGGCCTCGCCGTGGAAATCGTCCCGGAAGGCCAGGCGCAACACCCCCCAGGCCAGCAGCAGGGTGGGCAGGGCCAGTTGGCCGAAGAAGCTGAGGAAGGGGTTGTCCAGCCCGCCGCGCAGGGCGATGAGCAGGTTCTGGGGGTTGCCCACCGGGCTCGCCACCGAGCCGATGGTGATGCCGAAGGCCAGTGCCAGCAGCAGCAGGGCGGGCGGCAGGCGGTGGGCGCGGGCCAGGGCCAGCATGAGGGGGGTGCCGATCACCGCCAGGGTATCGTTCATGAGCAGGGCCGAGGCCAGCCCCCCGGCCAGCAGGACGGCTAGCACCAGCCCCTCCGCGCTGCGCACCCGGCCCAGCAGGCGGACGCTGGCCCGCGCCAGCAGGCCGCTCTCCGCCAGGGCTTGGCCCAACACGAACACCCCGAACAGGAAGCCGAGCACCTCCCAGTCGATGGCCAGCCAAGCGTTAGCCGGCCCGATGCCACCGGTCAGCAACACCGCCAGCGCCCCGCCCAACACGATCTGCCAGATGCGCAGGCGGCCGCCGACCAGGTGGCGGAAGGCGATCAGGACGAGGACGGCTGCCAGTATCCAGAGGGGCGGGTTCATGGGACGCGAGTATGTTGCAATGCGCCGCTGGCGGCATGGCCATGTGGGCGTCCGCGTGCAGGTGCGCCACCGCTACGGGCCGACTGCCAGGTGGCGTATCCTGAAGCCATGAGCCTCACCATCCCGCGCCCATTGGTCCCACTCCTGTTGGGCCTGTTCCTGTCCGCCTGCGCGGTGCAGCCCCTGCCGCTCCCCACCGAACCCACCCCCCCCTCGGCGGAACCCCCCGCCGAGGCCCGCCCAACGCCCGTCCCCCGCAAGCCGCGCATCGGCCTGGCCCTGGGCGGCGGGGCTGCGCGGGGCTACGCCCACATCGGCGTCATCAAGGCCCTGGAGGCCCAGGGCATCGTCCCCGACTTCATTGCCGGCACCAGCGCCGGCGCGGTGGTGGGCGCCCTGTACGCATCGGGATTGAACGGCTTCCAGCTCCAGAGGCTAGGCATGGACCTGGACGAGGACACCCTGGCCGACTGGTCCTGGCCCCGGCGCGGCATCTTCAAGGGCGAGGCCCTGCAGGACTTCGTCAACCGCCAGGTGGGGCGGCGTCCCCTGCAACGGCTGGACCGTCCCTTCGCCGCCGTGGCCACCGACCTGAAGAACGGCGAGATGGTGGTATTCCGGCGCGGCGACACGGGCATGGCGGTGCGCGCCTCCAGCGCCGTGCCGGGCATCTTCAAGCCGGTGGAGATCCGGGACCGGGAATACGTGGACGGCGGCCTCACCTCACCGGTGCCGGTGCGGGCGGTCAAGGCCATGGGCGCAGATTTCGTCATCGCCGTGGATGTGGGCAACAAGCCCCAATGGGGCCAGAGCGACGGCACCCTGGACGTGCTGCTGCGCACCTTCACCATCATGGGCGCCAGCATCGGCAAGCTGGAAATGGCCGAGGCCGACGTGGTCATCCGGCCGCAGACGCCGGAGGTCGCCGCCACCGACTTCGACGCCCGCCACTACGCCATCCTGGCGGGGGAGAAGGCAGCGGCGGGGGTGATGGCCGGGCTGAAGACGAAGTTGGAGCAGGCGCGGGCTCGCTGACCCGGAGCTATACAAAGTGAATCTGGCATCCGTGTG
>DEQR01000054.1:0-22829 GCA_002360535.1 Thiobacillus sp. UBA3361
GGCGTGCCCATGGCCACGCGGGTCACCGGCCGCGCCCTGTACGCGCCGCTCGACCCGCTGGCCTCGCTGAACGAGGCCGACAAGGTGGACCGCCTGCACAGGCTGGAGGCCTACGCCCGCTCCCTGGACCCGCGCATCACCCAGGTCATGGCCAGCCTGGCCGGCGAATACGAGGTGGTCTTCATCGCCCGGCTGGACGGCCGCCTGGCCGCCGACGTGCGCCCCCTGGTGCGCGTCTCGCTGCAAGTGATCGTCGAGGAGAACGGCCGCCGCGAACAGGGCAGCGCCGGCGGGGGTGGACGCTTCGACTATGCCTACTTCACGGATGCGGTGCTCAAGGACTACGCCGAGAAGGCCGTCCACCAGGCGCTCACCAACCTGGATGCCCGCCCCGCCCCGGCCGCCACCATGACCGTGGTGCTCGGCCCCGGCTGGCCCGGCATCCTGCTGCACGAGGCCATCGGCCACGGCCTGGAGGGCGACTTCAACCGGAAAGGCTCCTCCGCCTTCTCCGGGCGCATTGGCCAGCGCGTCGCCGCCAAGGGCGTCACCGTGGTGGACGACGGCACCCTGCCCGACCGGCGCGGCTCGCTCAACATCGACGACGAAGGCACGCCCACCCAGTGCACCACCCTCATCGAGGACGGCATCCTCAAGGGCTACATGCAGGACAGCATGAACGCCCGCCTGATGGGCATGGCCCCCACCGGCAACGCCCGGCGCGAATCCTTCGCCCACCTGCCCATGCCGCGCATGACCAACACCTACATGCTGGCCGGCTCGCACGACCACCAGGAGATCATCGCCTCGGTGAAGAAGGGGCTGTACGCGGCCAACTTCGGCGGTGGCCAGGTGGACATCACCAGCGGCAAGTTCGTCTTCTCCGCCGCCGAGGCCTGGATGATCGAGGACGGCAAGCTCACCTACCCGGTCAAGGGCGCCACCCTGATCGGCAACGGCCCCGATGTGCTCACCCGGGTGTCCATGATCGGCAACGACATGAGTCTCGACCCCGGCGTCGGCACCTGCGGCAAGGAAGGCCAGAGCGTCCCCGTGGGCGTGGGCCAGCCCACCCTGAAGATCGAGGGGCTGACGGTGGGCGGGACGCAGTAGCACGAAGCCCGGCTTCCAGCCGTACATGAAACCACGCTTTGAACGTATGATTCAGGCATGGACGATCTGGATACACGCTGGAAGCAACGCCTCGCCAACTACGGCAGGGCGATCAACCAACTGCGGGACGCGGTCGAACTCAGCCGTCAGCGGGCACTCTCCAACCTGGAAAAACAGGGCGTGATACAAGCCTTCGAGTTCACACACGAACTCGCCTGGAACCTGCTGAAGGATTATCTGCAAGACCAGGGCAACCAGAACATCCGCGGCTCGAGGGATGCCACCCGCGAAGCCTTCAAGGTCCAACTGCTCCGCGATGGCGACCAATGGATGGCGATGATCCAGAGTCGCAACCTTTCGTCACACACCTACAACGAGCACACGGCCGAAGAGCTGGTCAACGCCATCATCGGCCGCTACTACCCCCTCTTCGTCGAGTTGCGGGCGGAGATGGAAAGCCTGCCGCCGTGAGCGACGCCTCGCGCTTCGGCCTGCCGCAAGCGGCGCTGGACAAGCTCGACGACGTATTCGCGCTGCACCCCGCCATCGAAAGCGTGCTGATCTACGGCTCGCGCGCGAAAGGCAACCACCGCCCGGGCTCCGACATCGACCTCGCCCTCAAGGGCAAGGCCATTGCGTTCGACGAATTCCTCGCAATCGAGAACCAGATCGACGACCTGATGTTGCCTTACAGCGTGGATTTGTCGGAGTACGGAAAGATCGATAATCCCGAACTGATCGCGCACATAGATCGAGTGGGCGTGGAAATCTACCGTGGCGGGAACGGCCTGGCCCATCGGAACGCCAGTCAGGCTTGACGCGCCCGGCGGGCGCCTCGGGCGGATGCGGGGCATGTTGCTAGCGGCGACTGCGCGTACCGACATAAATGATTGAGCACGGCCCCTTCATTGCCCGCGCAAGACGCTTGCCATGGCAATGGCGCAGGCGTCTAATTCATAAACAATCGAGCATGCCCGGCACACGGGCAGCCGCGCTGGTCCTGACGCGAACAGCCGATGAAGACAATAACTTTGGAGGCCGGCCAGCCATATGTATGCCGTGTGTGTGAAACCCCAGCATTATCGCCGTGTATTCCATGAACATGGCACGAGTAAACAATGGGTTACGAGTCGGCGTCATGTATTACACACCCTAAACGACGTTTCAAAGGCCCCATTTAGGGGGTCTACTAACGTTAGGGAGCACACTTGAAGTCGCCCGCTACGCCATCGCGCCTTAGAACTGCACGACAACGCCCAACGGATGACCAATACAAGTTGGTTAAGTGGCAGGCCATTGCATCAATTGCTGCCTCGATCGCGATACCTTTGATTCTCGCCGTTGTTGGCTACATGGTGCAGCGGCAGCTTGCTACTGAAGGCTTGAAAAAGGACTACGTACAAATCGCCACGAGCATCCTTAAGGAGAATCCGAACGGGCAAGAAAAAGAACTGCGAAAGTGGGCCGTCGAGGTTCTGGATCGAAATGCAGATATCCCTTTTTCTGCGAACGCGAAAGCCAGTTTAGAAAAAGGCTTTCCTCTTGTTCGAAGCCACTTCATATTCCCCAACGCGCCCAAGTCGTGCATGGAGCCGCCCACACGGCTTAAGTTTGATTCGCTAATCAAGTCGAGTATCAAAGGCGAGTACATCGACATCGGCGACCAGAAACAGTTTCTTATCGCCGTTGCCGAGGAAGCGCACAAAGCTGAACTTACCGCTTCACGACTCCAGTGCCTCCAAGAATGGGTGCATGCGATAAAGAAGCTGACCGACGAATCAAACGCTAAAGAATATGGCCTTGCAACGTCCGTTTCTACCGCCACAACGAAGAGCAAGGAGGCTAAAAGTGCTCCCTAACCCTGCGTATATGGACTCCCCCCAATAGCAAGAGACGAATTCGATAGGTTTGGCAGGGAGGAAACGCATGCAGTCGTATATCCGGCATCTGGAGTGGGTTCTTGATGACCCGTGCCGACATGGAATCTGCCCACGGAGCGCCAATCGTTACAAGCGGCTGCGTGAGAGCCGGCAGAGTTATCGGCGTCAGTCCGTGTGGGTGCGACCTCTATAGCCATGATGGGCGAATCGTCTCAACGCAAACGCGAGGTGGGGAACAGAATCAAAGGGGCCAGGCTCAATTAATTGGTTATGAACATGAATAAATTTGACCCTGGCCCCTTTAACTAATGGTGAATATTGATTCGGGAGGCCCAAATGAATGAAATAAAAGAATCATTGGATAATACAAAGTCTGTGGTCGGCGTTGTTACAGATATTATCAGGGTGGCTAGCAATAGCCCTGCTGCGGCGGAAGCTGCGAGTAATCTTGGCAAGACGGCGGTCACAATAACCGCAGCCGTTAATAATTTGTTGTTGCCATTAACTGCGATTAATTTTGCTTTTGACAAAGCTAGAAAATATTTTACAGATCAATTTGAAGTGGATTTAAAGAAGAAACTTTCTGATGTTCCGGAAGAAAATGTTATAGAGCCAAAGCCATATTTGGCTGGTCCTGCTTTGCAAGGTCTGAGTTTGACTTATGATGAGCCCGAACTGAGGGATATGTACCTCAATCTCATAGCGTCTTCTATGGATGATCGTGTTTCTTCAAATGTACATCCAGCCTTTGCGGAGATAATTCAACAGATTGCTCCATTCGAGGCGGTTTTACTCCAGAGTGTGTTAGCCACACCAAATCCATTATCAATAGCATCTATTTGGCGTGTTGATAAAAAAGGTGGCTGGCTTCCACTGATGAAGCATTTGGGAAATGTCACAGCAACGGATGGTGAGATGTTGGAAGTTCCTACGCTTGAAATAATGGTGGAGAATTGGAAACGTCTTGGGCTAGTACAGGTTGATTACGCAAATCAAGTTGCTGGCCATAAAGCGTACTCATGGATAAACTCGAGACCAGAACTTCAAAAGTTGAGAGATCTACATCAACGAGATGGCAATATGGTTACGCCAAAATTTGGTGTGATGATGCGAACTGCTTTAGGGCAGAGTTTTGCTGTGGCTGTTGGTTTAATTGAAAAACCCATTTTTTCTAAACAATCATGACCGTAGGGCGGATGAGCCGAAGGCGTTATCCGCCGAATGGTATACGGCGGAAGGCGCTTCGCTTTTCCGCCCTACTTCTGTATTCGCTTGCCTGAACATGTAAGTGGATATATAGCACGTTTGGGGAGGGCCAATGCTCGCTGCTTTAAGAACAACCTTTATTGGCTTGTCAGTTTTGTTTGGTGCGTTAGCAGTCGCATTCATGATTTACGTGCTTATTGTCAATCCCAAGGAGTTTTTCAGAAATCTTCTTAACCCGCTCTGGATTGTTTATTTTCTTCCCTCGGCCGTATGTTACTGGTTAGCGAATTAAAGGGGCCGTGCTCGAATTTGACGCGTCCCCAGCACCCCAGGCCTACACCTACTCAGCAGCGCAGCACCATCAGCAGAACCGTCCCCAACGCCACGGCTACAGCGGAGAAGGCCAGGAAGGCCACCCATTTGACGCGCCGGTCGCGGGCCTTGTGTTCCATGATCTGCCACAGTTCGCTGATGGTGCTGAGGGTACTGACCAGGAAGAAGGGGAAGGTGAAGACGGTGATCAGGATGCGCCGGTTTTCCTCGCCAGCGGTGCCGGTACACACCAGGCGGTTCATGCGGAAGGCGGTGTCGAAGTTGTTCACCGCCAGCCACAGCATGTAGCTGCCGGCGCCCAGGCCGAACACCGCCCACCCGATCAGCATCCAGAAATGCCGGTTGGTGAGCGTGGCCCGGACGACGGCCAGGCGCCGCTTTAGATGCAGGATGCGATGGGGTTTGATGGGGTCACCCGCGTGTCGGAGTACACGCGGGATTTATCGGTCCGCCCGGCCTTTTCTTGACGGCCGTCGTGTTCAGCCCAGCCGCGCCCGCTGGGCGCGCACCTTGTCCAGGGTGGCGCTGAAATCCGCCAGACGCTTTTTCTCCTGTTCCACCACCGCCGCCGGGGCCTTGTCGATGAAGCTGGCGTTGGACAGCTTGCCGTTGGCCTTGGCGATCTCGCCTTCCAGGCGGGCGATCTCCTTGTCCAGGCGGGCGCGTTCGGTGTCCCTGTCGATCTCTACGTGCAGCATCAGCCGCCAGTCGCCGACGATGGCCACCGGCGCCTCGCCCTCGGGCAGGTGGGCCTTGGCCTCCACTTCCGCCAGGCGGGCGAGCAGTTGCATGTAGGGTGTATAGACGGCCACCCGTTCCGGGTCGCCTTCGATGTAGGCGGGCACCTTCTGGGCGGGGGAGAGGCCCATCTCGCCGCGCAGGTTGCGGATGGCGTTGATCATCTCCTTGAGCCGGTCCATCTCCGCCAGCGCGCCTTCATCGACACACTTCATGTCCGCCTTGGGGTAGGGGGCGAGCATGACGGTCTCGCCGGACTTGCCGGCCAGGGGCGCGACTGATTGCCACAGTTCCTCGGTGATGAAGGGGATGATGGGGTGCGCCAGGCGCAGTACTTCCTCCAGCACGCGCACCAGGGTGCGGCGGGTGGCGCGCTGGGCGGCTTCCCTCTCCCCCGGCCCCTCCCCTCCGGGGGGAGGGGTGAGCTGTACCTTGGCCAGTTCCAGATACCAGTCGCAGTACTCGTCCCAGACAAATTCGTAGATGGCGCGCGCGACCTGGTCGAAGCGGTATTGGGCGTAGCCTTCGTGCACCGCCACCTTGGCCGCTTCAAGGCGGCCGTGGATCCAGCGATCGACGAAGCTGAGTTCCAACGGCAGGGCTTCATCGACGCCGGTGTCCTGGCCCTCGCAGTTCATCAGCACGAAGCGGCTGGCGTTCCACAGCTTGTTGCAGAAGTTGCGGTAGCCCTCGCAGCGTTGCAGGTCGAACTTGATGTCGCGGCCGTGGGTGGCCAGGCTGGCGAAGGTGAAGCGCAGGGCGTCGGTGCCGAAGCTGGGGATGCCGTCCGGGAATTCCTTGCGGGTGGCCTTTTCGATCTTCGGCGCGTCCTTGGGGTTCATCAGCCCGGTGGTGCGCTTGGCCACCAGGTCGTCGATGGCGATGCCGTCGATCAGGTCGATGGGGTCCAGCACGTTGCCCTTGGACTTGCTCATCTTGTTGCCGTGGGCGTCGCGCACCAGGCCGGTGACATAAACCTCGCGGAACGGCACCTTGCCGGTGAAGTGCAGGGTCATCATGACCATGCGCGCCACCCAGAAGAAGATGATGTCGAAACCGGTGACCAGCACGTTGGTAGGCAGGTAGTGCTCCAGCGCCCAGGTCTTCTCGGGCCAGCCCAGGGTGGAGAAGGGCCACAGGGCGGAGGAGAACCAGGTGTCGAGCACGTCCTCGTCGCGGGTGAGCGCGCGGCCGCCGGCGAGCTTTTTCGCCTCGGCTTCGTCGTGGGCGACATAGATGTTGCCGTCCTCGTCGTACCATGCGGGGATGCGGTGGCCCCACCACAGCTGGCGCGAGACGCACCAGTCCTGGATGTTCTCCAGCCATTGGCGGTAGGTGGTGGTCCAGTTCTCGGGGACGAACTTCAATTCGCCCTTATCAACGACCCGCAGGGCGCGCCGGGCGAGGGCTTCCATGCTCATGAACCACTGGTCGGTGAGCATGGGCTCGATGACCGCATGGGTGCGGTCGCCGCGCGGGATCATCAGTTTGTGGGGCTTGGCGGAGACCAGCAGGCCCTTTTCCTGGAGCTCGTCGAGGATTTTCTGGCGCGCGTCGTAACGGTCCAGGCCCTGGTATTCGGCCGGGGCCATGTCGTTCATCCTGGCGTCCAGGGTCAGCACGCCGATCGCCGGCAGGTGGTGGCGCTGCCCGACCTGCCAGTCGTTGAAATCGTGGGCCGGGGTGATCTTGACCACGCCGGTGCCGAACGCGCGATCGACGTAGTCGTCACTGACGATGGGGATGGTGCGCTCGGCCACCGGCAGACGCACCTTGCGCCCGACCAGATGGCGGTAACGCTCGTCGTCAGGATGCACGGCAACGGCGGTGTCGCCCAGCAGGGTCTCGGGGCGGGTGGTGGCGACGGTCAGGAAGCCGGAGCCGTCTTCCAAGGGATAGTTGATTTCCCAGATGAAGCCGTCTTCCTCGGTACTGATCACCTCCAGGTCGGAGACGGCGGTGCCCAGCACCGGG
This sequence comes from Thiobacillus sp. UBA3361, assembly GCA_002360535.1. Taxonomy (GTDB): domain Bacteria; phylum Pseudomonadota; class Gammaproteobacteria; order Burkholderiales; family Thiobacillaceae; genus UBA3361. The sequence continues at coordinate 7,245 of DEQR01000054.1, forward strand.
TCCCAGTTCACCAGGCGCTTGCCGCGGTAGATCATGCCCTCGTTGTAGAGGCGCACGAACACCTCGGTCACCGCCCTGGACAGGCCCTCGTCCATGGTGAAGCGCTCCCGCTCCCAGGCCGGCGAGGTGCCCAGGCGGCGCATCTGGCGGGTGATGGTGGAGCCGGAGTGCTCCTTCCATTCCCAGACCTTTTCCAGGAATTTTTCCCGCCCCAGGTCGTGGCGGGAGACACCCTTGGCGTCCAACTGCCGCTCGACGACGATCTGGGTGGCAATGCCGGCGTGGTCGGTGCCCGGCTGCCAGAGGGCGTTGTCGCCCCTCATCCGGTGGTAGCGGACCAGCGCGTCCATCAGGGTGTGCTGGAAGGCGTGCCCCATGTGCAGGGTGCCGGTGACGTTGGGCGGCGGCAGCAGGATGCAATAGGGCGGGTGGCCTTCGGCCTCGCCCATGCGGAAGTGGCCGGCGCCCTCCCAGGTGGCGTACCAGCGTTTTTCGATGTCGTGGGGTTCGAAGCTTTTGGCGAGTTCCATGATGGTGCTCAGATCGGGCGGGACCGGCCGCGAACGGCCGCTGGCATGCCGGGATGGAAAGCCGTGGATTATAACGGCAGCCGGTCTAGCCGGCCTCGTCCTCTCCGCTTTGCTTCGCCTCCCGCACCGCCTGGCGGATGGATTCCTCCATGCGCAACTGCTGGCGGATGAACAGGTCCTCCAGCTTTTTCTCGAACACGCTCAGGAAACGGGCGAACTGCTCGTCGGTGAAGGCCGCCGATCCGGATGCCAGGCCTTCCGGCCAGGCCTGGCGACGTTCGCCGGCACGGCGATCGCCCTGGCGGCGGTCCAACTGGCGGCGTTCCTCGGAGGCGGGACGGTTGCCCTGGCTGACCACCTCGGTCAGGAGCGGGAAATCCTCCACCTCCCGCCCGCGCGGATCCGGTCCGCCGAACCCGACCCGCCGCTCGAACAGAGCATCGATCTTGCCGAAGATATCCTGCTTCTCGTCACCCATGGGGGTGTCCTTCATCGCTTGGCCAAGTCCACGACCTTCAGCTCATAGCCGCGGTCGCGATAGAAACGGTAGCGCTCGCGGGCCGCCTGCCGGTCCGCCTCGTCGCCGGTCACCACCTCGATGACGCGCTCGAAGCGGCTGAAGCACGGCGGCGCATCCTCGGCCAGGTTGATGAGCAGGTCCGGCGACGAAAGGGGCTGCGCGTCGTCGCCGATGAGGATCGGCGTCTGCGCCGCCAGCGGGTTGTCGCAGCGCACATGGGGCAGGAAGGAGAGCTGCTGGCGGGTCCACAACAGGCCGTCCAGCTCCGCGGCCAGGCGGGCATCGCGGGTGTACAGCAGGGCGCACTGGCCGGCGCCGTAGGCCTTGGCCGCCAGCTTGCCGGCCACCTCCGCCTTGTCCGGGGCATTGTGATAGAACTCCACGCGCGTCACGCGATCCATCTCCTTGTCTGTGCGTCCCGGCCGCTGCGCCGTGGCGTGTTTCACTGTGGGTCCGGGGCGGCGGCTGATATATCTGATATATCCTAGACCCTGTTAACGGCCGCCGGTCGCCTGTCCTTGAGTCGTGGCCGGGCGGACCGCGGGGATCATACCTTCCGTGGCGGCCAAGCGTCACAGCCGCCATTTTCACGCAACCAAGGAGGAGTCATGAAACGCATCCTGCTGAGCACTGTCATCACCGCCCTGTTCACCCTGGCCGGCCCCGCCCGCGCCCAGGTGGAAACCTTCAGCATCGACCCGGAACACAGTTTCGCCAACTGGGAAATCCGCCATGTGGCCGCCCTGACCAGCGGCACCTTCCACGACGTGAAGGGCAAGATCCAGCTGGACACCGCCAACCTGGCCAAATCCTCGATCGAGGCCACCATCAGCGTCTATAGCCTCAATTCCAGTCACCGCCGCCGGGACATCCATATCCTGACCGAGGAATACCTGGGCGCCAGGGATTATCCGGAGATGAAATTCGTCTCCACGGGCATGCAGCCCGTGAACGCCGAACGGGGCACCCTGACCGGCATGCTCACCCTGCACGGCGTCACCAAGCCGGTGACCCTGAACTACCAGATACTGGGCCTGGGCAACGACCCCTGGGGCGGCATGCGCGCCGGCTTCAAGGCCACCACCCGCATCCTGCGCAGCGACTTCGGCATCAGCAAGCACCTGCCCAGCGGACCGGTGGGCAACGAGGTGGACATCACCCTGTTGATCGAAGGCATCAAGCTGGGCCCCGACGGCCAGCCCTGGAACGCCAAGAAGGCCGAGGCGGAGAAGAGCAAGGTCATCTCCTATCCCATGCCCGGCCAGCCCGCGCCCCAGGTCGTGCCCGCCCAGCCCGCGGTCACCGCAACGCAGCCCGCTGCCCAGCCGGCGCCAGCCGCCCCGGCGGCCACGCCGGCCGAGCCGGAGAAGAAGGAAAGCCTGGAAGACCAACTCAAGAAGAAGCTGAAGGGTCTGTTCTGATTACCGGCTGACCCCCGACCGGCTGGGAGGCCGGCCTCCTCTGCCCTCCCAGCCCGCCCCCTGCCGCCGTAATCCCGCATGGGGACGCGGTTGCATGCCGACCGCCTCCGGCTATGCTGAAGCTGTCCCATCCTTCCGCCCGGATGGGTACGGGTTCCGGACCGCATCCGGGCATCTCGCCAAGGAGGTCGCGATGCAAACCCTCAACACGCATTTCCCGATCCTGACGCTGTTCAAGACCCTGGCCATGGGCATGCTCATGGCCGTACTCCCCCAACCCCTGATGGCCCAAACCGGCGCGCCCCAGGACATCCGCGCGGACTGCCGACAACAGGCCGACGCCAAGGGGCTGCGCAGCGGCACCGAGCGCCAGGCCTTCATGCGTCAGTGCGTGCACGGCACGGGCTCCCCGGTTGCAAAACCCGCACAGCCCGCCGTCCCCGCGCAGCCACCGGCCGCGGCGAAACCCGCTCCACCCGCCGCGAAGCCCACGCCACCGGCTGCTGCCACCCCGCCGGCCGTGGCCCCGCCGCCGGACCGTATGACCGAGTGCAACAAGCAGGCCACGGATAAAGGATTGCGCGGACCCGCGCGGCGTGACTTCATGCGCCAGTGCATGCGGCCGTAGGCGTCTCCGGCACGAAGGGCCGCGGCCGGTCTCCCGGCCACGTGCTGGCGGTGGGTCAGGCCTTGCGGCCCATGGCCTGCACGCAGGCCTCGCCCAGCCCGGCGGGGCTTCTCGCCACCACCACGCCGGCCTTTTCCAGGGCGGCGATCTTGTCTTCCGCCCTGCCCGAGCCGCCGGCGATGATCGCCCCGGCATGGCCCATGCGCTTGCCCTTCGGGGCGGTCAATCCGGCGATGTAGGCGGCCACCGGCTTGGTGACGTGGGCGCGGATGTATTCCGCCGCCGCCTCCTCGGCCGTGCCGCCGATCTCGCCCACCATGACGATGGCCTCGGTCCGGGGATCGGCCTGGAACAGGGCCAGACAGTCGATGAAGTCCAGCCCCTTGATGGGGTCGCCGCCAATGCCCACGCAGGTGGACTGGCCCAGGCCCAGGTTGGTGGTCTGCCAGACCGCTTCGTAGGTCAGGGTGCCCGAGCGGGAGACGATGCCCACCTTGCCGGGCCGATGGATGAAGCCGGGCATGATGCCGATCTTGCATTCGCCGGGGGTGATCAAGCCGGGACAATTCGGCCCGATCAGGCAGACATCATTTGCCTTGATCGCGGCCTTGACGTTGATCATGTCCCGCACCGGAATGCCCTCGGTGATGCAGGCGATCACCCGGATGCCGGCGTCGGCCGCCTCCAGGATGCCGTCGGCGGCGAAGGCCGCCGGCACGTAGATCATGGTCGCATCGGCGCCGGTGTCGCGCACCGCGTCCTTCACCGTGTTGAACACCGGCAGGTTCAGGTGGCTCTGGCCGCCCTTGCCGGGCGTCACGCCCCCCACCATGCGCGTGCCGTAGGCGATGGCCTGTTCCGAGTGGAAAGTGCCCTGCTTGCCCGTGAAGCCCTGGCAGATGACTCGGGTGTCCTTGTTGACGAGGATGCTCATTGGGCGGCCTCCTGGGCTTTGCGCACGGCAAGTGCGGCGGCTTCGGTCAGATCGTTGGCGGCGACGATGGCCAGGCCGGAATGGGCCAGCAGCTCCCGCCCCCGTTCCGCGTTGGTGCCCTCCAGGCGCACCACCACGGGCACCTGGACGCCGACCTGGGTCACCGCCTGGATGATGCCCTCGGCGATCAGGTCGCAGCGCACGATGCCGCCGAAGATGTTGATGAGCACGGATTTCACGTTGGGGTCCGCCAGGATGATCTGGAAGGCCTGCGCCACGGACTGGGCGGTGGCGCCGCCCCCCACGTCCAGGAAGTTGGCCGGCTGGCCGCCGGAAAGCTGGATCAGGTCCATGGTAGCCATGGCCAGCCCGGCCCCGTTGACCATGCAGCCGATGTCGCCGGAGAGGGCGATGTAGTTGACATTGTGGGCGTGCGCCTCGGCCTCCTTGGGGTCGATCTGGCCCAGGTCGGCCTGCTCGGCCAGGGCCTTCTGCCGGTACAGGGCGTTGTCGTCCAGGCTCATCTTGCAGTCCAGGGGCAGGATGGCGCCCGTGTCGGTGACCACCAGGGGGTTGATCTCCAGCAGCCCGAGGTCCTTGTCGATGAACACCCGGTACAGGGTCTTCACCAGCTTGACGAAGGCGCCGACCTGCTCGCCGGCCAGGCCCAGGCCGAAGGCCAGGTTGCGGCCCTGGTAGTCCATCAGGCCGGTGACCGGGTTGACCCACTCCTTCAGGATTTTCTCGGGCTCGGTGCGGGCCACCTCCTCGATCTCCATGCCGCCTGCCGCCGAGGCCACCAGGCCGATGCGCTCGGCGGCCCGATCGACGGTGATGGACAGGTACAGCTCGCGGGCGATGTGCAGGGTCTCCTCGATGAGCAGAGTGGCGACCGGCTGGCCGTCGGGGGCGTTCTGGTAGGTGACCAGCCGGCGGCCGAGCAGGGCGCCGGCGGCGGCGGCGAGCTCATCCGCCGAGCGGCACAGCTTCACGCCGCCCGCCTTGCCGCGGCCGCCGGCGTGGATCTGGGCCTTGGCCACCCAGGCCGATCCGCCCAGTTCGGCGGCGGCCGCTCCGGCCTGGCCGGGCTCGCGGATGGTCACGCCGCGGGGCGTGGGGATGCCGTAGTCGCGCAGGACGCCCTTGGCCTGGTATTCATGCAGATTCATGGTGGTGTTCCTCAGGTAAGCCGGCGAATTTTCCCGTATTCGACGGGGAGCGTCACGCGATGGCGGTTCGGGCCGGCATCAGGATTCGGGCACATACAGGTAATACACCCCGGCCTGGCGCAGCAGGCCGTCGCCCGCCTGGTCGTCCGTCTCGGAGGCGAAGAAGCGTACCGCCAGCACCAGCACCCGCCGCACCCCCGCCGCCCGGACAGGCAGGTAGGCGGTGCGCGGCAAGGGCAGGGCGAGGGATTTCTCCACCGTTTCGCCGCCGGCGTCCCCCAGGCCCGGCCGGACGAAAACCGACTCCGGCAGGGGCTGTTCGGAGGCGTCCGGGCAGGCCCCGTGGCGCAGCCTCAGCAGACGCTCGAAAGGCGCATGCCGGCCGCGCGCCAGATGGGCATAGGCACGTTGGCGCGGGCCGTCGGCGGCGCAGATTTCCAACCACTGGAAACGCAAACCGAAATTGGCGGCAGCCGGCTCCTCGCGGCCGCCGGACCGGAAACGCAGGACCAGCGGCGCATCACCCTCCGCCGCCAGGATCCCGGGCGGGGCATCCCAATCCACCTGCCAGCCAAGCCGGAAACGGGATTTCCTTTCCGCCGGACCCAGGTCGTCCGGAGACCTGGCACGCGGCACCCAGCGAAAACCCTCCAGAAACCAGGCCAGGCCCCGTTCATCGACCTTCAGGCCATGGCCGGTGAGCACATCGCCCTTGGGCAGCCGACCGGCATCCAACTGGGCCAGCGTCTCCAGCACCCCGGAGTCCGGCCTCGCCACCACGGTGCGCACCAGACGCCAGGCGGGCACCGTGGAGAAGTCGGACGCCGCGGTCACGGGCAGCGTTACGGCCATTGTCTGAAGAAGCTCGGGCCGGGGAGGCGTGCCGCCGGTCTCGGCCTGAGGGGTGCCGCCGGGCGGCGTCCCATCGGCCGTCACGGGAGCGCTGGCAACGGCGGTGACGGGGGCCGTGACAACGGCAGGCTCGGGGGACGCGGCCACGTGGGGCTCGGGTACCGTGACCGTAGCCACCGGCGGCGTCGGAGCCGTGACCGGCAGCGGAACGGCCACCGGCGCGGAGACCACGGCCGCTTCGGCGGTGGGCGCCGCAACGGCAGCCGGCAGTGGAGGGATAGCCGGTTCCCCGGCGGCGACCGGCATGGGATTGGCGACCGGCGTTGGGGTGACGGCTGGAACGGGGATCGCGGCAGGCGGCTGGGCAGGGGCCTGCTCCGGAGGAGCGATCCGCTCGGAGGCGGCGGCGGAAACCCGCGGGGCCACGGCCACCGCCGATACCGGTTCCGGTTCCGGCATGCCCGCCCGGAAGCCGACCTCCGCCAACAGGGCCAGAGCCTCGGACGGCAGTTCGTCCCGCCGTCCGTCGTCGAACCAGATCAGGCTGTAGGCCTGCTCCGCCTCGACGGTGACCCATTGGAACACGGTGGATCGGCCGTCCTGGCCGGGGCGCCGGCAGGTGAGCCAGTCGCGGCCCGCCAGGGTCCGGGGAGCGATGCGCGCCGCGTCGCCATAGAGGATGCGCCACTTGCGCGCCAACTGCTCCCTGAACCGCTCCGGCTCCGATTTCATAGGCGCAGCCCGGCGGGGCACGAACAGCTGCAATGCCCCTCCGCCCGCCGCACCGGTGAGGATGTGGCTGTCGCTCTCTTCCTCGGCGCGCGGATCGCCACGCTGCCAGGCCGCGTCGAAGCTCAGATGCAGACGATCGACGCGCAGTTCGTCAGCCACGGCCACCACGGCCAGGCAGAACGCCAGCAACCCCACGGCCGCGCCGCGCCGCAAGCCGCCATGATTTTCGTGATACTTTTTCACCGCCATGTCGTTCCCGGAAAACCCGCCCGCCCCAGTGCGGGGCACCTTACCCCAGATCACCTTCCCCGAGCAGTTGCCCGTGTCGGCGCGCCGGGAGGATATCGCCGCCGCGCTGGCCGCGCATCAGGTCATCATCGTCTGCGGCGAGACCGGCTCCGGCAAGACCACGCAGTTACCCAAGATCGCCTATGCGGCCGGACTCGGCCAGGGCAAGGGCCGCATCGGCCGGGGGTTGATTGGTGTAACCCAGCCCCGGCGCATCGCCGCCAAGAGCGTGGCGGCGCGCATCGCGGAGGAAACAAAATCGCGCTTGGGCGGCTTCGTCGGCTGGCAGGTGCGCTTCACCGACCAGGTGAGCGCGGAGAGCCGCATCAAGGTGATGACCGACGGCATCCTGCTGGCCGAGACCCAGTCCGACCCCGAGTTCCGCGCCTACGACACCCTGATCCTGGACGAGGCCCACGAGCGCAGCCTGAACATCGATTTCCTGCTGGGCTACCTGAAGAACCTGCTGCCCCGGCGGCCGGACCTGAAAGTGATCCTGTCCTCCGCCACCCTGGAGGCGGACCGCTTCTCGGCCTGGTTCGGCGGCGCCCCGGTGGTGGAGGTGTCGGGGCGCACCTATCCGGTGGAGATACGCTACCGGCCACCGACGGAACCGGCAAAGGCAAAGCGGGAGGCCGGCGGCGCCAAGCCCGCCGCTCCCCCCCGTGCTGGCCAGGAGGAGCCGGACACCGACCTGGAGTCCGCCCTCTTGGCCGCCGTCGATGAACTGGCCCGCGCGGGGCCGGGCGACATCCTGGTCTTCCTGCCCGGCGAGCGGGAGATCCGCGAGGCCCAGGAGTCGCTCAGGAAACACCATCCGCCCCATACCGAGATCCTGCCCCTGTTCGCCCGCCTGTCGGTGAGTGAGCAGGAACGGGTGTTCCAGCCCCATGCCGGGCGGCGCATCGTGCTGGCCACCAACGTGGCCGAGACCTCGCTGACCGTGCCGGGCATCCGCTACGTGGTGGATACCGGCCTGGCGCGGGTGAAGCGCTATTCCATCCGCAACAAGATCGAGCAACTGAAGATCGAGAAGGTCGCCCAGGCCGCGGCCAACCAGCGCGCCGGCCGCTGCGGCCGGGTCGCCGAAGGCATCGCCATCCGCCTCTACGACGAACAGGACTTCCAGTCGCGGCCGGGCTATACCACGCCCGAGTTGCTGCGCTCGTCGCTGGCCGGGGTCATCCTGCGCATGAAGGCGCTGAAGCTGCCGGACATCGCCGAGTTTCCCTTCGTCGATCCGCCCGAACCCAGGCGCATCCAGGACGGCCTGCAACTGCTGCGCGAGCTAAACGCCCTGGACGAGCAGGGCCGCCTGACCCGGGTCGGCCAACAGCTCGCCCACCTGCCGGTCGATCCGCGGATCGGGCGCATGCTCATCGCCGCCCGCGAAAAGGCCTGCCTGGCCGAGGCGCTGGTGATCGCCGCCTATCTTTCCATCCAGGACCCGCGGGAGCGGCCCCAGGAGCTCCAGGGTACGGCGGACGAGAAGCACAAGCGCTTCGCCGACGAGAACTCCGATTTCGTCGCCATCCTCAACCTGTGGCGCCACGTGGATGAGATGAACGCCCACCGCAAGTCGCACAGCAAGTTCCGCGCGGCGCTGAAGGCGGAATTCCTGTCGCCGCTGCGCATCCGCGAATGGCGAGACGTGCATGGGCAGTTGATGACGCAGGTGAAGGAGCTGGGGTGGAAAGTCGAGAACCAAGATTCAAGGCGCAAGACACAGGATGAGGGTGAAACCCCACAAGCAGAGGCCATCCCCCGTGAACCTTGCACCCTGAATCCTGAATCTGCCTACGCCCCTCTCCACCAGGCTCTATTGACAGGCCTGCTGGGCAACCTGGGCATGCTCACCGAGGAAGGTCTCTACCTGGGTGCGCGGGAGACCAAGTTCCTGCCCTTCCCCGGCTCGGGGGTGAAGAAGAAGCCCAAGTGGGTGATGGCCGCCGAGATCGTCGAGACGCGCCGCGTCTATGCGCGCATCCTCGCCCGCGTCGAGCCGGAGTGGATCGAGCACGCCGCTCGGCACCTGCTCAAGGTGAGCTACAGCGACCCCCATTGGGCTAAGAAGCCGGCCCATGTGGCGGCCAGCATGCGCGCCACCCTGTACGGCCTGCCGGTGGTCAGCGGGCGCAAGGTGCACTACGGCCCCATCGACCCCAGGCTGAGCCGGGAAATCTTCATCCGCGCCGCCCTGGTGGAGGGCGAGTTCGACTCGCGCGCGCCTTTCCTGAACCACAACCGCAAGCTGCTCGACGAGATCGACGACCTGTCGCACCGCGCCCGGGACGCGCGCCTGACGGTGGACGAGGAGATGCTGTACCGATTCTTCGACGACCGCATCCCGGAGGGCATCCACAACGGCGCCGACTTCGAGAAGTGGCGCCGGGAGGCGGAGGCCAAGTCGCCCAGACTCTTGTATCTGGAACGGGCCGCGCTGCTGGAGAAACGCGGCGCCGACCCGCGCGACTTCCCCCCCGAGCTGGACCTGGGCGGCGTGCGCTTCGCCCTGGCCTACCGCTTCGACCCCGGCACCGAGGACGACGGCGTCACCCTGCTGATCCCCCTGGCGGCCCTCAACCAAGTACCGGAAACCCCCTGCCAGTGGCTGGTGCCCGGCCTGCTGGAGGAGAAGGTCACCGCCCTGATCAAGACCCTGCCGCAATCGGTGCGACGCGCCTTCGTGCCGGTGCCGGAGTTTGCCCGCGCCGCGACGCAGGCCTTGCTCCCTTCCCCCGCGGGCGGGGTCGGGGATGGGGGCCAGTCTCAGCCCGTCACCGACGCCCTGGCCGACTTCCTGACCCGAACCACCGGCCAGGCCATCCCCCGCGACGCCTGGCGCCCCGAGGCCCTGCCGCCCCACCTGGCCATGAACTTCCGCGTCCTGGACGAGCGCAACCGCATCCTGGCCGAGGGCCGCGACCTGGCTGCGCTGCGCGGAAAGCTCGGCGAACAGGCCAGCGCCAGCCTCAGCCAGGCGGCCAAGGGCCAGGCGGGCGTGGGCCAGGCGAAAACCGCCGCGGCCGCGTCGGCCCCCGCGACCCAGGAGCGCGACGAAGTCGGCCGCTGGGACTTCGGCGACCTGCCCGAGCGGGTGGAGCTGAAGAGCGGCGGGCACACCGTGGCCGCCTTCCCGGCCCTGCTGGAAGAGGCCGGACGGGTGCGGCTGAAACTCTTCGACAGTCCATCGCCGGCCAGGGATAAGCACCGGCGCGGCGTCTGCCGCCTGCTCTGGCAATCCTTCCCCGACCTGCTCAAGCAGACCGAACGCGACCTGACCCAGCGTCTGAAACCCGCCGCCATGTTGTACATGACGCTGGACAAGTCGCTGACCCTGGACGCCTTGCTGCGCGACATTCTTTATGCCGCCGCGCGCGGCACCCTGGAGATCGACCCCGCCGACATCCGCCGGCAGACCGGTTTCGAAAGCGCCGCCCAGACCGCCCGGCCGCGCCTGGCCGAGGCGGCAAGGGAAGTCGCCCGCCTGGCCGCCGAATGCCTGGACCACGGCCAGCGCCTGCGGCAAGGCCTGTCCAAACCGCAGGCTTCGAAAGAGGCTGCGGCCGACCTGCGCGCCCAGCTCGAAGCCCTGGTCTATCCCGGCTTCGTCGCCCAGACGCCGCCGGAACGGCTGCGCCACCTGCCCCGCTACCTGAAGGCCATGGAAATACGCCTGGAGCGGATCGGCAAATATCCGGAGCGCGACCAGAGCCTGATGCGCGGCATGGCCACCCTGCTCGGCCAATGGCAGGCGCGCGCCAAACGCGAGGCGCAGGCCGGTGGCGTCAGCGCCGGGATGGAAAACTTCCGCTGGCGGCTGGAGGAGTTACGGGTGTCGCTGTTCGCGCAGCAGCTGAAGACCCCGGAGCCGGTGTCCGTGAAACGGCTGGAGAAGCTGTGGGCGGAACTGACCGGCTAGGCGCCTAGGCAGCACGTGGTTTGGGGACTACCCTTCGCCCATGCGGACGCACTTTCCCACTCCCGATGAGCGTTCCGGGCCAGCCGCGCGGCGCCTGCAGCGTAATCTGCGCCGCCGCCGGCTGGGCGGGGTGTGCGCGGGGATCGCCGACTTCCTGGGCGTGGAGGTGAAGTGGGTGCGCCTGGGCGCGCTGATGTCGATCTTCGTTTCCTTCAGCCTCACGTTCTGGCTCTACCTGGCCCTCTGGGTAGTGTTGCCCGGCCGGCCGGAGACACCCATGCCCGACGTCTCCTGGGCGCTCAGGCGCGAGTTGCGCACCCTCGACCGCATGGTGCGTCGCGTGCACCGGCGGTTGCCGGCGCCGCTGGCCGACCAGGCACAGTCGGCCTTCGACGCCCTCAAGGTGCTGGCAGGCGAACTGGAGGCCGGCGGCGAGCCCGGCGACAAGGTCCGTTCCGCCTGGGCCGCCGGGCGCGAACGCCTGCCTTCCTTGCTGCGGCGGATGCTGGCGGCGCCGCCCGGCGAGCGGCTGCTGACCGAACTGGCCGAGCTGGAGACCACCCTGCGCAAGTCGGCGCGCGCCGCCCTCGACCGCGAGTTGGCGGGCGCGCGCGGCACCGGGCATGCCGAATCGTCGGCCTTCACTACCTGGCGCGAACACATCGCCGGCCGCTCGGATCAGCTTCGCCAGCGGGTCGGCCCGCAAACTCTGGCAGTCCTGCAACGCATCGAGGACAAGTTGGCCTTTCTGCTGCCCCGTGTCGATGCCCACGAGGGCCCTTTCGACCTGACGCCTTTCGAGGTGCGCCGCATCGCCTTCACCTATCTGCCCGACGCCCTCGACCAATACCTGCGTCTGCCCGCCGACCTGGCCCGCGATCAGCCGATGACCGACGGCATCACCGCCGAGGCGGCGCTGACCGAGCAGTTCATCCGCCTTGACCACGCCCTGGAGAACCTGGCCGCCAGCGTCTTCGAGCGCGACGCCCAGGGGCTGCTGATCCACGGGCGCTTCCTGCGCGAACGCTTCGCCGAGCAGCCGTTCCGTCTGGACACCAAAGCCAGGGACAGCGGCAGGACGCCGATGGAGGGGGGATGGCCCGAACGCGCCGATACACCTAATATGCGCTGAATAACCGCCTGGAGGAGGCGTTCGACATGAACAACATTCACGCCAGCATCGACGATTATCTGCTGCGCCCGCGGGTGGCCTATTTCTCCATGGAGATCGCCCTGGCCCCCGACATCCCCACCTACAGCGGCGGTCTGGGCGTGCTGGCCGGCGACACCCTGCGCGCAGCGGCGGACATGGCGCTGCCCATGGTAGCGGTGACCCTGGTCTCGCGCGGCGGCTACTTCCGCCAGGAGATCGACGAGGCCGGCCGCCAGGTCGAGCACCCCGACATCTGGGAACCGGCGCATCACGCCACCCACCTCAAGGCCACCGTGGCCCTGACGCTGGAAGGGCGCGACGTCTGGGTGGGCGGCTGGCTGTACATCGTGCAGAGCCTGGCGAACCGGGGCATCCCCGTGCTGCTGCTGGATACCGACCTGCCGGTCAACCACCCGGACGACCGGCAGATCACCTACCAGCTCTACGGCGGCGACACGCGCATGCGCCTGAAGCAGGAGGCGGTGCTGGGCATGGGCGGGGTGGCCATGTTGCAGGCCCTGGGCTTCGACATCTTCACCTACCACATGAACGAGGGCCATTCGTCGCTGCTGACCATGGCGCTGATCAAACGCCACTCCTTCGACCGCGCCGATGTCCGCCCCGGCGAATGCCGCTTCGAGCTGCCCAAGGTGCGCGACCTGTGCGCCTTCACCACCCACACGCCGGTGGACGCCGGCCACGACCAGTTTCCCTATGACCTGGTCACCACCGTGCTGGGCGACATCCCCGACCTGGCTACCCTGAAGATGCTGGCCGGCGAGGACAAGCTGAACATGACCCGTTTGGCCCTCAACCTGTCCGAATACGTGAACGGCGTCGCCAAGCGCCATGCCGAGGTGTCCGGACGCATGTTCCCCGGCTATGCGGTGCACGCAGTGACCAACGGCGTGCACGCCTCCACCTGGACGGCGGAGCCCTTCGCCTCGCTCTACGACAGCCAGTTGCCGGGCTGGTGCCACGAGCCGGAATTACTGATCCGCGCCGACCGCCTGCCGGACGAGACCATCTGGAAGGCGCACACGCGCGCCAAGGCGGACCTGATCGACAAGGTGCGCACCCTCACCGGCGTGGTCATGGACCCGGACAAGCCGATCATCGGCTTCGCCCGGCGGATGACCGCCTACAAGCGCGCCGACCTGCTTTTCAGCGACCTGGAGCGGCTCAAGGCCATCGCCCGCCACCATCCCTTCCAGATCGTCCTGGCCGGCAAGGCCCACCCCCGCGACGACATGGGCCATCAGCTCATCGAGGCCCTGCATCGGCACATCCGCGAGCTGGCCGGCAGCGTGTCCATCACCTTCCTGCCCAACTACGACATGAACGTCGCCCTGGCCATGGTGTCCGGGGCCGACGTCTGGCTGAACACCCCGCTGCGCCCCCTGGAGGCCTCCGGCACCAGCGGCATGAAGGCCGCCTTCAACGGCGTGCCGCAGCTGTCGGTGCTGGACGGCTGGTGGGTGGAGGGCTGGGAGGAGGGGCTCACCGGCTGGGCCATCGGCGAGGACAAGCTGCAGGCCAACGGCAACGATGCCCTGGCCCTCTACGACAAGCTGGAGCACGTCGTCCTGCCCCTGTGGCACGGGGACCGCGCCGGCTGGATCGCGGTAATGAAAGGCGCCATCAGCCGCAACGCCGCCTTCTTCAACAGCCACCGCATGATGCGGCGCTATGCCTCGGAGGCGTATCTGCGCTGAGTCCCCTCTGTACTGCCGGGGCAGCCGCTGCCGCCTTGTACCGGGGCTGGTGGCACGGCATCATTGCCCTTCATGAAACTCGCCCTGCTGCAATTCAATCCCACGGTCGGCGACCTGGAAGACAACGCCGCCCGGATTCTGGCCTATGCGCGCCAGGCCCATGAGGCCGGCGCCTTGTTGCTGCTCGCCCCGGAACTGGCCCTGTGCGGCTACCCGCCCGAGGACCTGGCCCTGCGCGAAGACTTCTACACCGAGAACGCCCGCGTGTTGGCCGACCTGGCGATGCGCGCGCCCGCCGGGCTGACGTTGGTGCTGGGTGTACCCATGCTGGACGGCGACCGGCGCCACAACGCGGCCGCCGTGCTGCGCGAAGGCCGGGTGATCGCCCACTACTTCAAGCAGTGCCTGCCCAACCACACGGTGTTCGACGAAGTGCGCACCTTCATGCCCGGCAACGCGGCCTGCGTGGTGGAATGCGGCGGCACACACTTCGGCATCAATATCTGCGCCGACGTCTGGGAACCGGGCAGCGCCGGCCAGGCCCGGGCCGCCGGTGCCGAGGTGCTGCTGGTGCTCAACGCCTCGCCCTTCCACGCCGACAAGCAGCCGGAGCGCTATCTGGTGCTGCGCGAGCGCATCGCCGAAGCCGGCCTGCCGGTGGTCTATTGCAACACCGTGGGCGGCCAGGACGAGTTGGTGTTCGACGGCCTGTCCTTCGCCATGGATGCGCACGGCCAGGTGACCGCCCAGTTCCCGGCCTTCGTCGAGGGGCTGTTTTATGTCGATCTGAAGCATGGCGTGCCGGGTGGCGACCTGACCCCCTTGCCGAAACTGGAGGCCGGCGTCTATCAGGCGTTGGTGCTGGGGGTGCGCGACTATGTCCGCAAGAACCGCTTCCCCGGCGTGCTGGTGGGGTCCTCGGGCGGCGTCGATTCCGCCCTGACCCTGGCCATCGCCGCTGACGCCCTGGGACCGGAGCGGGTGCAGGCGGTGATGATGCCGTCCCAGTTCACCGCCGACATGAGCGTGCAGGATGCCCGGGAACTGGCCGACAACCTGGGCATCGCGCACCGGGTGATTCCCATCCGGCCCATGTACGACAGCTTCCTGGCCGCCCTGGCCGAATCCTTCGCCGGCCGGCCCTTCGACCTGACCGAGGAGAACATCCAGGCGCGGGCGCGGGGCATCCTCCTCATGGCGTTGTCCAACAAGCTGGGGCACATGGTGCTGACCACCGGCAACAAGAGCGAGATGGCGGCCGGCTACGCCACTCTGTACGGCGACATGGCCGGCGGCTTCGGAGTCTTGAAGGACGTGGCCAAGACCCTGGTGTGGCGGCTGGCGCGCTACCGCAACCGCCTGTCGCCAGTGATCCCGGAGCGCATCATTACCCGCCCCCCCTCCGCCGAACTGCGTCCGAACCAGACCGACCAGGACAGCCTGCCGCCCTACGAAGTATTGGACGCCATCATGGAACGCTACATGGAGCGCGACGAGTCGCCGCGCGAGATCGTCGCCGCGGGCTTCGACGAGGCCGTGGTGCGCCAAGTGGTGCGGCTCATCGACCGCTCCGAATACAAGCGCCGCCAGGCCCCGCCCGGCGTGCGCATCACCCGGCGCGGTTTCGGCAGGGACCGCCGCTATCCCATCACCAACCGCTATCAAGCCCCTTTCTGAACACTGGAGAAGACCATGAAGAAGATCGAAGCCATCATCAAGCC
>DEQR01000054.1:23066-39781 GCA_002360535.1 Thiobacillus sp. UBA3361
GGCCGCCAGAAGGGCCATACCGAGCTATACCGCGGCGCGGAATACGTGGTCGATTTCCTGCCCAAGGTGAAGGTCGAACTGGTGGTCGCCGAGGCCCAGGTCGAGGGTGCCATCGAGGCCATTACCAAGGCCGCGCGCACCGGCAAGATCGGCGATGGGAAGATATTCGTCACCCCCGTGGAGCAGGTGATCCGCATACGCACCGGCGAGAGCGGCGAAGCGGCGATCTGAAGCGGTCAGGGCCAATCCAGTGGTTGACGCCCAAGCGTCAACTTCAAGCTGACCGCTGACCGCTCGTCTCAGCCCTTCACCAGCCGCTTGAAGTGCCCGAGCAGTTCCCGGAACTCGCTGAACCTGACCTCCACACTATTGAAGTCCGGAGCCTTGCCGGGCGCGGCCGCGTCGATCACTTCGTCCAGATTCCTGACGAACCCGTTCATCCGGCTGTCGAGTACGGCGGCGACGATCAGGGCACCGACGATCGGCAGCGGCGCCAGCATGAGCAGGACCAGCATCAGGTGCAGGCGGGTCTCGCCCATCAACTGTTGGTAGCCGGTCTCAATCCGGATGACACCCAGCACGTCGCCCGCCTTGGCGTTGCTGTGGCAACCCAGGCACTCGCTCTTCGCCTTCATGGGCAGGAGGAAGCGCACGCCGTCTTCTGATTTGCTGTCCCACTCCTGGCCGGTGCGCAATGCCGTGGCGAGGCGATCGTCCAGTTCCCCCTGGTTGACGCTGCCATACTGCTGGCTGACCAGGTCCGCGCGGAAGAAGTCGATCTTCATGGGCATGCCGACCACCGAATCGCTCACGCTGTTGGCGAATGCCTCCACCTGATCGCGTTTCCAGCCCTGGTTCATGATCTGGTACATGGAGGTGAAGGTCACCTTGGCCAGGGAGTGGGAGTGCTGGACGGCGGACTGCTGCAGCATCCGGTCGCCGAAACCCGTGAACAACAGGTAGGTGCCCGCCACCAGGGCGAGGGCGATGGCAACCGCGACGACGAGGATCAAGCGGGAAATCGACAGCATGGCAGGCTCCGGGATAGACACCTCCGTACTATAACCCTGCCAGCCGGGAGGGGATGCACCGGAAATGTGCCCGAACGGAAACAACCCGCTTCCCCCCTTCACTGACTGGCGAAGTCCGCCAGCACCTCCTTCAGTTCCACTTCCCAGCCGAGCAGCACCCGATGGGCCGGCCCCTCGGGGAATTGCCCCTTCCAGGGCTCCAGGTCATCGCTCATGACCACGATCTGCTCGCCGCGCTGCACCAGGGTCAGGCGCAGGGGCAGCAGGTTGAGCAGCCGAGCGTCCGCCGCCTCGGCCCAGCGCACCGCCGTCTCGCTGCCGATGAACAGGATGCGCACGTGGGGGTCTTCGAAGCCGCGCTTGACCAGGGCCTTGTCGATGGGCTGCACCTTCACCAGCTGCATGCCATGGTTGGCGGCAGCCAGGGTCAGGTCGTCGATGGCCTGGCGCATGTCCGCCGTCTTGATGGCCATCTGCGGCGCGGCCAGGGCCGGCAGCGCGGCGAACCAGAACAGCAGGAGTGGGACGATCCTCACAGGGCCGCCTCGTCCAGGATGGCCAGGTAATCCCGCTTCAATTCAAGGCAGTCCTGGTGCAGCAGCGGATTGCCCATGGTGCCCGAGATCCAGGCCGGATTGACCACCACCAGCTCCACCCCGCCCGCCTTCTCCACCAGGGTCACCCGGCAGGGCAGGAACTGGGCGGCGCGCACGTCGATGGCCAGGGCGCGGTTCATCTTGGCGAAATTGCAGAAATAGACGATGTACACCGACCCGGCCTCCCAGTCCTGGGGCACCAGGCGGCTGTCGATGGCCTGCTCGCGCACGAAGGTGTAATTATGGCTGGTGATGGCCGCCTTCAGGTCTGCGGTGGCCTGAGCCAGGGTCTTGCCCGGCAACTCGCGGGTCAGCATGGCCGGTTCCTCCTCGGCCTGGGCAGTCAGGGCGAGGCTCAGCCCCAGCAGGAAGATCAGGTTTCGGAACAGTGCGAGCATGGCGCCCCCGTATGCAATGTCATCATGGTTCAAGCTTAAGCAGACCACCTTACAGACATTGCGAAACCCGCGCGGGTTTTCCCGGCCGACCGGACAGGCGTCGCGGGCGGACAACAGAATTCACAGAAGGATCAGCGCCACCCCGCCCACCATCATGCCCGACGCCGCCAGGTTGCGCGCCAGCCGGCCCTCGGCGAAGAACATCGCGCCCAACAGGATGCCGAACAGGATGGACAGGCGCTTCACGGCGATCATGTAGGCGGTTTCCACCAGGGCCAGGGCCATGAAGTGGGTGACGATCATCAGCGCCATCAGCCCCGCCACTAGGAAATGCGCCGGCCGCGGGCGTATCAGGGTGCGCAGCGCGGCGGGCTCGCGCAGGCCGAACACCAGCAGGGTGAACAGCCCCACCAGGACGAAGTAGAAGGCGCCGAAACCAGGGCCGGGCATGTGCTGCATGGCGCCCTTGCCGAGCACCGAGGTCAAGCCGTAGATCACGGCCACCCCCAGCATCAGCCGCGAGCCGCGTTCGCGGGTGATGGCCAGCAGGGGCGCGATCCAGGTGCGCGGCGCGGCCAGGCGGGCATGGCGCAGGTTGAGCAGATAGGCGCCGACCACCACCAGCAGCACACCCGCCAGCCCCTGGGCGGAGATGCGCTCGCCCAGCAACAGCCAACCGGACAGGGCGGTGAGCACCGGGGTGAAGGCCAGGTAGGGCAAGGTCAGGCTCAGGGGGCTGTCGCGAATGGCCAGTACGTACAGCAGCTCGGCCAGCACCTCCAAGGGCAAAGCGGCACCCATCCACCACCAGAACTCGGGCGCCGGCGTTGCCAGGGGCAGAAATAGCAGGGTCGGGAGCAACAGCAGGGTGGTGAGTCCGAACCGGACCATTACCAGTTGCGGGGCGCGATAGCCGGACAGGAAACGCTTGGTGCCGGTATCGGCGAGGGCCAGGCTGAAGGCGCAGACGAGGGTCAGACTCAGCCAGTCCACGTCATGTGCCTAGGAGCCTGTCGGACTTAAAGGGAAATCGGCTGCAAATCCGCCTGGACGGTCCATTTTTCGCTGCGTTATTGGGCAATGGTTCGACTATTGCCCGGCGCTTGCACATCAATGAGCGTCAAAAACTGTCCTCGACCAGCCGAATTTTGCGAGCAGCCGCAATGCGGCTTGCCTGCCAACCCCACTGCGCTTCGATTCTTCAAGTCCGACAGGCTCCTGGCGGTCTCGGCGGCCACGGGACCGTGCCGCGAGATATTGAATGGGATGCATGAAATCTTCTCCCGCGCATCCCGGCCGGGAGCCATGCGTGCCGGCGGGACCTCAGCGATCCCGCTTGCCGGCCTTGGCGACCATGCCGTTGAACCAGTTGACCTCGCTGACGAAACTCTCACGGCAGCGTTCGGGGATCGTCTGGCGGGCATGATGCGTGACCGGCAGGTCTTTCATGGCCGAGCGGAACCAGCGTATCGCGGCAAGGTTGATGACTTTCATCCGGCATCCTCCGTCAATCACTTCATAGCCCGGGTAACCCACATTTGCCCAGTAACATCACCCGGAACATGAGGGTTATCGGCCATATGGACCACCCCTTGAGCCCGACCGTTCAATCCGGCAGCTTCTTGCCAGGATTGAGGATGCCCAGCGGATCGAACAGCATTTTCAACCGGCGCATCAGGTCCAGGGTGTCGGGCTCCAACTCCAGGCTGACGAAGGACCGCTTCTCACTGCCGATGCCGTGCTCTCCGGACAGGCTGCCGCCCAGTCGCAACACGGTTTCCA
This sequence comes from Thiobacillus sp. UBA3361, assembly GCA_002360535.1. Taxonomy (GTDB): domain Bacteria; phylum Pseudomonadota; class Gammaproteobacteria; order Burkholderiales; family Thiobacillaceae; genus UBA3361. The sequence continues at coordinate 26,874 of DEQR01000054.1, forward strand.
CCAACGCCCGGCGGCAGGCTCGGGCGCGCCCCATCTCCTCGGCGTCGTCGGCATGCACCATCAGGTTGACGTGCAGATTGCCGTTGCCGGCATGGCCAAAGCTCACCAGCGGCACCCCATGCTCGCGGCCCAGGGCGTCGATGGCATCCACCAGTTCGGCCAGGCGCGAGACGGGCACCACCACGTCCTCGTTGATCTTCAGGGGGGCGATCTTCTTGACCGCGTGGGACAGGGACTTGCGCGCCGTCCACAGGCGCTTGATATCGGCGGCGGAAAAGCCGCTCTGGATCTCCAGCAGGCCGTCTCCGCGCAGGGCACGTTCCAGGGCGGCGATGAAACGCGGCACGTCGTCCGTGTCGCCGTCCGCCTCCACCATCAGCACCGCCTCGGTGCCGCTCGGCAGGCCCTCGGCACCGCCGTAATCGCGGATCGCGTCGATGGAGCGGCGGTCCATGAATTCCAGCGCGCAGGGCACCACCGGCTGGCGCATCACCCGCAGTACCGCGTCGCAGGCGGCCTGGTTGCCGGCGTAGCAGACGCGCAGGGTGGCCACCGTCTGGGGCGCCGGCACCAGCTTCAGGGTGGCTTCGGTGATGAACGCCAGGGTGCCCTCGGAGCCGACCAGCAGGCGGGTCAGGTCATAGCCGGTGGCGTACTTGCTGGTGCGGCTGCCGGAGCGGATCTCGCGCCCGTCGCCCAGCACCGCGCGCAGACCCAACACGTGGTCGCGGGTGGCACCGTATTTCACGCAGCGGGGTCCGGCGGCGTTCATCGCCAGATTGCCGCCGATGCGGCAATAGGCCCCGGAACCCGGATCGGGGGCGTACATCAGGCCGGCGGTGGCGGCCAGGGCGTCGATGTCGTCCGTGACCACGCCCGGTTCGACCACCACCAGGCGGTCGTCCGGGTCGAATTCCACTATCCGGCGCATGCACTCGAAGGACACCACTACGCTGCCCGGCGCCGGCAGTGCCCCACCCACGTTGCCGGAACCTGCGGCACGGGCGGTCAGGGGCAGGCGGTGGACATTGGCGATGGCGACGATGCCCGCCACCTGCTCATGGCTGACGGGGAACAGCACCGCCTCAGGCCGGCAGACACGGGGCGTCTCGTCGCTGGCGTACAGGGCCAGTGTGTCCGGGTCGGTGAATACCCGCTCCGCCCCCAGCAGGGCGGCGAACTCACCAAGGGCGGCGGAGGCGAGCATCAGCCCAGGGCGGGCTCCAGGCATTCGGCCGCCCGGGCCATGGCATCGGAATCGGGGAAACGGGCATGGGCGGCAGCCACGGCCGCGTCGTAGGCGACGCGGTCGAAGGGCCGGGCCGCCTGCTCGGCCATGGCATGGCGCAGGGCCTGGGTCATCACCTTGTCCAGGGAGACGATGCGCTTGGCGCGGATGACGCCGTCGTTGGCATCCACCAGGATGAGACGCAGGCGCGCCCGTTCGCCGGGTGGTTCGGCGGGCAATTCCCGTTCGTCCTCCGGCACCAGGTGCACGTTGAAGGCGGCGTCCGACCATTCGCACACGTTATTGATCTTGTAGAGCAGGAAGGCGGCCGGTCCCTCGCTGTACAGGCCCACCTCCATGGGCTGGCCGCGCAGGCCTTCGATCTCCGCCTCGGTGGGCGCACCCCAGAACAGCACCAGCTCATGCGCGCCGTGCCGGTACAGGTAGCGCACGCCTTCATCGTATCTCTCGTGCCGCTCCGACCACACCTCGCCCACCTGGCGGGTGGCGGGGCCGGTCTCGGGGTGGGTGAAGGTATGGATATGGGCCACGGCTTACTCGGCCTCCTCCGGCAGCAGGGCGGCCATCATGGCCACCATCTCCGGGTCGAAATCGAATCCCAGGTCATGGTCCGGGTTGAGGGCGATGCCCATGTTCGCGCCCAGGCGGCGCACGATCCAGGAAAATTCTGTGAGGATGCCGCCGCCGAAGCCTGGGAATTCCGCCAGGAAACCCTTGGCCCGCTCCGGATCGCTGAACAGGATCATCACCGGCGTGCCCTCGTCGGTGTCCAGCACCAGGGGCCGGGCCTGGGTACTGCTCTGGAAACCCTTGATCACGTGCTTCTCGTCCTGCACCGGCATGAACACCTGCTGCTCCAGCAGGTGCTTGGCGAACAGGTCCGGCGTGGTGCGCCCCTCGTGCAGGTCCTGGAGGAGGCGTTCGACGTCGTTGCGCGGGTGCATGGGCTGGCGTTCCTGGGGGAATTGGGAGAGTTGGTGAGCATAGCATCCCCCCCGCAGAGGGGAAACGGCGGGGCTGGCGGCTCAGGCGCCCAGACGCGCCAGTTCCTTGCGGACGCGCCGGAACACCCCATCCCAATCGTTCCTGGCCGGTTGGCGGAACAGGCGCGCGCTGGGATACCAGGGTGAGTCTTCCCGCTCCAGCAGCCAGCGCCAGTCCTGGACAGCGTGCAGCAACACCCAGACCGGCTTGCCCAGTGCCCCGGCCAGGTGTGCCACCGCCGTATCGACGCTGATGACCAGGTCCAGGTTGGCAACCAATGCGGCGGTGTCGGAAAACTCACGCAGATCTTCTCCAAAAAACTGGATGTCGGCCGCATCCAGAATCGGCCGGTCTTCCCGTCGAACCTCGTTTTGCAAGGCGATCAGCCGGATACCCCCGCCCAGGCCTTCCACCACCGTGCGCAGCGCAATGCTGCGATTGGCGTCATTGGCATGCCGGCTGTTGCCGGACCAGACCATGCCTACCCTGGGGCCTGGTAGATCGCGCAGCCGCTCGCGCCAGCGGGCTGTTTTGTCCGGCGGCGCATGCAGGTAGGCGTGCGCGGCGGGGATGCTGTCGAGCTCCGTGCCCAGTGCCAGTGGCAGGCTCAGCAAGGGGCACTGGCAGTCGAATTCGGGCAGGGGTTCGCCGACGGCCAAGAGCTGATCCACCCCAGCCAGTCCGGTCAGCAGGTTTTTCAGTTCGGGTTGCACCTGTAGCACGACCCGTGCGCCCAGCGCCTTGACCCGTACGGCATAGCGGCAGAATTGCAGGGTGTCGCCGAAGCCCTGCTCGGCGTGCAGCAGGATGGTCCGGCCGGCCAGGTCGGACTCACCCAGCCACAGCGGCTGGCTGAACCGCTGGCGGATGCTGGAGAAACCGGGCACCCGCCAGCGCCATTCGTATTGTTGCCAGCCGTCGCGCAATCGCCCCAGCAGTAACAGTAGCAAACCCTCATTCCAGTGCGCCTCAGCATGCTCGGGCTGCTGCGCCAAGACCTGGCGGTAGCTGGTCAATGCCGCCGCGTGCCTGCCGAGTTGCCGCAGGGTGTTGCCCTGATTGATGAGCGCATCCACATAGCCGGGCTCAAGCGCCAGTGCATCCCTATAGGCCCGCAACGCCTCTTCCGGGCTGCCCAACTCGGCTAGTGCGCTGCCAAGATTGTTGAGCGCCGCGGCAAAATCGGGCCGGACGGCCAGGGCGCGCCGGTAGCTCTCGACGGCCCCGGCATGACGCTTGAGGGCGTGCAGGACCAAGCCGCGGTTATTCCATGCCTGGACGAAATCGGGGGCGATGGCCAGGGCGCTTTCGTAACATCCCAGCGCCTCCTCGTGTCGATCCAGTGCCCTGAGGGCGTTGCCCCGGTTGAAGTGCGTGCTCGCATCGCCAGGCCCTGACGCCAGCGCGCGCTCATGGCAGGCCAACGCCTCCTCGTGCCGGCCCAGGGCCTGCAGGGCCGTGCCCTGATTGGCCAGAGCGGCGGCATCGTCGGGGCGCAGCGCCAGCGCCCGTCTCAACAGTGCCTCCGCCGCGTCGGCCCGGCCCTGGCGGAAGCGCAGCATCGCCAACATGCGCAGGGCCTCGAAATGGCCCGGCTCCGCGTCCAGGACCGCCTGGCAGGCATGCTCCGCCGCGGCGGCGTCACCCTGCCGCAACCGGGCGACCGCGGAGGCGAAGGCCTGGGCGATGGAATCAGCGGACATGGGCGGCTGGGAGGACATGCGGGTCGTGGGTCGTTCCGGAGCATCCCATGCTACGCGAGCCCGCCCCCCATGTACCAGCGGGGCGCGGCTGGTCTATCCTGGTTTTTAGTTAGGCATTCCTTCAACCGACACCTCTGATGTTACGCATCGGCATCGATCTCGGCGGCAGCAAGACCGAACTCATCGCCCTGGACGCGGACGGACGCGAGCGGCTGCGGCGCCGGGTGGCGACCCCGCGCGACGACTATCCGGCCACGCTGGCGGTCATCGCCGGGCTGGTCGAAGACGCGGAACGGGAACTGGGCGCGCGCGGCAGCGTCGGCATCGGCACCCCCGGCGCCGCATCGCGTCTGACTGGGCGGATGAAGAACTGCAACTCCACCTGGCTCAACGGCCGGCCCTTGGCGCAGGACCTGGAAACACGCCTGCGGCGCCCCGTGCGCATCAGCAACGACGCCAACTGTTTCGCCCTGTCGGAAGCCACCGACGGCAGCGCGGCGGGCGCGGAAGTGGTGTTCGGGGTCATCATCGGCACCGGCTGTGGCGCCGGCGTGGTGGTTCGCGGCCGAGTGCTCACCGGCCCCAACGCCATCGCCGGCGAATGGGGCCACAACCCCCTGCCCTGGCCGCGCGACGACGAGCGGCCGGGACCGGCCTGCTATTGCGGCAAGGCGGGTTGCCTCGAAACCTGGCTGTCCGGCCCCGGTCTCAGCCGGGATTTGTCTGCCCGCGGCGGCCCCGTCCTGGCGGCCGCCGACATCGCCCAAGCGGCCGCCGCCGGCGACCCCGCCTGCGAGGCCGCCCTGGCCCGCTACGAAGACCGGCTGGCACGGGGCCTGGCCCATGTGATCAACATCCTGGACCCGGACGTCATCGTCCTGGGCGGCGGGCTGTCGAACCTGGCGCGGCTGTATGAGAACGTACCCGGCCGGTGGGCACGCTATGTCTTTTCCGACAGCGTGCATACCCGGCTGGCCCCTCCCAGGTTCGGCGACTCCAGCGGCGTGCGCGGTGCCGCCTGGCTGTGGGGGGAATGACGACACGGTATGCCCTGAGGTTCATTACCCGCATGGGATCGTGACTTCCAAGGTGAGAAGCTGCCACCTGGCATGGAAAGCGTCGGTATTCTTTACAGAGCGCCTACCCCACTCCCACATTCTCCGCTGTGATCCGCTTCATGCCGGAAACACGGATGACACCAGGCCGGATCGAAGTCCAATCCAGGCAGGATACAGACTTGTTCTTCCAACTCTTCCGCGCGTTATCGATGCACAACCAAGCGTGCGTCCTCCCGGCTAACTACACGGCCTTCAGGTCCGATCCGACCGTGTATAACTTTTGATATGCCATCTGTCGGCATTTCTTACAGTTTCGCGCCCGCGGCGAAATATCCGGTTGCGGATCAAGAGAATATCGCCTGGCACATATCGTGCTTACCACGATGTCATGCCCAGCATCGCGCATCGGCCAGAGCAGCCGGATGCCTGGCCAGCAACCCACTCGCAACGATCAATACGAATATGGAACAAACAGCTGAGCGCGGATTGGAATGCTTCAACAAGCACAGGCATGTGGTTTATCTCGGCGCCAGGCCGGCCGGACATGAACAGTTTATCCAGCAGATGGGGACGGCCAACTGGCACCTCCTGTCGGCCGATGAGGGCCGGATCCAAGGAGAACAGCACGAGAAATGCCAGATCGGCCTGGTGCGCTTCGACCCGTTCGACCCCGAACTGATCCGTGAGTGGGAAATCCTCCGCCGCCGCCATCCGCATATCCAATGGCTGGCCCTGGTCAACCGGACCGAATTGGCCCGCCCCCGCCTGCGGGAACTCATCATCAACTGCTTTTTCGATTTCCATACCTTACCCATCGACATCGACAGGCTGGGCGTGTCCATGGGGCACGCCCACGGCGTGGCGCAGCTGATCCTGGCCGCCACGCCGGACAACAAGGCCTTCGCGGATGATTACGGCCTGGTCGGCTTCAGCCAGCCGATGATGCAGTTGCGGGAAATGATCCGTAAGGCGGCCGGCACCGATGTGCCGGTTCTGATCACCGGTGAAAGCGGCACCGGCAAGGAATTGGTGGCTGCATCCATCCATGCCCAGTCCAGCCGCCAAGGCCAGCCCTTCGTCGCGGTCAACTGCGCGTCCTTGCCCGGCACGCTGATCCAGTCCGAACTGTTCGGATACGAAAAGGGGGCCTTTACCGGGGCAACGTCGCAAAAGCTGGGACGCATCGAATCCGCGACCGGCGGCACCCTGTTCCTCGACGAGATCGGTGACCTGGGACTGGATCATCAGGCCAACCTGTTGCGTTTTCTGCAGGAGAAATCCATCTCCCGCCTCGGCGGACACGCGGAAATTCCCGTCGATGTCCGCATCGTCGCCGCCACCCACATGACCATGGAGAAGGCCGTGGAAGAGGGTCGCTTCCGTCAGGACCTGTTCTACCGGCTCAACGTCCTGCGCATCCATGTGCCCCCCCTGCGCGCGCGCGTCGATGACATCGAACTGCTGGCTCGCTACTTCTTCGAGAAATTCCGTGCCGAGAAACAGCCGCATATCACCGGCTTCAGCGACGAGACCCTCACGCTGATGCGCCATTACAGCTGGCCCGGCAACGTGCGGGAGATGATCAACCGCATCCGCAATGCCCTGATCCTCGCGGAAGACAAACTGATCACGCCCGAGGACATCGGCCTGAAACGCGGGGTCTCGCTGCACGACATCCCCAGCCTGGAAGCGGTGCGCTCCGAGGCTGAGCGCAAGGTGATCGTGGCCACGCTGGATTTCACCGCCCAGAACGTATCCGAAGCCTCCCGCATCCTGGGCGTCACGCGGGCAACCCTGTACCGGCTCATCGCCAAGCACCGCATCGTGATCAATGGCGGCCAGAGTTCATCCGACAGCCTGGAAATCGACCCCGGCCACAATTCTCCCAGGCCCATCGAATCGGCCCTGTACGCCGCCTAGGCGGATACCGGAACGGTCAAACCACCGCAGTCCAGGATGGCAGTGGGACTACGCGAGCCGCGCATTCACAAGACACTGTATTTATTAAACAAACCAGACTGGGGCCTCGCATACCGCGCATGCGGCTGACGAGATGTCGTCAAGTGGGTCGAGCGCTCGACCAAACCCGAGACCGGGCCAGCAACATGCCGCTCATCTGACACGACGACACCTGCCGTCATGCATGCGGGGTGTCCGCAAGACCCGCCATGACTGGCATCCGGCCCATCTCCACACGGCGGGCCGGACACACATATCCCCGGTACGAAACTTGCGTTCTCTCTCTTCAGGTATTTGTAGAAAAAACGTTCTGCGGGCGTGACTTACACGTCGGCTAGAGGAAGAAGATGGACCCGACGTACCCCCGTCTGCCGGGCATCCGCGCATGCTGATTGCCGGGTGCCGCCTCGCACTTGCTCTCGGCTGGCTGGCCATGTCCCCCCTCGCCCTCGGCGCGCCCGCAAACGACAATGTCGGCCATGCGTCCATCCTCACCCTGGGCATGGCCGCCGCGTTCAACAACATCGGCGCGACTGTGCAGGCGGGCGAGGTCTCGCCCGGAGCCGGCAGTGGCCTGAGCTGCCGCACCCAGGATGGGTGGTGCTACAACAACACCACGCCCTCCAACACCCTCTGGTACAGCATCACGGCCAGCGCCGATCCGCTGGTGGTCTTCGTCCAGCAAGCGTCCACCGCCAACCTGCAACTGGCGCTGTGGCAGGCGGACGATCCGAACAATTTCGCCACCTTTCACAAGATCGCCGCCAACGATGACGGCAACGACTACTACGCCCCCGGCATCCTGCCCGTCACCGGCCTCAATGCCGGCGGTAACTATCTGATCCAGCTTTCCGGCCAACCGGGCTACTTTGGGACAGGAGGCTCCATTCAGGCTTCCGCCGTTGCGCAGCAGTCCCTTGCCGGCGGGCACCTGGGTGCGGGTGGTATCGGCCTGTTCAGGTTCACGCTGGCTTCCGCCATCAAACCGACGGATTATTTCGTCATCGACACCGGGGGCTCGACCTTCAACACGGAGATCGGCCTGTATGACAGCCATGGGCGCCTGGTTGCGGAAAACGACAACATCGACTCCCGCAATCTCAACAGTGCATTGCGCTTCGGCTTCGCCGGCACCCACGGCACCTCGCTGAGCGCCGGCGAATACACCCTGGCGCTGGGGGGCTTCAACACCATCTTCCGCAACGGGGAGATTGACACCAGCTTCAACCAGCAGGGTGATTTCATGATCAACCTCCAGTCCACCCAGAATGTCACCCTGCCTGCCGCACCCTCCCGCTTGGCGGTGGACGGCAGCATCCTGCCGGCTTCCATCGAGGAGGTGCAGTTGGCGCAGGGTTTTCTGGGGCAACGTGAGGTGCTGTTTATCCCCTTCATCCTGGAAGGAGACATCTCATCCACCGACTGGGCCGTCATCCACACCACCGGCTCGGCCATCGACACGGAGATCGCCCTTTACGACGCCCGGGGCCATCTGGTGGCCGAGAACGACAACATCGGCTCGGGCAACCTGCTCAGCCGGCTCAGTTTCGGGTTTGACGGCGACCATGGCGACGGCCTGGCCGCCGGCGAGTACACCCTGGCAGTGGGCGGCGCCAACACCATCTTCCGGGACGGCCTGGATGTCACCTCTGCCTCGCAATGGACCGGGGACTACGCCGTCTATCTGCAGACCAGCGCGGGCGTCAGCCTGATGGCCATTCCCGAGCCCGCCCATGTGCAGCTGATGTGTGCCGGCCTGGCCCTGATCGGCTTCCGTCTCTGGCTGCGCCCACGGCGTTGAACAGCCTGGTCGAACCTGGCGCTTTCCTGCTCGCCCCCGGGCTGACCTACCTCAATCACGGCTCTTTCGGGGCCTGCCCGCGGACCGTCCTGCGGGCACAATCACGGCTGCGCGCCCGCATGGAGCGCAATCCGGCCCGTTTCCTTTCCCGCGATCTGCCAGCGCTATTGGAGTCGGCCCGCCGCGAGGTGGCCGCCTTCGTCGGCGCCCGTCCCGGCAATCTGGTCTTCGTGCGCAATGCCACCACCGGCGTCAACGCGGTATTGCGGAGCCAGAAATTCAGACGCGGCGACGAGCTTCTGCTGACCGACCATGCCTATCCCGCCTGCCGGAATGCCGCCACCCACGTCGCCCGGCTGACAGGGGCGAAAATCAGGCAGGCCCGGATTCCCTTCCCCCTGCACCATCCCGAGCAGGCCCTGGAAGCCATTTTGGCCGCGGCCGGCCCACGCACCCGCCTCGCCCTCGTCGATCATGTCACCAGCCCCACCGCCTTGGTGCTGCCCATCGGCGAAATCATCCGCGCCTTGGCCGAACGGGGCATCGAAACGCTGGTGGACGGCGCGCACGCGCCCGGCATGCTGGATCTGCGGCTGGAAGACTTGGGGGCCGCCTATTACACCGGCAATCTGCACAAGTGGTGTTGCGCCCCCAAGGGGGCCGCCTTCCTATGGGTGCGCGAGGACCGGCAGACCAATATTGACCCCGCGGTCATCAGCCTGGGTTACGGCCGACCCGCGAATCCCTTCCAGGGGGCCTTCGACTGGACCGGCACCGATGACCCCACCCCCTGGCTCGCCGCGCCGCCGGCCATCCGCTGGGTGGAGGGGCTGACGCCGGGCGGCTGGCCGGAGGTGCGCCGGCACTGCCGGGAACTGGCGCGGGTGGGGGCGAGGCTGCTCGCGAGGACGTTGCAGCAGGAAGCCGCCGTCCCCGATACCCTGCTCGGCTGTATGGCCGCGCTGCCCCTGCCCGATGGGACGACGGTGCCCCCCACGCCCGCCACGGAGATCGATCCCTTGCAGGCCCGCCTCTACCGGCACGACCGCATCGAAGTGCCGGTGATCTCCTGGCCCGCCCCGCCCAAGCGCTTGTTGCGCATCTCCGCCATGGTTTACAACCAATCCACAGACTACGTCCGTCTGGCAGGGGCGCTGCAACGGGAGTTCAATCTCCGCTGAAGACTGGGCGGGAGGTATCCGTCACACAGACGCTCAACCCCCGGAAAAACGAAAAGGCCCACCCGATAAACGGGCGGGCCTTGCGGAGTGTCGGCGTGTTTAGGCGTGGATCCGGTTGGCCGCCTTGCGCTTGCGCGCCACCAGACCCACCAGCCCCAGGCCCGCCAGCATCATGGCATAGGTCTCGGGTTCGGGCACGGCGGTGATCTCGTAGAAACCGGGCGAGCCCACATCCTGTCCCGTCACGACGCCAGCGATGGATGATTGATACGAGCCGAACATGTCGCCCACATCGGACGGTGCCCAATCGGAATACTTATCCTGGCCCAGGTCCTCGGGGAGCGGTTGAACACTGGCCCCCGAACTGGCAGAGGTGACCCTCAGCCGGTCCAGCAGGTTTTCACCATCGTCATACAAGTTGATTTCTTCGGGCACCTGAACACCAAATTGGGCCACGTTGAGGGTCTGAATCACCTTGTAGCTGGGCGAGGTGAGCTGCGGCCAAAGATTGGCGAAGACTTCCGATCCATTGTTGTTCTTGCAGGTCAGGTTGGGACAGGCATTGGTGATGATCGCGGATTGGCCGTTGGACAGGCTCCCCAGGGACAACGTTGAATCCAGGTCAAACACAGATTCGTTGAAGCCTGTCTCCAGGTTCTCTTGCCAGACCATGCCTCTGCTGCTGTCATCGAAATACACGCTTTGGGACGCGCCGCTCAGGTTGGTGACCTCGATGAACCAGTAACCGCTGGCCGCGTCGATCAGGGCCTCTGTGAAATAGATGCCTGGCACGAAAGCCTGCGCACTCTGGACATGCATGCCCGCCAGCATGGCCAGGGCCAGGGATGTCTTGAATAGTCTCTTGTTCACAAGTTTGCTCCTTTTAACGGACCCGATTGATATCCACCTAGACCACCGGCCATCCGGCCGAGGTCACTTTTGATTCAGCGGTGATTCGCGCCGACCGCCCAACACGCGGGTTGGGTCAAGCTATCCACGTCACCCTGCGCTGAAAGAGTTAAAGCAAGTCGCGTACCAGACCCATTACTGCTTGATTTCCGGAGCACTTCCCGAGTGCCCATTCTCACAGTGTAAAAATGACCGACTCATTCACCGACACCGGTCATCGATGGGACAAGCACGAGTGAGCCGGCCGTACGCGGTTGTAGGAGCGCCGCTTGCGGCGCGAAAGAGGGGGGCCGCGTGTCGGTTCGGCCCGCTTGCGGGCCTCTTTCCACGGGGGGTTTCACGGTAACCCGAATATTTCATGAAAACCCTAACAACCTCCTGTAGGAGCGGCTTCAGCCGCGATTGGAACGTTTTCAGCCACACTGACCGAATTCGCGGCTACCGCCGCTCCTACAAAGAAGGGGCGATCCGTTTATGAAACATCCCGGACGCACATGACAACGGCCCATGCACCGAGCATGGGCCGTTCATAAACCGCCGGCCCTCAGCCGTGAATTCTGTTCGTCCGTTCGCGACGGCGGACAGCCAGCCCCACCAGACCCAGTCCCGCCAGCATCAGGGCGTAGGTCTCCGGTTCGGGAACGGGCACCGCGGACACCAACGGATTGGGATTGCCGACCTCCAGGGTGGAATCCGAGTAGTTGATCAGGGCCTCATAAGAACCATAGGCGTCACCCACGGAGGACTTGGTCCAGTTCGACAGTGACTGGGTATCCGACGTGCCGGTGCCGGAGATCGGCGCAAGAAGGGAGGTGTCCTTGATATGGGTACTTATATCGACGGTGAGGAACGTGGTGGAGGTATAGACGAGCCGGTCCACCTGGACGCCACCCATGTTGTAAAGCCGCAGGTCGTCCCCCCCCGAAGCGGACGAAGGGATGAAACCAGAGCTTGCGACGGGGCTATAGGGATCGTTGCCCACATGCACCACTCTGGCAGCGGGATCCAAGCCCCAGACAACCGTGAAATCGGGTTCAGCGGGGTTAGGTAAATTCTGACAGGCGGCCCTGGAATCGCACGCGGAGGTGATGAACAGCGACTCACCCGCCGCCAAGGGCGCGATGCTCTCAGGGATGATCAGCCGCAAATTGTTGTTTCGGCTCGATGTGTTGTCATAGCCCCAGCCGCTGAGGTCGATGGTGTTGCCCGTCAGGTTGGTGATCTCGACGAAGAAGTTGCTGCTCGTCGTCCTGGACAGGATCTCCGTGAAATAGACCCCCGGCGTGAAGGCCTGCGCCCCTTGGGCAAAACCGAGTGCCATCAAACCCGCGGCCACCGTGCTGGGAATAAGTTGTTTGCTCACTGCGCGACTCCTTTAGAGACCCAGAAAAAAACTTTCCATGGCAAGAGTTCAGCTTCTCTGACGAGATTCAATCTGCTCCGATCCCCCTGCGGCACTGCCATTCAATCCCGCGCTGCATCATGCCCAAGGTCACGATCTACATCGGAAGGGGGGCGGATAGACAACTCTTGTCATATCACATGCCCATAGCAAGCAATATCCATACCAGTCACACAACAAGCTGTTTTGTCGGAAGTTGTATTACTGCGGTACACCAAAGTGTAAAAAGCACCGACAAATCGATGGTGGTCGGAATTTTTTACAGACTTTGTGGCGCGGGTCACAGTGAGGACAAACCCTCATAGCCATTCATCTCCTCCCTGGGAATACGGTCTGGGAAAGACCCGCAGGCTTCACTTCCGACACGGGCGGGCGGCTTCCCCCGTCTCCCCATCTCCCGCCAATGCACATGGCACGGGCCGCGCCGCGATCACTGCATCTCAACACCACTGCTATTTCAAGGCTTACCCCAGTCAATGACATTCGTTGGCCCTCCCATCCTTGATCACACTCAACCACGACATCCATTGGTATTTCTTTCCCAGCGCGCGCTGACCTGTATCAAAAATTAAACACTCCCCGTCCCTCAACAGACCTCAAAAATTCATTTTTATACAGTAAATACAATATGTTATTGACATGGCACGGAACTTGTATATGGC
>DEQR01000051.1 GCA_002360535.1 Thiobacillus sp. UBA3361
CTCCCTGCTGGCGGTGTGCGCTCACCTGGCCGGCCGCGAATCCCTGGCTGCGGCCGCCACCCCCGCCGCCGGCGAGTCGGCCCGGTATCCCGACCTGGCCGACGTGAAGGGCCAGGCCGGCCCGCGCCGGGCACTGGAGATCGCCGCCGCCGGTGGCCATTCCCTACTCATGAGCGGACCGCCGGGCACCGGCAAATCCATGTTGGCCCAGCGTCTGCCCGGTATCCTGCCGCCCATGACCGACGAAGAGGCCCTGGCGGCCGCGGCAGTGCAGTCTCTGAACGGCGGCTTCGACACAGGCCGCTGGCGGGTGCGGCCCTTCCGCGCCCCCCACCACAGCGCCTCCTCCGTGGCCCTGGTGGGGGGTGGCGGCCTGCCTCGGCCGGGGGAGATCAGCCTGGCCCACGAAGGCGTGCTTTTCCTGGATGAACTGCCGGAATTCGACCGCAAGGCCCTGGAGGTGCTGCGCGAACCGCTGGAGTCGGGGCGTATCACCATTTCCCGCGCCGCGCGGCAGGCGGACTTTCCGGCCCGCTTCCAGCTGGTGGCGGCGATGAACCCCTGTCCCTGTGGCTGGCTGGGCCATGCCTCGGGTAAATGCCGCTGCACACCGGATCAGGTGGCCAGGTATCGCGGGCGGGTTTCCGGGCCGTTGCTCGACCGCATCGACCTGCATGTGGAGGTACCTTCGCTGGACCGGGACGAACTGCTGGCGGCGGGTGACGGAGAGCCGTCCGATGCGGTGCGCGCGCGGGTGGCCGAAGCAAGGGAACGGCAGCTCTATCGCCAAGGGATACCCAACGCCGCGCTGACAGGCAAGTCCATCGACGCCCACTGCCGGCCCGATGCCGCCGGCGAGGCCCTGCTGCGCCAGGCGATGGCGCGGCTCAATTTGTCGGCGCGGGCCTTCCACCGCGTGCTCAAGCTGGCGCGCAGCATCGCCGATCTGGCCGGCACGGCGGACCTGGCCGCAATGCACATCGCCGAGGCCATCCAGTACCGCAGGGCCTTATAGACCATGCATGCCCTGGAATCCTGGCACGAGGAAAAGCGCTCCGCTTACCTCTACCGCGCAGTCTCGGACGCCGAGTCGGGCACGCCACGGCAGGTGCTGTTCCTGGAGCTGGCCCGCGCCGCGGAGGAGCAGGCCGGACTGTGGGCCATGGAGTTACAGCGGGCGGGCGGACAGGTGCCCGCCAGCTTCCGTCCCGATCCGCGCGCGCGGGTGGTTGCCTGGCTGATCCCTCACCTGGGCGTGCCGCTCATGCGACCGGTGCTGGCGGCGATGAAGGTGCGCGGTATGAGCCTCTACCACGGCCCCGCCCCCCACGGCATGCCTTCCGCGGCCGGCCTACGGGAAAAGCAGCATGGCCGGGCGGATGGGGGCAACCTGCGGGCGGCGGTGTTCGGCGTCAACGACGGCCTGGTATCCAACGCCAGCCTGATCCTGGGTGTGGCGGGGGCAGGCGCCCCGCCGTCGGTGATCCTGCTCTCGGGCGTAGCTGGGATGCTGGCCGGCGCTTTCTCCATGGCGGCCGGGGAATATGTCTCGGTGCGTGCGCAACAGGAGTTCTTCGAGTACCAGATCACCCTGGAGCGGGAGGAACTGGACCAGTATCCCCAGGAGGAGGCCGCCGAACTGGCCCTGATCTACACTGCGAAAGGCATCGCCGCGGACGAAGCGCGGCGCATGGCGGACACCCTCATCCGCGACCCCGACAAGGCCCTGGACACCCTGGCGCGGGAGGAGTTGGGGCTCAATCCCGAGGAACTGGGCTCTCCCGTGGGTGCGGCCGTCTCTTCCTTCCTTGCCTTCAGCGTCGGGGCGTTCATCCCGGTGCTGCCGCACCTGTTGCTCTCCGAGCATACGGCCTTCCTGGGCACGGTCACGGTGGCCGCCATCAGCCTGTTCGGCGTCGGCGTGGCCATCAGCCTGTTCACCGGGCGCCGCGCCTGGCGGGGAGGGGTACGCATGCTGCTGATCGGTGGCCTGGCCGGGGCAGCCACCTGGATGATCGGCCGCGCCCTGGGTGTGGCCCTGGGCTAGAATCCCACCACCTCTCACCGTTCCCCCTCGCCTCCCGCCATGACAGAACGCACCTTCAGCATCGAATTCTTTCCCCCCAAGACCCCCGAGGGGATGGCCAAGCTGCGCGAGACCCGGCGGCAACTGGCGCAGTTGCATCCCAAGTTCTTCTCGGTGACCTTCGGCGCCGGCGGTTCCACCCGCGACCGCACCCTGGAGACGGTGCTGGAGATCCAGGCAGAGGGCCTGCAGGCTGCGCCGCACCTGTCCTGCGTGGGCTCCACCCGGGAAAGCCTGCGCGACATCCTGAACACCTACAAGGAACACGGCATCCGCCACATCGTCGCCCTGCGCGGCGATCTGCCCTCCGGCATGGCCGAGGCGGGGGAATTCCGCTACGCCAACGAACTGGTGAGCTTCATCCGCCAGGAGACCGGCGACTGGTTCGAGATCGAGGTGGCGGCCTACCCCGAGACGCATCCCCAGGCACGCAACTACCAGGAGGACCTGGCCAGCTTCGCCCGCAAGGTGCGGGCCGGGGCCAACGCGGCCATCACCCAGTACTTCTTCAACGTGGACGCCTACTTCAATTTCCGGGACGACTGCGTTGCCCTGGGCATCGACGTGCCCATCGTGCCGGGCATCATGCCCATCTCCAATTACAGCCAGCTGGCCCGGTTCTCGGCGGTGTGCGGCGCGGAGATTCCCCGCTGGCTGGCGCGCAAGCTGGAGTCCTATTACGACGATACCGATGCCATCAAGGCCTTCGGGCAGGATTTCGTCACCGGCCTGTGTGAGCGGCTGCTGCAAGGTGGGGCGCCCGGTCTGCATTTCTACACCCTGAACCAGGCCGGCCTGACTACCGCCATCTGGCAGCGCCTCGGCATCGAATAGGTCCGCCAACCGCGGCCAAGGGAAATAAAAAGGCCGGACGATGGTCCGGCCCAAGTTCCATTCTACGGAGGATTGTCGTTCTACCTCCCCAACCAGCCAGCCATGGAGTCGCTGTCCGTCGGTCAGAAGCGCATCGGGTAACGGCCCTACGGCGCAGCACGACCTGAATGCTAGTTGCTCGGCGAGGGGAATCCCATTGCCCATTGGTTATGCGGGCATATATCGAAAGTTATATATTTACCGCCCTGCCTTGATCGTCGGACGGTTTCACGGAACACTCTCGAAAAAATCACTCGGGGAGAACATGTCGTGAAGATCTTGTTGGCGGATGACCATCCGTTGTTCAGGGAGGGGATCAAGCCGGTGTTGCGCAAGCTGGACACCCACGCGGAGATCATCGAGGCCCGCGATTACCCCTCCGCCTTCGAGGCCACCCACCACGCCCGCGAGCTGGACCTGGCCCTGATCGACCTGTGCATGCCGGGCATGCCGGGTGTGGAGGGCATCATCCGCTACCGCGCCGCTTTTCCCGCCGTGCCGGTGGTGGTGGTGTCCGCCTCAGAGCAACTGGATGACATCCTGAAGCTGTTGGGCGCGGGTGCCCTCGGCTATCTGTGCAAATCCGCCTCCAGCGAAGTCATTCTGGGCGCACTGAGGCTGGTGCTGGCGGGGGGCGTGTACCTGCCGCCGAGCCTGCTGGAAGAAGCCGGAGGGGACGAAGGCCTCGGCAAGGAACTGGGCCGCAACACCACCCTGACCCAGAGACAAATCCAGGTGCTGCGGCAACTAGCGGATGGCAAGACCAACAAGCAGATCGCCACCAGCCTGAAGGTGACCGAGGGGACCATCAAGATCCACATGGCTGCCATCTTCCGCATCCTGAAGGTCAACAACCGCACCGAGGCCTTGCTGGTGGCCCAGAAGATGGGCCTGCACTCGTCCTAGCGCATCGTGCCAGAGGCCACCGGTCAGGGCAGGACAGCAACACCTTCGGGCAGTCGGTCGCCGCTTTCGAGTTCGCTGCGCGTTCGTATCCTGGCCATTGCCCTGACCCCCGCCCTGGTGGGGGTCATCCTGGCGGCCGGCTATTTCGCTCACCGCAGCGTCCAGGAAACCGAGCAAAACCTGTTCCGCAGAGGCCAGGACATGACCCAACGGCTGGCCCAGGCCATGTCCTACGAGCTGTTTGTGGGCAATACCCTTTACATGAAGCGGCTGCTTGACTACGAGCGTACGGTGCAGGGCGCCCTGAGCATAGGCGTGGCCGACGGCCGGGGGCGCTGGGAAGCTATCAGCGGCGACGGCGGGGCGCTGCCCGTGCTGGGCTACAAACCGGAATCCCGTGCGCGGCGTGAGGGACACCTCTGGCTTTTTTTGGAAGAGGTGCGCAGTCCGACGGCCGACAGCGACGACCCCTATCTGGCGACTTCGCCGGAGCAGTCCATCGGCTGGGTGGCGGTGGTGCTGGACGACACCAGCCTGCACCAAGCGCGCGCAGAGATAGTGCTCGCCTCAGCAGGCATCATGAGTCTGTTACTGGTGCTCGCCGGCGGTATCGCCTGGCGGCTGAGTTCCCGCCTCGGCGGGCGCCTGCGCGGCCTGGCGCAGACCGTGGAGCGTATCGCCGACGGTGATCTGGGGGCGCGGGTGCGGGAGGTGGCCACGGGCGAACTGGGCGTGCTGGAGAACGGGGTGAATCGCATGGCCCAGACCCTGGAGGAAAACCGCCGCGACCTGGAGCAGCGGATCCGCGATGCGACCGCCGGCCTGCGTCAGCAGACCCACGCGGCGGAGGCGGCGGTGCTGGCGAAATCCAAGTTTCTTGCTGCCGCCAGCCACGACTTGCGCCAGCCGCTGCACGCCATGACCCTGCTCATCGCCGCCATGAAGGAGCGCATCAGCGATGTCGAGGCGCGGCGCCTGGCCGAGCACGTGGAGTCCTCCGCCGAGGCCATGCAAAACCTGCTCAACGCCCTGCTCGATCTATCCAGGCTGGATGCAGGCGCCGTTGCGGTCAAGCCGGAATGCTTCCGTGTTTCCGGTCTGCTGCGCCGGCTGGAGCACCGTTTCGCGCCCATGGCCGCGGAAAAGGGCCTGCACCTGCGGGTAGTTCCCACCCGCATGGCGGTGCACAGCGACCCTGTCCTCCTGGAACGTATCCTCGGCAATCTGATCGCCAATGCCATCCGCTACACCGACCGGGGCGGTGTCGTCGTGGGGGTGCGGCGCGGCCAGGCGGAGGCCATGCGTTTCGAGGTCTGGGACAGCGGCCGCGGGGTGCCCGAGCATTTCCAGAAACGCATCTTCGAGGAGTATTTCCAGCTCGACAACCCGGAACGGGACCGGGACAAGGGCCTAGGACTGGGTCTGGCCATCGTCGAGCGCCTGTCAGGCCTGCTGGACTGCCCGGTGAAGATGCGCTCGATTCCGGGCAGGGGTTCCTGCTTCAGCATCTGCGCCCAGCGTTGCGCGGAGGACGGCTTGGCGCAAGAGACCGAGGCCACGCAACCCGGGCGGCTTGCCCCCGAAAATGCCATGGTGGCCTTCATCGACGACGACGAGGGCATCCTGGAGGCAATGCTGGAACTGTTCGACAGCTGGCAAATCGATCTGGCCGTGGGCACTGAGGCGGAGGAGGTGGCGGCCGATCTGCGCGACATGCGGCGCGAGCCTGCCCTGATCCTGTGCGATTACCGGTTGCGCGAGGGACGCACCGGGATCGACGCCATCCGGCTGCTCAGAGAACAATTCGGCGAGCACATCCCGGCCATGCTGATCACCGGCGATACCGCGCCGGAGACCTTGAAATGCATCCAGGAATCCGGCCTGCCCGTGCTGCACAAGCCGCTGAAGCCGGCCAAGCTGCGGGCCATCCTCAGCTACACCCTGGCAGGCGAGGGGCAGGCACCGGAGGGCGGCGGGGAGGCTGCCGCGGACTGAGCGCGGCAGGCCGCTTCCGGCGTCATACCAGTACGGCCTCCAGGGCCACCAGGCAGCCGGCCACATTTTCCGGCCGGCAGGCGTGGCCCATTAGGCCGACGCGCCACACCTTTCCAGCATAGGCGCCCAGGCCGGCGCCGATCTCCAGATTGAATTCGGTCAGCAGGCGGCCGCGGGCGGCGGCATCGTCCACCCCCTCCGGCACAAACACGGCGTTCAGTTGCGGCAGGCGCTCCGCCTCGGGCACCACGAAAGCCAGGCCGAGGCGTTCGAAACCCTTCTTCAGCTCCTCGTGTTGCGCGCGGTGGCGGGTCCAGGCCTGCTCGATGCCTTCCTCGGCCAGGATGCGCAAGGCCTCGTGCAGCCCGTACAGGGGGTTGATGGGGGCGGTGTGGTGGTAGGTGCGCTTGCCCTCGCCGCTCCAATAGCCCAGCACCAGGTTCAGATCCATGAACCAGCTTTGCACCGGCGTCTTGCGCGCCTTCACCTTGTCGATGGCCCGCTCGCCGAAAGTCACCGGCGACAGGCCGGGGGTACAGGACAGGCACTTCTGGCTGCCGGAATAGGCCGCGTCGATGCCCCATTCGTCGATGAGCACCGGCGTGCCGGCGAGGGAGGTGACGCAGTCCATCAGGGTCAGTGCCCCGTGCCGACGGGCGATGGACGCCAGGGCGGCGGCGTCGGACTGGGCGCCGGTGGAGGTCTCGGCATGGACGAAGGCCAGTACCTTCGCGTCCGGGTGGGTGGTGAAGGCAGCCTCCACCTTGTCCGGATCCACGGCCCGGCCCCAGGGGTCTTCCACCGTCACCGGCACGCCGCCCGCGCGCTTGACGTTCTCCAGCATGCGGCCGCCGAACACGCCGTTAACGCAGACGATGACCTTGTCGCCCGGTTCCACCAGGTTCACGAAGCAGGTCTCCATGCCCACGCTGCCCGGTCCCGAGACCGGGAAGGTGAGCTTGTTTTCGGTCTGGAAGGCATAGCGCAGCAGGGTCTTGGTTTCCTCCATCATGGTCTGGAAGGCTGGGTCCAGGTGGCCGATGGTGGGGCGGGCCATGGCCTCCAGCACCCGCTGCGGCACGTCCGAAGGGCCGGGCCCCATGAGGGTGCGGCGGGGCGGCTGGAAGGCGGCGACGGCAGGGCGGGCTAGGGTCATGTCGGTCTCTGGGATGGCGCAAGGCCGATGATTTTAGTCAGGAAAGGAGACGCGGGTAAAATCGACCCCGAATCGAACGAATACCCGCTACGGAGGCCGGACGCATGCCATCCCCCATCATCCTCATCGGCCTGGGCCAGTTGGGCCGTGTCTTCGCCGGCGGCCTGCTGCGCACAGGCCACACCGTGGTGCCGGTGAACCGGGGCGACGACCCGGCCGCCGTCGCCGTCCAGTGGCCGGCACCGGCGCTGGCCCTGGTGGCGGTGGCCGAGCCGGACCTGCACCCGGTTCTGGAACGCATGCCGGCGGCCTGGCGCGACCGGGTCGGCCTGCTGCAAAACGAACTGCTGCCGCGCGACTGGCAGGCGCACGACATCGCCGACCCGACGGTCGTCTCCGTCTGGTTCGAGAAGAAGGCCGGCATGGATGCCAAGCCCCTGCTGCCCTCGCCCGCCCATGGTCCGCAGGCGGACTGCCTGGTGCGTGCCCTGGAGGCCATCCGCCTGCCCGCCCGCCTCCTGCCCGACGCCGCCGCCCTGGAGTGGGAGTTGGTGCGCAAGAACCTGTACATCCTCACCACCAACATCGCGGGGCTGCTGGTGGGCGGCAACGTGGGCGAGCTGTGGGGGCAGCACCGGGAGATGGCCGAGAGCGTGGCCGACGAGGTGCTGGATATCCAGGACTGGCTCACTGGCCGGACCTGCGACCGGCCGCCCCTGATGGCCGGCCTCGTCGAGGCCATCCAGGCCGATCCCGCCCATGGCTGCGCCGGCCGCAGTGCCCCGGCCCGCCTGGCGCGTGCCTTGGCCCATGCCGATGCCGCCGGCCTGGGGGTGCCCCTGCTGCGCCGCATCGCCCTGGAACAAGGCCGGGCCTGACCTGGCCATGGCGGCGGGTTAAACTGACTGGCAATCCTCAACCCAGGAGTCCCAGATGATCGCCCAGAAGATGATGGAAGAATTCATGGCCAAGATGTCCGAGATCGTGGCCGCCAGCCCGGCCAAGGATATGGAGAAGAACCTGCGTGCCAGCATGAGCGCCATGTTCGCCCGCATGGATTTGGTCACCCGCGAGGAATTCGACGTCCAGGCCCAGGTGCTGGCCCGCACCCGCGAGCAGCTGCAAGCCCTGGAGGCCCGCCTGGCCCGGTTGGAGGGGACCTCCGAGTCCGATGCCCCGGCGCAGGTCGCGGCGGCCGGTGATGCCGGGGACGCCATCCAGCCTTCCTGAGGCGCCCGCCTTGAAGCGCCTGCCACGTTGGTTGCCGGGCGCCGCCCTGGCCGCCGTCCTGGCAGGCTGCGCGGCCAATCCCATGACCGGGCGCTCCCAGATCAGTCTGCTGCCCGAGTCCCAGGTCGTCGCCCAGGCCACCCAGGCCTACAGCGCCGAGCTCAAGCCCTGGCGGCAGAAGGGCAGGGTCAACAGCGACCTGGCGATGATGGAGCGGGTCAATGCCATCACCAACCGGCTCATCTACCAGGCCATCCGCTTCCGGCCGGACACCGCCAAGTGGGACTGGCAGGTGGCGGTGATCGACGACGCCAAGACCCTCAACGCCTTCTGCCTGCCCGGCGGGCGCATGGCCATCTACTCCGGCCTGATCGTCAAACTCGAGGCCACGGACGACGAGATCGCCCAGGTGATGGGCCACGAGATCGCCCACGCCCTGGCCAACCACGGTGTCGAACGCATGTCCCAGGGCATGCTGGGGGACATCCTGGTGTCCGCCGTGGGCGGCTCGCGCGGCCGGCAGCAGGGTGCGCAGCTGGCCACCCTGCTGTTCTGGCAGCTGCCCAACAGCCGCGACAACGAGTCCGAGGCGGACCGCATCGGCATCGAAGTGGCCGCCCGCGCCGGCTACGATCCGGCAGCGGCTCCCAGCCTGTGGCGCAAGATGGCCGCGGCCAACGGCGGCAGCGCCGGCCTCTCCTTCCTGTCCACCCACCCCGCGCCCAAGACGCGCATGGCCGACCTGGAGCGGCTGGTGCCGGACATGCGCCCACTCTACCTGGAGGCGCGGTCCGGCCCCCTCTACAGCTACGGCCGGCTGGCCAGCAACGTGCGCGACGTGAGCCCCGGCGCCGCCCCACCGCCCACATCCCTCAAGCCCCTGACCCTCATCTCGCCCACATATGAACGCTTCAAGCGGGGCGAGGCGGTGCTGGATTGCACGGATTGCGCCCTGGGTTTCGGCGGCCGTTCCGATGCGTTGCGCGATCTGCATGCCCGTGGCCAATGGGAGGCCCTGGCCCGCGAGGTGTTGGACCTGAATTACAGCCAGGACATCGCCTGGTACTACCTGGGGGAGGCGGCCCGCGGCCTGGGCCAGCCGGCGGCCGCCCGGCGCTACTACGAACAGGCCATGGCCCTGTCGGGACAGCGGGAAACCCACTGCAAGGGCACCTTCCGCGACCTCTGCGGCGGCATCCGGCTGCCCGAAGCGGCCCGATCGGCCCTGGGCGCCCTGCCCTGAGCCCGGTCATGGGGCCTTACCTGCTGGCCTGGCTGCCCATGGTGGCCATTGCCATCGCCAACGGCTGGTTGCGTCAGGCGGGTTACGGGCCTTACCTGTCGGAGTTGGCCGCGCACCAGGTTTCCACCCTCACGGGAGCCCTGATGTTTGCCCTCTACATCTACTGGGTGATGCGCTGTTGGCCTCCCGCCTCGGCCCGCCGGGCCTGGCAGGTCGGCCTGGCCTGGCTGGCCATGACGGTGGCCTTCGAATTCCTGTTCGGCCACTTTGTAGCCGGCCATTATTGGACGCGCCTGCTGGCCGACTATGACCTGACGGCCGGGCGCGTCTGGCCGCTGGTGCTGCTCTGGTTGCTGCCGCCGCCCCACTTGCTCCACGGGCGGCAGGCCCTGCCGCCCGTAGTGTCAGGCGATTTTCGCTAGCAGTTCGGACATTTCAGCTCTTTCATGGCATAGCTGCCGTCCGGGGTCCACTTAATCTCGGCGTTGGTGAAGTAGGTCTTCAGGGCCGGTTTCAGCAGCTTGACCATGTCGTGGGCCTCGCCGCCGCGACCGGCGGCGCCGCAGAAGAAGACGATGGGCTTGTCGGCGGGCAGCTTGTCGAGCTGCTTCTCCAGGGTGTTGATGGGAATGTTCACCGCCCCCTTGAAGGTGCCGGTGGCGAACTCGGACGGGTCGCGCACATCGATCAGATGCACCGTGTCGGGCGCCTCCTTGAGGATGCGCTCCAGGGAGGCGACGGTGATGGTGCCGCTCTCCTTGCCCTGCTCGATGGCCGGTTTGGCGCCCAGGGCGCCGGGCGCGTCACCCGCCGGGCCGGGGCCGTAGGCCTTTTCCCAGGCCGGATAGCCTTCCGGCACCACCTTGACGTTGGTGTAGCCCAGCTTGACGGCCTTGTCCGCCGAGTTGGAACTGAGCTTGCAAGACAGGCCACCGCAGTAGAAGTACAGCGGCGTGGCCTTGTCCGACGGCAATTGGCCCGCCATCTTGTCGAAGGATGAATCCGGTATGCTGATGGCACCGGGGATGTGGCCCTTGTCGTACATGCGCGCCTTGGGACGGGAGTCGATGACGGCCATGGGCGCCTTCTCGTCCATCTGCTTCTTCAGGAAGGCCACGCTCACCGCGCCGACGTTGCCGGCCTTGATCCAGCCCGGATAACCGTCCGGATAGACCTTGATGTTGGTGTAGCCCAGCTTCTCGGCCTTGAAGGCAGACTTATGGCTGAGCATGCACTCCACCCCCTCGCAATAAAAGATCAGCAGGGTGTCCTTCTTGGCCGGCAGCAGGTCGGTCAGCTTTTCGAAGCTGGTGTCCGGGATGTTCACCGCCGTGGGGATGTGGCCCGGATCGTACTTGCGGGCCGTGGGCCGCGAGTCGATGAGCATCATCCCCTCCGGCTTGGGCAGCACGGCGTACTGCTTCACGAAGTCCAGATCGACCAGGTTGGTGTACCAGCCCGCCTTGGGCTGCATGGCCGCCGCGTCGGCCGCCAGGGCGGGGTCGGCGGTGAAGGTGAGCGGTGCGGCCGTCAGGGCGGACAGCAGCGCGGCGAAGATAGCGATGCGGTTTTTCATGGTTGTCTCCTCGATAGGGTGCGAGCGTCACTCAACTGCAACTGGCCGGCTTCTCGCCGTCCTTGGCCCCGTATTCCACGAAGGCGCGGATGTCGTCCAGCAGTTCCTGGTCCGGCACGTCGGCGAACTTCTCGGCCGCCTTGTTGCTGGCCTTGATGCCGTTGCGGTAGGCCGTGCTCACGTAGTGCTTCAGGGAATCCTTGCCCTTGGCGTGCTTGTCGGCCTTGATGTAGGCCGCCCATTCCGCCTTGGTCATCTTGCTGGGGGCGATGGAACCTGATTTCTGCACATGGCAGGCGGTGCAGACCATGCGGTAGTAGATGCGGCCGCGTTTCCAGTCGCCGTCCCCCGCCTGGCTGGCGAAGGGCAGGGCGAGCAGGGCGAGCAGCAGGCCGGGCATTAGCATGCGATGCGACTTCATGGTGGTCTCCTCGGGGTGAATGAATAGTACGCCGGACGCTGGTCGCCCGGCGTCAAGGGAAGCGTGTCAGTCCACCTCCTCCCAGCCGGTGATCATGGCCTTGAGGTGAGCGCCGACGGTGTGGCCGGTGGTGATGAGATAGACGTGGGCGATGACGAAGGCCAGGAAGATGAAGGCGGCCACGGTGTGGAAGAGGGCCACCCACTCCAGGGACAGG
>DEQR01000003.1 GCA_002360535.1 Thiobacillus sp. UBA3361
TTGGCCATGGTGTAGGTCTTGCCGGAGCCTGTCACCCCCAGCAGGGTCTGGTAGCGCAGGCCCTTGCCGATCCCCTCCGCCAGCCGCTCGATGGCCTCGGGTTGGTCGCCGGCTGGCTCGAACGGTTGATGCAGTGCAAATGGGCTATGGGGAAAAGTGATGGCCACGTTAAAATCCGCGCGCGAAAGCGTAAATACTACCTACTACCGCGCCCGAGGCGGGCGCCTGCTCGAATAGGTCGATATCTTGGAACTCTCCCACCGCGTACTGAACATCAAGCCCTCCCCCACCCTGGCGGTGACCGCCAAGGCCGCGCAGCTCAAGGCCGAGGGTAAGGACATCATCGGCCTCGGCGTCGGCGAACCCGATTTCGACACGCCGCAGCACATCAAGGACGCGGCCATCGCCGCCATCCGCGCCGGTTTCACCAAATACACCGCGGTGGGCGGCACGCCCAGCCTGAAACAGGCGGTCATCGCCAAGTTCAAGCGGGACAACGGCCTGGAGTACACCCCCAAGCAGATCCTGGTCTCCTGCGGCGGCAAGCAGAGTTTCTACAACCTGGCCCAGGCGGTCATCAATCCCGGCGACGAGGTCATCATCCCCGCCCCCTACTGGGTGTCCTACCCGGACATGGTCATCCTGGCGGACGGCAAGCCGGTCATCGTCGAGGCCGGCATCGAGCAGGGATTCCGCATCACGCCGGGCCAGTTGGAGGCGGCTATCACCCCCCGCACCCGCATGCTGGTGCTCAACAGCCCCTCCAATCCCACCGGCGCCGTCTATTCCAAGGGCGACCTGGCCGCGCTGGGCGCGGTGTTGCGCCGCCACCCCCAGGTGCTGGTCGCCAGCGACGACATGTACGAGCACATCCTGCTCCAGGACAGCCCGTTCCAGAACATCCTCAACGCCTGCCCGGACCTGTACGACCGCGTCATGGTCCTGAACGGCGTCTCCAAGGCCTACGCCATGACCGGCTGGCGCATCGGCTACGCGGCCGGCCCGGCGGAGATCATCGCCGCCATGGAGAACATCCAGTCCCAGAGCACCTCCAACCCCACCTCCATCTCCCAGGTGGCCGCCGAGGCCGCCCTGAACGGCGACCAGGCCTGCATCCAGCCCATGGTGGCGGCGTTCCGGGAACGGCACCGGTTCGTGGTGGACGGCCTCAACGCCATGCCCGGCGTGCACTGCGTGGAGAGCGGCGGCGCCTTCTACGCCTTTCCGGACATGCGCGAGGCCATCACCCGGCTGCACACCGCCGGCAAGCTGCCCGAGACCAACGACCTGTCCCTGACCGCCTACCTGCTGGAGCACGGCGTCGCCCTGGTGCCCGGCTCCGCCTTCGGGGCCGAAGGCTACCTGCGCATGTCCTTCGCCACCTCCATGCAGAACCTGGAAAAGGCCATCCGGCGCATGAGCACGGCGCTGGCCTGACCGGCGCGCCCCGTCAGTCCGCATTCACCCCCTCCCCGTCCGGGAGTTCCCGCACGGGGATGCGCCACAGGAAGACCCCCAGCACCAGGCCCAGCGCCGCCAACATCCACCGATGCCAGGGGGAATCCATGAGCAGGATGGAGGTGCCGAAGGACAGCAGCATCAGCAGGTAGGCCGCCCGCTTGGCCTGGCGGGGCATGGCGCGGTAGGTCTGCCATTCGCGGATCAGGGGGCCGGCGATGCGGTGGCGGAGCAGCCAGTCGTGGAACCGCGCCGATCCCCGGGCAAAGCAGGCGGCGGCCAGCAGCACGAAGGGCGTGGTGGGCAACACGGGCAGCACCACGCCGGCCAGGCCCAGGCCCAGGGCGGCAAAGCCCGCGCCCATGAAGAACAGGCGCACCAGACGGGAACTGTGGGGCCGGGCCTGGCTCACCGCTTCACGATCTGAAGGAGTCCACCTGGCCTGCGCCTCCCCCGGCGGATGCCCATGCCCGACCCATGACCGCCCCCTAGGAAAACCGCTCGAAGAACAGGCCGAACACGCCGCTGGCCATCAGGAGGCTGGCGAGCATCACCGGCAGCCCCGCCTTCAGCCAGCGGGCCGGGGTGATGCGGGCCTCGGGATGCCGGGCTCGCTCCGCCTCGGCGATACAGATGACGTTGGCGGTGGCGCCGATGTGGGTGCCGTTGCCCCCCAGGCCCACCCCCAGGGCCAGGGCCCACCACAGGGGGGTGACGTTCACCCCCTGCTGCTCCAGGGCCGCGACGATGGGGATCATGGTGACGGTGAAGGGGATGTTGTCCACCAAGGCGCTGAGGATGGCGGCCACCCACATGAGCAGCATGGCGGTGGCCAGCAGGTGGCCGGGCTCCCGCGCGAAGGCGGCCAGCTGGGCCCCGATCAGATGGAGCAGGCCGGAGGCCTCCACCCCGCCCACCAGGACGAACAGGGCCGCGAAGAACAGCAGCACCGACCATTCCACCTTGGTCATCAGCTTTTCCGGGTCGGGGCGCAGCCAGGCCAGGCCCACCGCCAGGCCGATGAGGCTGACGAAGGCCGGATACCAGTGCAGGGTGTGATGCACGAAGAACAGGGCCACCACCCCGAGCAGGACCGAGACGATGCGTATCAGGTCGCGCCGGTCGGTGATGGCCTTGCCTTCGTCCAGGTCCATGACCGCCGCCGCGTCCACCGGCCGCAACTCACGCCGGAACAGGAACAGCAGCAGGACCAGGGTGACGATCCATACCGGCAGGATCATCGGCCCCATGTGCGCCAGGAAGCGCAGGAAGTCGATGCCGCCGGCGCTGCCGATCATGATGTTGGGCGGGTCGCCCACCAGGGTGGCGGCGCCGCCGATGTTGGACATCATGGCCTCGGCGATCAGGAAGGGGGCCGGGTTCAGGTTGAGGATGCGGGTCACCAGGACGGTCAGCGGCGCGAAGATGATCACCGTGGTGACGTTGTCCAGGAACATGCTCAGCACGCTGACCGCCGCGCACAGGTAGAACAGCAGCAGGCGCGGCCGGCCCCGGGCCAGCTTGGCCAGGCGGATGCCCAGGTACTCGAAGGCGCCGGTGGGCCGCAGCAGGGCCACCAGCAGCATCATGGCCATGAGCAGGAACATGGTGTTGCCGTCGATGGACACCAGGGCCGCCTCCTGGCTGTAGAAGCCGGCCCAGCCGCCCAGCATGACCATGGCCACCGCGCCCAGCAGGGCCGCGTAGGCGCGGTGCATGAGCTCGGTGAAGATGAGAACGTAGGACACCACCAGGATGCCCAGGGCCATGCCCATTTCGGTGGTGAAGGCGGCCTCGCTCACGGTCGGTCCGCCTCGGTCAACAGATACCGGGCCAGGCTCATGATGCTCAGGGCGCCGTGGTATTCGTCGCCGTCCAGAACGAAGATGTAGGTGGTGTCCTCCTGTTCCATGATGGCCAGGGCCTTGGTCACCGGCGCGGCGGAATTGACCCTGGGCAGCGCGGGCAGGATGTAGTCGTCGATGCGCAAGTGGAGGATCTCCCGGTCGTAGATCTCCGGCAGGCGCAGGTGTTCAATGCCGTCGCCCAGCATGCGCGAGTGCCTGATCAAGTAGTCCGGCAGGCAGGTCATCTTGAGGATGTGGCGGATGGAGGCCTTGCCGACGATGCGGCCGGCGGCGTTGCGGTAGGGAATGCCGGGCATCTGCACGCGCACGCACTCCCGGAACAGGTCGGCCACCAGCATGCCGGGGGTGGCCAGGGCGGTGGGGACAGCCAGATCGCGCAGGCTCATGGTGCCGTTCTCCGATGGGGCGGTGGGGGCATTGTAGCCCGCGACGGCTGCCCGCCTCCTCGCATCGGCCTCATACCGGGCGTCCGGCCTGACGAAATCTGCCGGCGCCTACCCCGGTGGCGCCGATTTGGTGCCACACTCTCCGCCGGGCAACAACACGGATCTCATCGGCACATGCGCGGCTTGTCTCCCAGCGGCGAAAACCCTGCCTCCGGACGGCGGGGCTGACATGCAACTGCCCGAACTGTGCATCCGCCGCCCGGTGATGACCACGCTGCTCATGGCGGCGCTGCTGGTGTTCGGCATCATCGCCTACCGGTTCCTGCCGGTCTCCGAGCTGCCCAACGTGGATTTCCCCACCATCTCGGTGAGCGCCAACCTGCCCGGCGCCTCGCCGGAGACCATGGCCGCCTCGGTGGCCACGCCCCTGGAGGCGCAGTTCTCCACCATCGCCGGGGTGAAGGACATGTCCTCGGTGAGTGCCCAGGGGGCGACCACCATCACCCTGCAATTCGAGCTGGATCGCGACATCGACGCCGCCGCGCTGGATGTGCAGACCGCCATCTCCGCCGCCCTGCGCAAGCTGCCGCCGGACCTGCCCAACCCGCCCTCGTTCCGCAAGGTCAACCCGGCCGACCTGCCCATTTTCTACCTGGCGATGAGCTCCCCCACCCTGCCCCTGACGACGGTGAACGAGTTCGCCGAAACCCAGCTGGCGCAGCGCATCTCCACCATCCCCGGCGTGGCCCAGGTGCAGATATTCGGCGCGCAGAAATTCGCCGTGCGCATCCACGCCGACCCGAACCAGCTGGCCGCACGGGGCATCGGCATCGACGAGCTGGCCGCCGCCATCCGCGCCGGCAACGTCAACCAGCCCACCGGCACCCTGGACGGGAGCAAGCAGAGTTTCGCCATCAAGTCCGATGGGCAGCTGGAATCCGCCGCCGCCTACCGGCCGTTGATCGTCGCCTGGCGCAACGGCAGCCCGGTGCGCCTGGAGGAGGTGGCCACGGCCATGGACAGCGTCGAGGACAACAAGCGCGCCAACTGGCTGGTCAGCCGCAAGGGCGCGGAGCGTTCCATCGTCCTGGCCATCCAGCGCCAGCCGGGCGCCAACACCATCGAGACGGTCAACAAGATCAAGGCCATCCTGCCGGCCTTCCAGGAGAAGCTGCCGGCCTCGGTCAAGCTGTCCGTGCTGTACGACCGCAGCGTCTCCATCCGCCACTCGGTGGATGACGTGCAGTTCACCCTGGTGCTGGCCGGCTGCCTGGTCATCCTGGTGATCCTGCTGTTCCTGCGCAACCTGTCGGCCACCGCCATCCCCGCCGTGGCCCTGCCCCTGTCGGTGGTGGGCACCTTCGGCGTCATGCACCTGATGGGCTTCAGCCTGGACAACCTCTCGCTGCTCGCCCTGACCCTGGCGGTGGGTTTCGTGGTGGATGACGCCATCGTCATGCTGGAGAACATCATGCGCCACGTGGAGAAGGGCGAGCCAACCCTCCAGGCGGCCATCCTCGGGGCGCGGGAGATCGGCTTCACCATCGTCTCCATGACCCTGTCGCTGGTGGCGGTATTCATCCCCGTCATGTTCATGAGCGGTGTCATCGGCCGCCTGCTGCACGAATTCGCGGTGACCATCTCGGCCGCCATCCTGGTGTCGGGCTTCGTCTCCCTGACCCTGACACCCATGCTAGCCAGCCGCTACATCAAGCCCGACGCGGGCCGCCGGCACGGCCGGGTGTACGCGCTGTTCGAGAGTGTCTTCAACGGCATGCTGAACCTGTACCGGCAGTCCCTGGACTGGTCCCTGGCCCACCCGCGCTTCATTTTCATGGTCTTCCTGGCCACCGTGGCGGCCAGCGCCTGGATGTACGTGAAGATTCCCAAGGACTTCCTGCCCAGCGGCGATTCCGGCCAGATCATCGCCTTCACCGAGGGGGCGCCGGACGCCTCGTTCGCCTCCATGATCCAGCGCCAGCGCCAGGTGGCGGCCATCGCCGCCAAGAACCCGAACATCGAAGTGTTCATGTCGGTGGTGGGCGCCGGCGGCTCGCGGGTGACGGCCAACAGCGGCATCCTGTTCTTCCGCCTCAAGGACAAGCCGGGGCGCAAAGTCAGCCCCGACGAGCTGATCCAGGAGCTGCGGCCCAAACTCTCTTCGGTGCCGGGCATCAAGGTCTCCCTGCAAAACCCGCCGCCGGTGCGCATCTCGGGCCAGCTCACCTCGGCCCAGTTCCAGTACACCCTGCAAAGCACCGATCTGGCCGAACTGTACGAATGGACAGAGGTGCTGCTCAACCGCATCCGTGAGTTGCCCGGCTTCGTGGATGTGAACAGCAACCTGAACAACAAGAGCCCGGTGATCGCCTTGGAGGCGGACCGGGACAAGCTGGCCGCCCTGGGCCTGACCTACGGCCAGGTGGAAGACGCCCTGCAATCGGCCTTCAGCTCCCGGCAGATCAGCACCATCTACGGCACCACCAACCAGTACCAGGTCATCATGGAGCTGGCCCCGGAATTCCGCGAAGACCCGGCCACCCTCTCCAGCCTCTACGTGCGATCGGGCAGCGGCCAACTGGTGCCGCTGGACACGGTGGCGCGCATCACCCGCCGCTCCCAGGCCCTCACCGTCAACCATCAGGGCCAGCTGCCCTCGGTGACCATCTCCTTCAACCTGCAACCGGGCGTGTCCCTGGGCGAGGCGGTGGAGCGGATCGAGGCGGAGGAAAGGCAGCTGCAACTGCCCGCCTCCCTGAACACCGGCCTGCAAGGCGCCGCCCAGGCCTTCGAGGAGTCCCAGCAGGGCCTGGGCCTGCTGCTGCTGGTGGCGGTGCTGGTGGTCTATATCGTCCTGGGCATCCTGTACGAGAGCTTCATCCACCCGCTGACCATCCTGTCCGGGCTGCCCTCGGCCGGCATGGGCGCGCTGCTGACGCTGATGCTGTTCCAGGTGGATCTGAGCCTGTACGCCTTCGTCGGCGTCATCATGCTCATCGGCATCGTCAAGAAGAACGCCATCATGATGATCGACTTCGCCCTGGAGCGGCAGCGCCGGGAAGGCATGGCGCCGGCGGAGGCCATCCGCCAGGCCTGCCTGATCCGTTTCCGACCCATCATGATGACCACCTTCGCCGCCCTGGCCGGCACCTTCCCCATCGCCATCGCCTACGGCGCCGGCGGCGAGATCCGCCAGCCCCTGGGACTGGCGGTGGTCGGCGGTCTGGTGGTGTCGCAGTTGCTGACGCTCTACATCACCCCGGTGATCTATCTGTACCTGGAACGCCTCGCCGGACGGGGGGCGGGTGAAGCGAACGTGACGCCCGTGCCGGCGGCCTGACCGGAACGGTGTCAGATGTGGCCCAGTCGGGCCAATTCGCGAAGATAGGCGGAAAACCCCACCTCGGCCACGCCTTCGCGCAAGGCCTGGGCCAGGGCGGCGACGAAGCCGGATTGGCCGTCTTCCGGATCGTCCGGCACCACCAGGATTTCCCCGCCGACCAGGCGCAGGCGGATGCCATCCACCAGACCGTTGGGTTCCGCGTCGCAGATGAGATAGAGGGGACAGGCCTCGAAGGCGGCGATCCGGTCCACGTTCAGGTAGAACTCGCGGGCGTCGAACTGGCGGATGGCGATGCAGCGCGCCGGGTGGCCGCGACCGAAGTCCTGCTCCCCCAGGTGTTCGGTCTCGTGCAGGGGATAGAGCTTGAGAAAGGCCATCCCGGTCTCAGCCCTCCTCGCCGGCTGGGCTGTCCGGCGGCTCGGGCAGGGGCGAGACCAGCACCCGATCCACCCGGTTGCGGTCCATGTCCACCACCTCGAAGCGGTGCCCCTCGCATTCGAACCAGTCGGCCACGGCGGGGATGCGGCCCAGCATGTGCATGACGAAGCCGCCCAGGGTGTTGTAGCTGTTCTCCTCCTCGCCCGGCAGTTCCTCATCGATGTCCAGCTCGGCCTTGAGCCGTTCCACCGCCACGCCGCCGTCGATGAGCCAGCTGCCGTCCTCGCGGCGCACGAACTCCTGTTCCTCGTCGGTGTCGGCCTGGGATATCTCGCCGACGATGGAGGTGAGCACGTCGGTCATGGTCACCAGGCCCTGCAGGTCGCCGTATTCGTCCACGATCAGGGCGAAGTGGGTACGCGACTGGCGGAAGTTTTCCAGCAGCTGGGTGGTGGTGACCGTGTCCGGCACGTAGAGGGGCGCGGCCGTGGCCTCCATCACGTCGCGCCGCGTCACGCTGGCGCCGGACAGGCTGTGCTTGAGGAGGTCTCCGGTCTGCAGCACGCCGACGATATTGTCCATGCCGTCCTGGCACACCATGATGCGGTGGTAGGGGCTCTCGGCAATGCCCTTGAGGATGTCCTCCTCGCTGTCTTCCAGGTCGATGCTGTAGATATCCTTGCGTGGGGTCATGATCGCCCCCACCCGCTGTTCGTCCAGACGCAGCACGTTGGAAACGATGAGCTGCTCGCTGATGTGGAACACGCCCGCTTCCGCGCCCTGCTCCATCAGAATCTTGATCTCCTCGTCGGTGACTGGCGGCTCGTCCTTGCGTTTGGCCCCCAGGGCGCGCAGCACCATGTCGCTGGACACGGACAGCAGCAGCACCAGGGGCTTGGCCAGGCGGGCCAGCCAGAGCATGGGCCGGGCGGCCAGGGAGGCGATGGTTTCCGGCGCCAGCAGGGCCAGCCGCTTGGGCACCAGCTCGCCCACCACCACCGTGAAATAGGTCAGTCCCACCACCACAATGGACAGGGCGATGAGGTGGCTGGAGGAAGCCAGGGGCGGAAAACCGGACAGCCAGGCTTCCAGGTTGTCGGTCAGGGCGGCCTCGCCCACCGCACCGCTCAGGATGCCGACCGAGGTGATGCCCACCTGGATGGTGGACAGGAAGCTGGAAGGGTTTTCATGCAGGGCGAGGGCCGTTTCCGCCCCCGGATTGCCTTCCTCGGCCAGGCTGTGCAGCCGGGTCCTGCGTGCCGAGACCACGGCCATTTCGGCCATGGACAACAATCCGTTGATCAGGATGAGTACCGCGATTAAGGCTAAGTCCATCTTGTCGGGCCGCCCTGATGCACTCTACTTGCCGCACGGCCCTGGTGTTGTGGGAAGCATTAGTATAAATGCTTACCGTCCGATTCCCCTCACCTATACCCTAGGCGCCTCCCGCACCCACATCCGCCAGCCTCACCAGCGCATATTCCATGCTGTCCGCCAGGGCGTGCCAGCTGGCGTCGATGATGTTGGCGCTGGCCCCCACCGTGGTCCAGCCCTCGCTGCCGCTCTGGAAGTCGATCAGCACGCGGGTGGTGGCGGCGGTGCCACTGCTGCTGTTGAGGATGCGCACCTTGTAGTCGGTCAGGCGCACCGTGCGCAGCACCGGGTAGGCCCCCACCAGGGCCTCCTGCAGGGCCAGGGCCAGGGCGTTGACCGGACCGTTGCCCTCGGCGGCGGTGAACTTGACCGCGCCGCCCACCTTCACCTTCACCATGGCCTCGGCCAGCAGTCCCCGGCCGTGGCGGCGCTCGGTGATGACGAAATAGTCCACCAACTCGAAGGGCCGTTCGTAGCCCGGCTTCAGACGGTGCAACAGCAACTCGACGCTGGCCTCCGCCGCCTCGAAGGTGAAGCCCTCGTGCTCCAGGTGCTTGATCTGCCCCAGCACCTTCTGGGCCTCGTCCCGGTCCAGGTCGATACCCATCTGCTGGGCCTGGAGCAGGACGTTGCCGCGCCCGGACAACTCGGAGATCACCGAGCGCATCTCGTTGCCCACCAGTGCCGGATCCATGTGCTGGTAGGTGTCCGGTGACTTGAGGATGGCCGCCACGTGGATGCCGCCCTTGTGGGCAAAGGCGCTGTGGCCGGTGTAGGGATGGTGGTCGTCGTGCTTGAGGTTGGCCACTTCGGCTACGAACCGGGACAGACTGGTCAACTCCTTCAGCTTGTCAGCGTCCAGCACCGCGTGGCCCATCTTGAATTGCAGATTGGGCAGGATGGTGACCAAGTCCGCGTTGCCCACCCGCTCGCCGTAGCCGTTGACGGTGCCCTGCACCATGGCCGCGCCACCCCGCACCGCCGCCAGGGAATTGGCCACGCCGCAACCGGAATCATTGTGGCAATGCACGCCCAGACGGGCAGCGGGCAGGGCCTCGGCCACCTGGCGGGTCATCGCCTCCACATCCCAGGGCAACCGGCCGCCGTTGGTCTCGCACAGCACCAGCCAGTCGGCCCCCGCCTCCAGGGCGGCGCGCAGCGTGGCCAGGGCATAGTCCGGGTTGGCCAGGAAGCCGTCGTAGAAATGTTCGGCGTCGAACAACACCTCGCGGCCCCGTTCCTTCATGTAGGCCACGCTCTCGCCGATCATGGCCAGGTTCTCTTCCGGGCTGGCGGACAGGACGTGGGTGACGTGATAGTCCCAACTCTTGCCCACCAGGGTGACCACCGGGGTTTCCGCCTTGAGCAGGGCCGCCAGGTTGGCGTCCGAATCGCAGGGGCTGCCCTTGCGGCGCGTGCTGCCGAAGGCGGCCAGGCGCGTGCCGCCCAGGTTCATGCGCATCGCGCGGGCAAAGAATTCCGCATCCTTGGGATTAGAACCCGGCCAGCCGCACTCGATGTAGTGCATGCCGAAATCCGCCAACCGCTTCGCGATGGTGAGCTTGTCCTCCACCGACAGGGAGATGTCCTCCCGCTGGGTGCCGTCACGGAGGGTGGTGTCGTAAAGAAATACCTGATTCATGGCTAGGCCGCCGTCGTGTTGCATCGCAATGAAATTATTGCCGATTGCAGCGGCTCAGGTCATGAACAGATTGGCGGTTCGTCAGCCTACGGGCTGCCGCAGTCCTCCATGATGGGTTTCCAGGGGGTCAGCACGATTTCCACACGCCGGTTGCGCTGGCGGCCTTCCCAGGTATCGTTGGTCGCCACGGGTCGGTACTTGGACAGGCCGACCGCCTCCATGCGCGTGGATTCGATGCCGTGGCGGGCCTCGAAGTAGCGCGCCACGCTGGCGGCACGCCCGCCGGACAATTCCCAGTTAGAGTAATACTTGTCCTTCAGCCGCGGGCCGATGGGCACCGTGTCCGTGTGTCCCTCGATGCGGATGGTTTCCTTGCCGTCCGCCAGCACCTCGGCCACCACGTCCAGCACCTCCCTCCCCTTGGGCAGGATATCGGCGCTGCCGCTGTGGAACAGGATGCGGTCGAGTACCCGGACTGAGAGCTGGCTCCGCAGCCTCTGGATCTCCACGTCCTTGGCCTCGATGTCCCTGCCCAGACGTTGCCGCAGGCTGTCTTCCAGGGCCTTCATGCGCGCCACCTGCCCGGCCGCCTGCTCGGCGGCGCGGGTCTGGGTCGCGGCGGCTTCCCGCATGCGCTCGTTGGTGCGGGTCAGGTCGGCAATCTGTTGCCGGGTGGATTGCAGGTCCTCCTGATAGCCGGCCAGGGCCGCTTTCTGCTGTGCCAGGGATTGGTCAGCCTCGCGTGACTTTTCCCGCTGTTCAGTCAGGCGTTGTTGCAAGTCCCGCGCGCCGGATTCCGCCGCCGCGCAACGCCTTTCCCAATCCAGTCGGTCTTTCTTGCAGGCCTCCAAGTCCTGGATGCAGGACTGTTGCCTGCAGCCTTTGTCGACAATTTCGGCGGGTTCCTGGGTTGCGCATCCACCCAGCAAGGCACCGGCAATCAGCATGACTGGCAGTAATTTCATGATGGACCTCGATTCAGGAATGTACTTGGGTGATTCCACCTACAATCCCTTCGTATCCTGACTATAGTGCGCATTCCGGATCAGCACATCGACGCAGAGCACCGGCCTATTCGTAATCCTCCGAATGTTCGGCCCGCAGGTTCTCCCGGTAGAACTGCTCCAGTTCCTCCTCGAAATAGAAGGACGTTCCCCCGAAGGCCGGCCTCAGGTCGCTCAGCCAGGTGGCCTGCTCATCGTAGCGGGCGAAGAATGGCCGGTGCACCCAATCCGGGTCGCGCCCCTGGATGAAGCGCAGCACCATCACCTTCTCGCCGTTCATCTCGCTCACCCCCAGCACCTGTGCCTTGCCGGGGTTGGCGGACATGCACGGGCCGCGCACGCTGCGCCCCAATCCGCTGACCCGCTGGTAAGCCTCGCGGAAGATTTCCCAGGCGCGTACCAAGGGCACGGCGAAGTAATGCTGTGCCCCCGTGTTGCGGGCCACAAACATGTAGTAAGGCACGCAGCCCAGGTCCACCTGGGTGTCCCACATCTCGCTCCACAGTGCCGGGTCGTCATTGATGTGCGCCAGTAGCGGCGACTGGGTACGGATCACCGCGCCGGTCTCGCGTACCGCGCGGATGGCCTTGCGCACGGGCTCGGGCCGCAACTCCCGGGGATGGTTGAAGTGGGCCATGACGGCCAGGTGCTTGCCGGCATCCGCCACCCTGCGGAACAGGGCGAGGACCTCCCCCGCGTCCTTGTCGGTGAGGTAGCGGTAGGGCCAGAAGCTCAACGACTTGGTGCCGATGCGGATGTGGCGCAGGTTGGGCAGGTCGGCCGCCAGCAACGGCTCGAAGTATTCCGCCAGGTGCCGGGCCGACATGATCATGGGATCACCCCCGGTAAACAGCACGTCCGTCACGCGTGGGTTGGCCTTGAGGTACTCCACCAGCCGTTCCACCTCCCGGCTGGCGAATTTCAGCTCGGCCTGGCCAACGAACTGCGGCCAGCGGAAGCAGAAGCTGCAATAGGCATGGCAGGTCTGGCCCTGGCTGGGGAAGAACAACACGGTCTCCCGGTACTTGTGCTGCATACCGTCCAGCGGCTCCCCCTCCAGGGTCGGGATGTTGTGACTCACCTGCCCGGCCGGATGGGGATTGAGGCCGGCGCGGATGCGGTTCGCCGCCACCTTGACCACGGACGCGTCGGCACCTTCCTGGAGCAGTCCGGCGATTTCGGCGTAATGCTCCGACCGCAGCATGCCTCGCTGGGGGAAGGTCAGCACGAACAGGGGATCGTCGGGTGCCTGGTCCCAGTCGATCAATTGTTCGATCACGAAGCTGTTGGTCTTGAACGGCAGCACATGGCCGACCACCTCGATGTCGAACTTGACCTCCTCGGGCAGCATCGCCATCTGCGGAATGTCGCGGAAGTTGCTCAGGGAATAGGCCTTGTAGGGGCTATGCGGTGGCATGGGGAATCCTCGGGTGAAAGCGTCGCGACATGGGCGCGGCGCGGAATGGATGTTTCTTGGCGGGGATACTTCCCCTATTCTGATATTGGATCACATTTGCACAAAGCTAGTTCATGGGACGTAAAACCACCTCTCCGGACATCCATCTCAACCTGAACGTGCGTGGCCTCAAACAATCGGCCACCCTGGCCATCAACGAGAAGAGCGCGCAGATGATCCGGGAGGGTCACCAGGTCTATCGCCTGGGTCTGGGCCAGTCGCCCTTCCCCGTACCGCAGCCGGTGGTGGACGAATTGCGCGCCAACGCCCACCAGAAGGACTACCTCCCGGTGCGCGGCCTACCCGCCTTGCGCGAGGCGGTGGCAGGCTACCACCGGCGGCTCCACGGCATCGAGCGCAGCGCCGGCGACGTGCTGGTGGGGCCGGGCTCCAAGGAACTGATGTTCATCCTGCAACTGGTGTATTACGGCGACCTGCTCATCCCCACCCCCAGCTGGGTGTCCTACGCGCCCCAGGCCAAAATCGTCGGCCGGCAGATCCACTGGGTCTCCACCCGTCCCGATAACGACTGGCGGCTGATGCCAGACGAGCTGGACCGGCTGTGCCGAGACGACCGGCGCCGGCCGCGCATCCTCATCCTCAACTACCCCTCCAACCCCACCGGCGACAGCTACACCATTGATGAGCTCAAGGCCCTGGCCAGAGTGGCGCGCAAGTACAAGGTGATCCTTCTGTCTGACGAGATCTATGGCGAACTGCACCATCGCGGGCAGCACGTGTCCATTGCCCGCTTCTATCCGGAAGGCACCATCATCAGCGGTGGTCTCTCCAAATGGTGCGGCGCGGGGGGCTGGCGGCTGGGCACCTTCGTGTTCCCGCCATGCATGCGCTGGCTGCTGGAGGCCATGGCCACCGTGGCCAGCGAGACCTACACCTCCACCAGCGCCCCCATACAGTACGCCGCCGTGCGCGCCTTTTCCGGCGGTATGGAGATGGAGCAATACCTGGCGCAGTCGCGCCGCGTGCTGCGCCACCTGGGCCGCCATGTCTGGCGCCGGCTCAAGACCGCGGGCGCCACGGTGTCCGGGCCGGTGGGCGGGTTCTATCTGTTCCCGGACTTCACGCCCCTGCGCGAGCGGCTGGCGGCGCGCGGCATCCGCGACAGCGCGGCCCTCGCCGACGTCCTGCTCCAGGAAACCGGCGTGGCCGGT
Source organism: Thiobacillus sp. UBA3361 (assembly GCA_002360535.1). Classification (GTDB taxonomy): domain Bacteria; phylum Pseudomonadota; class Gammaproteobacteria; order Burkholderiales; family Thiobacillaceae; genus UBA3361. The sequence goes on from DEQR01000003.1 coordinate 14,082, forward strand.
TTGCCGGGCGTCCAATTCGGCCGCCCACCCGAGGAGTTGACCCTGCGCCTCGCCTATGTGGATTTCGACGGCGCGCGCGCCCTGATGGCCGCCCAGCAGGTTCCCCTCGGCAAGGAACTGGACAAGGCCTTCCTCGAACTCTACTGCCCGAATGTGATCCGCGCCGTGGATGCCATGGCTAAGTGGCTTACTCGTTAGGGCGTGCTACCCAGGGGGTGGCTGTCCGCGAGTTCAGCCGGCCCCCAGGAAGGCGGCGGCCAGGTAGTCGGGCATGCGGCGCACCACCCGGACCGGCTGCCAGACGGGGGCCTCCCCGATCTGCGGGTCTGTCCCGTGCTCGAACATGACATCCAGGTACTTGCCCACCTCCAGTTCGCCTCCCGACAAATCCTGGCGAATACTGATGCGGACCCCACCCTCGCTCATGTCCACGGTGGCCCCATGCGCCACCAGTACCCCGTAGGCATAGACTTGCACGCCTACGCTCGTATCGCTGCGCCGGCTCATGCGGCGCTCTACGTGAGTGGCGCCCATTGGTCGATCCATTTCGATAGTCACACCCGCCTCCACCATCAACCTGCCATTGCGTTCACCGCGACTCCGCTCCCGACGATGATTGCCGGGAGGGGGCCAGGCTCCGGAAAAACCCCTCTTTCATGCGGCGTCTTATCGTTTGCTACATCATAGTCTGGGCGGGTGAATGTGGCGCGGTATCGCCCGAACAACCGGAAATATCCAGCGGCGGCGCGCCGGGAGCGACCGATCCGCACCGGGAGGGCTGGGCGCTGGGGGAATGGAACCGCCGGCCTATGCGGGCAGATCCGTCGTCCACGCCACCAGCCTGTCCCGACCCCCGGCCTTGGCCGCGTACAGGGCCCGGTCGGCGCGCTGGATGAGGGCCTCCACCTGGGCCATGCCCTTGTCCATCTCCGTCAGGCCGATGCTCATGGTGATGTGGAAACGCTGCCCCGCCTTGCCGAACAACTCCTTGCGCACGGCCTCCAGGAGGCGTTCTCCGAGCAGCCGGGCCTCGGTCGGGCCGGTGTGTGGACACACCAGACAGAACTCCTCGCCACCGTAGCGGAACACCACGTCGTTGCGGCGGCAGACCCGTTCGATGACGGCGGCCACCTGGGCGAGCACCTGGTCGCCCACCTCGTGGCCGTAACTGTCGTTCACCTTCTTGAAGTGGTCCACGTCCAGCATCATGCAGGTCAGCGGCGTGCCGTTATGGCCGGCGAAGGACCACTCCTGACGGAACCGATCCAGGCCATAGCGCCGGTTGGCCACCTGGGTCAGGGGGTCGGTGAGGGCCTCCTGCATCAGACGCCGGTTGCTGCGCGCCCATTCGCCGGAACCGCGGATGGTGGATTCCCGCTCGGCGCGCACCGCCCCCTGCAATGCCACCACCCGCTGGGCGGCGTTCAGGCGGGCCAACAGAGCCGCCTCGCTGAAATCGGTGAGCAGGTAGTCGGAGGCGCCGGCCAGCATCAGCCGGGCCACTTCCGCCTCCTGATCGGGCGGCACCAGGGCGATGCAGTAGGCCTGACGGCCGTGCTCCGTGGCGCGCAGGTCGCGCAGCAGTTCCACGCCTCGGCCCGGCTCGCGGGGAATCTCCACCATCATGAGGTCGGTGGGGGTGTCCCGCAGCAGGCGTTGGGCGCCGTCCCGGTCGGCGGCCAGGCTCACCCGCAGGCCCATGGCGTCCAGGGTATCGGCCAGGGTCCTCAGCAGTTGGGCGCTGTGGGCCACCAGGGCGACGCGCATGGGCAGCACCACCAGGGCGGCCATCTCGCCTTCCTGCGGCTGCGAACTGAGCAGGGTGCGGATGTCGCTGAATTCCCGCGTCGGCAGGCGCAGCTCACGGCCCCAGTCCTGCCACTCCTTGACCACTTGCTCCACCAGCGGCGGCAGCTCGTGGGCCTCCAGGCCCAGCTGGGCGGCGGCGTGGTAGAGGGCGGGCACCTGCTCCCAGCGCTGGGCGTGATCCAGGTTGAGCAGCTGGCCGACGCGGGCGGACAGGTGCAGGGCGGCGGTCAGGGCCTGCACCCGCGAGCCGGCGGGGAACGGCGCCTCCCCCGGCAACTCCTGGTAACGCACGGCCTGGTGGAAGATCTCCGGCAGGCCCCAGTCCTCCAGCAGATCGGAGGACAGGCCGGCATGATCCACGCCGAAGCGTTCCGTCTCCGCAGCGCGCAGGGCCGGTTCCGGGAGGCCGCGTTCCAGCAGTTCGCCGTATTCCAGCGGGAAGGCCGTGGCCAGGGCCAGCCGCCCCACCCCGGAGAGCAGGCCGCAGGTGAAGGTCTCGTCGGGCGGGCACTGGGCCTGGCGAGCGACATGCTGAGCGGTGATGCCGGTGGCCAGAGAGGCGGTCCAGTAGCCGGTGTAGTCGAAGGCGGCGCAGGCGCCGCTGCGGTAATGGTCGATGAGGGAGAAGCCCAGGGCGATCTGCCGCACCCGGAAGATGCCCAGGAAGACGATGGCGTGGGCCAGCGAGGCGATGTGCCGCAAGCTGCCGCCGTGCGCCGCGTTGGCGTACTTAAGCACGCGCCCGCTCATGGCCGGGTCGGTCTGCACCAGATGGGTCAGGTTCTGGATGCTGACGTCATTGCTCTGGGTGAGCTCCAGCACCGCCAGGGCCACGCCCTTGGGGGAGGGCAGCAGCCCGGAGGCCTTGAGCTCCTCGAAGCGTTGCTTGGCGTGTTCGATCATGGTGACGGTATCCCGGACCCTTGCGCGGCCATTGTGCCATCCAATACCACCCGCGGTACCCCTCCCGGTTGCTTGATGCCATGCGCGGGGTGCGCGTGCCGTCACGGACAGCGCGGACCGGGGTGCTATGATCGATCCGGCCCGGCCAACCGTCGCATTTCAGGAGATCGTCCATGCCCGAAAACGAACAGCCCTCCGTGGCGCCCCTCACCCCCCCGGAACCGGTACGGGCCGTCGAACCGGAAGCCGCCGCCCGCATGGTGCAGCTGGACCCGCAGGCGATCCCCGACCTGGATGCCCAAGTGGAAGCCTTCATCAACGACACCCTCACCCTGGACAAGCACGACCGGGCCTTCAGGGAGCGGGTGGAGAGCATCCACCGCATGGGCAACGCCGACATGGCCAGGGCGGCCGGCGTCAGCAACCGCATGCTGGAGCGGCCGGTGAAGCTGATGGACGACGGCCTGTTCAGCTCCGGCTCGGCCATCGGCAAGGGCCTGGTGGAGTTGCGCCAGCGCATCGACGAACTGAACCCGGCCCGCCAGGGCGACCTGTTCCAGCCGCGCAAGCTGCTGGGCATCATCCCCTTCGGCAACCGGGTGGAGGACTACTTCGACAAGTACCGCTCGGCCCAGTCCCATCTTAATGGCATCCTGGAAGCCCTGGCCGACGGCAAGGACGAGTTGCTGCGCGACAACGCCGCCATCGAGCAGGAAAAGACCGACCTGTGGGCCACCATGCAGCGCCTGGAGCAGTTCGTCTATATCGGCCGCAAGCTGGACGACAAACTCTCCGGGCGGGTGGCAGAGATTGAGGCAACGGACCCGGAGAAGGCGCGCATCGTCAAGGAAGAGCTGCTGTTCTACACCCGCCAGAAGGTCACCGACCTGCTCACCCAGTTGTCGGTGAGCGTGCAGGGTTACCTGGCCCTGGACATGATCCGCAAGAACAACCTGGAACTGATCAAGGGCGTCGATCGCGCCTCCACCACCACGGTCTCCGCCCTGCGCACGGCGGTAGTGGTGGCCCAGGCCCTGACCAACCAGAAGCTTGTGCTGGAACAGGTCAGCGCCCTGAACACCACCACCGGCGACATGATCGCCGCCACCGGCGAGATGCTGAAGACCCAGAGCGTGGCCATCCACGAACAGGCCAGCGGCGCCATGATCGGCATCGACAAGCTGCAACAGGCCTTCGACAACGTGTTCGCCACCATGGACATGATCTCCGCCTACAAGGTCCAGGCCCTGGACAGCATGAAACAGACCGTCAACGCCCTCACAGAACAGGTACACAAGGCACAGAAATACGTGGATCAGGTGCGGGAGGACGAGGCACGACAGGCGGCGCGGAGTGGAACCGAAAAGGCCGGAGTGGTCAGGATTCGGGAAGGGGACGAAGCGAATTGAATCTTTCCGAAGGAAAGGAAATAGTTACATTCCAATTCCTGATTTCGCGTGATTCCGATGAACTTGGGCGAACCGGGCGACGGGCCGAATATCGCCAGGACGGTTCACACTGTTCGCCCTCCGGAGCATGGAAGTGCTGAAGTCGCCAGGTCGCGCGGCATCCGCTTGCGCCCTGCATAAAACAACTCGATGCTGCCGCTGGCGACGCCTGCGTCCTCACATCCTGCGTATGGTGATCGACCAGGCTGTCCAGCACGACCATGATGGCCATGCTCTCGTCCTCCATGCGCGACAGGACCTCCGCCACGCCCTTAGCGACCCCAGCCAGCCGCTTTGAGCGGCTCACAATCTAATGCCCCCGGCTCTGCCGGGGGATACTTACCAGGTTTCAAGTGGGGCCCGAAATGGCCTTCTCCGTATGACGAATGAGTTCCCGCAACTCACGGGAAGTGTCTCGAAGCCGGCCGCTCGCATGGCCTAGTAACGCCAGCATGGCGTGGTTCGCCTCTACAACCGACGAAATGGCTTCCATGTTGGTTGTGATGCCCTGAGTTGCGCTTGATTGCTGCTTCAATAAAGCGATTGTGTTGTTCGCGGCGTCAGCAGCCGCACCGCTGGCATCCGTAATACGCGGCAGTATCGTGGTGCTATGGCTGATCTTCGCAAGACTGTTTGCCATGGCCTTGGTGACATGGTCCATGGCATCGACCGCCTCTTGGGTACGCGCGACGACTGCCGTCACCGTAGTATTGATTTCGGCGGTCCTAGCCGTCGTGCGGTCGGCCAGATTACGTACTTCATCCGCCACGACAGAAAAGCCACGTCCCTGTTCGCCAGCCCGAGCAGCCTCAATTGAGGCGTTTAATGCAAGCAGATTGGTTTGATCGGCAATCTCCTTGATCACCTTGGCGAACCCACCGACGCTCACGACGTCTGCATTCACTGCGGCTATCTTGACCTGCGCCTGCTTCACCGCCACCGCCACCTGGCTACTGCTGCGATTGCCTTCCTGCAGCGTCACCAATGTTTCCTGTGCCATCTGATCGGTCTCGTGAACCGCCTTCAAGCTGATATCTGTCCCCACAGCTATCTCGCTGATGGAAACGCTCAGCTCTTCCATCGCGGCCGTGATTTCGCCAAAACGCTCGGATTGCTCTTGAGAGGCGTGGGCAAGAGCGTTGAATGCCTTGTCCAGTTCCAAGGCTCGGCGCTCCATTTCCTCTGAAGATACAAGTACATCCGCGAACGTGGCACGCAGATGGATGCGCAATGCCTCCAGTTGGCAAAACAAGGGGGCAAGGCTCTTCCCCTGCCCTTGAAAGCTTGTTGAGAGGTTGCCCTCATCGAGCTGCACGACTGCTTGATGCAAAGCTTTCAAGGGGTGGAGGATGCGCAGGTCCAGTATCCCTGCCCAAAGTACACAGCCGATGGCCGCTACCCCAGCCAGCCCCCACCCGGCAACTCCCCCCGCCGCTTGAGCAGCCAGGACCAGAAGGGCGAGGCCCGTGGCATACAGCCAAGATTGCCGGAATATGCCCCCCACGGGTGGTACGAAGCGTGTCGCAGGAAAAGAGGTTCGCCCTTCTTGCACGTCTCGATATAGCGCTTCGGCCTCAGATACCTGCTGCCTCGATGGGGCAGTACGCACTGATACGTATCCAACCGGATGCCCATTTTGAGTGACGGGGGTTACGAATGCGTTTACCCAGTAGTAGTCACCGTTCTTCGTGCGGTTCTTCACCAGCCCCCGCCAGGGCTGCCCCGCCCGGATGGTGCGCCAAAGATCAGCAAAGGCGGAAGCCGGCATGTCGGGATGACGCACGATATTATGTTTCGCACCAATCAACTCTTCGCGGCTGAATCCGCTGATGTTGACGAAGGACTCATTGGCGTAGGTAATGACGCCCCTCAGGTCCGTCTTGGTGACTATGGGACGGGTCGGATCAAGTAATTTCTCCTGGGGCGTGTGCGGCCGGCTGCTATCCCCCCCCGAACATCGAAATATCCATATTTTCTCCCCTTAGGTCATATCGAAACTGTCATGGCTTGCAAGTCGTGCCGCCAGGTGGCATTCACGAGAGGTTCCAAGGCTTTGCAGGATGCCCACGATCTGCCTGCTGTCGCCCTTCATGACCCCGACCCAACCATGGCCAAGAGCTCGTCCGCCTGCATCGGCCGCCCATGCAAGTAGCCTTGGGCGATGTCGCAGTTCAAGCCGCGCAGGTATTCCATCTGATTAATGGTTTCCACCCCCTCGGCCACCACCTTCAGGCCCAGGTTGTGGGCCAGGCCGATGACGGCGGCGGCGATGGTGGCGCTGTCGTGATTGATCTCGATGTCCTGCACGAAGGAACGGTCGATCTTCAGGGCATGCAGGGGGAAGCGCTTCAGGTAGGCCAGGCTGGAGTAGCCGGTGCCGAAGTCGTCCACCGCCAGACGGAATCCCAACCGGCTGAGTTCGCCAAGCAAGGTGGAGGCTTCTTCCGGGTTATACATCAGGGTGCTTTCGGTGATCTCCAACTCCAGCTCCTCCGCCGGCAGGTCATGCTCCAGCAGCGTCTTCTGGAACATGTCAACTAGGTTGGCCTGGCGGAACTGGCGCGGCGACAGGTTGATCGCCACCTTGGGGTGGGGCACGCCGGCCTGGCGCCAGGCCCTGATCTGACCGCACACATGGCTCAGCACCCATTCGCCGATGGGCACGATCAGCCCGGTCTCCTCGGCCAGGGGGATGAAATCGCCGGGGGGGATCAAACCCTTCTTCGGATGGCGCCAGCGCACCAGCGCCTCGGCCGCCACGATGCGCCCCGACTCGAACTCCACCTGGGGCTGATAGTGAACGAGCAGTTCATCCTTGCCGACGGCCTTGCGCAGGTCGCTCTCCAGGCGCAGGCGGTCCACGGCATCGGCATTCATTTCCGGCGCGTAAAAGCGGAATGTGTTGCGCCCCGCGTCCTTGGCCCGGTACATGGCGGTGTCCGCGTTCTTGAGCAGGGTGGTGACATCCTTCCCATCCCGGGGATAGACGCTGATGCCGATGCTGGCCGTCACCTGCAGGGCATGTCCATCCGAGGGGATGGGCTCGGCGATGGCGCTGATCAGGTTGGGCAGGATCTGGATGATGTCGGAGTCCCGTGAGATGTCCGTCAACACCACCACGAACTCGTCGCCGCCCACCCGCGACACCGTGTCCACCATGCGCACCGCGCCGCGCAGCCGCTGCCCCACGGCCGAGATCAGTAGATCGCCCACCGAATGGCCCAGGCTGTCGTTGATGTTCTTGAAGCGGTCCACGTCGATGAACAGCACCGCCGCTTGGTGGCCCCCGCGCTGGGCCTGCTTGATGGCCTGGGAGAGGCGGTCCTGGAGCAGGCTGCGATTGGGCAGCCCGGTCAGGCTATCGTGGGTGGCCAGGTGCAGGAGGTTCTCTTCGGCCTGCTTCTGTTCGGTGACATCGTTTTGCACGCCGACGAAATGGGTGATGCCGCCGTCCTCGGCGCGCACCGGCGCCACCAGTAATTCGTTCCAGAACGGCGAGCCATCCTTGCGGTAGTTGCGCACCACCACCCGGGCCTCCTGTCCCGCCCCGATGGCCTGGCGCAGTTGCCGGGTGCCGGGCTGGTCGTGCTCATCCCCGTGCAGGAAGCGACAGTTGCGGCCCAGGGCCTCGGCCTCTGTATAGCCGGTGATGCGCTCGAAGGCCGGATTGACATAGACGATGGGATTGTCCGGTTGGCGTGGGTCGGTGATGACGATGCCGTTACCGCTGGCCTCCAGCGCCCGCTGCGCCAGGCGCAAGGACTCCTCGGCCTGCTTGCGCTGGCTGACGTCCCGGGCCACCGCCACCAGCATGTCCCGTTCTTCTGAACGGAAGCCATGCATCACCACCTCCACCGGGAAGGTCTTGCCGTTCTTGCGTCGATGCAGGGTCTCAATCCGGCCCGAACGGGACGGCGTGGCGAGAATCTCGTCGCAGCGCTGCTTGCAATGGCCCCATGCGTGCTTGGATTGGATGTCCTGGGGGCCCATGCGCAGCAGTTCCTGGCGGGAGTAACCCAGCTGTTTGCAGGCGGACGCATTCATGTCCACGAAGCGCATCTCGGCGCGGTCGATCAGGTAGATGGCATCGTCCGAGGTATCCAGCGCGGTACGGAAACGGGCCAGACTCTCCTCGGCCTGCATGTTCTCGGTTTCATCCAGCAACTGCACGATGAGGGCCGGGGCCTGATCGATCAGTGTGGTGGACAGGGTGGCGATCAGGATGCGACCCGTCGGCTTCCCTTGGGGCCAAAGGACCAGGGAATGGGCGGTTTGCCCCTTGTCCAGCACTTCCCGCGCCACCGGTAGCAAAGCCGTGCCGGGTACCAATTGGCCGAGTTCGCGACCGGCCAGGGGTTCATGGTCGTCCAGCCCCAGCATCTCCCGCGCCGCCTGGTTGATGGTACGCAACCGCAACCCGACATCCAGCACCAGCAAGCCGTTGGGCATGGTGCAGATGACCCGGTCGGCGTACTCCTTCATCTCCTGCAGGTTCTTGTGCTCGGCCTGGAAATAGCTGTCCAGGGCCAGCCCCATGTCGAACAGCACCACCTTGAGCAGGGAATCGAAACAATCCAGGAACTGTTTTGCATCGCCGCCACACTTGTCCCAGATGAGGGGCATCAGCCCGGACAGGTACTTGCGGTAGGCGCCGATGTACCACTTGGGTTCCAGGCCGATACGCTGGTGCACGTGGCCCACCCGCAGACGATTGGTCACGTAATCATCGCCATAATCGCCGGCGGTGAGGCGGCTGAAGTACGCCGATTGGGCCTCGCGCAGTCGCGCCAACGACTGATCGTCGGGCATCAGGCGGCGCATGGGTTCGAAACCGAGGATGTGGCTGTAGAACGCTTCGGTGAAGGCGTTCTTGGCTGGCTCTAGCAGCGAGTGCAGGCGGCCCAGGCGCTCGATGTCCGCGGCACCCAGCTCCAGGAACGCCTTGCGCTCGACGATGTCCCGCTCGTCGATGTCACAACCGGCATCCCCTGGCGTGTAGGTGGGGGCCGGCTTCGTAGCCCGCGCCGCGGAAATGGAAACAACCCGGCTGCTCATATAACGCTCCATCCATCATCTGGGAGGAAGACGCCAACGGGGGCCGGGTTGGCTGATTACAGTATCGACACTAATGAAGATTACTTTAATTTGCACCCAGAAAAATTTATTCGTATCGTTGAACCAACATCCCCCTTCCGACAGAGCTGCCACAAGGCATTCGAATCTGGATGAGCCAAGTTGGGGGTAGAAGAGTATTCAGGAGGACCCAGAGACTTGACCGACTACGCCAGTCTTACCCGTGAGCAACTCATCGAACGCTTGTTCGCTCTAGAGAGCCGCATGGCGGTTACCCCGGAACAGGCTCTGTCCGAAGACGAGCAACATGAGGTCGCGGGGTACTTGCGGCAGCTGGTGGCCAGCGTCGACGAGGCGTTCTGGATATGCGATCTGGATCAAGAGCGCTTCCTTTACCTCAGCCCCACCGTCGAGAACCTCTTCGGCCTCCCCCTTGCCGACCTTTACGACGAACCACCGTGCTTCCTGTCGGTGGTGCATCCGGAGGACCGGGAGCGGGTCGCCACGGCCTGCATGCGGCAGCACACCGACGGGAAAATTCTGGACCTGGAATGTCGCATCCTGCCTGGCCCGGATGACCTGCGCTGGATCCGCCTGCGCAGGTTTCCCATCCGCGACGCCACCGGCCGGATCCACCGCATGGCGGGCGTGGCCTGGGACATCACCGAGCGTCGGGCGGCCGAGCAGGAGTACCGCACCATCATCCAGGCCTCCATGGACAGCTTCTGGAAGGTGGGCGCGGACGGCCGCATCCTGGACTACAACGCGGCCGCCTGCGCCATGCTGGGCTACAGCCACGAGGAGCTGGCCAGGCTGTCAATCCACGACATCGATCTGCACGAGGACGCGGCCAAGGTCGCCGCGCATATCCGCCTGGTCATTGCCCAGGGCCAGGATCGATTCGAGACGCGGCACCGCCGCAAGGACGGCCACGTCATCGACGTGGAGGTCAGTGCCTATCACCTACCGCGCGTCGGCGGCGGTCGGTTGGTTGCCTTCCTGCGCGACATTACCGACCGTAAACGTACTGAAGAGGCCCTGCGGGCCAGCGAGGAGCGCTACCGCGCGGTGGTGGAGGACCAGACCGAGGTCATTTGCCGGTTTGACAGCGATGGCGTCCTGGTCTTCGTCAACGAGGTCTTCTGCCGCTTCTTCGGCTGTATCGCCCAGGAGGTCCTGGGCACCACCTGGCACCCCAGCGCCTACCCCGACGACATGGAGCTGGTCGAATCAAGGCTGGCCACGCTGTCCCCCGCTCATCCCGTGGTGGTGATCGAGAACCGCGTCTACTCGGGCGACGGGCAGCTGCGTTGGATGCAGTTCGTGAACCGGGCCTTTTTCGACGATGCGGGACGGATCACCGAGATCCAGGCCGTCGGCCGGGACATCACGGAACGCATACAGGCCGAGCAGGCCTGGCGGGAGGCGGAGGCCTTCAAGCAGGCGATCCTGGATGCCGTGAGCACCCAGGTGGCGGTGCTCGACAGGACCGGCACCATCATCGAGGTGAATGCGGCCTGGCGCCGCTTCGCGCGAGAGAACGCCCTCGAGGATGGGCAGTTCCCCCACAACACGGATATCGGCGGCAACTATCTTGAGATATGCCGTTCGGCCACCGGATACAGTTCCGAGGGTGCACGGGAAATGGCCGAGGGCATCCAGGCCGTGCTGGATGGACGGCTCCCGGGCTTCATCCACGAGTACCCCTGCCATGCCCCCCATGCGCGCCGCTGGTTCCTGGCGACCGTCACCCCTCTGGGTCGTGCGGAGGGGGGCGTCGTCATATCCCACCACGACATCAGCGCCCCCCGGCTTCTAGCCGAGGAATTGCGACAGAGCGAGGCGCTTACCCGCAGCATCCTGCGGGCGGCGCCGGTGGGCATCGGCCTGCTGGTGGATCGGGTCTTCCGGGAGGTCAACCAGGCCATGACCGATATGACGGGTTATACACGGGAGGAGTTGATTGGCCGTTCCGCCCGGATGCTGTACCCGACCCAAGAGGATTTTGACTATGTCGGGCGGGAGAAATATGGCCAGATCAAGGAGAAGGGCCTGGGCCAGGTGGAAACCCGCTTTCGGACGAAGAACGGCCGGATCATTGATGTCGCCTTGTCCTCCGCGCCCGTGGTACCCGGTGATCTCACTCATGGCGTGAGCTTCACCGCCCAGGACATCACCGCCGTCAAGCGGGCCGAACGGGAACGGCTACAGCATGAGGCCAAGCAAAGGGATGCCCTGGTCCGCGAGGTGCACCACCGGATCAAGAACAACCTGCAGGGGGTCATCGGGCTGATGCGCCAGCACATCTCCGCCCACCCGGAAACCCGGGCGCCCATCGAGGCCGCCATCGAGCAGATCAATACCATTGCCGTGGTGCATGGCCTGCAAAGCCGCCTGGGGCAACATGAACTGCGCCTGTGCGAGATGTTGCACGCGGTGAACGCCGCTACATCCATGGCCATGGCATTGGCGCCTTCAACCATTGACGACCGGCGCGGCAGCGACATCTGGCTGGACAGCGGCGCGGCCGTGAGCGTGGCCCTGATTCTCAACGAATTGCTCCACAATGCCCTGAAACATGGCCACCATGCCGGCGGCGTCAACATCCTGCTGACCGGCGGCGGCGAACACGCCACGATCAGCATCAGCAATCCAGGAGGTCCCTTGCCCCCTGGCTTCGATCTGGAAAACGGCACAGGTTGCGGAACGGGATTGGATCTGGTGCGGACCCTGCTGCCCAGGCGGGGCGCCACCCTGACCATGACCCAGGGCGAGGGCCGCATCACAGCCAATCTCGTCTTGGCGCCGCCAGTCACGGCGGCGCGCCCGCGGGATGCCACGACATGCCAGGAAGAGAAATGACCCCTGTCCATATCCTGCTCGTGGAAGACGATGTGCTGATCCTGCGCACCCTGGCGCGGGGCCTGCGGGAGGCAGGCTACCGCATCAGCGAGGCCGAGTCCGCCGAGGAGGCGATGCAAGTCTGCGCCCTGGATCGGCCCGACTTGGCGGTGCTGGATATTCGTATGCCCGGCCTCTCCGGCCTTGAACTGGGCCGCGGGTTGGTGGAGCGGGACATCGGCTTCCTGTTCCTCACCGCCTATGACAACCAGGAGTTCATACAGGAAGCCCAGCAGGCCGGGGCCCTGGGCTATCTGGTCAAACCCCTGGACGTGCCGCGCCTCATCCCCAGCATCGAAACCGCCTTGGCCCGCGCACGCGACCTGCGGCAGTTGCGGGAAAACGAGGAGAAGCTGCTCGGCGCGCTGGAGAACAGCCGCGAGATCAGCACCGCGGTGGGTGTGCTCATGCAGCGGGACGGGGTGAGCGCGGAGCAGGCCTTCGAAACCTTGAGGGGGCTGGCCCGCAACCAGCGCAAGAAGATCACCGAGATAGCGCGCGAAGTGCTTTGGCAGGGATCGTAACAAGGCTGCGCGGGAAACGCCGGGGTTGCGGGGCGGGCTGTATGTCGGGTGATGACCCGACCCAGAAATGACCCCACCATTGCGGTCAACAAGCTCAGCTCAGTAGGACGCAATAGGCAAAGCCGCATTGCGCCTCACGGGGAAGCCACCGGCGGCTATGCCGCCTCCGCCATCCTGAGCGCGCTCTCCACGTCCACCGCCACCGGCCGGGATACCCCCGGCTCGGGCATGGTGACGCCCACCAGGTGCTGGGCCAGTTCCATGGTGATGCGGTTGTGGGTGATGAACAGGAACTGGGTCTTTTCCGCCATGCGCCGCACCAGGTTGCAGAAGCGCTCGGTGTTGCTGTCGTCCAGGGGCGCGTCCACCTCGTCCAGCAGGCAGAAGGGGGCGGGGTTGAGCTGGAAGAAGGCGAACACCAGGGACAGGGCGGTCAGGGTCTTCTCGCCGCCGGAGAGCAGGTGGATGGAGCTGTTTTTCTTGCCCGGCGGCTGGGCCATGACCGTAAGGCCGGCATCCAGGATCTCGTCGCCGGTGAGGATCAGTTGCGCCTCGCCGCCGTTGAACAGGTCGCTGAACAGCCGCTTGAACTCCCGGCTGACCTGGTCGTAGGTGTCCTTCAGCCGGGCGCGAGTCTCGGCGTCGATGCGGCGGATGGCCTCTTCCAGCGTGTTGGCGGCGGTCTCCAGGTCGGTGGCCTGGGCGTCCAGGTAGTTCTTGCGCTCTTCGGTGGCCTTCAGTTCGTCCAGGGCGGCCATGTTCACCGCGCCCAGGCCGGCGACGGCGGCGTCCAGACGGTCCAACTCGCCTTTCAGCCAGCCCTCGCCCTTGCCGGCGATGCCCGCCGCCTCGGCCTGGGCGGACAGTTCCGCTTCGTCCACCTGGGCCAACTCCTCGGCAAAACGTTCTTCCAACAGGCGCGATTCCTGCTGCTTCAACTCCAAGGCCTGTAGCCGTTCGCGCAACGGGTCCAGGGCGCGTTCCACCTTCATTCGATCGGCCTCCCGGCCTTGCAGGGCGGCATTGCAGGCCTCCAGGGCATCCCGGGCGGCGGCCAGTTCCAGTTCGGCGGTCTGGCGCGCCTTCAGGGCGTCCAGCAAACGCTGGCGGATGGGTTCTTCCTGGGCGAGTTGGAGTTCGGCTTCCAGGCGGGCCTGGGTGTCGGCCAGCTCGGTCAGCAGACGCTCGGCACGGTTGAGCCGGTCTTCGAGTTCGGTGAGCCGGGCGGCCAGGGAACGCACCTGGAAGGCCGCCTCCTGGGCCTCCCGGTCGGCGCGGCGCTGCGCCTCGCGTACCGCCTGGAAACGCTGGTCGGCCTCGTGCCGCGCGGCGCGCACGCCCTCCAGCTGTTCCTTGGCGCCTTCCCACGCCAGGCGCGCTTCCTCGTGGCGCTCGCTGGCGGCGTTATAGACCTCACCCTCGGCGTCCAGCTGGGTGTACAGGTCGTCCAGTTCGCGCTCGATCTGGGCGCGGCGGTCGGCCACCCGGCGGGCCGCCTCCTGGGCACGCACCAGAGTGACCTGTAATTCGTGGATCTGCGCCTGCGCCTGGCCGATCTGCGTCTGCAAGGCCTCGGCCTGGCGGCGGCCGGCGCGCAGTGCCTCTTCCTCGCGGGCGACGTCCGCGCTGATCTCGTCCAGGCGCATGCGCGCGGCCTCGGCCTGCTCCTCCAGTTCCTCCATCTCGCGCACCCGGGCGATGAGGCCGTGGTGGCCCTTCTCCGGGGCGTTGAAGGTGAGGCTGGCGCGGCCGACGCGGTGCCCCTCGCGGGTGGCGATGAAGCCGCCCGCCGGCAGGGCGCCGCGCCGCGCCAGGGCGGTGGCCAGGTCGTCGGCGGCGTAGGCCAGGGCCAGGCGGTCGAACAGGAAGCGCGCCACCAGCGGGTCGCGGGTGTGGATCAGGTCGGCCAGGGGGCGGAAGTGCTCGTCGCTGGCCAGGAGGTCGAAGTCGGCGTCCGCGCCTTCGGTGGGCAGGACCAGTTCGAAGCGCGCCTCGGGCGGCTCGGCCAGCCAGCCGGGCCGGGCCTCGGCCACCAGGGCCGCCATGGCCTCGCCCAGGGCCGCCTCCACCGCCGTCTCCCAGCCGGGCTCGACGCGGATCGACTGCCACAGGCGCGGCACGTCCACCAGGCCCTCCCGTTCCAGCCAGGCCGTGCCTTCGCTTTCCGACTGCTGCGCGGCGGCCTGCATCTTGCGCAGGGCGCCCAACTCGGCCTCGATGCCCTGCACCTGGCGGACGGCGTTGTCGCGCGCCTGTTGCGCCTGGAGCAGCCGCGCCTCCAGGTCGGGCAGGGCCTCGCGGGCGTTGAGCAGGTATTCCTCCAGGCCGGCGACGCGGTCCCGGGCCTCTTCCAGTTCCTGTTCCTGGCGCATCAGATGCGCGTCGTCCAGGCTCGCCAGGCCGGATTGCTCGTCCAACAAACGCAGTTCGCGGGCCTTGAGCTGCTCCATCACCCGCTCGGCGTGGGCCTGGTTGCTCTCTTCCAGTTGCAGGGCCTGCTCGTGGCGGCCGATGTCGGCCTGCACCTGGGCCACGGCGGCCTGCGCCTCGCGCCAGGCGGCCTCGGCGTCGGGCAGCTCGCCGTTGGCCACGGCGGCCTGTTCGGCCAGCATGTCGGCCTGTTCCTCGGCGCAGGCGTGGTCGGCCTGGCGCTGTACGATCTCGTCGCGGATGGCCTGCAATTCCCCTTGCGAGCCCTCGCGCCGGCCGGCGGTGACGCGGATTTCGTTGTCCAGGCGCTGCCGGGTCTCGTGCAAGTGCTTGAGTTCCTGCTCCACCCGCGCCACCTCGCCGCTTTCCGCGTAGAACCTGGCCTGGGCCTGGTTGAGGGCCTCGGTGGCATCGAAGTGGGCGAGACGCTTGTCCTCCAGGCCGGCCTCCAGGTTGCGCAGCTCGGCGGTGCGCGCCTCCAACTCGGTGCGGGTGGCCTCCAGCTGGCGGGCCAGCTCGCTTTGGCGCATCTGGGCGTCGCGCTTGCGGTTCAGGGCCAGCAGATGCAGCTTCAGGGTGCGCTCGGCGTCGAAGGCGAAATAGCGCCGCGCCACCTCGGCCTGCACACTCAGCTTTTCCAGCTGCCGGCCCAGTTCCTGGCGGATGTCCTCCACCCGCGACAGGTTCTCGCGGGTGTCGCGCAGCCGGCTTTCCGTTTCCTTGCGCCGCTCCTTGTACTTGGACACACCGGCTGCCTCTTCCAGGAAACCGCGCAGCTCCTCCGGGCGCGACTCGATGATGCGGGTGATCATGCCCTGTTCGATGATGGCGTAGGCGTCGCCGCCCAGGCCGGTGCCGAGGAACAGGTCGGCCATGTCGCGCCGGCGCACCTTGACGTTGTTGATGAAATAGGTGGACTCGCCCTGGCGGGTCAAAAGACGCTTGACCGCGATCTCGGCGTACTGCGACCACTGTCCCGGCGCCCGGCCCTCGTGGTTCTCGAACAGCAGTTCCACCGAGGCACGGGAGGCCGGCTTGCGCTGGGCCGAGCCGTTGAAGATCACATCTTGGAGGGTCTGGCCGCGCAGCTCCCGGGCCTTGGATTCGCCCAGCACCCAGCGTACGGCGTCGATGACGTTCGACTTGCCGCAGCCGTTGGGCCCTACCACACCGGTGAGCATGGCGGTGGCGGGGATGGTCACCGGATCCACGAAGGACTTGAAGCCGGCGATGTGGATGTGCTTGAGGCGCAAGGACGGAGGGTCTGGGTTTTATAATCGGCGCCGGATTGTAACTTTCTTGGCGCCTCATTCACCCAAACGCCTCATTCACCCAAACGCCTCATTCACCCAAACGCCTCATTCACCCAAACGCCTCATTCACCCAAACACGATTATGCCCAGCCAACCCAGCAAGGACCTGGAAACCTTTCCCAACCCGGCTCAGGAGCGGGATTTCCACATCCACATCGAGATCCCCGAGTTCACCTGCCTGTGCCCCAAGACCGGCCAGCCGGACTTCGCCACCCTGTTCCTGGACTACATCCCGGACCAGCGCTGCGTGGAACTGAAGAGCCTGAAGCTGTACATCTGGTCGTTCCGGGATGAGGGGCATTTCCACGAGGCGGTGACCAACCGCATCCTGGGCGACTTGGTGACGGCACTCGACCCCCGGTTCATGCGCCTGACCGCCAAGTTCTACGTGCGCGGCGGCATCTTCACCAACGTGGTGGCGGAGCACCGGAAACCTGGCTGGCAGCCGGCGCCGCGGGTGGAACTCTCCCAGTTTCCGGCCCAATCGAATGTTCGATGAGCAATCAGCCATCAGCGGTCAGCGAAGTCATGGGCTGGCTCCGCCAGCCTGATGTTTCAGCTGATCGCTGACTGCTCATAGCTGACCGCTCCGAATGTTCCTCGGCATCGACTTCGGCACTGGCGGCGCCCGCGCCTGCCTCATCGCCCCCGGCGGGCAGATCGAGGAATTCGCGCGCATCGACTTTCCGGCCATGGCCGAGCACGAGGCGGCGGGACTGTGGCGCGAGACCCTATTCGAACTCATCGCCCACCTGCCCCGCGCCATGCGCCGGCGCCTGGCCGCCCTGGCCGTCGATGGCACCTCCGGGACGGTGCTGGCCTGCGACGAGGCCCTCAACCCCACTCACCCACCCCTCCCGTACAACGATGCCCGCGCGGTGGATCAGGCCGCCGCGATCGCCCGCGCGGGCGGGCAGGACAGCCCGGCGGCCAGCGCCAGTTCGGGCCTGGCCAAGGTGCTGTGGCTCAAGCAACACCTCGGCCCGACCCGGGCGCGGCTCTACCTGAACCAGGCGGATTGGCTCTCGGCCCTGCTTTCCGACCGGCCGGTGTCCGATTTCCACAACGCCCTGAAGATGGGTTTCGACGTGGTGGCGCGGCAATGGCCCCAGTGGGTGGAGCACCTGGCCGGCGTGGACTACCTGCCCCAGGTGTTGCCGCCGGGCACGGCTGTAGGCTTGCTGGCCAGGCCGCGGGCCGGCGGACTGGGGGTGAACCCGGACTGCCTGGTGCGCGCCGGCACCACCGACAGCATCGCGGCCTTCCTGGCCGCCGGCGCGTGCAGGCCCGGCGAAGCCGTCACCAGCCTGGGTTCCACCCTGGTGCTGAAACTGCTTTCCGAACGGCCGGTGGCCTCGGCCCGGCACGGCGTCTATAGCCACTGGCACGGGGACATGTGGCTGGCCGGTGGCGCCTCCAATGCCGGTGGCGCGGTACTGCGCCAGCATTTCACCGATCAGGACCTGACCGCCCTGTCCGCCGCCATCGATCCCACCATTCCGTCGGGGCTGGACTACTACCCCCTGCCGGCGGCCGGCGAACGCTTTCCGTACAACGACCCGGCCATGCCCCCCCGCCTGGAACCGCGTCCCGCCGACCGTGCCCGTTTCCTGCAAGGCATGCTGGAAGGTCTGGCGCACATCGAGGCGGAAGGCTATCGGAAGCTGGTGGAACTGGGCGCCACGCCGCCCGCGCGCGTGCTGAGCAGCGGCGGCGGCGCCGGCAACACGGCTTACCGGGCCATCCGCCGGCGCCTGCTGGGCGTACCCGTCGAACCGGCCGCACAACAGGAGGCGGCCTACGGCTCGGCGCGGCTGGCGGCCTTGGGCAGTGCCCTGTTCCATCAACGCGGAGGCCCCGACTGAGATGCTGGAGATCGAACTCGACCTGCCTTTCGTCTGGCAACCCGCGCAGCCGGACACAGCGGAGGCGGAGACCCTGTGGCAGGAGGCGCAACTCCTGCTGCGGGTGATCCAGGGCCTGGACAGCCCCCCGCCCCGGGAAGCGGACCGCGAGACAGCCTTCAGTCGCGGCCTGGAGCGGCTGGAGGCCAAACTGGATCTGGTCCTGCACCTGATGGCACGCGATCCGCGCGCCGCCCCGCCCGGCCTCGCCACCCGGCGTCTGACGCTTTACACCCAGGGGCTACGCTGCATGGGCGAACCCACCTGGCGGACGGGGGATACCGGCCTCTGCGTGCTGCGCCCGAGTCCCGCCTTGCCCCTGCCCATCCGCATTCCCGCCCGGCTGGATGCCACGGATGCGCAAGGCTGTTCGATACGCTGGCCGGACATGCCGGACACGGTGGCCGAGCCCTGGTCCCAGTGGCTGTTCCGCCAGCACCGCCGCGCCGTCCATGCCCGCAAGGAAGGCGCCTGACCCCCTCCCCGCCCGCTTAAGTATTTGTTGAATATTCCGATATCCGGGTACACCCGGAGACATACGGGGCGGATATTTGGGGGTAAGGCATGAAATTCTTCGGCAATTCCGTACAGGCAAAGATCGTACTGGCCATCACGCTCACCTTTCTGGCCGTGCTGTCCGTCTCCGTCTTCCTGACCGCGCGCGGCGAACGATCCCTGGCCTTGGATATCGCCAACGGCAAGGCGAGGGATATCGCCCGCACCTATTTCGACGGGGTGAACACCATGATGCTCACCGGCACCATGGACCAGAAGGAAAACCTGCGCGGCAAGCTGCTCGCCACCACGGGTCTGCGCAGCGTGGAGATCATCAATGCTCCCGGCAAGATCGAATCCCTGAGCAAGGAGAACCCACCCAGGGATGATCTGGATCGGCGTGCCCTGCAAGGCGCCGAGGCACACACCCTGGGGCAGGACAACGAAGGACGCACCGTCACCGTGCTCAGCCCGATCCGGGCCAGCAGCAACTATCTGGGCACCAACTGCCTGGGCTGCCACCAGGTGCCGGAAGGCAGCGTGGTGGGCGCGGTGCGGGTGACCTACTCGCTGGCCGAACTGGATGGGGAGATACAAGAGAACCTGGTCTTCAACAGTCTGGCCAACGTGGTGCTGTATGTCCTGGGCATCGGCCTGGTGCTGGCGCTCTTGCGCAAGATCGTCATCTCTCCCTTGCTGAACATGCGCCGCGTCATGCAGCAGGTTGAACAGGATTCCGATCTGGGACGCAGGCTCCAGGTCCATGGGAACGATGAGGTGGGCATCCTGGCCCAAACCATCAACGACATGTTGGAGAAATTCCGCGTCAGCCTGACCCAGGTCGCCGACACCTCGGAACGACTCTCCGCCGCTTCGGAAAAGATTTCCCACGTGTCCGAGGAGACCACCGAGGCAGCCAACAGCCAGCGCACCGAGAACGACCATGCGGTCGCCGACATGGACGACCTGAAGGCACTGGCCGCGGAAGTCGGCGGCAGCGCACGGGAAACCGCCCAAACCTCCGTGGAGGCCGACCGGGAAGCGGCGCAAAGCACCGCCATGACGCGCGAGGCCATCGGCGGCATCCTCGCCCTGGTGAATGACATCGACCAGGCCGCGGGCGCCATGGAAAAACTGGACGAACGCAGCCACGAGGTCAGCGGCGTGCTGGACGTCATCCGCGGCATCGCCGAGCAGACCAACCTGCTGGCCCTGAACGCGGCCATCGAGGCGGCACGGGCCGGCGAGGCGGGGCGCGGCTTCGCGGTGGTGGCCGACGAGGTGCGCAAGCTGGCGACCCTGTCCCACGACTCCACACGCAGCATCGAGGACATCGTCAGCCAGTTGCAGCGCGAGGCGAAGGATGCCGTTCAGGTCATGGGCCATGCCCGCGACAGCGCGACCCAGCACGGCAAGCATCTGGAACAGGCCGTCGGCGGACTCGACCAGATCGTCACCCGCGTTGGCCTGATCCGCGAATTGAATACCCGCATGGCGCAAGCAGTCAGCCGCCAATGCGAATTGACCGAACGGGTCAGCTCCAGCATCGGCAAGGTCAGCGAATTGGCCGACCACACCGCTGAGGAGACCGGCGAGACCAGTCTGATCTGCAAGGACCTGGCCCGCCTTGCCCACGAACTCCAGGGCATGGTGACCCGCTTCCGCCTGTCCTGAGGGCGGGGCGCCTATCCCGATTCCCCGGCGGCCGCGCCTGCCAGGGCATGCCGCTTCAGGGAATTTCCACCAACTCCAGGGCGTTGCCGTCCGGGTCGCGGCAGAACAGCGCCGGCCGGCCGGACCGGCTGAGGGTGTAAGGAATCCCCCGTTCGTCCAGCCGGTCGCACAGGGCCGCCCAACCCCTGACCCCCAAGGCCGTGTGCCGGTCCCGCCCGCCGTGCTCCGGCCGCCCCGCCACAGGGTCCGGATTGGCCAGCACCAGCAGGTGGATCTGGCAGTCCCCCAGGTCGTACCACACCCCCTGGAAGCCCATCACCGGCCGGCTCGGGCTGGGCACCAGGCCCAGCACCCCTTCGTAGAACGCACGCGCCCGTGCCAGATCGGATACCAGCAGGGACGCATGCAGCAAGCGCGCCACTTCAACCACTCTTCGCCTCCATCTTTCCCGTCAACAGGGTGGCGGCCACGATCATCGCACCGCCCAGCCATTCGCGCGGCCCCATGGACTCCCCCGCCAGCCACCAGCTGGAAGCGGCTGCCCAGATCAGTTCCGTCAGCAGGATGATGACGGCCTGATTGGCCGGGGCGTGGGCCAGACCGTACTGGACGCTCAGGGTAGCCACCACCAGGCCCAGGCCGGTCAGCCACAGCAGCAGCCAGTCCATGCCGGACAGGGTGCCGAGTACCGGCAGGGCTCCGCCCCCACCCAGGGCTGGCCACCAGGACGCCGCCATCACGCCCAGAAAGACCCATAGGCTGCGCGTCCCCAGGGGGATGTCGCCGATGCGGCGGGTCAGCACGTTGGCCAGGGCGAAACCGATCCCCGCCAGCAGGCCCAGCCACTCCGCGAAGCCTGCCGGCAGCGGCGGCCCGCCCTCCGCCCCGCCCAGCATCACAGTCGCCCCGGCGAGTGACAGGGCGACGACCAGATAGCCCAGGCCGCCGGGCCGTTCGCCGAGTATCAGCCGCGCGAACAGCACCGTCCACAAAGGCGCCAGGTAGAACAGCAGCATCACCCGCATGACCTCGCCGGAGATGACCGCCAGCACATAGGCCAGGTTGGTTCCTCCCGACACCAGGGCCATGAGTAGCAGCATGCGCCACTTGCCGGCCGGTGGCCGCAGCTGGCGGAAATAGAACGGCAGCACCAGCAGTGCCGCCAGCAGATAGGTGAGCCAGGACGCCAGGCTGCCGGAGAGTCCAGCCTGCTCCAGCAGGCGGTAGGGGTACCAGATGACGCCCCAGGAGAAGGCGGCCGTCAACAGGGCGCCGCGCGCCAGCCAGGGAGCAGCGGCAGCGGCAGCGGACGGGGTCGGAGAGGAGTGCGAGGAGGAGATAGGGGTCGGGCTCTGGGAGGTGGACATGCTTATAATTCTAATTTTTCCCTGGTGCCCCGGTCGTGAATCCTCGCCTGGACCAATTGCAACCCTACCCGTTCCAGCGCTTGAAGGCCCTGCTGGCGGGCACCCGGCCACCCGAGGGGCTGGCGCACGTGAACCTGTCCATCGGTGAACCCAAGCACCCCACCCCCCCGTTCATCAAGTCGGTCCTCACCGACAATCTGCACGGCCTGGCCCACTATCCCGTCACGCACGGCAGCGAGGACCTGCGCGAAGCCATCGCCGACTGGTGCCTGGCCCGCTACGGCACCAACCTGGACCCGGACACCGAAGTGCTGCCCGTCAACGGCAGCCGGGAGGCGCTGTTCGCCTTCGCCCAAGCGGTCATCGACCCGACCCGGCACGTGAAGCGGGTGATCGCCCCCAACCCCTTCTACCAGATCTACGAGGGCGCCGCCCTGCTGGCGGGGGCCAAGCCCCATTACCTGAATACCCTGCCCGAGCACGGCTACGCCATGGACCCGGAAGAGGTGCCCGAGGACCTGTGGGAAACGGTGCAGCTGGCCTACCTGTGCAGCCCAGGCAACCCCACCGGCAAGGTCTTGACCCTGGACGAATGGCGGCGCTGGTTCGAGCTGGCGGATCGGCACGGTTTCGTGATCGCTGCCGACGAATGCTATTCGGAAATCTATTTCGGCGAGGACCAGCCCCCCCTGGGCGCCCTGAGTGCCGCTCGGCAACTGGGCCGGGATACTTCCCGGCTGGTGGTATTCAACAGCCTCTCCAAGCGTTCCAACGTGCCGGGCCTGCGCTCCGGCTTCGTGGCCGGCGATGCACAACTGATCAAGCAGTTCCTGCTCTACCGGACCTACCACGGCAGCGCCATGAACCCGGCCGTGCAGGCCGCCTCCGCCGCCGCCTGGCGGGACGAGGCGCATGTGCGCGACAACCGCCGCCAGTACGCTGAAAAATTCGCGGAGGTCATGCCCATCCTGGACGGCAAGTTGGCGTTCGCACCGCCCGATGCCGCTTTCTATCTCTGGGCGCGGGTGCCGGGCGGCGACGACGCGGCCTTCGCCCGGGCTCTGTTCGAGCAGCAGCATGTCACCGTGCTGCCCGGCAGCTACCTGGCGCGGGAAGCCCGGGGGGTGAACCCCGGCCGGGGTTTCATCCGCATCGCCCTGGTGGATGGGCTGGATCAATGCCGGGAAGCCGCCCGCCGCATCACCGATTTCGTCACCGGCAGCTTCTAAACCGGTTTCTTAGTTGAATCACGCAACCTGTTGAGGTATTTGAAATGCACGAACTCCAACCCATCATCGAAGAGGCCTTCGAGCGGCGCGCCGACATTACCCCCCGCAACGTGGAGCCCAAGGTCAAGGACGCCGTGATGGCGGTCATCGACCTGCTGGACTGCGGCCAGCTGCGGGTGGCCGAACGCGCCGAAGGCCAGAACTGGATCACCCACCAGTGGATCAAGAAGGCCGTGCTCCTGTCCTTCCGCCTGGAGGACAACGCCTTCATCAAGGGCGGCTTCACCAACTATTACGACAAGGTGCCCAGCAAGTTCGCCGACTTCAACAGCCGTGACTTCCGCGAGGGCGGCTTCCGTGTGGTGCCGCCGGCCGCCGCCCGCAAGGGTTCGTACATCGCGCCCAATGTGGTGCTGATGCCGTCTTACGTGAACATCGGCGCCTATGTGGATGAAGGCACCATGGTCGATACCTGGGCCACGGTGGGTTCCTGCGCCCAGATCGGCAAGAACGTGCACCTGTCGGGCGGCGTGGGCATCGGCGGCGTGTTGGAGCCGGTGCAGGCCAACCCGACCATCATCGGCGACAACTGCTTCGTCGGCGCCCGCTCCGAGGTGGTGGAAGGCGTGGTGGTGGAAGACAACTGCGTCATCTCCATGGGCGTCTATATCGGGCAATCGACCCGCATCTACAACCGCGAAACCGGCGAGATCCTCTACGGCCGCATCCCCGCCGGCAGCGTGGTGGTGAGCGGCAACCTGCCCTCCTCCGATGGCAAGTACAGCCTCTATTGCGCGGTCATCGTCAAGCAGGTGGACGCCAAGACCCTGTCCAAAGTGGGCATCAACGAACTGCTGCGCGGCATCTGAGCCACGGATCCGGACTACTTCTCATGCCCGATCTTTCAAGGAGCGAAGCCGACAAACTGCTGGCCGGCATCGTCATACCCCCCCGGCCCACGATCCTGACGGCCATCATGGAGGAACGCGCCAAGGACGAGCCGGACCTGCGCCGCATCGCCCAGCTCATCGCCAACGACGTGGCCCTGTCCGCGGCGGTCCTGAAATCAATCAACTCACCCCTGTACGGGCTGCGCCGGCAGATCGCCTCCATCGACCAGGCGGTCGCCATGCTGGGGTTGAAGAACATCGGTGCCCTGGTCCTGGGCCTGTCCCTGCGCGGCGCCATGCCGGCCGCGGGCCTGGACCGGTTTTGGGACAGTGCCGCGCGCACCGCCCTGCTCGCCTCCCACCTGGCCCACGCCCTGGGCAGCGTGAGCAGGGAAGACGCGCACATGTTCGGCCTGTTTCACGACTGCGGCATCCCGCTCCTGATCCAGCGCTTTTCCGACTACAAGGAGACCCTGGCCAAGGCCAATGCCAGCCGGGACATGGATTTCACGGCGGTGGAGGATGCCCGCCACCAGACCAACCACGCGGTGGTGGGCAGCCTGCTGGCCAGCAACTGGAAGCTGCCCGGTCATTTTCATGATGCGATCCTGCACCACCACGACACGGACGTGTACCAGTCCGACCTCCCCATACCCACCCTGAACCTGATCGCCACGGTGCACCTGGCGGAGCACATCGAGAACAGTTACTCCAGGCTGGCCACGGACGCGGAATGGGAGCGCATGGGCGACAAGGTCCTGGCCCAGCTGATGCTGAGCGGGGACAGCTTGAAGGAATTAACGCGGGATTGCCTGGAGTTGCTGGACGAGTCCGGGCTGTGAATGCACCCCGCGAGGTACAAGCTTGGCCTGGCAGTTCTGGATAGACCGGGGCGGCACCTTCACCGACATCCTGGGCCGAGCACCGGATGGCCGGCTGGCGGCGCGCAAGCTGCTGTCGGAGAACCCGTCCCGTTATGCGGACGCGGGCATCGCCGGCATGCGCGACATCCTCGGCCTGGCGCCTGGCGAGCCGTTGCCGGCGGGCGCCATCGACGTTGTGAAGCTGGGCACCACGGTGGGCACCAACGCCCTGCTCACCCGCACGGGCGAGCCCACCCTGCTGGTGGTCACCGAGGGTTTCGCCGACCAGCTGCTGATCGGCGACCAGTCCCGTCCCGACATCTTCGCCCTGCATATCGTCCGGCCCCTGCCCCTCTACGGCAGGGTGCTGGAGGCTGGCGAGCGCATGGACGTTCACGGCCGCGTTCTGCGTCCCCTGGATGCGGAGGCCCTGCGCGCCGGCCTGGAGCAGGCCCACCGGGCCGGTCTGACCGCCTGCGCCATCGCCTTCCTGCACAGCTGGCGCAACCCCGAGCATGAACTGGCGGCCGGCGAGATCGCCCGCCGGGTGGGCTTCACCCAGGTGAGCCTGTCCCACCGGGCCAGCCCGCTGATCAAATTCGTGCCCCGGGCGGAAACCGCCGTGCTGGACGCCACCCTGTCGCCACCGGTGCGCCGCTATGTGGAACAGGTGGCCGAAGCCCTGCCCGCCGGCACCAGCCTGGAGTTGATGCAATCCAACGGCGGCTTGGCCCCGGCAGCGGACTTCCAGGGCAAGGACAGCGTGCTGTCCGGTCCCGCCGGCGGCCTGGTGGGCATGGTCAAGGCCGGGCGGGCGGCGGGTCTGGACAAGCTCATCGGCTTCGACATGGGCGGCACCTCCACCGACGTGTCCCTCTATGACGGGGCCTATACCCGCCGCCAGGAGGCCCTCATCGCCGGCAGCCGCATCCGCGTGCCCATGCTGGCGGTGCACACGGTGGCGGCCGGCGGCGGCTCCGTCCTGCGCTTCGATGCCGGCCGGCTGGGCGTGGGCCCCGATTCGGCCGGCAGCCAGCCCGGCCCCACGAGCTACCGCAACGGCGGCCCGCTGACCGTGACCGACGCCAACCTGCTGCTGGGCCGCATCCGGCCGGAGCACTTTCCGGCCGTGTTTGGCCCCGGCGGCGACCAGCCCCTGGACGGCGAGGCCGTGGCTGCCGGTTTCCGCGAACTGGCCGGCCGGGTCAACCGGAGTCTGGGCCTGGACTACACCCCGGAGCGTCTGGCCGAGGGCTTCCTGGATATCGCCGTGGAGAACATGGCCGATGCCATCCGCCACATCACCCTGGCCCGTGGCATCCCGCCCGCCGATCACACCCTGGTGTGCTTCGGCGGCGCCGGCGGCCAGCACGCCTGCCGGGTGGCCGAGCGGCTGGGCATGGGCAGCGTGCTCATCTCGCCTTACGCCCCCGTGTTGTCCGCCTACGGCATCGGCCTGGCGGAACGGCGCGCCCTGCGCCAGGCGCCGGTGGAGGCCGTCTTCGCCGATGACCTCCTGCCCAGGCTGGCCGCCCTAGCCGGAGAGCTGGAGACCGGACTGGCGACCCCGGACGGTGCGCCGCCCCGGCTCTCGCGCCGGATCTGGCTGCGGTATCAGGGCTCGGACAACCCCCTGGCGGTGGATTGGGCGGAATCCGGCGCCATGCTGGCGCAGTTCCACGCCCGGCATGCCGAGCGCTTCGGCTTCGCCGACCCCACGCGCCCGCTCATCTGCGCCGCCGTGGAGGTGGAGGCGGAATGGGGCGGCTCGGCGTCAGCGCCCATCCCCCGTCTGCCGGACCGCCCCGCCCAACCGCTACGCCGATGCCCGGTATTCCTGCGCGGACAATGGCATGAACTGCCCCTCTACCGGCGCGATGAGCTGGCCGCCGGACAAACCCTGGCGGGCCCCGCTCTGGTGGTGGAGGCTGGCTCGTGCACCGTCCTGGAACCCGGCTGGATCCTGGCCATGACCGAACGGGGCGACCTGCTGTTGAACAGCGGTGCGCCCCGTGCCGCCCGCCCCGATCCGTCCCGCCCCGACCCCACCTGGCTGACCCTGTTCAACCGGCGCTTCATGAGCATCGCCGAGGACATGGGCGAGGTGCTGCGGCAGACCGCCCGCTCGGTGAACATCCGGGAGCGGCTGGATTTCTCCTGCGCCCTGTTCGACGCGGCCGGCAACCTCATCGCCAACGCCCCCCACATCCCCGTGCACCTGGGCAGCATGGGCGACTCGGTGCGGGCGCTGCTGACCCAAGTCATGCATCCCGGCGACGCCTGGCTGATCAACTCCCCCTACGCCGGCGGCACCCACCTGCCGGACATCACCGTGGTGATGCCGATGTTCTCGCCGGACGGCCGCGATCTGCGCTACTTCACCGCCGCCCGCGCCCACCACGCGGACGTGGGTGGCATCGCCCCCGGCTCCATGCCCGCCGACAGCCGGCACATCGGTGAGGAGGGCTGTTTGTCGGAGGGGCTGTGCATCCTGCGGGACGGCGCCTTCCGGCAGGCGGAGGTGCGCGCCTGGCTGACCTCCGGGCCGCCCGGCCATGCGGCCCGCAACCCGGAGCAGAACATCGCCGACCTGCAGGCCCAGATCGCCGCCTGCGGCCTGGGGTTGCGCCTGTTGCGCCGGCTGGAGGCGGAGACCGGCGCCGAGGCCGTGACCGCCTACATGGGCTACGTGCAGGACAATGCCGAGGCGGCGGTGAAGAGGCTGCTGGCCAGACTGCGCGACGGCTGCCACACCCTGCCCCTGGACGATGGCAGCGTGATCCGCGTCCGGGTGGCCATCGACCGGGCCGCCGGCCGGGCGGCCATCGACTTCGCCGGCACCTCGCCCCAGCAGGCCGGCAACCTCAACGCCCCGGCCAGCATCGCCCATTCGGCGGTGCTGTATGTGTTCCGCACGCTCATCGACACGGACATCCCCCTCAACGCCGGCGTGCTGCGGCCCCTGGACATCCGCCTGCCAGAGGGCTGCCTGCTCAACCCCCGGCCGCCGGCCGCCGTGGTGGCGGGCAACGTGGAGACCTCCCAGAACATCGTCGATGCCCTGTACGGCGCCCTGGGCGTGCTGGCCGCCAGTCAGGGCACCATGAACAACTTCAGCTTCGGTGACGGCAGCCACCAGTACTACGAAACCGTCTGCGGCGGGGCCGGCGCCGGGCCGGACTTCGCGGGCGCTGACGCGGTGCAGGTGCACATGACCAATTCCCGACTCACCGATCCGGAGGTGCTGGAGCTGAACCTCCCGGTGCGGGTGGAGGCATTCCGCGTCAGGCGCGGTTCCGGCGGCGCGGGCCGCTGGCCGGGCGGCGGCGGGGCGGAGCGGCGACTGCGTTTTCTCGCCCCCATGCAGGCCAACCTGCTCGCCCTGCGGCGGCGGGTCGCGCCCTTCGGCCTGGCCGGCGGGGCGGCGGGGCAGCCGGGCAGGCAGTGGATCGAGGCGGCGGACGGTACAATCCGGCCCTTGGAAGGCATTGCCCGCTTCAGCCTGGCCGCGGGGGATGTACTGGTGTTGCAGACGCCCGGCGGGGGCGGTTTTGGAAAGGAATCCGAGTCATGAAAATTCCGGCATTTGCCGCCCTGCTGGGCCTCAGCCTGGCCTGGGCGCCGGCCTCGGCCTTCGAGGTGGCCGAGTTCCAGAGCGGCATGGGCAAGCTGGACGTGATGCAGAAGCTGGTCACCCAGTGGAATTTCGACAAGATCGTGGAGCCCAACGAGGACACCATCCTGGCCTACGACACCAGCAGCCAACTGAACCGGCGCTATCTGTTCAAGTTCTGCAAGGGCAAGCTCACCGGCTTCGAGCAGGACATCAAACCCTCGCTGAAGGCCCTGGTGATCGTCATCTCCAACAACAACGGCAAGTATGGTCAGCCGGCCAAGGTCTATGGCAACACCCACATGGTGAGCAACGGCGAAAAGCAGGTGCTGGGCCTGTTCTGGAAACACAACCTGGAACATGTGGGGGTGAAGTACCTGATCCTGCCCGACACGGAACAGCTCTCCCTGTCCTTCGACGTCAACAACCTCTGCTACCAGACACCCAGCTTCTGATCACGCCCGGATGGTGACCGGGGTGAAGGGCGGCACCAGGTCGAACAGCTCCGCGACGTCGGCGTTGCGCATGCGGATGCAGCCATGGGAGCGGGGCGCCTGCTCGAAGCGCTCGTCTGGGGTGCCGTGGATGTAGATGTAGCGGCGCATGCTGTCGCAGGCACCCAGCCGGTTGAAGCCCGGTTCCCGGCCGGACAGCCAGAGGATGCGGCTCAGGATCCAGTCCCGTTCGGGCTCTTGCGCGCCCATCTCGGGGGTGTACAGCTCACCGGTGGGCCGCCGGGCCGAGAACACGGCATTCAGGGGCTGATCCCCGCCGATCTTGGCGCGCACGACGTGCTCCCCGCGGGGGGTGCGGAAGCTGCCGGCTTCCTCCCCCGGTCCGTTGGCGGCGCTGGAGATGGGATAGCGGCGCAGGACATGGCCGGCTTCGTCCAGCAGGGTCAGGGTCTGGTCGGGCAGTGATATCTCGATGCTGGGCATGGCAGGCCTATTCTCCATCAAGGCGGTGTCGCCGGGGGATGGCTCTCCGCCGCCCTCCTCGGCCCGCGAGCCCGCCGCGCCCCTGCCCCGCTTCGCCCGGAAAAACCCCGCCACCAATCCGGCGCATGCCGCCGCCAGAACGCCGCCGACGATCTCGGCATGGAAGTTGAGCCGGTCTTCCGCGAACAGATCCACCACGCTGCCGGCGGCGCCCGTCTTGGGCTCGCGGGCGCCATAGACCACACGGGCGATGCGCGCGTGCAGGATGGCGCCGGCGCACATGACGCAGGGCTCCAGGGTGACATACAGGCTGCAACCCGGCAGGCGGTAGTTGCCCAACCGTTCGGCCGCGTCGCGCAGGGCGCGGATTTCGGCGTGGGCGCTGGGATCGTGGCTGGAGATGGGGCAGTTGTAGCCGCGCCCGACGATCTCGCCGTCCCGCACTACCACCGCCCCCACCGGCACCTCGCCGGCCGCCGCCGCCTTGCGCGCCTCGACCAGGGCCTCGGCCATGAAGGCCTCGTCCGGCGTCACGCGCCTCCGCCCTTGGCAGTCCGGCGCCAGCTGAACAGGCGCCGGATCAGCTTCCAGCCGCCCCAGACCACGGGCAGCACCAGGAACAGCCAGGGCAGCGCTGTGACGATGAACATCAGGGCCTGGGCCAGGCTTTCGGCGAAGCCGCGGCCCATGTTGCGCCAGGCCTCCACCAGGGGTTGCAGGGCACCGGTCTCGGCGATGGAGGCCTCGGGCCGGTATTCGGCGAACAGCAGCACCTTCTCCGTCTCGTTGGCCAGCACCTGGCGCTGGGCCGCCAGGGAGTCCAGGTCACCCTGCACACGGGCCAGTTCCCGCTCGGTCTCCAGCACGTCCTTGAGCCCGCCCTTGTAGCTGGCCAACAGCTTGCGCAGCCGGTCGCGCAGCTCGGCTTGGTTCTTCAGCCGGGCCTCCACGTCCACCACCTGCAGGGTCTTGTCCTCCCGTTCCACCCGCCGCTCGCTCACCTCGGGGCCGCTCATGGCGGCGAACAGTCGCTCGGCCGAGGCGCGCGCCACGCGCAGCTGCAGGCTGGCGTTCACCGGTGCCTGGCGCGACTTGCTGACACTGGCGTTGAGCACCTCGCAGTCCCTACGGCAGAGGGCCACATGGGCCTGCCAGCGTTTTTCGATCTGCGCCTCGGGCAGTTCGAACACCCAATACTGGCGCTCGGCCAGATAGCGCACTCCTGCCGGCTGTCCGGCCCCGTCCCGGACGCCCTCCCCCTCCTCCATTTTCATGGCCGGTGCCGGGGCGGGCGCACGCCAGGCTTCCGCGGAGGCGGCGACAGTGGCCTCGCCGGAATCCCGGCAGCCCGCCAGCCCCAATATCACCAGCCCCGCCAACAGGCTCCGCCATCGCTTCATATCCATCCTTCTCTCCAAGCGGCCGTGCCGCAACCTGCGTCGGATTTTGGGTCCGGGCCGGGGCCGGGGCAAGTCTCTACAATGTCCTCCATGCAAACCTGGGACATCTTCTGCACCGTCATCGACAACTACGGCGACGTCGGCATCACCTGGCGCCTGGCCCGGCAACTGGCCGCCGAGCACGGCGTCCGGCCGCGGCTGTGGGTGGACGACCTGCGCGCCTTCCAGGCCATCCGCCCGGAGGTGGACCCGTCCCTGGACTGCCAGCGGCTGGCCGGCGTGGAGATCCGCCGCTGGAGCGATCCGCTGCCGGAAGTGGCGCCGGGCCGGGTGGTCATCGAGGCCCTGGCCTGCAACCTGCCGGAGACCTTCATCCGGAGCATGGCCGACAGCCGGCCGAAACCGGTGTGGCTCAACCTGGAGTACCTGAGCGCCGAGGACTGGGTACGCGGCTGCCACGGCCTGCCCTCGCCGCATCCGCGCCTGCCGCTGACGAAGTACTTCTTCATGCCCGGTTACGTGCCCGGCACCGGCGGGGTGCTGCGCGAGATATGGCTGGAGGCGGCGCGGCGTGAGTTCCAGGCGTCCGCCGCGGCGCGCACGGCCTTCCTGCGCGACCTGGGCGTGGCGGAACCGGCCGCCGGTGCCCTGCTGGTCTCGCTGTTCGCCTACGAAACCCGGTCCGTCGGGGCCTTGCTGGAGACCTGGGCGCAGGGCGCCGAACCGGTGGAACTCTACATCCCGCGCGGCAAGGTCCTGGCAGGCGTGGAACACTGGCTAGGACAGGCCGTCGCCCCCAGAGACGGCCAAACCCGCGGCAACCTGCGCCTGTGGGTGCTTCCCATGCTGGACCAGGACGCCTATGACCGACTGCTGTGGGCCTGTGATTGCAACTTCGTGCGCGGCGAGGATTCCTTCGTGCGCGCCCAGTGGGCCGCCCGGCCCTTGGTGTGGCAGGCCTACCGCCAAGAAGAGGATGCCCAGCGGCCCAAGATCAAGTCCTTTCTGGACCTCTATTGCGCCGGGCTGGAGCCCCAGGCGGCGGAGGCCCTGCGCGCCTTCTGGGGGGCGTGGAACGAGGACCGGGATTGTGCTTCAGCATGGCCCGCCTACCGGCGCCGGCTCGCCCAATTCCGCCTGCATGCGAACCGCTGGACGGAGGTGTTGGCCGCGCCAGGAGACTTGGCCGGTAATCTGGTCCGCTTCTGCGAAAAACAACTTGGCGAAAAACCAAAATAAAAAGTTATAATAATCAGCTTTTTATTTTTAAAACCCTGTCAGTCAGCTATGAAGACCGCTCAAGAACTCCGCTCCGGCAATGTAATCATGGTGGGCAACGACCCGCTGGTGGTGCAGAAAGCCGAATTCTCCAAGTCCGGCCGCAACGCCTCCGTGGTCAAGATGAAGTTCAAGAACCTGCTCACCGGCGCCGGCACGGAAACCGTGTACAAGGCCGACGAGAAGTTCGAGACCGTCACCCTGGAACGCAAGGAGTGCACCTACTCCTATTTCGCCGATCCCATGTACGTGTTCATGGATACCGAATACCACCAGTACGAGGTGGAGGCCGACAACATGTCCGACGCCCTGCCCTTTCTGGAGGACGGCATGCCCGCCGAGGTGGTGTTCTACAACGGCAAGGCCATTTCCATCGAACTGCCCACCTCCCTGGTGCGTGAGGTGGAGTACACCGAACCCGCCGTCAAGGGCGACACCTCCGGCAAGGTGATGAAGCCCGCCCGCATCAAGCCCACCGGCTTCGAAATCGCCGTGCCGGCCTTCGTGGAGATCGGCGACAAGATCGAGATCGACACCCGCACCCTGGAGTACCGCAACCGGGTCAAGTGACAACACGGGAAACCGGATGACAGGGCGGCCATGGGCCGCCCTTTTTCTTTATTGCGACGCGCCCGCCTGGCGCACACGTTCGAACAGGCATACCGCCGCCGCCGTGGCCACGTTGAGCGACTCCACCCGGCCCGGCATGGGGATGCTGAACGGCGCGCAGGTCTCTTGCAACGCCCGGCTCAATCCGGCCCCCTCGTTGCCGAAGGCGAAGGCACAGGGGCCACGCAGGTCCAGTTCGAACAGGCTTTCGGCCGCCCCCAGGATCGCCGCGCGGCAGGGTGTCGGCCATGCCGACGCGATGGCTGGCAGGTTGGCGCCTTCGTGGATGTGCACGGCGAAATGGGCACCCTGCCCGCCACGCAGGCATTTCGGCGACCAAGCCTCCGCGCAGCCGGGGGAAAGATAGACCGCCTCCACCCCCGCCCCGGCCGCGCAACGGATCAGTGCACCCAGATTGCCAGGGTCACGGATGTCCTCCAGGAGCACGGCGAAGCTGGCCTGGGCCGAACCGGGCACGGGCATGCTTAGCATGGCCAGCAGACCAGCGGGCGTATCGCTGGGGGCCAGATTCTTGAACAGGCCATCCGGCACCAGCAGCATGGGCAGGTCCGGGCATCTTGCCGTCAGGTCGTTGAAGCGGCCCTCCTCATGGGCCTGCTCGGTCAGCAGCCAGGCAAGGAGGCTTGCATCGGCATCCAGGGCGGACTGCACCAGATGCGGTCCTTCCAGCAGGGTCCGTGCCTGCTCCCGTCGGGCGCGTTTGTCCGTGGCCAGCTTCAGCCATTCCCGGTAGGCAGGGTTATCCCTGGAGGTGATGTGTTTCGGCGTCACACCCTAACCGCACGCCCCGACGGAACCTGCCGCGCACAGCCGGCCATCCTGCCAGGCCGCCTTGCCCAGCGCCGCGCCCTCCAGCCGGGCGCCGTCGAGCCGCGCGCGGACCAGAGTGGCATATTCCAGCTTGGCCATGCCGAGATTGGCGCCCGTGAGGTCGGCGCCTGTCAGGTCGGCGCCCGTGAGGTCGGCGCCCGTGAGGTCGGCGCCGCGCAAACTGGCCTGAGTCAGATCGGCATAGGCCAGCCGCGCGCCGCGCAGATCGGCACTGTCCAGACGGATGGCGCGCAATTGGGCGTTACCCAGCGAGGCCTGGCGCAGCACGGCTTTACGCTTGTCGCAGCCGCGCCAGACGACACCGTCCATTGCCGGTGCCAGACAATCGGGGACACCCACCAGATGGGGCTTGAGATCCGGCTGTTCCCGTTGGCCCAACAACACCGCCAGACCGATAACCAGCAATATCAGCAGGGCAAACAGGGCGGCCCAGAACGCAGGCTTGGTGTGTCTCGCCCCTGCCAGCAATTCCTGGGTTTCCCGGTGGTCATGGCGCAATGCGGCCTGTTGAACAGTTTCGCCGCTACGGTGTTCCTCCACGGGGTCGGGCATGGCGTCCGCCGCCTGTCGCTCATCCAGCCAACGTTTGCGGGCCTGGTCGCGCTCCTGGTCCCAATCGGCCTCTCCGCCCCCACGCCCTTCCCTGCCGGGCAGGTTGTCCAGGGTGGATTGAAAGTAACCACTGTCGCGGATGCTAAACCAGGCATGGCCGTCCAGGCTGACTTCATCGTCCGGGGCCAGACGGCCCAGGATCAGGTATTGGACGATGACCGGCGCGGGATACGGCCCTCGGACCTTGCCGTCGCGGCGGATATACCAGAGGGATTGGGCCATGCCGTCTCGAATGCTGGTGACCGGGAGATTTTACCCACGGGTCTCGCCAGCGGCTGACAGCAGACAAAAAAAAGCCCGGTCGGGTGACCGGGCTAAATCCACCAAAGGAGGAGGATGGAGGAGACGACACTGACAACGTTCAGGGAGGTAAACGTCGAGCGTCAGTGTCATAAGCATCATCTAATATTGTGATCCAATGATCAACTTTGATTTATGTTCCGGCACATCCTTGCATTCACCAGTGTTGCACGATAGCTACAACATCGGACTTGAAGTTCATTATAGTATTGTTTTTGTTATGTTTTTTATTGCGGCACATCCATAACAAGCAACCCGGCTGTGGCCGAGTACGCTAGTCAAATAAATTCAATTGATATTTCTGCGGCTTGCATACTGAACGGACACGTTTTCCGGGCTCAGCCAATCCCTGAGTTCCTTCAACAGGTCGTCGCTCAGCCGGATACGCCATTCGCGACCCAGGTCCAACTGGCAACGGGCGGAACGGTTCCGGTAGGAGAGCCTGACCGGACACCCCTGTTCCGCCAGGCGGAAAGGCTTGAGGGATTCCAGCAGCCGCTCTGCGTTGGCCTCGCCGTTGAGGCTGATGCGCAGCCGCTCGGCGAACCGGCCGCGGATGCCCTCCAGGTCGAAAAGCTCGTCGGCGGTCACCCTCAATCCACCGGAATAGCTGTCCAGACTGACCTTGCCCTGCACCGCCAGCACACTGTCTTCCCGGAGCCGGTCCCGCCAGCGCTCGAACAACTCGCTGAACACCGCCACGTCCAGCTGGGTGCGGCCGTCGTCCAGTTGTACGAAAGCCATGCGCCCGCGCCGGGTCTGTTGCACGCGCACGGTGTTGATGATGCCGGCCATGAGGACCGGAGCCTGCTGTGGGGCGATCTCGGCCAGCCCCTTGCCGAGGATGCCGGCCAGTTCCGGACGGTAGGCATCGAAGGGGTGACCGCTGAAATAGAACCCCAGGGCGGTCTTTTCCTGCGCCAGGCGGGTCCTCAGGTCCCAGGCCGGCGTGGGCACCAGGGGCGGGACCGGGTCGTCGCCGGGGCCGTCGAACAGGCTGTTCTGGCTGGCGTGGCGTTCGGCGTTCTCGGCCCATTCCATGGCCAGGCCGACGTTGTTCAGCAGCACCGCGCGGTCTGGATTGAGGCTGTCGAAGGCGCCGGCCTTGACCAGGGCCTCGATGCTGCGTCGGTTGACGGTGCGCCGATCGACCCGGCGGCAGAAGTCGAACAGGTCGGTGAACGCGCCCTCTTCCTCGCGCGCGGCGAGGATGCAGTCGATGGCCGATCCGCCGGTGCCCTTGATCGCGCCCAGACCGTAGCGGATGCGGGTGCGATCCACCGGCACGAAGCGGTATTCGCTCAGGTTCACGTCCGGCGGCAGGATTTCCAGGTCGTTGGACTGGGCGTCCTTGCAGAAGACCTGCACCGAGTCCGTGTCGTCCAGGTCCGAGGACAGGGTGGCGGCCATGAAGGCGGCAGTATGGTGCTTCTTGAGCCAGGCGGTCTGGTAGGTGATGACCGCGTAGGCGGCGGTGTGGGACTTGTTGAAGCCGTATTCCGCGAACTTCTCCATCAGGTCGAAGAGGCGCATCGCCAGTTCCGGGTCGTAGCCCTTCTCCGCCGCGCCCTGGCTGAAGATTTCCCGATGCTTGGCCATCTCCTCGGCCTTCTTCTTGCCCATCGCCCGGCGCAGCAGGTCGGCGCCGCCCAGGGTGTAGCCGCCGATGATCTGGGAGATCTGCATCACCTGTTCCTGATAGACGATGACCCCATAGGTGGGCTCCAGGCAGGCCTTCAAATCCGGGTGAAAGTAGTCGATGGCCTGCTTGCCCTTCTTGCGCAAGATGAAGTCATCGACCATGCCCGAGCCCAGGGGGCCGGGCCGGTAGAGCGCCAGTACGGCGATGATGTCCTCGAAGCGGTCCGGCTCCAGCTTGGCCAGCAGCTTCTTCATGCCCTCCGATTCCACCTGGAAGATGGCAGTGGTATTGGCCTTTTTCAGGATCTCGTAGGCGGCCGGGTCGTCGAAACTCAAGCTTTCCAGGTCGATGCGCGCGGCCGGGTCCAGGCGCTGGATGTATTTCAGAGCCAGGTCGATGATGGTCAGGTTGCGCAGGCCCAGGAAGTCGAACTTCACCAGGCCGATCTTCTCCACGTCGTCCTTGTCGAACTGGGACACCACCGAGTCCGAGCCCTCGGCGTTGTACAGCGGACAGAAGTCGGTGAGTTTGCCCGGCGCGATCAGCACCCCGCCGGCGTGCATGCCGACGTTGCGGGTCAGGCCTTCCAGCTTGCGGGCCAGGTCGAACAGCTCGCGCACCTCCTCCTCGTTATCGTAGCGATCCTTCAGCTCCGGCACCTCGTCCAGGGCCTGGTCGAGGCTGACGTTCTTGCCCGGCGCCGAGGGGATCATCTTGGAGAGCTGGTCGCAGAAATTGTACGGCAAGTCCAGCACCCGGCCCACGTCGCGCACCACCGCCCGGGCGGCCATGGTGCCGAAGGTGGCGATCTGGCTGACCGCGTCGGCGCCGTACTTGTCGCGCACATACTCGATCACCTTCCAGCGGTTGTCCTGGCAGAAATCGATATCG
The DNA here is from genome assembly GCA_002360535.1 of Thiobacillus sp. UBA3361. Classification (GTDB taxonomy): domain Bacteria; phylum Pseudomonadota; class Gammaproteobacteria; order Burkholderiales; family Thiobacillaceae; genus UBA3361. The sequence continues at coordinate 51,040 of DEQR01000003.1, forward strand.
AAGTCGGGCATCGACACCCGCTCCGGGTTCAGGAAGCGCTCGAACAGCAGTGCGTAGGCCAGGGGGTCCAGGTCGGTGATGCCGATGGCGTAGGCCACCAGCGAGCCCGCGCCGGAACCGCGCCCCGGCCCCACCGGCACGCCGTTGTGCTTGGCCCAGTTGATGAAATCGGCCACGATCAGGAAGTAGCCGGGGAAGCCCATCTGGATGATGGTCCTCAGCTCCAGCTCCAGGCGCGCCTGATATTCGGGCAGTTTGGCCTCGCGCTTGGCTGGATCGGGATAAAGCTTGAGCATGCGCTCGGCCAGACCATCGCGGGCGCGCTGCATCAGGTAGTTGTCCAGGTCCAGGCCCGGCGGCGTGGGAAAGACCGGCAACTGGCTCTTGCCCAAGGTCAGGGTCAGGTTGCAGCGGCGGGCGATCTCCAGACTGTTTTCCAGGGCCTCGGGCAGGTCGGCGAAGGCCTCGGCCATCTCCGCCTGGGACTTGAAGTAATCATCCTCGGTGAAGCGTTGCGGCCGGCGCTTGTCGGCCAGCACATAGCCCTCGGCGATACACAGCCGCGCCTCGTGGGCCTTGAAGTCGTCCCGATGCATGAACTGCACCGGATGGGTGGCCACCACCGGCAGGCCCAGCTCGTCCGCCAGGTCCAGGGCGCCGGCCAACTGCCGTTCCGCATCGGGGCGGCCGTTGCGCTGGATCTCCAGGTAGTAGCGGTCCGGGAACAGGCGCGCCCACTCGGCCGCCTGGACACGGGCGGTGTCCCAGGACTCGTTGAGCAGCGCCTGGCCGACATCGCCCCACTGCGCCCCGGACAAGGCAATCAGGCCGTGAGTTCCATCGCACAACCAGTCCGGCGCGATCATCGCCCGACCGCGGTGCAGGTTCTCGCGGTAGGCTCGGCTCAGCAGCTCGCACAGCCGCCGGTAGCCCTCGCGGTGCTGCACCAGCAGAAGCAGCCGGGCCGGCTTGTCCTCCTGGCCGCGCGGGGCGGTCCACACGTCGCAGCCGATGATGGGCTTGATGCCCTGCTTGCGCGCCGCGCTGTAGAACTTGACCATGCCGAACACGTTGGACAAATCGGTGAGGGCCAGCGCCGGCATGCCGTCCGCCCGTGCCGCCTCGACGGGCGGACAGCGATGCGCCTTGCCCTCGTCGAGCCGCACCAGCCCGTCCACCACGGAAAATTCGCTGTGCAGTCGCAGATGGACGAAACGGGGATGGGGGCTTTCGGTCATGGCGGAATTTTACCGCCCACGAACCACGATACCGGGAGAAATGAAAAAGCCGGCTGAACGCCGGCTTGTGGAATCTGGTGGGCGGCACAGGGATTGAACCTGTGACCTCTCCCGTGTGAAGGGAGCGCTCTACCACTGAGACTAGCCGCCCGAGCGAGGCGCGATTCTACATGTGAGGCCGGACGAGCGTCAAAACGATTTTCCCGGACTGTTTTCCCCCTGCCATCCAGTAAAATCCCATTGTTTCAGTCCAGCGAGCCTTCATGATCCGCACCCGCTTCGCCCCCTCGCCCACCGGCTACCTGCATATCGGCGGCGCCCGCACGGCGCTGTTTTCCTGGGCCTATGCCCGCAAGCACGGCGGCCAGTTCGTGCTGCGCATCGAGGACACGGATCAGGAACGCTCCACCCTGGAATCCGAACAGGCCATCCTGGACGGCCTGAGCTGGCTGGGCATCGACTGGGACGAAGGACCGCATTACCAGATGCGCCGCCTGGACCGCTACAAGGCGGTCGCCGAGCAACTGCTGGCGGAAGGCAAGGCCTACCCTTGCTACGCCAGCAAGGAGGAACTGGAGGCGATGCGCGAGGCGCAGCGCGCGCGCGGCGAGAAACCCCGCTACGACGGCCGCTGGCGGCCGGCGCCGGGCAAGATGCTGCCCGAACCCCCCGCGGGTGTGACGCCGGTGATCCGCTTCATGACCCCCCTCGCCGGCGAGGTGACCTTCGACGACCTGATCAAGGGACCCATCACCGTCGCCAACGGGGAACTGGACGACCTGGTCATCATGCGCGGCGACGGTATCCCCACCTACAACTTCGGGGTGGTCATCGACGACTGGGACATGGGCATCACCCATGTCATCCGCGGCGACGACCACGTCAACAACACGCCTCGCCAGATCAACATACTCAAGGCCCTGGGCGCCCCCGTGCCGGTCTATGCCCATGTGCCGATGATCCTGGGCCACGACGGCGAACGCCTGTCCAAACGCCATGGCGCGGTGTCGGTGCTGCAATACCAGGAGGACGGCTACCTGCCAGAGGCATTGCTCAACTACCTGGCCCGTCTGGGTTGGGGCCATGGCGACGCGGAGAAATTCTCCATGGGGGAATTCGTCGAGTGGTTCGACGTGGCCAACGTGAGCCATTCGCCGGCCCGTTTCGACCAGGGCAAACTGGCCTGGCTGAACCAGCAATATCTGAAGGAGGCCGGTAACGCGCGGCTCGCCGATCTGGCCCGGCCGTTCCTGGACAAACAGGGCGTGGAGACCGGCGCCGGCCCGGCACCGGCCGATCTGATGGGCCTGCTGAAGGAGCGCGTGGCCACCGTCGAGGAATTGGCCGACGCGGCCCACATCTATTACCGCCACGCCCTGCCCCCGGTGGAGGAGGTGCGTGAGAAGCTGGATGCCGCCGCCCTGCCCGCCCTGGAAAAACTGGCTGCCGACCTGGCCACGGTGGCTTGGGAAGCGCCGGCCATCAATCAGCTCATGAAGGACACCGCCAAGACCTTCGGACTGAAGATGGGCCAGATCGGCATTCCCCTGCGGCTGGTGCTGTTCGGCACCGCCCAGACCCCGTCCATCGACGCCGTGCTGACCCTGCTCGGCCGGAAACGCACCCTGGCCCGCTTCGCCGCCGCCTGGCCCCATGTCCTGGCAGCCATTGAACAACAAGCCTGACCGCTATGCCACGCAAGAACAACACCCTGAATGCCAAGATGAAGCTCATCGCTTCGCTGACCAGCCCGTTCGCCCGCAAGGTGCGCATCGTGGCCGCGGAGAAGTTCACCGAATACGAACTGATCGTGGACATACCCTGGAACGAGGACACACAGGTGCCCAAGTACAACCCCCTGGGCAAGGTGCCGGTGTGGATCATGGAGGATGGCAAGGCCCTGTACGACTCGCGGGTCATCGTCGAGTACCTGGACAGCGTCAGCCCGGTCAACCACCTGCTCCCCAAGGACGCCCGGCCGCGCATCATGGTCAAACGCTGGGAGGCCCTGGCCGACGGGGTGTGCGATGCAGCGGCCACTGTGTTCCTGGAGAAGAAGCGCCCTGCAGCCCAGCAGAATCCCGACTGGATCCAGCGCCAGATGGGCAAGGTGTTCGCCGGCCTGAACGCCATGTCCGTGGACCTGGGGCATCAGAATTACTGCACCGGCGAGTTCTTCAACCTGGCGGACATCGCCGTGGGCTGCGCCCTGGGCTACCTGGAATTCCGTTTCCCCGAACTGGAATGGCGCCGCGCCCACCCCAACCTGTCGGAACTGTACGACCGGCTGATGCTGCGTCCGTCCTTCAAGGAGACGGTGCCGGTCGGCTGAGGGACGCTCCTACAGCAGACCGTCCTTGGACATGCCCCGGCGGCGCAGGATGCGGCGCAGGGTGTGGAGGGCCTCCAACTGGATCTGGCGCACCCGCTCCCGGGTCACCCCCAGGTGTTCCGCCAGTTCCTCCAGGGTGGCCACGTCATGGTTGTTCAGGCCGAAGCGCCGCTCGATGACCCAGCGGTGTTTGTCGGACAATTCCAGCAGCCACTCCCGCACATAGTGCTCCACCTCCATGGTCTGGAGCATTTCTTCGGGCTGCTCGGAATGTTCGTCGGCAATGGCCTCACCGATGGACAGGGTGGGGTCGATGTCCAGGGGGGCGTCCAGGGAAGCCACCCGATCGTTCAAGGCCAGCACCCGGCGCACCTCCTCCACCGCCCGGCCGGTCAGGTGGGCGATGTCCTCCGGGCCCGCGTCGGGCACACCGTGCATCTCCAGGTGCCGCTGGGCGCGCAGGTAGATGTTCAGTTCCTTGATCACATGCACCGGCAGACGGATGGTGCGCGACTGGTTCATGATGGCCCGCTCGATGTTCTGGCGAATCCACCAGGTGGCATAGGTGGAGAAGCGGAAGCCGCGTTCAGGCTCGAACTTCTCCAGGGCGTGCATCAGCCCCAGGTTGCCTTCCTCGATCAGATCCAGCAGTGAGAGACCGCGGTTGATGTAGTGCTTAGCGATGTTCACCACCAGGCGCAGATTGTGCTCGATCATCTTCTGCCGGGCCTCGAAATCCCCGGCCCGCACCCGCGCCGACAACCTGCGCTCCTCTTCCGGCGACAGCAAGCTCTCGCGGCCGATCTCGTTCAGATATATCTGGGTGACATCCTGGGATTCGTCGTACTCGGTGTCACCCTCCGACGGGGCCTCGGCCACGGCCCCGTCGTCGGAGCCAGCCGGCTCGATGGTATCGGGTTCAAGTTCGTTCTCGTCCTGCATCCTGTGTCCTCAATCCGGCAGGTATCTGAGGGGATCCACCGGCTTGCCGTATTCCCGTATCTCGAAGTGGAGCTTGACCCTTTGCGCGTCGCTGTCGCCCATGGTCCCCACCGGGTGGCCCAGGGCCACCCGCTCGCCCTCGGCCACCAATATCCGTTCCTGGTGGGCATAGGCCGACAACAGGCTGTCGCTGTGTTTGATGATGATGAGTTTTCCATAACCGCGCAAGCCGTCCCCCGCGTACATGACCCGGCCCGCCGCGGCCGCCCGCACGGGGCTTCCCTTCTGGCCGGCGATGTCGATGCCCTTGCTGCCGTTGGCCTCGTCGTAGTTCTTGAGCAGGATCCCGCGCACCGGCCAGTCCCAGGCCACCACCGCGCTCTGCGGCTCGGTGGGCGGTTGCGGAGTTGCGGTCACCGCCGTACGCGGCGGCGGGGTGAGGCGCAGCCTGGCCCCTGCCAGGATCAGGTTCGGATCGGCCAGCCCGTTCCAGTCGGCCAGTTCCTTGTAATCCAGTCCATTCTCGAAGGCGATACCGTAGAGGGTGTCACCCGGCTGCACCACATGGAAGCCGGCGGGTGCGGCGATGCGCACCTTTGCCTCCCGGGCGGGCTTTGGGCCGGATTCACGGATGGGCGCGGGGTGTTTTCCGGTTCCTCCGCATCCGGCCAGCGTCAGGATGACGCCGCACAAGACGATGTATCCCGCCGCCGCCCTCAACTGACCCCCGACAGCAGGGGAACAAACTTCACCGCCTCCATGGTTTGTTCGCGAAAACCGTCGGCGGTGGCTTCGATCATCACCAGGCGCTGCTCGCTGCCATTGCCCACCGGGGCGACCAGGCGGCCACCGGTCTTCAGCTGGCGAGGCAGATCGCGGGGAATCTCGGGCATGGCCGCGGCCACCACGATGGCGTCATAGGGCGCCCCCTTATCGTAGCCATGGCTGCCGTCGGCCACCTTCATCATCACGTTCGTCACGCGCAGCTGCTGCAGGTTCAGCCGGGCCTGGCGCACCAGCTTGGCGATGCGCTCCAGACTGATCACCTGCTTCGCCAGTCTGGACAACACCGCCGCCTGATAACCGCAGCCGCCGCCAATCTCCAGCACCCGCTCCAGAGGCTCGCCGTGATAGACCAACTCGCAGGAGCGGGCCACGGTCAGCGGGCTGGAGATGGTCTGGCCATGGCCGATGGGCAGCGGGGTGTCCTCGTAGGCCCGGCTTTGCAGGGCTTCTTCCAGAAAGACATGGCGCTGGATGCTGCCCATGACCGCCAGCACGGCGGGGTCCTTGATGCCCTGCTCCCTGAGACGCTCCACCATGCGCGCGCGGGTGCGCTGGGATGTCATGCCGATGCCCGGAGTCACGCTCATGTCAGTTCCGCACGGCCGTTCCGAAGAAACTGACCTCCCCCGCGGGGGGGTGAGGCAGGCAGTTCGCGGTGCACCACACCGCGCCTGCCGAACGGCCCGGCACCCTTGCCGGGCCTCTGCGAGCTAGCGAGTCAGGGGGTCGTTTCATGTCAGCTGGCGGACAGCCAATCCTCCAGTACGCCCATCTGCGCATAGCGCGTCAGATCCACCTGCAACGGGGTCACGGAGATGCGTTGCTGGGCGATGGCATGGAAATCAGTGCCCGGGCCTGCATCCTGAGCGCCGCCGGCGGCCCCCACCCAGTACATCAACTGGTTGCGCGGATTGATGGTCCGCACCACATCCTGGGCCTTGTGGCGCTTGCCCAGGCGGGTCACTTCCATGCCCTGGACGGACTCGGGCGGCACATCGGGCACGTTGACATTGAGCAGCACGGGCTCCCGCAGCGGCGTGCGGGCAAAGCGCCCCACCAGATCGGAGATGAAGGCCGCCGCGGTGGCGAAGCGCCCCTGCTGCTCATGCACCAGGGAAACGGCCACCGCCGGGATGCCGAGCAGGAAGCCCTCGGTGGCGGCGGCCACGGTGCCGGAATAAATCGTGTCGTCGCCCATGTTGGCGCCGTGGTTGACGCCGGAGATGACCATGTCGGGCAACTCTGGCAGCAGCCCAGTGACCGCTAGGTGCACGCAGTCCGTCGGCGTGCCGTTCACGTAATAGAAGCCACCCGGCGCCTGGCGTACCACCAGTGGACGGTCTAGGGTCAGGGAGTTGCTGGCGCCGCTGCGGTCGCGTTCCGGCGCCACCACCGTCACACGGTGGCCTGCCTGTTCCAGAGTCCGGGCCAGTTCGGCCAGGCCCGGCGCGAAATATCCGTCATCGTTGCTGAGCAATATGTGCATGGAGGCGGGCTGGGCGTGGTGTCAGGACTAATGTCGCACGATCAGGGGCGAACTGTGTGGTGAATCGATCCGTCTGGGTTGAACTGGGAGCAACTGGGAGCATTTCCCGCCTGGTCAGGGATGCCCCGTATCCAGGACGCATATTTTATGCGGCCCGGAGAAGAAACTGAAAATGAAAAAGCCAGCGCGAATGCTGGCTTTTTCCTGGAGGACTCCTGACGAGTCCGAACTGTTTTGGTCGGGGCGAGAAGATTCGAACTTCCGACCCCCTGCACCCCATGCAGGTGCGCTACCAGGCTGCGCTACGCCCCGACGAGCCGCGAATTATAGGGGCTGGCCCGGCGCTCGTAAACGGAAATTCCCGTCCCCGGAAGAAAGCCTTGATCTTGCCTGGGCGCGCTTACAACACGCTTTCCGGATATGGCAGACGTTCCATCAGATAGCACAGGCAATCCAGCCGGATGGCATTCACATCACGGGTCAGCATGGCCGGCATCAGCCGCTTGCGCAGCCGGATGCGGCCCTCGCGACAATCGAAGTAGGCCTGGCTCACATCCTCGCCCGCTTCGTTGCTCACATGCAGGGGGCAAGACTGGTCGGGACCGGCATGGGCCAGCACGCTGCCCGGCGCCAGCTCCCTGAAATTGAGCCGTTCCAGCTCCGGATCGAGACGCAGCTGCAGCCTGTCGTCCGCCTCAAAGCCAAACCGGATGTGTTCGGGGACCTTGACCGTAGCCACCGTGTGATACAGGTCCACGTCCTGGGGCGGCAGGGGGTGGCTGGGTATCTGGGCCAGGTTGAGGCAGGCGTCCAGATAGTCAGCCGCGTGGTCGGTGCCATGCGCCATGCCCGGCTTGCCGCATTCCACGGTTACGGCCGGGCAATGGGGGGCGAAGGCGGCGGACTGCACCCCCAGGGGACGCACGAAATACACCACTGTGCGCGAGAACAGGCTGGCCAGATGCAAGAAGCCCTGCTCCAGACGGTTGACGCAGGCGTAGTGGGGATTGATGCCGGTGTTGTTGTGGATATCCAGGCTGGCGAAGACATCCCTGGCCAGCATCGCATCCACCACCTGGCACATGAGGGCGTGTTCCGCCGTGGGCGGCTGGTCACTGCCGGGCCAGACGCGGTTGAAGTCCGGCTGACCGTCCAGCCGGCGCAGGCCGGCGCGAGCCGCTTCGATGTTGCCGATGAACAGGGATAAAGCGCGGGGCAGGTGGGAGGACCGGTAGCGTCGCAGCACCTGCCGCACGGCCAGCCAGCCGGTGTCCTCGTTGCCATGCAGAAGTACGGAGACGAACAGGGGTTCCGGCCTGCGGCCGGGAAGGTGGATCAGGGCAGGCCCCGGCAACAGCCGGTGCAGTTCCGCCGCGGGCAGGTCCAACAGGCCTTCCGGCAGACGTTCATATTGATTCAATAGCGTATTCATCACGTCCATTCGTGCACCGGTGCCCCGGAGCGCTGATTTTCCAGATAGTCAGCCACCAGCCGCCGGACATCCCCGTCCACCCGCTCCAGGCGGTCGAGCTGCCAGTCCGCCCCCGTGCGCCCCGACGCGGCACGTGCCTCGATGACACCGAGGGCGCGCCGGATTTCCGACTCGGAAACCCCCAGGCGCTCCAATCCTGAGCGTGAGATGGGCAGCAACTCCTCCAGCAGCAGGGCGCGCACCGGCCGTTCGCGTCCCGCCGGCCATTGCAGGGTGGCTGCCAGACCGTGGCGGGCCGCCGCGTAGAAATTATCCCGCGCCACAGCAAACGGCAGCATACCCGGCAGGTCCGCGCCGGAGTGCGCGAGCGCATGGGCAAGGCCCAGGCAAAAGGCCATGTTGCTCATCATATCGATTAGAGTCGGCCCACTGGGCAACACCCGCTGCTCGATGCGCACATGCGGTCTGCCCGTGGCATCGAAGCCCACCAGGGGACGCACCCAGCGCCAGATGGAGCCGTTGTGCAGACGCAGGTGGGCGAAGGTCTGCGGGGCGGCATCCTGGGACATGGGCAGCAGAACGGGATACAGCCGTTCGTTCTGGGCAAACAGCTCGACGATGCTGTCGCCCACGTAGCCCTGTCCGAAGCCGACCCGGCGCACCGAGTCCTCCCCCAGGCCGGCATAGCCCCCCAGTTCCACGGACTGCTCGAACAGCGGGATGCGCGTCTCCTGCCACAACCGGCGGCCGAACAGCAGCGGCGAGTTGACGCTGACGGCCAGCAATGGCGCGCTGATGGCCAGCATGGCGTTGAAATAGCGTCCGCTGACCGGCTCAGGCACTTGCAAATGGATCTGGAAGGAGGTGGTGGCCGCTTCCAGCATGACATCGGGGCACTCCGCCCGCAGACTGTCGCGGCCGTCGATGTGGATACTCACCGGCCGGCCCTGGCGTGCCTTCAGCACCTGCTCGTTGAGGGCTACGTAGCGGTTAGAATCGGTCATGTTGCCCAGGGTCATGTCCCCCTCCCCCACGGTGGGCAGGATGCCGATCATGGCCAGCATGGTGTCCATGCCGTGGGCCACCGCCTGGGCACGTGCCCAGGTGTCGGCCAATTCCTCTTCCAGGTCGCGCAGGGCGCCGGCTTGCAGAGGCACGGGCGCACCATTCAGCTCCACGTTGAACAGGGACAGTTCGGGCACCACCAGGGGATCGGCCAGGGCTGCCAGGAAGGGTTTGTTGGCAGGCTTGGGGTCACCGGCATGGTCCAGCAGCCAGGCCTCCAGTTCGAAGCCGGCGATCAAGCGCGGGTCGTCAATGCCTCCCGCCGCGGCGAGCCGGATCAAGGCATCGGTTTCCGTCGCCAGTCGCGTCCGGAAAAGTGCGAAATCCCCATCGCTGAAATGTGTCTTGGCAATTTCCTGACCCACATGCCACTCCTTGCCCCGGTGCTGTGCGAGCCGAGCATCGGATCGGCCTCGGCCCGGAAGGACACCTGGCCGTCCCCGCGGCGGTCAAACCGCTCTTGGAATGGGCCTGCGAACGGCTGGGGGTGCGGCTCAGTCCTGGAGCAGCTTCAGGATGTCGCCGATTTCCCGTTTCACGGCGGCCAGATCCAACTCATCGGCATGCACCGCGCCTTCAGCATGCTCGACGGAAGCACCGCCCTCACTGGCCAGCCGGTTGCGCGCCCCACTGATGGTGAAGCCCTGTTCGTAAAGCAATTCACGGATGCGCCGCACCAGCATGACCTCGTGATGCTGGTAATAACGCCGGTTGCCTCTGCGTTTGACGGGTTTGAGCTGGCTGAATTCCTGTTCCCAATAGCGCAGCACGTGCGGCTTCACGCCGCACAACTCGCTGACCTCGCCGATGGTGAAATAACGCTTGGCGGGGATCGGCGGCAGTTCGCTACTCGGAATGTGTTCCTGCGACATCGTGGTGGTCCTCCACCATGGCCTTGAGCTTGTGGCTGGCGTGGAAAGTAACCACGCGCCGGGCCGTGATGGGCATCTCTTCGCCCGTCTTGGGGTTGCGACCGGGACGCTGGGGTTTGTCGCGCAGTTGGAAATTGCCGAAGCCGGACAGCTTGACGCTGTCGCCCTTTTCCAGCGCGGTTCTCACCTCGTCGAAAAAGGCCTCCACCATTTCCTTGGCCTCGCGTTTGTTGAGGCCCACCTTGTCGAAGAGCAGATTGGCGAGTTCCGCCTTGGTCAGGGTCATGCTGAGGGTCGCTCCGTTCAGGTACGCAGTCTGGCGGCGAAATGCTCGCTCAACAGCGCAAGCACACTCGTAACCGCGGCCTCGATTTCCGTTTCTGTAAGTGTTTTCTCAGTATGTTGTAACAACATGCTGAAAGCAAGGCTTTTTTTGCCGGGCTCCAACTCCTGCCCGCGATATACGTCGAAGAGCCGGAAATCAGTCACCAGGTCCGGCAGATTGGCGCTGATCCGCTCCTGAATCTCACCCACCCGCACGGCTTCATCCACCAGGACTGCCAAGTCGCGGCGGACAGCGGGCAAACGGGAAATGGATTTGAACCTGGGCAGGTTGCGACCGCCGACCGCCCGCCAATCGATTTCGAACAGGATCGGTGCGCGCCCCAGATCGTATTCGCGCACCAGGGTCGGATGAAGCGCGCCCAACCAGCCCACCGGCTGACCGTCCAGCGACAACCGGGCACACTGTCCCGGATGCAGGGCCGGATGCGTTTCGGCGGTGAAGCCGGGCTTGCGCGGCGACAGCAGGGCCTCGACGTCGCCTTTCAGATCGAAGAAATCGGCCGGGCGGGTCTTTTCCCCCCATTGCTCGGCGAGAGTCGGGCCGTAAGCCAACCCAGCCAGCCGCATGGGCTGGCTGTCCATGTCCATGCCTGTGAAGCAACGCCCCACCTCGAAGATGCGCAGCCGCTCCTGTCCATGGTTCAGGTTGTGGCGCAGGGTTTGTACCAGCCCGGGCAACAGGCTGCCGCGCATGACAGCCATCTGGCTGGCGATGGGATTGAGCAGGGCAATCTGTTCACCACCAACCAGGTCTTCCTGCATGGACTCCGAGATGAAGCTGTACGTTATGACTTCCTGATATCCCATTGAAGTCATGGTGTTTTTGACTTCAGACACCGAACGGATGCTTTCCCCGGCCGGACGCATGTAGGCGGCGGCGCGCGGCGCCGCGGCAGGGATGGCGTCGTAGCCGTGCAGGCGCGCAACCTCTTCGATCAGATCCACTTCGTGGCGCAGGTCGAAGCGGTGGCTGGGAGCGGAAACCCGCCAGGTTTCGCCTTCCGTCTCGATCGCCAGTCCGAGACGCGCCAGCAAAGCCCGCATCGTCTCGTCGCCAAGATCGATGCCCAGCAGCCGGCGTGCGCGCGCCGGGCGGAAAACGATGACGGCGGGTGGTATCGGCTTTCCGACCGTTTCCCGACTCGGGCCTGCCTTGCCGCCGCAGATGTCGAGGATCAAACGGCTGGCGCGTTCCATGGCCCGGGCCGGCAATTCCGGATCGACGCCGCGCTCGAAGCGGTGCGAGGAGTCGCTGCCCAGGCCGAAAGCGCGCGCGCGGCCGGCGATGGCAGCCGGGGAGAAGTGGGCGGCTTCCAGAAAGATGTCGAGGGTGGACTCGGTGACCGACGAGGCCACTCCGCCCATGATGCCGGCCAGGGCCAGGGGGCCGCCGTCGTCGGCGATGACCAGGCTTTGCGCGTCGAGTTCGATGCTCTGCTCGTTGAGCAGGGCCAGTGTTTCTCCGGCCCGCGCCATACGTGCCTGGACGCTGCCACAAAGCTTGGCCAGGTCGAAGGCGTGCATCGGCTGGCCCAGTTCCAGCAGGACGTAGTTGGTCACGTCCACCACCGGGTGGATGGGCCGCATACCCGAGCGCTCCAGCCGCCGAACCATCCAGTCGGGGGTGTGGGCCTTGGGGTCGATGCCCCGGATGACACGGCCGTGATAGCGCGGGCAGGCCTCGGGGGCAGTGATCGCCACAGGGAAACTGTCATCGATGTCCGCCGCGACCGGATCGCACGGCACCGCCTGCCTCAGCGTGCCGGTGATCGCCGCCACCTCGCGGGCGATCCCCTGCACGGAGAGGCAATCACCCCGGTTGGGGGTCAGTTTGAGGGTGATGAGTTGGTCATCCAGGCCCAGGTAATCGCGCAGGCTGTCACCGACCGGCGCATCGGCAGGCAACTCCATGATGCCCTCGGCCGCTTCCGCGATGCCCAGTTCCTTGGCCGAGCAGAGCATCCCGGAGGATTCCACGCCCCGCACCTTGGCCTGCTTGATGCGGAAATCGCCGGGCAGCACCGCACCCACCTGCGCGCAGGCGGTCTTCAGGCCGGCACGGGCGTTGGGCGCGCCGCAAACGATGCGCAAGGGCTCGCCCTCCCCGACCCTGACCGTGCAGACCTGCAAGCGATCGGCGTCGGGATGCCGTTCGGCAGTGAGGATTTCCGCCACCACCACCGCGTCAAAGGGCGGCGCGGCGGGCTCCATGGCCTCCACCTCCAGGCCGGCCATGGTCAGCAGATGACCCAGTTGCCGGGTGTCGAGATCGGGATTGACCAGGCTGCGCAGCCAGGCTTCGGAGAATTGCATGGCGGGTCCTCAGGCAAACTGTTTCAGGAAGCGGACGTCGTTCTCGAAAAAGAGACGCAGGTCATCGACGCCATAGCGCAACATGGCCAGGCGCTCGACGCCCAGGCCGAAGGCGAAGCCCTGCCACTTCTCGGCGTCATAGCCGACATGGCCGAAGACGTTGGGATGCACCATGCCGCAGCCCAGCACCTCCAGCCAGCCGGTGTGGGAACAGACCCGGCAGCCGTCGCCGCCGCAGATGACGCAGCCGATGTCCATCTCGGCCGAGGGCTCGGTGAAGGGGAAGAAGGACGGCCGGAAGCGCACCGGCATATGGTCGCGCTCGAAGAAGTGGCGCATGAAATCGGCCAGCACCCCCTTCAGATCGGCGAAGCTGACCGTCTCGTCCACCCACAGACCTTCCACCTGGTGGAACATGGGCGTGTGGGTCACGTCGGAGTCACAGCGATAGACGCGGCCGGGGGCGATGATCTTGATGGGCGGCTGCTGGCGCTGCATGTAGTGCACCTGCACCGGCGAGGTGTGAGTGCGCAGCAAGTGCCCGCCGGGCAGGTAGAAGGTGTCGTGCATGGCCCGCGCCGGGTGGTTGTCCGGGATGTTCAGGGCGGTGAAGTTGTAGAAATCGGTCTCGATCTCCGGCCCGTCCGCCACCTCGAAGCCCATGGAGGCGAACATCCGCTCGATGCGCGCCAGGGTGCGAGTGACCGGATGCAACCCGCCCATCGTCTCGCCACGCCCCGGCAAGGTCACGTCCAGGGCCTCGGCCGCCAGCTGCCTGCGCAAGGTTTCGGCCTCGATGGCCTCGCGGCGCGCCTTGAGCGAGGCCTCCACCTGGTCCTTGATCTGGTTGATGCGCGCGCCGGCGGCCTTGCGCCCCTCCGCGTCCATCTTGCCCAGGCCTTTCATCTGTTCGGTGATCAGGCCAGTCTTGCCCAGGAACCTGGCCTTGGCCTGATCCAGGGCAGGCAGGTTATCGACCGCGGCGAAGGCCGCTTCGGCGTCCCTTGGGAGGTCTTCCAGTGTGCTCATGGCGGATGTCCGGGTTGCTGCTCGAAATGAAAAGGGGAGGCTCGCGGCCTCCCCTGTCGTACTTGGCGGCGAGTCAAGCCTCCAGGCTGGCCTTGGCCTGCTCGGCGACCTTGGCGAAGGCGGCCTGATCGAACACGGCCATGTCGGCCAGGACCTTGCGGTCGATGTCGATGGCGGCCTTCTTCATACCGTTCATGAATTGGCTGTAGGTCATGCCCAGTTCGCGCACGGCGGCATTGATACGGGCGATCCACAGCTGGCGGAACTGGCGCTTGCGCTGCCGGCGGTCGCGGTAGGCATACTGCCCCGCCTTCATGACCGCTTCGTTGGCGACGCGGAAGACGTTGTTACGCCGGCCACGGAAACCCGAGGCGGCGTCGATGACCTTCTTGTGGCTGGCGCGGGCGGTGACGCCACGTTTGACGCGAGGCATGGTCTCTCTCCTTACGCGTAGGGCAGCATGGCGCGCACGTGGCCCATGTTGCTTTCGTGGACGGTTTCCATGCCGCGCAGGTTGCGTTTGCGCTTGGTGGACTTCTTGGTCAGGATGTGGCGCAGGAAGGCGTGGCTGCGCTTGACGCTGCCGCTGCCGCGCACCCGCAGGCGCTTCTTGGCGCCGCTCTTGGTCTTCATCTTGGGCATTGTTTGCTCCATTCATTCGATGCCGTGAGGTGGTTCCCAACGGGAACGCTTCACCAACCTGTCGGCACTTATGGGTAAAACCCGGGTGCTGCTCGGTACTGCCTTGGCGCGGTTCGGAGGACCACGCCCGCCTCATGAAACTCGGCCTATTTCTTCTTCTTCGGCGCCAGCATCATCACCATCTGCCGGCCTTCCAGCTTGGGGAACTGCTCGACCACGCCAAGCTCCATCAAATCGCCCTCGACACGCTTGAGCTGGGCCATACCCAGTTCCTGGTGGGCCATCTCCCGGCCCCGGAAGCGCAGGGTCACCTTCACCTTGTCGCCCTCCTCCAGAAAGCGCGTCATGTTGCGCAGCTTGATCTGGTAGTCGTTTTCATCGGTGCCAGGCCGGAACTTGATTTCCTTGACCTGGATCTGCTTCTGCTTGAGCCTGGCCTCGTGCTGCTTCTTCTGCTCATGGTACTTGTACTTGCCATAGTCCATGACCTTGCAGACCGGGGGGCTGGCCTGGGGAGCGATCTCCACCAAATCCAGCTCGGCGTCTTCCGCCTTGGCCAGCGCTTCGCGCAAACTAACGATGCCCAATTGCTCACCGTCTTCCCCAACCAACCGAATCTGCGGCGCGTCGATCTCGCCGTTGATTCTTATCTCCTTGTCCAGTGCTATGTCGAAACCCCTCTTTCCATGAAGCCGGTGTCCGGCCCCAAAACATAGAGGAGCGGGCTAATCCAGCCGGCTCCTCCGCTCAACCCTCACGCAGCCGCACGAGGAAGGTATCCAGGCTCATTTGCCCCAGATCCTCGCCACCGCGCGCGCGCACTGCGATCTTGCCTTCAGTGCGTTCCTTCTCGCCGATGACGACCTGATAGGGCACGCGCTGCATGGAGTGTTCACGTATTTTATAGGTAATCTTCTCGTTCCTCAAGTCCGAAACGGCTCGGAAGCCTTGTTTTGTAAGGCCTTCCGTTACCTGCCGGGCATATTCCGCCTGGGCGTCGGTAATGCTCATCACCACCACCTGCACCGGCGCCAGCCAAATCGGGAAGTTGCCGGCGTGGTGTTCGATGAGGATGCCGATGAAACGCTCCATGGAGCCCAGGATGGCCCGGTGCAGCATCACCGGCGGCTTGCGGCTGTTGTCCTCGGCCACGAATTCGGCCCCCAGGCGCACGGGCAGGTTGAAATCCAGTTGGATGGTGCCGCACTGCCACAGCCGGCCCAGGGAGTCCTTCAGGGTGAACTCGATCTTGGGGCCGTAGAAGGCCCCTTCGCCCGGTTGCAGATCATAAGACAGGTGGTTCTGCTCCAGGGCCGCGGCCAGGGCGGCTTCGGCCTTGTCCCAGCTCTCGTCGGAACCGACCCGCTTGTCCGGCCGGGTGGACAGCTTCACAAGGACGTCGTGGAAACCGAAGTCGGCATAGACCGATTGCAGCATCTGGATGAAGTCCGACACCTCGGACTGGATCTGCTCCTCGGCGCAGAAGATGTGGGCATCGTCCTGCACGAAGGCGCGTACCCGCATCAGGCCGTGCAGCGCCCCGGAGGGCTCGTTGCGGTGGCAGGCGCCGAACTCGGCGATGCGCAGCGGCAGGTCGCGGTAGGAACGCAGGCTGTGGTTGAAGATCTGCACATGGCCCGGGCAGTTCATGGGCTTCACCGCGTAGTCCCGGTTCTCGGAGGCGGTGGTGAACATGTTTTCACGGTAGTTGTCCCAGTGGCCGGACTTTTCCCACAGGCTGCGGTCCATCACCGCCGGCGTCTTCACTTCCTGATAGCCGTATGCCCGGAATTTGGCGCGCATGTACTGTTCCACCTCCTGCCAGATCACCCAGCCGTGGGGGTGCCAGAACACCATGCCGGGCGACTCCTCCTGCAGGTGGAACAGGTCCAGCTGCTTGCCCAGCCGACGGTGGTCGCGCTTTTCCGCTTCCTCCAGGCGGTGCAGGTATTCCTCCAAATCTTCCTTGCGCGCCCAGGCGGTACCGTAGATGCGTTGCAACATCTCGTTGCGCGAGTCGCCGCGCCAGTAGGCGCCGGCCACCTTCATCAACTTGAATGCCTTCAGCTTGCCGGTGGAAGGCACATGCGGCCCGCGGCACAGGTCGATGAAGTCGCCTTCACGATACAGGGAGACATCCTGGTCGGCGGGGATGGAAGCGATGATCTCCGCCTTGTAGTGCTCGCCGATGGACTTGAAGTAGTCCACCGCCGCGTCCCGGTTCCACACCTCGCGGCTGACCGGAAAATCCTTCTTGGCCAGTTCCGCCATGCGCTTCTCGATGGCCGCCAGGTCCTCGGGGGTGAAGGGGCGTTTGTAGGAAAAGTCGTAGTAGAAGCCGTCCTCGATCACCGGACCGATGGTCACCTGGGCATCCGGGAACAGTTCTTTCACCGCATAGGCCAGCAGGTGGGCGGTGGAGTGGCGGATCAGGTCCAGGCCGTCGGCGTCCTTGTCGGTGACGATGGCCAGATGCGCATCCCCCTCCATGACGTGGGAGGTATCCACCAGCTTGCCGTCCACCTTGCCGGCCAGGGCTGCGCGGGCCAGACCGGCACCGATGCCGGCGGCCACCTGGGCGACGCTGACCGGCTGCTCGAAGGATCGGACCGAACCGTCGGGAAGGGTGATCTGAGGCATGAAGCGCTCCGCTATCGATCTACAGGTTCAAGCAAAAAAAAAGTGCGGTCGGGCCGCACTTTCTCTCTCAGGACTGCATCAGACGAGAACTCAACCCGCTCCAGGAACCCGAAGTGTGCCGCCAGTTCGTATCGTCATCTTCTACGCAATCCTTTAAGGGTGTTGGTAGGCGCGATTGGACTCGAACCAACGACCCCCACCATGTCAAGGTGGTGCTCTAACCAGCTGAGCTACGCGCCTAAAGAGGGGCTGATTCTACCCAAGGGGCGGCGCGCCGGCAACGAGCAATTTGACCTCCCCCCGCCTAGCCCGCAGAGCCCGACGCCGGCCACGCCGGGGGTCCACGCCGGCGAGCAGCGCCAGACCGGCCAGGAAAAACACGCCCAACACCAGCATGGCCGGACGATGCTGGCCATCCATCCACCACACCACGGCCCCGTAGCTCACCGGCCCCAGAATGGCGGCCAGCTTCACCGCCACGCCCCACAGCCCGAAGAACTCGGCGCGGTGGGACCAGGGGCTCAGGTAGCCCACCAGGGCCCGCCCACCCGACTGGGACGCGCCCAGGCACAGCCCCGCCAGCCCCGCCGCCGGCCACAACTGACCTGGCGTGACTGCCCGCCAGGCCAGCAGCACGGTCGCGAGCCAGCCCACCAGGGTCAGGGCCAGAGCCGGCCGGTGGCCCAGGCGGTCCTGGAGCGGGCCGAAGGCCAGGGCCCCGGCGGCGGCGGCCACGTTCACCGCCAGGATCAACTGGATGCTGTCCTGGGTGGTGAAGCCCAAGGCCTGCTGGGCATACACCGCCGCCAGGGCGATCACCGCCTGCACCCCGGCCTGGTAGAGCACGATGCAGGCCAGGAACCGGTACAGGTCCGGGTAATCCCGGGCATGTCCCAGGGTGGCCAGCATACGCGCATAGGCCCGGCCGGCGGCCGACCCGACGGGACGACGCATCGCCCCCTCCGCCGCCACACGTTCGCGCAGGAACAGGAAAGTGGGCAGGGATGCCAGCACGAAAACCCCGGCGGTGATCCACAGGGTCGCCGGTACGAACGCCTCCGCGCCATCCCCCCGCCCCAGCGCATGGGTCACGTAGGCCAGGCACAACCCCAGGGTCAGCAGACCGCCCAGATAGCCCACCCCCCAGCCCAGCCCCGACAGGCGGCCCAGGGCCCGTCCCCTGGCCAGTTCCGGCAGGAAGGCCGCGATCAGGTTCTCGCCGGTGCCGAAGAAGTAGTTGCTCACCACCACCAGCGCGATGCCCAGCCACAGGTCCCCCGGCCCCACCCAGCCCAGGGCCGCCGTGCCCGCCACGCAGCCCAGGGTGGTGAAGGCCAGCAGCCGCTTCTTGGCAGCGCGCAGGTCGGCATAGGCCCCCAGACCGGGAGCGGTGAGCATGATCAAGGCATAGGACACCGCCAGGGCGCTGGTCCAGGCCAGGGTCGCCCAAGGCGCGTTGCCCGCCACCGTGGCCACAAAATAGGCGTTGAACACGGCGGTGATGACCACCGTGGTGTAGCCCGAGTTGGCGAAGTCGTACATGGCCCAGGCCCAGGCCTCCACGGGCCGGACGCCGGGGTTCAGGGTGGCGCGCATGACGCCTCCAGACAGGCCCGCAGGGTGTTGTCGTGGATGTCCAGGACCGGGCGAATGCCGCCCGAGGCGTCCCGCTGATAGCCGCCCGCCAGGTTCCAGGCCACCGGCAGATTCCTGGCCCGGGCGGCGGCGAACACCCGCCGGTCCCGCTCCAGGAGTTGTACGGTGGTGAGAAACCCGCCCAGGGGATCGTCCACGTGGGGGTCCGCCCCCGCCTGGTACAGGATCAGGTCGCAGTCCGCCATGCCTTCCACGATGCCGTCGATAGCCGCCAGGAAGTCCTCGCCCTCGCTGGCCTCGTGCCAGTGAGCGCCGGCGGTGTAATGGCGCACGTAGTCCAGGTCCAGGCGGGCCAGGATGTGGTCGGTGCCGTTGCCGTAGTGCATGTCGAAGTCCAGGATGCCTACCCGCTCCACCCGGCCCCGGAACTTGAGCCACTGGGCAGCCACCACCAGACCGTTGAAGGTGCAGTAGGCGCCGCCGAAGTTGTAGCCGGCATGGTGGAAGCCCGAACAGGGCGCCACGGCGAACCCACCGCTCTCAAGCGCCGCCCGGGCGGCGGCCAGCATGGCGCCATTGGTGTACAGCAACGAGGCTGCCACCTTGGGGTCGCGGCTGCCGAAACCGTTGGCGATCTCGCCGGAGAGCACGCCGTCCACGTAGCGATCGGCATGGGCCAGGCGCAGGTCATCCGGTGTGACGGGATCGGGGGCAAGGATGCGCAGCTGGATGCCCAGGGCCTGCCAGGAGGCCACCACGGCGCGCGGCTTCATGGCGCTGGGCGAATAGCTGTCGGCTTCGGCCAGCATGGAGTCGGTGTAGAAAACTGGGATGATGGTGAGCTCTAAATTGAGAAATATCGCGTGAAAAAGCAAAAAGAGTTACAACACAAACAAATGAGTTACATCTTCTACACCAAGGCGCCCAAAATTATGATCATTCCATACCAGGATATGTCCATTCTGATGATTATTGAAAGGAGCAAATTCCAAAAATGCATTGCGAGTGAGCTTGATGGCGCGGCGAACACTCCAATCCTCATTTAGGATAACACCAACCAAGAAATCAAAAGGGTGCCCATCAATATTCCTGACCACACCGAACTGCATGGCTGGATTGTGAGGGGTTATTCGTCGCCCCTTGATTTGATAGCGAAACCCACATGCATCGACAGCGTCGTATCCCCGCTGGTTAGGAGGCTCAAGTTCTAAGCCCATCCTGGTTTTAGCAAGGTGCTCCGCATAATCTCCCGTAGGGTTGTTGGCTGTCCGTAATACATGATGTGATTTCAATGTATTGATTGTCTCTGAATAGAGATTAAGCAGGTCAGCAATGACGCTTTCCGGTAGTTCGCCAGCCGCCCGAATGCTTCGCAACAGGTGGATACAGCTTTCAATAGAATGCTCATTGTCATCACGATCATTGGAATCTGGATATGTTGGCATATCACTCCTTTTGGACCTTTCGGTTGATACATGCGAGAAACGGTGGATGATGTTGTGGTTAGGTGTGAGCATTTCACCATCCTGGCCACCTGCAATTGCGGCATTACTCTTGTACATCTCTTTGATTACATCGCACATCTCTACCGGGAAATATTCCAGACCACGCGTAAGTATTTCCCCGGGCATCCCAAACATCCCCTCCGCCAATCCCCCCGCAATCGACGCCAGCGTATCCGCATCCCCACCCAAGGACACGGCATTGCGAATCGCGTCCTCGAAATCCTTCGCCTCCAGGGCGCAGGTGAGGGCCTCGGGCACGCAGCCGGCGGCGGTCTCGTTGTAGACGTGGACGGCACGAATCTCGTCCACGCTGCGGCGCATGTCATAGCCATACGTCTCGGATAGGACGAGGCGGATGGCGGTGGCGGGTTCTCCCTGACGCGCCAGCCAGATGGCATGGGCGGTGGCCAGGGCGCCTTTCATGCCTTCCGGGTGATTGTGGGTGACCTCCGTGACCCGCCGCGCCTTGTCCAGGCAATCCTCCAGGCTGCTGGCCAGGAAGGCGGCGGGGCTGACCCGCATGGCGCCGCCGTTGCCGTAGCTGCCGTAGGGCGGCTGCACCGTGGGGGCGGCCACCCAGTTGATGAAGCGCTTGCCGTAGCCGGCCACGTGCCGGCCGGGCTTGACCTTGCGCGCCCAATCCCGCATGGCCTCGGCCGGGTCCCGGTCGTGGAGCAGCGCGTCGGCCACCGCCACGGTGAGGATGCTGTCGTCGGTGATGCCGTTCCGCTCCCCGAACAGGGGGAAGTCCTTGGTCTTGATGCGGTGAAACTCCCACACCGAGCCGACGATGTCTCCGATGATGGCGCCGAGCATGTCCTTCTCCCGAGATCAGCCGTTCGCCCCTTCCCTGGCGCGCAGGGTCACCAGGCTGATGAGGATGACGCGCTCCGCGCCCACCAGGCCCTCGGCCTCCTCGTCCATGTCCTCGCGTCCCGAGGCGCGATAGGCACCCTTGCCGGAGTAACGGTGATTTGTATTGATGTAGCGCTCATAGTCCGGGTCGCTCTGGATGCCGAACTCGATGTCGCCGATGCGCCATTCCCGGCCCGTGGCCTGGTTCAGCGGCGGTATCTGCTCCGTCACCTGGCCCAGGGTTTCCAGGCGCAGGGTCTGGAGGATCTGGTTCATGCGGGCGTTGGACAGGCTGTAGTCCACCTGGGGGTACTCGATGGACAGGCCCTGGCGGCTGGCGTCCCGGGCGCGCTCCTGCAGGCCGTAGCAATCCTCCGCAGGAGCCCGGCCCGAGGCGCGCAAGGTGACGCGCTCGTAGCCCAGGGCATCGGACTGGCGGACGATGTGGCTGAAAACCCAGTCGATGGGCAGAAACGCCTTGAGGGCGTCGCGGACCCGGTTGTCCAGTTCGGCCTGGCTCAGGTCCCGGGTGGGCACCACGGCGGTGACAGTAACGGTGACCCGCAGGTCTTCCTGGGCCAGGGTCTTTTCGGCCTGCACCCGGTAGCGCAGGGTGTCGCCGCAGAATTGGCGGGCGAGGGTGGCGGGGTCGAGGGTGGCGGTGAGGTTCATGGTGGTCTCCTGTCGAAATGGCACACCCGCCAGGGGCGGGTGTAACGACAGGATACGGGGGGTGGTGTCTCAGAACCTGACACAGTGGGCCAAGCCGCGTGAATTATTCTTCCAGCCGCCTGACCCCCTCCCGCAGTTTCTCCAGCACCAGGGCGCGTAGCTCGGGGGGCGAGACCACTTCCACATCCGGGGTGCGGGCCAGGATTTCGTGGACGATCTCGCCGGTGGAGGCATAGGGAATCTTGAGTTCGTATCGGCCGTCCTCCAGGTAGCGCGCCTCCTGCTCGGGGTGCCAGATCGCCCCCGCTTCCCAGACGGCCTGCTCCGGGGTGAAGCGCAGCACGGCCCAGGCCTGGGGTTCGCCGGAATAGATGCCGTAGCTGGCCTCGAACACCTGTTTCAATCTTTTTGAATCCACCTCCTGGGCTTGGGTGTCTAGGACCTGGGCGGTCTTGATCCGGTCCAGGGCGAAGGTGCGCAAGTCTTCCCGCAGGTGGCACCAGGCGCCCATGTACCAGTTTCCTCGGTAATGGAGCAGAAGCTGGGGCGAGACTTCCCGTTCGGTGCGCTCGCCGCTGTGCCGCCCCAGGTAGTCGATGCGCAGCCGTCGGCGTTTCATGATGGCGGTGACAGTGTGGTTGAAGACGCGTCTGTCCACCGGCTTGGCCTGCACGCCGGTGATGATGAAGCGGTTCTCGACGGCGTAGTGATGCCGACCGTTGATGGATAGCAGGATGTGGGCGTAGTCGATGAACGGGGCCATCAGCTCGGACAGCATGCCGGGCCCCACGCCCTTGAGCATTTCCTGGAAGGCCACGAAGGCCCGCAGTTCGTCCCGGGTGAACCATAGGCCCGGCAGTTCATAGCTGTCGCCGTCCGTCGCGTATCGGTAGCCACGAGCGCGTGGGTCGTATTCCAGGGGGGCGTGGAGTAGGTCGCGCAGTTCGCCGATGGTGCGGCTGGCGGTGGACCGGGAACATTCCAGCTTGTCAGTGATGACGGCCATCGACACCGGACGACGGCGGGTTTTCAGGAGCTGGTGCAGCATGAAAATGCGGGTGAATTGGTCCATGGCGTCCTCCACGCAAGAGGATATACGGGAACCTGCTGCCTGCCCCTTCTGTATGCGTCCCCGCCCCCGGCGGCTAGAATCCGGCAATTCTCCAATAAAACAACGATGCCATGCCCCGCAAAATCCTCGTCACCTCCGCCCTGCCCTACGCCAACGGCGCCATCCACCTGGGCCACCTGGTGGAGTACATCCAGACCGACATCTGGGTGCGGTTCCAGAAGATGCGCGGCCACGAGTGCTGGTATTGCTGCGCCGACGACACCCACGGCACGCCCATCATGCTGCGCGCCGAGAAGGAGGGCATCACGCCGGAGGCGCTCATCGAACGGGTGTGGCACGAGCACAAGCGCGACTTCGACGGCTTTCTGGTGGGCTTCGACAACTATTACTCAACCAATTCCGCCGAGACCCGCCACTACGCCAACGACATCTACACCAAGCTGAAGGCCGCCGGGCTGATCGAGGTGCGGGCCATCGAACAGTTCTACGACCCGGTCAAGGAGATGTTCCTGCCCGACCGGTTCATCAAGGGCGAGTGCCCCAAGTGCCACGCCAAGGACCAGTACGGCGACTCCTGCGAGGTATGCGGCGCCGCCTACCAGCCCACGGAGCTCATCGAGCCCTACTCCGCCGTATCCGGCGCCAAGCCGGTGCGCAAGACCTCGGACCACTACTTCTTCAAGCTCTCCGACCCCCGCTGCGCCGACTTCCTGAAGGGCTGGATCGTGCCGCCCCAGGTGCAGGTGGAGGCCGCCAACAAGCTCAACGAGTGGCTCCAGGGCGGGCTCACCGACTGGGACATCTCCCGGGACGCCCCCTACTTCGGTTTCGAGATCCCCGACGCCCCCGGCAAGTATTTCTACGTCTGGCTGGACGCCCCCATCGGTTACCTGGGCAGCTTCCGCAACCTGTGCGACGAGAAGGGAACAAGCAGGGGCATCGACTTCGACAGCTTCTGGGACGCGGCCAAGGCCCGCGCGGCGGGCACCGAGGTGTATCACTTCATCGGCAAGGACATCCTCTACTTCCACGCCCTGTTCTGGCCCGCCGAGCTGGAGCACGCGGGCTACCGCACCCCCACGGCGGTGAACTGCCACGGCTTCCTGACCGTGAACGGGGCCAAGATGTCCAAGAGCCGGGGCACCTTCATCACCGCCGAAAGCTACCTCAGGCACCTGAACCCGGAATGGCTGCGCTACTACTACGCCGCCAAGCTGAACAACTCCCTGGAGGACATCGACCTCAACCTGGACGACTTCACCGCGCGGGTGAACGCCGACCTGGTGGGCAAGTTCGTCAACATCGCCAGCCGCTCGGCGGGCTTCATCAGCAAGAAATTCGGCGGCCGCCTGGCCGCCCTGCCTGACGGCCACGAACTGCTGGTAGCCATGCAGACCGCGGCCACCGAGCTCGCCGAACTCTACGAGGCGCGGGAGTTCGGCAAGGCCCTGCGGGAGATCATGGCCCTGGCGGACATGGCCAACCTCTATGTGGATCAGCACAAGCCCTGGGAGATGGCCAAGCAGGAAGGCCGGGGCGCTCAGTTGCACGAAGTCTGCACCGTGTCCCTGAACGCCTTCCGCCTGCTCACCCTGTACCTGAAGCCGGTGCTGCCGAAACTGGCGGCGGATGTGGAATCGTTCCTCAACATTCCACCCCTGACCTGGGCCGACGCGGACGCGCTGCTGGCGGAGCACGCCATCCAGCCCTATCAGCACCTGATGACCCGGGTGGACCCCAAGAAGGTGGAGGCCATGGTGGACGAGAACAAGGAAAGCCTGGCCCCGACCCCGCCGGTGGCACCGGTTCGTCACGCCGAGCACCAGCAGCACGTGGCCCAGGCGGACGAATCCAAGGTTGCTGGCACGGCGGCCCACATCGCCATCGACGACTTCGCCAAGGTGGACCTGCGGGTAGCCCGCATCGTCTCCGCCAACCACGTGGAGGGCGCCGACAAGCTGCTGCGCCTGGAACTGGACATCGGCGAGGTGGTGGACGGCCAGCCCAAGCCGCGCCAGGTATTCGCCGGCATCAAGTCCGCCTACGCCCCCGAAACCCTGGTGGGCCAGCTCACCGTGATGGTGGCCAACCTGGCGCCGCGCAAGATG